>DASXHD010000038.1:0-55024 GCA_036488725.1 Polyangiaceae bacterium | reverse complement strand
GAAACGACGGCCCTTCGCGTACGCGCATCCGATCGCGACGCAACTTGCTGCGAGCGAAACAGTTTTGATTCCCCAGCGCGTTCACCGGACACCCCGCCCCCTCGCCGGCGGCGAAGCCGACGGCGTGAGGGGGCCGCTCGCGCGCCGAAGTATGTACATTGCACGCATTGCGGAGGCGCGCGCGCGGCGAGCACGTCAGCGAGCACGAGCGGGGGGAGCTCGAAAAAACAATCAAATCCTCGGCGCGATCTGATGTCTCCGCACCGACACGTTCATCAACAGCCCGAGTCCGATCATCACCGTCATCACGCTCGAGCCCCCGTACGAAAAGAGCGGCAACGTCACGCCCACGACCGGCAGCATCCCGGTCACCATCCCGAGGTTGAAGAACACGTGCCAGAAGAGCAGCGCCGACACGCCGATCGCCAGCACCGCGCCGAAGCGATCGCGCGCCGACTGCGCCACGCGGATGCCCCACAGGATCAAAAACGCATAGAGTCCCACGAGCACGAGACAGCCGACGAATCCCCAGTCCTCCGCGAACACGGGGAACGGAAAGTCGGTGTACTGGTCCGGCAAGAACAAAAACTGGTTCTGCGTGCCGCGCATGAAACCTTCGCCGAAGATGCGGCCCGCGCCGATCGCGACGCGCGCGTGGTGCGCGTGCCAGTTGGCGCCGAGGAGGTTCGCCTCCGGGTTCAAGAAGGACGTGATGCGCTGCTTTTGATACGGCTTGAGGAGGTAATTCCAGCTCACCCAGCCGCCTACGACCGACGTGCCCGCGAGCCACGCGAGGCTCCGTCGCTGGATGCGCATGAGCGCGCCGATGCTCGCGAAGATGAGCAGCAGGATGAGCGCGGTCCCGAGGTCGGGCTGACGCAAGACGAGCATGACCGGCAGCGCCGCGAACGCCGCGGGGACGACGAGATCGCGTAGCTTGCGGCCTTCGGACTTCGGGTCGTTGTGGAGATATTTCGCGAGCGCGACGATGAGGAAGATCTTCATGAACTCGCTCGGCTGCAGGCTGAACGAGCCGATCTGAATCCAGCGGGAGCTGCCGCGGATGTCGCGACCGAGCACGAAGACGAGCAGGAGGAGGACGACGCCGAAGCCGTAAATCGCGTAGCCGTAGCGTTCGATCCAGCGGTAGTCGATCGCCGCGGCGAGCGCCGCGAGGATGCCGCCGGCGACGAGCCAGTAGACTTGCTGCACGTAGAGATCGGAGAGCGACGCGCGGACGACGCTCGTTGCAGAATACAAGTTCACGACGCCGATGACGGCGAGCGCGGCGGTGACGAGGAACAGCGCCCAGTCGAAACGATCGCGCGGCGAGTCGAGGAGCCGGCGCGCCGAGCCCGCGCGGAGCGTGCGATACGCCGACGCGCTCACGGCGACCCGCCTTCGTCGCTCGCGTCGGTGTCGGGCGGCGTCTCGCCGGCGTCTTCGGCTTGCGCGCTCGTGTCGGGCGGCGGCTGCGGCGGCTTGGGCAAAACGTAATGCGGCGGCGGCGGCGGAAGCGGCTTCACGTGCGGGCCGCGCGCTTGCGCGAGGCGCTCGTACTCGCGGACGATTTGAATCGCGAGCGGCGCGGCGACGGTCGGGCCCGACCCGCCGTGCTCGATGAAGACGACGACCGCGACCTCGGGCGCGCGCGACGGCGCGAACGCCGCGAACCACGCGTGGTCGCGCGAGTAGTAGGCGATCTTCTTCGCGTCGTCGCCTTTCTTCGGGATGTACCCGGTCTGCGCCGTACCGGTTTTTCCGGCGATGTCGAGCGCAGGATCGCGCACCGGATAAGCCGTGCCGCGCGGATCGTCGACGACCGCGCGGAGCGCCTCGACCACGCGCGTGAGGTTCTCGGGCTTCACGTCGACTTTGTGCGGTCGCACGCGCGGCGAAAACTCCTGCGCGATCTCGCCGTCGCTCGTCTCGATCGCGCGCACGATCTCGGGCGAGTAGAGCGTGCCGCCGTTCGCGAGCGCGCCGTACGCGAGCGCGAGCTGCAGCGGTGTCACGAGCGTGTCGCCCTGCCCGATCGCTTCGTTCAACGTGAAGCCGATGCGGAACTGGCCTTGGTAGCGAAGCGCGTACCAGCTTCGATTCGGCACGCGGCCAGCGGCTTCCGGGTTCGTGCCGAGCCCGGTTTTTTCGCCGAGCCCGAAGTCGGCGGCCATCTTCGCGATGCGATCCATGCCGACGGTCTCGGCGAGCTTGAAGAAGTAGACGTTGCACGAAGCCGCGATCGCGTCGTGCATGTTCACTTTGCCGTGCACGTGGGTGCAGTGGAAGATGCGGCGGCCGAACATCAAGAAGCCGTCGCATCGTTCTTTCTGCTCGGGGTCGAGCAGGAGCGAGCCGGGCGTGTTGCCCTCGAGCGCCGCGAGGGCCGAGAACGGCTTGAACGTGGAGCCCGGTTGGAACGCGCCGCTCATCGTTTTGTCGAGCAGCGGGCGGAGCGGATCGCTCGAGAGACGCGCGTAGGTCTCGCGAACCCGCGCTTTTCCGCCGGATCCGCTGAGGTCGTTCGGGTCGAAATCAGGCTTGCTGTACGCCGCGAGCACGCGCCCGGTGCGCACGTCGACGACGACCGCCGCGCCCGCCGCATACGGTCGCATCGATCGCTCGATCGACTGCATGAGCTCGATGTCGATCGTGAGACGCAAGTCGCGCCCGGGGATCGGGTCTTGCCGCTTCGGATCGTCGAGCAGTCGCTCGGCTTCGGGCCCCGAGTGATAGCGGCCGTGCGCGTCGATGACGCGCTTCTCCCAACCCGCCTGCCCTCGCAGATAACTCTCCCACGCGCGCTCGACGCCGGTCGCGCCGACCGCGTCGCCGACGTCGTAGTCGAGCGGGTTGAGCTTTTGTTTTTGCTCCGCCGACATCTCGTCGTAGCCAGGCGGCCGGAGCTTCGCGAGCGTGTCGGCGTCGATTTCGCCGACGTAGCCGAGCACGTGCGAGCTCAAATTTTTGTACGGGTAGTAACGAACCGGCGTCGTCACGATTTCGGCGCCGACGAGATCCGCGGCGTGCTCGCGGAGGAGCGCTTCGATGTCGCGCGAGATGTCCTCGCGCACGAGCATCGGACGCCAGCACCGGCTGCGACGCCGCTCTTCCGGCGAATCTTGCCACGACGTCGACTCGCACGCGCTCTTGAGGCGCGCTTCGAAATGCGAGCGCTCGTCGGGATTCATGCGAAGCATCTCGGCGAGCTTCGCCCACGTGTCGGGCGCGTCGGAGACCGACGACGGACGCCGCCCCGCAACGACGCTCGGCATCGCGCGACCGGGGACGACGGTCACGTTCGACGACGGCCGGCTCGACGCGATGACGTGCCCGTACGCGTCGCGAATCGTTCCGCGAATCGTCGGCACCGGCGCGCGTCGCACGATGTTCTCGTGCGCGATCGCGGCGTACTCCGAGCCTTGCAGCGCTTGGAGCTGAAAGAGCCGGCCGACGAGCACCATGAACGCGAGGAGCGCGGCGGCGGCGAACCATTTGTAGCGCTTTCGAAACTCGGACGCGCCCTCGCGCGGAACGAGCAGGTTGCTCACGACCGCACCATTTGGATGCGGCGCGCGAGCCGAAACAGCGGCGGCGAGACGACGCCCGTCGCGAGCACGTGCGGAAGCGCGAGCGGATAAAGCGCGCGCGGCACGTACGGCTCTCGCCCGAAAATCGCGAGCAAGACGAGGACCATCAAGCTCTGCACGAACGCGAAGCCGAGCCCGAGCACGAGCTGCATGAGCGCCGTCTGCGCCGCGAAGCGCGAGCCCGCCGCGCGCGCGAGCACGAAGAGCGCGACGTACGTGAACGTGTAGAGCCCGATCGGCGCGATGCCGATCAAGTCCGTCGCGTATCCGAACACGAACGCGATCGCCGCGCCGCGCGCGAGCCCGAACTCGGAAACGCCCATGTAAACGACGAGCGGCAACACGAGCGAAGGCACGAGCCCCGGCACGTGAATCCAGCCGACCAGCCGAAACAAATTCGACTGAAGGAGCGTGAGCGCGAGGCCGACGCCGACGAGGACGGCGGTGGGCATCGCTATTTCCGATCCTTCTTCGGCGCGCCGTTCTCCACCGACTCGTGCTCGCCGGGCGGCGTGAGCAGAATGAGCACCGAGTCGAGACGCGTGAAGTCGACGGTCGGCGTCGCTTCCACTTCTTGCGCGCGGCCGAGCTCGCGCTTGTTCACTTTGGTGATGCGCGCGACCGGGAGGCCCCGCGGAAATCGCATGCCCTTGCCGCTGGTCACGAGCAAGTCGCCGAGCTCGACGAGATCGCGCGAGTCGACCGCCTCGACGCGGCACGTGTGCTTGGACGCGTCTCCGGTGCCGCGCACGAAGCCGCGCGCTTTGGTGCGCTCGTCCTCGACGTCGACCACGAACGACGCGTCGACCGCGAGCTGCACGTCGGCCTCGTCGCCCGAGACGTGGAGCACGACGCCGACGACCCCGTCCGGCGCGATGACCGGCATGTTCGGCCGCACGTCACGCGAGCCGCGGTCGAGCACGACGCGCGTCACGCGGAAAAACTCGTTGAAGTCTTTGCCGACGACGAGCGCGCTGATCGTCTCGCCCGGCGTGTTCTCGCGCAGCTGAAGGAGTCGCCGCAGATCCTGATTTTCGGTTTGCGCTTGTTCGAGCCGATGCACGTTCTCGCGAAGGCGCGCGTTGTCGTACGCGAGGCGCGCGTTGTCTTTTTTGACGTCGACCAAATAAACGTAGTCGGAGACGACGCTCGAGATGCCGCGCGCGAGCGTCGCCGCGCCGTACTCGATCGGCGCCGACACGCGCAAAAGCGCGCGATCGAGCGCGTTCAAATTCTCCGGCTTCTTCATGTTCGCGCGGAGCATGAAGAACGGAACGGCGAGTAGGATGGCTACGATCGCCGCGTCCCGATAGCGCTTGAGCGGAGACACGGGTACTGCTCACGATCGGTTCAGCCGATCGTGACCTCCTTGAGGAGCTCCATGTGGTCGAGCGTCTTGCCGCTGCCGAGCACGACCGCGCTGATCGGATCGTCCGACACCATCACCGGCAAGCCCGTCTCCTCACGGAGAAGGACATCGAGATTCTTGAGGAGCGCGCCGCCGCCGGTGAGCACGATGCCCTTGTCGACGATGTCGGCGGCGAGCTCGGGCGGCGTCTTCTCGAGGGCCAGCAAGACCGCTTCGACGATCGCGTTGAGCGGCTCCATGAGCGCCTCGCGGATCTCGTCCGAGTTGACCACGACGGTCTTCGGCACGCCGGCGACGAGGTCGCGGCCCTTCACTTCGGTCGTCGTCTGCGCCTCGAGCGGATAGGCGTTGCCGATTTGCATCTTGATGCGCTCGGCCGTCTGCTCGCCCACCGCCAAGTTGTATTTGCGCTTCAAATAAGCCTGAATCGCGTCGTCCATCTTGTCGCCGCCGACGCGGACCGACTGCGAATAGACGATGCCCGCGAGCGAGATGACGGCGACCTCGGTCGTGCCGCCGCCGATGTCGACGACCATGTTGCCGCTCGGCTCGGTGATGGGCAGGCCTGCGCCGATCGCCGCGGCCATTGGCTCCTCGATCAAATAGACTTCGCGCGCGCCCGCGCTCTCGGCGCTCTCTTTGACCGCGCGCTTCTCGACCTCGGTGATGCCGAAAGGAACGCAGATGATGATGCGCGGCTTCACGAGCGTGCGGCGGTTGTGCGCGCGCGCGATGAAGTAGCGGAGCATCGCCTCGGTGATTTCGAAATCGGCGATGACGCCGTCCCGCAGCGGGCGCACCGCGCGGATGTTGCCCGGCGTGCGGCCGAGCATTTCTTTGGCCTCGCGTCCGACGGCGAGCACCTTGTTGCCGCCGCGCGCGTCGCGCTGGACTGCGACGACCGAAGGCTCGCACGAGACGATGCCTTTGCCCTTCACGTAGATGAGCGTGTTCGCGGTCCCGAGATCGATCGCGAGATCGTTCGAGAACAGGCCGCTCAACCAGTCGAAGACCATGGGCCGCCCGCTTCTACCAAGAGCGGCCCCGCCGTGTCTACCTGCCTACGCCCGAAGCGTTGAACGTATGCTCAGTCGTCGCGGCGCATCAGGCTTTCGAGATCTTGCCTTCTTTGTGCGGGAAGTGCTTCCGGCACACGGGGCAGAATTTTTTGATCTCGAACTTGTCGGACATCGTCCGCTTGTTCTTCGTCGTCGTGTAGTTGGCGCGGCCGCAGTTGCCGCACGTCATCTTGATCAAATCGCGCATGGCGGGCGGCGGAATCTACCCGCGCACGGCCCGCTGTCAAGCGGTGCTATGGGTGAGCGATGCGTCCTCTCGCGCTTCTTTTCGTCACCGCTTGCAGCCTCAACCTCGGGTCGACGTCGATCGGGTTCGACATCCCGTACGACATTCCGCAGGAGACCGCCCCCGGCAACGCTGCCGCGAACGCCGCGGGCGTCGCGATCGACGTGACCTTGCCGGCTTTTCCGATCGACATCGACGTCGCGCAACAAGCCAAAAATGATGGCGTGAGCGGCGTCATCTCGACCGTGACGCTGACGTCGCTGAGCCTTTCGATCACCGGCAGCGGCTGCTTCGACTTCGTCGACGACCTCTCGATCTCGATCGCGAGCACCAAACCGGGCACGACGTTGCCCCCGGCGGTCATCGCGAGCGGCTCGAATCCCGGCTGCGTTCAGACGTTCAAGCTCACGCCGACGAGCGTGAATTTGAAACCGTACTTGGACGAAGGCGCCCAAGCGACGCCGTCCGGCAAGGGCGTTCCGCCCGCCGCGGACGTGACGTTCGACGGTCACCTCGTGGCGCACGCGGGGTTGTAGCCGTCAGCCGACGGCTCTACTCGTCGTCGCCCCAGTCGCGCTTGTCCCAGCGGTCGTCGTCCGGGTCCGACTTCACGCCTTTGCCGCCGCCTTTGCGCGGGGGACCGTCTTCGCCGCCGGAGCCGTGTTGCTTGCGGCGCCGATCGCTGTCGAACGTTTTTCTTCCGCCGGGGGGCGCGGGCGGACCGAAACCCGTGCCGCCGCTGTAGCCACCGCCGCCCCCGCCACCGCCTCCGCCACCATAGCCGCCACCGCCGCCATAGCCGCCGCCCGCGGGGCGCTCGCCTTTCGGATGCGCGAGGTTGACGACGAGACGACGCCCGCGAAGGTCGGCCGTCTTCAGCGACTCGGCCGCGGCCTTCGCGGTCTCGGCGCTCGACATCGTCACGAAGCCGAAGCCGCGCTTGCGACCGTCGGCGTCCATCGGCATGTGCACGCGCACCACTTGGCCGTTGCCGGCGGTCGCGCCGTTGATGAGCGTCTCGAGCTCCGGCTGCGTGCAGTCGTACGGAAGGTTACCGACGTAGAGCGTGCGGTCCGGCGCGCCGGGACCTGCGCCGCCCATCGGACGCGGGCCGCCCGGCCCGCCCGGTCCACCCGGTCCGCGCGACGACGGCGGTCCGCCCTCGCCGCGACGCGGCGGCTCCGCTTGAAACGGACGCACGGAGATCGAGCGACCCGATTGCAAGGATCCATCGAGCGCATCGCGCGCAGCTTGCGCTTGCTGCGCGCTCGACATCGTCACGAAACCGAAGCCGCGCGGTCGCCCCGTCGCGCGATCTTTCGGCAGGCTCACTTGTACGACCGAGCCACCCGTTGCTTCGAAGAGCTGCTTCAGAACATCTTCCGAGATGCTGTCCGGCAGCCCTGCCACGAACAGCTTCGCGTCGTCATTCCCCATGATGGTGAAACCTTGCCAAACCTTCTTCTCGAGAAATCTCGCCTCTGCTCAGACGATATCCTGTGCGCGTTTTCCGTCAATGGCCATGACTCCGTGGCTCGCGACGGGGATCGTCAGAACGAAGGTGCTGCCCTTGCCGAGCTCGCTCTCGACGCTGACCGTGCCGCCGTGTGACTCGGCGATGTGGCGGACGAGCGCGAGACCGATCCCGCTGCCGCGGATGGGCATGCCGGCCTCGCCAGTCTTGGCGGCTTGACCTCGCACGAAACGCTCGAAAATTCGCTCGCGTTCGGCTTTTGCGATGCCGCGACCTTCGTCCGATACGTGGATCGCAATGCTGCCATCGACCGCCTCCACCAGCACGCGGACGGTTCTCTCCGTGTCGTCGGCTTGGTCGGCGCGGCGGCCATACTTGATCGCGTTGTCGATGAGGTTGATGACCGCGAGCTGGAGAGCGCGATCGTCGATGTGACACTCGGGCAGATCGCCGTGAATCGAAACCTCGAGCCGAACGTGCTCGCGCTCCGCGCGATAACGGAGCAGCTGCGCGGCGCGCGCGACGACGGCGCCCGCATCGCCGAGGGCGAGCTCGTACGCGCCGCGACCGCGCTCGACGCGCGCGAAGTCGAGGACGTTTTCGATCAAGCTCGAGAGGCGCTCGCTCTCGTTGACGATGATGTCGAGATATTCTTTTCGTTTCTCTTCGCTCGCGACGCGTCCTGACTGCAGCATCTCGCCGAACATGCGAACGAGCGCGAGCGGCGTCTTGAGCTCGTGAGAGACGTTCGCGACGAAATCGGTCTTCAGCGCGTTGAGGCGGCGCTCCTTTTCGACGGCGAGCAAAATCGTGGCGACGCCGGCGACGATGACGACGCACGAGAGCGTGATGAAGACGAGCTCGAGCGTTTTTCGATTCTGCACGCGCTGCGCGATCTCTTCGCTCGCTGCGGGTGAGACCTGCAGGCGCCAGTTGTAGAGCGTCGTCGGAATGCGCACGCCGACGGTGAACTCGCCGCTCCGCAGCGGCGGTCCGTAAATGATGCGGCCTTGCTCGTCGACCACGTTGAGCCGGCTCTGCGTCGGCTCGCTGAAGAGGGTCGGCAGCGTGTCTTTGACGATGCGTCCGATGTCGTGCCACGCGACGATGATGTAGCGGTGCGGTTGACCGTCGGCGCCGGGCGCGACCTTTTGCCAGTAGCTCACGAGGTAGCTCTGGCCGCCTTCGACTTTGTGGAGGTGACGGAGCTCGCCCTCGGGTTGCGAGCGGAGCTCCATGTCGCCGAGCAGACGTCGCACGAGCAGGCGCCGGAAATCTTCTTCCTCGCCCCACGCGCCGCCCGCGCGCGACGCGAACGCGAGGACGTCGTGCGTGTCGTCGAGGATCAAGATCGCGCGGACCGTCGGCGTCTCGCGCTGCGCGGTCGGCACCCAACGCTCGGTGAGGTCGGAGAGCTGCGTCGGGTCGGCGATGGCGAAGACGGTGTTGTCCTCGGTGATGATGCGCTTGTCGAGGCGATCTGCCCTCTCGTTGGCCAGCGCGAGCGTGGACTCGAGCACCGACTGCTGGCGCAGACGGTCGAGCTGGAACGTCGTCCGGAACGTGAAGTACGCGAGCACGAACGCGGCGACGAGGACCGCCGGCAAAAGAACGTGCGAGAGCCAGCGATTGCGGCGCGCGCTTTCCACGCCACGAGCTTACGCGATATGCTCTCGCGACGCCGCGCATGCGCCATGCTTTTGCTTTTTTTCCGCTGCTCGTGGCCTTCGCGTGCGGCGGCTCGGGCGACGCGACCGACGCGGGAAGCGACGTCGTCTACGGAAAAAAATCGATGGACGCCGGCGGAGGCTTCGACGCCGCCGAGGCCGCGACGAAGACGCCGGACAAGCGGCTCACGCTCCACGGCGGGAGCGTCCTCTCCGGCGCGCACGTGCGCGCGATCTACGTCGGGCAAGCGGGCGCCGACGGCTCGCAGAGCTTCGACGCGTACCTTCAGTGGCTCGTGACGTCGAGCGACTACTGGGGCGCGCTGCTCTCGCAGTACGGCGTCGGCTACGAGATTTACGACGGCGCGACGCAAATCGACGCCGCTGCGTTTTTCACGCCGGGGATGATCGTGCAAGGCATGGTCGACTGGTTCGTGCTCGACAAGCGTTTGCGCAACGTCATTCACGGAACGACATCGGGTGACGCGGGCGACGACGACGCCGACGCGAGCGACGACGCGGGAGATGCGGCGGTCCTTCCGCCGATTCCGCCGGCCGACGCGTACATTTTGTTTCTGCCGAACGGCGTCGAAGTGAACCTCGGCGACGGCGCGACGTGCGTGGACGCCGGCGGCTATCACTCGTTCGACCAAATCGAACCGTACGCCGTCATCCCGGACTGCGGGCGCTACAAGCTCGTCGTCTCGCACGAGATGGCGGAGATGTCGACCGACCCGGTCCCCGGAATGGGCTGGTACAGCGACGCCGACGAGAGCAACGCGGGCGGCGAAATCGGCGACATCTGCAACTCGCTCACGACGATCGACGGCGAGCAAGTGACGCAGCTCTGGTCGAATCAAGACGGCGACTGCGAGCCGCCGTGACGAGCTCTTAGCTGCGCTGCGCGGGCGGCGCCGACGAGCGCTCGCGGTCGAGTATCACGCCGCGCGCGGCGACGAACTCGGCGTATTGCTCGGCCATGTACGTGATCGCGTTCGCGTCGAGCTCGCTGAAAGGGACGCCGTCGATCGCGTCGGCGATCTCGATCGCGCCGAGGAATCGGCCGGCCTGCATGACGGGCGCGAGGAGAACGTGCTGCGCGCCGCCGATGGGCCCGGCGTGCTCGGCGATGTCCGCGGGCGCGAGCAGGATCGCGCGGCGCTTTCGCATCGCGGACGAAAGCGTGCTCTCGGTCTCGGGCAAGCGGCGGCCGACGAGCCCGTCGGGCACGACGCCGTGCGCCGCGACGATCACGAACTCGCGACGATCGATGTCGTAGAGCCACACGATCCCGATGCGCGACGGAAGTTTTTCGAGCGCGAGCTGAAGACAGAAGTCGGCGCCTTCGATCGAGTCCCGCAGGAAATTGAGATCGTGCATCGACTCGAAGAGGACGCTGATGAGCTCGTCGCCGCGCACGCGCCGCTTCGGCAGCGCCGGTTTTTCGCGCGTCTGCGACACGGGCGGCGGAAGCTCGACGGCGACGACGACCGGCGTCGGCATCTCCATCACGACCGGTGCGGGCATCGGCGCGGCGACCGGCGCGGGTGCAGGCGCGGGCGCCGGCGCTGGGATCGATGCCGGCTTCTTGTGCGTTCGCCGCGGAAATCCGATCGCCGGCTCGGGCTTCCAGTCTTTCCACGTGAGCGTCGCGATCGGCAGCACCGGCGGGCGCCCCTGAAACATTTGATCGAACGCCGCGAGGTTCACGAGCTTGCCGGCGGGCGCCGCGGCGAGCACGCCTTGAATGCGCGACAGCTGCTGGAGGAGCGCGCTCACCGCCGCTTCTTCGGTCGTGCCCGGCGCGAACGCGAAGCCGTACTCGCGATACGTGAGCGGCACGTCGGCGGTCGCCTCTTGCTCGCGCGAGACGAGGATCGGCGGAATCGCGACGGGCGCAGCCGCGGGCACCGGCGCTTCGACCGCTGCGGCCTTCATCTGAATCGTGCGGTCGGCGTCGACCGTTTTCGGCGCGACGCTGCCGTTGGTGGGTTGCGCGTTCGGTCGCGGCGGCGACGAGATGCGTCGCTTCGAGGTCGGCGCGGCCTCGGCGCCCGGCGTGAGCGGCGTCGAGTCCGACGTGCGCTTCACTTCGAAGCGGAGCTTCTTCGCCGGATCGACCGCCTTGCATCCTTCGTTGGTGATGTCGATCGAGAAGCCCGCCATGCGGCTCTCGTCACCGCGCAGACGACGCGCTGCTTGGAGCGCGCCCTGCCACGACTCGGCCTCGACGCAGTAGCTCTGAGCTTGTCCGCCTTCGAGCGGGCTGACGTCGACGTTCCAGCGCATGTCGCGTCTTGACGTTTATCAGCCGGACTACTCGGCGCGCAAGCCGTCGGCAGGCCTCATGCTCGCGGCGTAGTACGCAGGAAATACCGTCGCGAGCAAACAGATCACGAGCGACACGACTCCTGTAACCGCGAACTCGTTCGGGCGCACCAATACCGGCAAGCGGGAAATGAAATAGACCTTGGGGTCGAGCGGAAAGCCGTACGCGAGGAGCCCTTTGCAGCACGCGTAGCCGAGCACGAGGCCCACGGTCGTGCCGACGAGACCGATGATGCCGCCTTGATAGAGAAAGACTCTCAGCACCGCGAAGTCGGTCATCCCGATCGACTTCAGCAGTGCAATCTCCTTCTTTTTGTCGAGCACGACCATGATGAGCGTCGCGATGACCGTGAACGCAGCGACCACGATGATGAGCGCGAGCACGACGCTCATTCCGATTTGCTGGATGAGAAGCGCCGTGAAGAGACCGTGGTTCAGGTCCATCCAATCCATCGTGTGATAGACGCTGTTGTTGAGCTTCGCGTCGATCGCGTCGACGACTTCTTTGGTGTGATCGATGTCGTCGACCTTCATCTCGACGCCGGTCACGCTGTCGCCCTGCTCGTAGAACGCTTGGGCCTCGTAGAGGTCGGTGTAGACGAGCTTCGAGTCGTATTGATCGAAGCCGGCGTCGAACGTCGCGATGACGCGGAACTGCTTCGCGATCGGCGGGCGCGATTGCGAGCCGAACGTGACGCCGATCGTCGGCGACGTGACTTGCACGCAGTCGCCGATGCCGACGCCGAGCTGCTTCGCGAGCGTCTTGCCGAGGACCGCGCCGGGGAGCGCGGCGACTTGCGCGGCGTCCTTGCACGGGTCCGGATCGATCGCGTCGGGCAAGACGTCGGTGTCGGGGAGCACGCTCGCGTAGCCGCCGTCGGGAACGACCGATCCGGTGATGCCCGCGTCGCCCACATCGGCCGTCGCTTGCTCGGGCGCGCCGGCGTCGACCTCGCCGCCGCCGTCGCCAATCTCGCCGTTGATCTCGGCGAAGAGCGAGCGACGTCCGCCGGGGAGCACGTCTTTGTGCTGCTCGGTTTGACCATCGTGCTCGGGAACGACGAGATCGGCGCCCGCGTCCGCGTCGAGATCCGGCTCGGGAAACGTCGACGTCTCGTGACGCTCCGGCGGTTTCGCGCCCGCGCGACGAAGTCCCTCGAGGCTCCCGCCGGGCACGATGTGCTTCGGCAAGTCGAGCACCTGCGGCATGCGATCCGGGTCGACGCCTTTGAGGAGCACGCCGGTCGCCGTGCGATCGCCGTGCGTCACCATCATCGGATTGATCGTGAACGGCGCAACGCCGGTGACGTGCACGGTGTTCGAGCAAATCTTCGTCATCACCGGCCACGCCCAATGCGGCGACGGGATGCACGGATACTCGACGCTCATGCCCTCCACTTCCTTCATCACCTTTCGGTATTCGTGGAAGTCGGCGGCGTACTTGAGCACGAGCACGTGCGCGTTCACGCCGAGCACCTTGTCGCGGAACTGCGCTTGGAATCCGCCGGTCACGCTCATCACGATCGACAGCGCGGCCACACCGAGAATCACCCCGAGCGTAGCGAACGCCGTCCCGACCGAGACCGAAGCCCGCTTCTTCGCGCCGAGGTAGCGCAGCGCGAGCTTGAACGGGAATTCCATGGCGGGAAAACGTTTTACACGAAACGAGCACCGCGCGCCGGGCCGCGCTATCATCCCCTTCACAGCTTCCCTTTCCATTTCATTCCCCATGACCCAGGGCAAACCCGAAAATACGGCGCAGGCGGTGAGCCAGCCGGACGTCGAGCCGAACATCGTGCTCGACGCCGAGACGACCGCGCCCCCGCCGGCCGCGACCGACGCGTACATCGGCAAGACGATGGACGGCCGTTACCTCGTCGAAGCGGTGCTCGGTCAAGGCGGCATGGGCGTCGTCTATCGCGGCAAGCACAAGCTGATCGACAAGAAGGTCGCGATCAAAGTGCTCCGCGGCGATCTCGCGCGCGACAAAGAAGTGACCGACCGTTTTCTCCAAGAGGCGCGCGCCGCCTCGGCGATCGGTAACCCGCACATCATCGACATCTCGGACTTCGGGGTCCTCCCGGACGGCGCGACGTACTTCGTCATGGAGTACCTCGCCGGCACGAGCCTCGGCAAAGTCATGGAGGAGGCGCGCCCGATTCCGGTGCCGCGCATCATCTCGATCGGCAAACAGATCGCGCAGGGTCTCAGCGCGGCGCACGCCGCGGGCATCATCCACCGCGATTTGAAGCCCGACAACGTGATGCTCGTCTCACGCGGCACCGAAAAAGATTTCGTGAAGATCCTCGACTTCGGCATCGCGAAGGTTCAAACCGGCGACGCGTCGCGGCTGACGCGCGCAGGCGCCGTCTTCGGAACGCCGCATTACATGTCGCCCGAGCAAGCCGCCGGCGCGACGGTCACGCACGCGAGCGACATGTATTCGCTCGGCGTGATGCTCTACGAGATGGCGGCGGGCAAAGTGCCGTTCGACGCCGAGAACTTCATGGGCATCCTCACGATGCACATGTACAAGGCGCCCGTTCCGATGCGCGCGCTCATTCCGGCGCCGCAGGAGATCCCGCCGGGGCTCGACGCGATCGTGCTCAAGTGCCTGTCGAAGAAGGCCGAGCAGCGTTACGCATCGATGGACGATCTCGCCGCCGACCTCGAGCGGCTCGAGAAAGGTCAGCTGCCCGAAGCGATCAACGAGATGATGGCGCGCTCCGGCGGGTTCAACGTGCCGGCGGATTATTTCCGTTCGAGCAAGATGCCGCCGCCGATGCCGGGCTCGCCCACGGTGCGGACGCGCGGCCGTTCGAAGGTGCCGCTCATCGCGGGAGTCGTCGCGGTGCTCGCGGTGACGGGCATCGCGGTCGGCGTGCTCATTCGGGGAAGCACGGGTAAAGCGGACGACACGCGCACCGCGACGGCCACGCCGACGATCACCGCGACCGCGCTGCCGACGGTGACACAGACGGTCGCGACGACGACGACGGTCGCGGCGCCGACGAAAAAACCGATCGCGATCGCGACGGTGCCGATGGACGCGAAGATCACGGCCGATGGCAAAGAGGTGAAGTCGCCTCTCATCCTGCAGCTCGCCGACGACGACACCGAGACCGTCGCGGTGTCGCGCGCCGGTTATGTTTCGCAAAACGTGACGGTCAAAGGCAGCGACGGCAATCGCGTCATCACGCTCGTTCCGATCGCGACGAACGCGGGCCACGTGGCGCCGCCGACCACGGCGCACACGGGCGGCGGCGGCGGCGGCGACTCGATGGGCCTCGGGCCCGACCCGTTCGCACCGAAAAAAAGATAATCAATGGTCGGGCAGGCCGCCGTCGCAATCGCACGCGCCGTCGTCCACCCAGATCGGGCAGCCGTGATCGGTGTCTGCGTGAAAGTGATGGCACGCGCCGATCGATTGGTATTCACGGCACGCGTGCGAACGCGTTGCCGTCGTATGCATAATGCAAGTGATCGATGCCGCCCCACGGAAGGAGCAGCGGCTCGAGGTTGCCGGTGCCCGGCTGGTCTTGCGTGAAGGGATACGTTCGGTCCGTCCAGCCGACGGCGCGGCCTGGGCGCACGTCGAAGTCGAAGCCTTTGCTGCCGCGGCCCGGCACCATTTGGACGAGGCCCTGGACGCGTTTGCTTCCGAGCGAGCGCGCGGTCTCGATGCCGAAGATGCGGGTGATGACCTCGTTCTTCAGCTGGTAGACGAAGGTCACGTTCATTTCGATCGCGCCCGCGTGGCCCCCGGGGAGCTGCGCGCTGACGCGGCGGACGCCGCGGACGACGAGGTCGGCGGCGCCGTCGCCGGTGACGTCGCGCACCGTCATGTCCTCGATGTCGGCGGCGTCGGCGAACTGCGAGAGCGTGAGATAGGCGTACGCGCTTCCGTTTTTGAAGCCGGGACCGAAGACGACGATGTCGCGGCCGATCAAGAGCACGCGCTCGGGCCGCGAGTCGCCGTCGACTTGGACTTGGAGATCGATTTTCGGACGCGCGGTGACGCCGCGGTCGGCCCGATAACGCGCGAGGAGCTGGCCGGAGAGATCGCCGCCGCTCTGCACGTGTGGGGTCGGCGGCTCGACGCGCGTCGTGGTCGTCGTCGCAACGGTCGTGGTCGTCGCGGGCGCGCGGGGCTTGCCGGCTTGCGCGATCTCGCGCGCTTTCACGAACGTCTTTCCGTCGAAGCGCCACGTCTCGGATTTTACTTGGCCCCACGGGAGCAAAATCGGATCGGTGTCGTTCGCGGTCGGCTCGGCGTAGCTCGTCGCGTCCCAACCCGCGGCCGGCTCGTAGCTCACGTCGATTTCTCCGCGGCCGAGATGAACCGGATTGGTGACGTGCTTGTCGCCCGAGGCGATGCCGATCTCGTGCGAGAAGACGGTCGTCGGCTCGTCGCCGAAGAACGTCCACACGTCGAGCCACTCGCGCGTGGTCGAGCCCGAAAAACGCCGGCGCACGACGAGATCTTGTTTGCCGCGCCCGGTGATGTCGCGCGCTTCGAGGGCGACGACGTCGGCGCCGAGGTCGCGATAGAAAAATTCTTTTCCTTCGCGATAGCCGGGGCCGACGACGGTGAGAAAATGGTCGTAGACCGCGACGCGCTCTTTCATCGCGTCGCCGGTGAGGTCCGCGAGGAGCTCGAATTTCGGCGCGGTGCCGAGGAGATTTTTCGGCGCGAGGAACTCCTCGGCGAGCGCTTCTTCGGGCGCCGTCGGCAAAGGCGGCATCTCGCGCGGTGACGACGTGTCGCCGTTGCCGGTCGCGATGACCGCGCGCGTTCCGTCGTGGAATTGCGCGACGCCGCGAAACCCGACGTGCACCGTGGGCGGCGCGATTGCGCTCCACGGAACGACCGCTTCGAACGTGTAGCCGTTTTCTTTTTCGGCCTCGACGATGCGCGCGCCCGGCACACCGCGCCCGCGGATGCGAACGACGCCCGCCATCTCGCCGGGTTTTCCGGCGAAGAACGCGATCTCGACGGGCGAGCCGGACGCGGGCGCGAGATCGAGCGTCGCGTAATCTTCATTGGCCGTGAAGCGACGCAAATGCCGGAGCGCGATGCCGGTGACGTCGCCGGCAAAATAAATTTGGCGCGCGTCGTACGCGAGCCCGCACTTGAACGACACGTTTTCGGCCGAGCCCTTCACGACCGAGAGCGCGGGGACGAGCGTCCACTCCTTCGGGACGCCGTCGACGTTGATGGGCGCGTCTTTGTCGACGAGGGCGAGCTCGAGCGATTTTGCGCCGACGTTTCCGCTCTGCGGTTTGTCGCCGCTCAAGGTCGCGATGCCTTCGTGCGACGCCATTTCGGCGATCGAGTCGTCGCTTTTGCCGCCGTGTTTTCCGGCCGATTGCGCGCCGCCGCCGGCGCTCGACGCGCCGCCGCACCCGGCGAGCAAGACCATGACGACGATTCGTTTCATCCGAGCTTGCCCATCAGCTCGGCGTGGAAGCTCGCGAACGCGCTCTGCGCCGGCCACGCGGGCGCCGACGCGAGGAGGCTCCGCGCGCGATCCGGCGCGCCGTGATCGATCGCGACGATCGCTTCGGCGTAGCGCATCGCCCAATGCACGATCGGCGAAGCCGCCGCGGCTCGCGCGAGACGCTTTTCGTCGGCCGCGTCGCTCGTGTGCGAAAACGCGCGGACGAGCGCGGCGACGCCCGCGCGAAGCTGCGCCACGCGTCGCCGAAGGAGCATCCCGCGCGTCGGAAGCGGCAGCTGCTCGAGCTCGTACACCTTCGCCATCGCCACTTGCCGCTCGCCCTCGAACGTCGAGAGCATCGCTTCGATGAAGAGACGCTGCTCGCGCGCCGCCTCCCACGCGGGCCCTTTGACCGCACGCGAGAGCGCCATGTGCGCCGCGTCGAGCCAGCCGTGCGAGGCGTACGCGGTCGCGATCATGAGCGGCGCCATCGTCTCGGCGTGCGGCACGCGATCCATCGTCGGCTGCCACGCGCGAAGCACGCCGTGCACGTCGCCCGAGCGGAGCACGCGCCGAATCCGCCGCCGCGCGAGAAACGTCGGCAAGAGCGTGATGGCGACGACCGCGACCATCGGCACGAGATACCGCGCGTCGACCATGCTGAGCCGCAGGAGCAGCACCACGCAGAGGCTGCTCACGAAGAGCGGAATCAAAACGAGCGGCCGCGTCCTCACGACGCACCCATCATACCGCGATGCCCGCGCATCGAGCTCAGCCGCCGGTGTCTTTTTTCGGATCGCCGATGCCGTGCCTGCGGAGATAACCGCGCACGTGCGCGCGTTCCATCGCCGCGCGACGACCGATCTCGCTCACGTTGCCGTTGCACTCGGCGTAGAGCGCCGTGAAGTACTCGCGCTCGAAGCGAGCGAGCACGTCGCGCTTGGCGTCTTGGAACGTGCGGCCGCGCACCGGCGCCGTCTCGCTCGGCGACGCGAGCGGGTTCAGGTGCTGCGCGAGATCGATCGGCCCTTCTTTGGCGAACGCCATCGCGACCGCGACGACGTTGCGCAGCTCGCGCACGTTGCCCGGCCAGTCGTGACGCATGAGGCGCTCGAGCGAGTCGTGCGTGACGCGCTCGTAGGCCTCGGCGTCGCCGATGTCGTTCATCATCTTGCGGATGAGGATCGGAATGTCCTCGATGCGCTGGCGCAGCGCTGGCATCTCGACCTTGAGCTGCGCGACGCGGAAATAAAGGTCGCTCCGGAAGCTGCCGGCGTTGACCTCGCGCACGAGATCGCGGCGCGTCGCGGCGATGACGCGAACGTTGACCGGCCGGTACGTGTTCGACCCGACGCTCTTGATGCGCTGCTCGGCGAGCGCGCGGAGCAATTTCGGCTGAACGTCGACCGGCAGCTCGCCGAGCTCGTCGAGGAAGATGGTGCCGCCGTCGGCCTCGAGGAACGGCGAGCTCCGCTTGTCGACCGCGCCGGTGAACGACCCGCGCTCGTGACCGAAGAGCGCGCTCTCGGCGAGCGACGGCGGAATCGATCCGCAGTCGACGACGATGAACGGTTTGTTCGACCGCGCCGACGCCATGTGAATCGCTTGCGCGACGAGCTCTTTGCCGGTACCGGTCTCGCCGGTGATGAGGACCGTCAGCTCGGTCGGCGCGGCTTTGCGCAAACGCTCGAAGACGGCGCGCATCGGCGGCGACCCGCCGACGAGCGGACCGAACCCCGCGACGTCCGGAACGTTGACTTGTTCGGGATTCGACGGCTGAAACTCGAGCTGCGTGTCGCCGCAGACGATGAAGCCGGCTTTGGTCAGGTAAACTTCGCCGATTCGCGTGTCGCCTACGAACGTGCCGTTGCGCGAGCCGAGGTCGCGGACGCGAACGCCGCGCTCGGTCGCGACGAGCTCCATGTGGACCGCGCTGACCTTCTTGTCCTCGAGGACGAGATCGCACGCTTCGTTGCGCCCGACGACTTGCGTTTCGGGGCCTATTTCCAGCTCGTTTTTGTTGCCCGAGCCCTTCGAGATGCGGAGCTTACCGCCTCGGACCTCGAAACGGCCCTTGGCGACGATCGTGGCGTCCACGATCTGAGCTTCTATCACGAAAACCGCGCGCTCTCGCAAGCTTTACCCCGAGCGCGGGAACCGACACGCCTCGCCGCGCTCCATTGCGACGGGGATTTTGGTCGATTTTTAGCGCTGCAGTATAACCGCGCGCGAACTTGAATTCGGAGGATGCGATGAAATGGACTCATGCGACTGGCTTGGTTTCGACGTTCGCGCTGATCGCGGCGGGCGCGGTGTGGGCGGGCTGTAGCGGCGACGACAACAAGACGGACGGCGGGGGAACCGACAGCGGCGGCAACGACGCGACATCGCAAGACTCCGGCGGCGGCGACACGGGCGCGACCGATTCGGGCGGCCTCGTGGTCGACGGTTCGGTGCTCGACTGCACGTACTACTGCACCAACATCATGGCGGCGTGCACGGGCACCAATCAGCAGTACCTCGATCAGGCCACGTGCATGTCGATGTGCAACGCGATCCCGAACGACGCCGGCGCGGGCGCGACCTCGGGCGACTCGCTCGCGTGTCACATGTACCACTTGAGCGTCGCAGCCCAAGGCGGCGCGACTGCGGACACGCACTGCCCGCACGCCGGTCCCTACGGCTACGGCTTCTGCGGCGACATCTGCAATGACTTCTGCGAGCAGTACTACGCAAGCCTGTGCAGCGGCGACGTTGCCAACGGCTGGGGCTCGATCGACGGGTGCCGAACCGCGTGTGCGACGCAAGGTGGCGCGGACGCCGCAGCTGGCGCTCCGGGTGCGGCGGCGAACTCGCCGACGGTGCTCTGCAAGGAATACCACCTCGAGAACGCGATCAAGAACGGCGGCGACGGCGGCGGCCACTGCGACCACGCTGGCCTCAGTGGCGGCGGCGTCTGCAACTGAACGGCGGACCTTCCAACAAAAGGAGGCCGCGCTCTCTGCAGGAGCGCGGCCTTTTTTTTGTCAGCGCCCCGGGAACGTCCCGCCGCCGATGGTCTGCGCGGTGATCTCGGTTCGGTCGCCGTCGGGCCATTCTTCGCGGACGATCAGGTTGCGCGGGCGCTCGTTGTGGGCGTCACCCATCGTATCCCGGACCTTGCGCCACGCTTCGAGCGCGTCGCGCGCGGTCGCGTAACGCTTCTCGCGGTCGCGCGCCATCATGCGCTCGAGGAAACGCTCGATCGTCTGCGGCCACTCGTCGCCGGTCGTGGCGGCGAGCGACGGCGCCTCGCGATCGAGCTTGAGCGCGATGAGGGTGAGCGCGTTGGTACCCTCGAACGGGAGACGCCCGGTGAGCGCGCGGAACGCGACGGCTCCGAGCGCGTACAAATCGGCGCGCTCGTCGACCCGCGCCGAGCCGCGCACTTGCTCCGGCGCCATGTACGCGAAGCTCCCGAGCGTCGCGTCGAACGCCGTCAGCGAAGGCTCGCTCTTGGCGTGCGGGCGCGCGCTGCGACGGAGCTTCGAGATCCCGAAATCCAAAATGCGCGTTCGCTCCTCGGCTTCGCCGGCGGCGATTTGTTTCGCGGTGAGCTGGCGGCGCTCGATGTAGAGGTTCGCCGGTTTGATGTCGCGATGAATGACGCCGGCGCCGTGCGCTGCGGTGAGACCTTGGACGGCGTCGTCGATGATCGGCGCGACGTCGCCGAACGAGAGGTATTGCTCGCGGCGCAAACGCTCGTCGAGCCCCTCGCCCTCGAGACGCTCGAACGCGATCCACAAACGTCCGTTGCGATCTTTTCCGGCGCCGAGAATGCCCGCGACGTACGGCGACTTGATGTGCGCCGCGATCGCCGACTCGCGTTGGAAGCGCGCGACGAGGTCCGGATCCTTGGCTGCGCGTTCGTGCAGCACTTTGAGGGCGACCTTCTCGCCCGCTTTCCCGTCGGCCGCGTAAACCTCACCCATCCCGCCGCTGCCGATCAACCGGCGCACTCGATAGATGCCGCCGACCGTGGTTCCGATGAGAGACGAGGCCTCGCTCATTCCCTGGTCAAAGAGGATACCACGTCGCCCACTACCCATGTACGCCGTGCGCGCTTATGTTGGCGTTCATGCGAAGCGCGAAGGACGTCGAAGCCTACCTGGCTCGGCTCAATCGGCAGTTCGAAGAAGTCGGCGACAAGCCCGGGACGTACGTCATTCCGTCGAACGGAACGCAGATTGCCCTGCGCGTGGATCCGCCGCTGGTGGTGCTGCGCGTGCACATCGGCGATGCCGCGAAGGGCGACCGCGAGGCCGAGTTTTTCAGGCGGCTTTTGCAGCTGAACGCGAAGGGGCTCGTTCACGCGAGCTACGGCATCGACGACGATCGCGTCGTGCTTTCGGCAGCGCTCGAGCTCGAAAACCTCGACTTCAACGAGCTCGAAGCGACGCTCGACGAGATCGAAATCGCCCTCGCGCAGCAGCTCCCCGAGCTCCGTAAGCTTGCCCAAAAGTAATCGAGAAAACGAATGGGAATCTTCAGCCGACTCGCTCAGCTCATCAAATCGAACATCAACGACCTGATCAGCAAATCCGAAGACCCGGAGAAGATGCTGAATCAAGTCGTCCTCGACATGAACAACCAGCTCGTCGAGGCGAAGAAGCAAGTCGCCGCGAGCATCGCCGACGAGAAGCGGCTCGCGAAGCAGGCCGAGCAGGAGCTCGCGAACTCGGCGGAGTGGGAGCGGCGCGCGATGATGGCGCTGCGCGCGGGCAACGAGGAGCTCGCGAAGGAGGCGCTCAATCGAAAGAAAGAGCACGACCAGCTCGCCCAGACCTTCAAAGACCAGTGGGCGAAGCAAAAAGCTGCGGTCGAGAAGTTGAAGCAAGCGCTCCGCATGCTCAACGACAAGATCGAAGAGGCGAAGCGGAAGAAGAACGTCCTCATCGCGCGGAAGAAACGCGCCGAAGCGCAGCGAGCGATCCAGGAGACCATGAGCGGTCTCAAGGATCAGAGCGCATTCGAGACGTTCGATCGCATGTCGCAGAAGATCGACCAGATCGAAGCCGAGGCCGAGGCGGGCGAAGAGCTCGCCGAGGAGTACACGGGCGACGTGCTCGCTTCGAAGTTCGCGAACCTCGAGAAGACCGCGGGCGCCGACGACGAGCTCGCCGCGCTCAAGCGCAAGATGGGCCTCTTGCCGCCGGAAGAAAAACCCGCGGCGAAAGAAGAAGTCCAAGCGCGCGTCGAAGCGCCGCCGGTTCAGCAAGCGGGAACCGAAGAAGATCAGCTCGCCGCGGCGCTCGAAGAGATGGAAGCGGAGCACCAGGAAGAGCAAAAGAAAATGGGCCGCTGATGCGGCCGGCGCTCGCCGCGTTGCTGCTCGCGGGGGCGGCGTGTGGCGCGCGAACGGATCTCGGCGGCACGCACGCGATCCTTTCCGGCGGCGGCGACGGCGGGTGCGCGCCGGAGATCGTCGCGAAAGACGCGAAAGGGGCGAGCGCGCTCGCGGTCGACGGCGAGACGGTGTTCTGGGGCACGGTCGACGGGCTCGTGCGCATGCGCGACGCGAGCGGTGCGGTGACGACGCTCGCGCAGGGGACGGGGACGATCGACTCGATCGCGGTCGATGCGCAATACGTGTATTATGCAATGGTCGGAAGCGTGCGCCGCGTGCCTCGCGCGGGCGGCGCGCCGGCCGATTTCGTGGCGAACGCTGGCGAGCCGACGGCGCTCGCGCTCTCGTCGAGCCCGACGCTCGGCGCCGGCGCGCTCTACTGGGTCGACTACGGTCAGGGAATCGCATCCGGCTCGGTTCACGCGAGCGGGCAAAACGGCGGCTCGGATTTGATCGTGCCCGGTCTCGACACGCCCGGCGGAATGGCCGCCGACGACGACTACGTCTACGTCACGGCGTCCTTCGCCGACATCGGCGGGCTCGTCTACGAAGGCCCGCTCTTTCGCATCGACAAGGCCGGCCACGCGAAGGACACGCTCACGAGCAACTTGCACGAGCCGACGAGCGTCGTCATCTTCGACAAGAACGTCTATTACGTCGAGCAGACCGGCCCGAGCGGCGACGAGACCGGCGGCGTGCGAAAAATTTCGGTCGCCGGCGGCGCGCCGGTCACGGTGCTCGACACGACCGGGGTCCTCCCGCTCGACGTCGCGGCCGACGCGAGCGGCGTCTACGTGACCGAGCTCCACGAAATGACCGGCACGCTCGCGAAAGCCAAGCCCGACGCGTCGGCCGACGTGCTCGCGTCGACGCCGAACGCGGTGTACGGCGCGGTCCGAACGACGCCGACGGCGATCTATTGGACGATCGCGTGGAACGGCTCCGCGCCGAGCGACAGCGCGAGCGTTCGCAAGCTGTGCAAGTGAACAGCGCTCGGCTGCTATGCTCGGGTCATGCGAGCACGCTTTCTTTTTTCGTGCGCCTGCCTGTTGATGGCTTGTAGCGCAGACACCTTCGTTTCCAACGACGCGGGGCAGGAGGCCGGCCCGATCAGCGGCGACGGCGCGGCCGACGCGACACCGGAGGCCGCGCCGCCTCTCACGTGCGACGCCGGACAAACCGCGTGCACCGGCACGTGCGTGGACACGCAGAGCGACACCAAGAACTGCGGCGCGTGCGGACACGACTGCCTCGGCGGCGACTGCACCCTGGGGAAGTGCCAGCCGTTCACGATCGCGCAAAATCAATTTCAGGTGACGGTCCTCGCGCCGACGGCGACCCAGCTGTACTGGTCACGCGACGTGACGGGCGTGCAAAACGGCGGCATTTTCGTCGCGGACCTCGACGGCCAGAACGAAGCGAAGCTCTTCGACGCCGGCGGAGGCAGCTGCTCCGGACTGCTCGTCGACGGGGCGGACTCGTATTTCTTTTGCACGGGCGCGATCTATCACTGCGCTCTTCCGTCGTGCCCGAGCGGCCCGACCACGCTCGTACCAATCACCGACGTCGTCGATGCCGCGCTCGATAAGACGAACAGTCGAATCTACTTTTCGGTGAAGACGCTCTACGACGCGCAGACCGGCGGCTACGTCGGGTGGATTCCGACGACGGGCGGCGGGGCGCCGAGCCGAATCGTGGCGGCGGACCAGCTCAATCCGCACGAGATCTTCCTCGACAACGGCGTCCTCTATTGGCTCGACTACGGCACGTACAAGAACGACGTGGCGCAATACAACGGCGGCGTCCGCAGCGCGCCGCTCGGGACGAACCAAACCATGTCGGTCCTCGTCAACGATTTTACCGACCTCAACTTTTCCGGGCTCACCGTGAGCGGCAACACCGTTTATTACGGCGCCGGATCATCGATTATGTCCACCGCGACGAGCGGCGGTTTGGTTGCGACGTTCACGCCGAGCGGCGCCGGGCAGATCATCGCCGACGCCACCTACCTTTACTGGACCGACGCAGGCGCGAGCGTCTACCGCTGCGCCAAAACATCGTGCACCACGCCGACCACCCTCGCGACGGGCGAAAATTACCCAGTCGCCATCGCGCAAGATGCGGTCAGCATCTATTGGGCAGACTACTTCGGCGGCCAAATCCGTCGCCTCGCGAAGTGACGAGGTGATACTCCTCTCTCGTGGCCAGCCCCGCTCGTGCGACCGCCGAGACCGCCCGCGCGGCACCGGAGAGCTCGGAAACAGTCGACGCGCTGCTCGCGCGGCTCGAATGCGATCCGCAGAAGGGCCTCACCGAATCGGAAGCATCCGCGCGGCTGAAAAAAGACGGCCGTAACGAGCTGCCGCCGCCGCCGAAGCCCAACTGGGTGAAGCGGTTCTTCTCGCAGTTCGCGAACCCGATCGTCGGGACGCTGCTCGTCGCGGCGGTCATCGCGCTCGTCGACGGCGCGCGCAACACGAGCCAGCCGATGCTCGTGCGTTACGGCGACGCGACGGCGATCTTCATCATCGTCGCGCTGAACGCGGTGCTCGGCTTCTATCAAGAGCGGCGCGCCGAGGCCGCGCTCGACGCGCTCCAAAAGATGCAAACGCCGAACGCGCGCGTGCGCCGCGGCGGCAGCGTGACCGTCGTGCCGGCGACCGAGCTCGTCACCGGCGACGTCCTCGAGCTCGAGGCGGGCGACGCGGTTCCAGCCGACGCACGATTGTTGCAAACTGCAAACGTCGCCGCCGAAGAGTCGGCGCTCACCGGCGAGTCGGTGCCCGTCGGCAAAGAAGCGAACGCGCCCGTCGCCGACGACGCGCCCATCGGCGACCGCGCGAACATGCTCTTTTTGGGCACGAGCGTCGTCCGCGGGCGCGCGACCGCGCTCGTCGTCGCGACCGGTCCGAGCACCGAAATCGGAAAGCTCAACACGCTCATCCAGAGCGCCGGACAAGAAAAGACGCCGCTCGAAGAAAAGCTCGACACCTTCGGAAAGAAAATTCTCTGGGCGTGCCTCGCGCTCTCGGCGCTGATTTTCGTGCGCGGGATGATCAAAGGCGACCGCACGTGGAACGAGCTCCTCCTCGAGGCGGTGTCGCTCGCGGTCGCGGCGATCCCCGAGGGCCTCCCGGCGATCACGACGATCACGCTCGCGCTCGGGATGCAGCGCATGGCGGCGCACGGCGCGATCATCCGCAAGCTCGCGGCGGTCGAGACGCTCGGCGCGGCGACCGTGATCTGCTCGGACAAGACCGGCACGCTCACGCAAAACGAAATGACCGTGCGCGTCGTCCGCTCCTCGGGCGTCACCTACGAAGTGACCGGCGTCGGTTACGATCCGAAAGGCGAAATTCGTCACCCGAAGGACGGCGCCGTCGCCGAGCCGGGAAAGACGCTGCGCCATCTGCTCTCGACGGTTGCACTCTGCAACAATGCGACGCTCGAGAAAAAAGACGGCGCGTGGAAGGTCGTCGGCGATCCGACCGAGGGCGCGCTCCTCACGCTCGCGGCGAAGGGCAAGCTCCCGCGCGAGTCGATCAGCGCGCAGGTCGTCAAAGAGCTGCCGTTCGACAGCGACCGGAAGCGCATGACGGTGGTCGCGCTCGACGACCGCGGCCGGCGCATCGTGCACGTCAAAGGCAGCGCCGACGTGCTCGTGAAGCTCTGCTCGCACTACGAGATGGACGACGGCCGCCACGACTTCGACGAAAAGAAGCGGACCGAAATCATCGCCGAGGTCGAGCGCATGAGCAGCGAGTCGCTCCGCGTGCTCGGCGTCGCGCGACGCGTGTTCCACGACGATCCGGCGGATCGGTCCGATCACGAGCTCGAAGAAGAGCTCACGTTCCTCGGCCTCGTCGGCATGATCGATCCGCCGCGCGACGGCGTGAAAGACGCGGTCGCGAAATGCGCGGCGGCGCACGTGCGCGCCGTGATGATCACCGGCGATCACAAGCTCACGGCGACCGCGATCGCGAAAGAGCTCGGCCTCTGGGACGAAGGCGCGATCGCCATGACCGGCGGCGAGATCGAAAAATTGGACGCCGACGCGCTCGCGGCGCGCGTCGACTCGGTGCGCGTCTTCGCGCGCGTCACGGCCGAGCAGAAGCTCCGCATCGTCAAAGCGTTCAAGTCGCGCGGGCACGTCGTCGCGATGACCGGCGACGGCGTCAACGACGCGCCGGCGCTCCGCGAGGCGCACATCGGCGTCGCGATGGGCAAGAACGGCACCGACGTCGCGCGCCAAGCGGCCGACATGGTCATCGCCGACGACAACTTCGCGACCATCGTCGACGCCGTGCGCGAGGGCCGCGCGATTTATCGCAACATCCAAAAGTTCATCTTCTTCCTCTTGTCGTCGAACGCGGGCCTGCTGGTCGCGGTGTTCGTCGCGTCGTTCATTCCGAAGATCGAGCCGCTCACGCCGCTCATGATTCTTTGGATCAACCTCGTCACGAACGGCCTCCCGGCGCTGGCGCTCGGCGTCGACCCGCCCGACGAGTCGCAGATGAGCGAGGCGCCGCGCAAGGCGAAGACGGGCCTCCTCACCGCGCGCGAGTACCTCGGCATCTCGTTCGTCGGCGTTTGGATGGGCGCGTGCGCGATCGCTTGTTACCTCTGGCCGTGGCCGCACGACGCCGTGCCCGAAGGCATGGTCGGCGCGCGCTCGATCGCGTTTTCGTTGCTTGCAATTTCCCCGCTTTTTCACGCGGTGAATTGCCGCTCGGGGAGCGCGTCGTTCCTCTCGCTCCGGCCGATCCTTCCGCGCGCCCTCGTCGCCGCGTGCCTCGTGAGCTTCGGGATTCACCTCGTCGCGATTTTGCCGCCGGTCTTGCGCCCCGTGTTCCGCACGTACCCGATGGGGCTCTACGAGTGGACCGTCCTCATCGTCTTGTCCGCGTCGATCATTCCGGCGATCGAGCTCATGAAATGGGTCCAGCGGCGGGGCGTCCTCGCCGAGGAGCTCGGTCCGATGTCGCGCCGGCGCTGACGCTCGGGAACCTTTTTCGTTCGCCGTCGTGAAACAGGGTGATGATCGCGTTCGCGATGGCCGCCGAACAGAGAGGGCCTGCCCGGCGGGCGCCGGAGGTCGAGCGCTCGGTGCTCGCGCGGTGCAAGGCGGGCGATCCGATCGCGTTTCGCGCGTTCGTCGTGCGTTACGAGCGCGTCGTGTTTGCGCTCCTCTCGCGCGTGATCGGCGGCGGCGCGCACGTCGAGGATCTCGCGCAAGAGACTTTCTTGCGCGCGTACCGCGCGTTTTCGTCGTTCGACGTGGACGGCGCCGCGCGGCCGTCGACTTGGTTGCTCACGATCGCGACGCGGCTCGCGCTCGACGCGAAGAAGCGCCGCGCTCCGATCGTCGCGCCGCTCAAGGACGGAAACGCGGTCGCCGCGGCGTCGACGCCGGAGAACGAACGCTCGCGCGGCGAGCTCGGACGCGCGATCGCACGCGCGGCGAGCGAGCTGCCGGACGATCAGCGCGCCGCGTTCGTCCTCGCCGAGCTCCACGATTTTTCGGTCGCCGAGATCGCCGTCGCGCTCGGCGTGCCTGAAAATACGGCCAAAACGCGCTTGTTTCGGGCGCGCGAGAAAATGCGCGCGAGCCTCGAGGCTTGGAGAGGAGGAGCGTGATGGATCCGGATCTTCGTGACGAGATCGACCTCGAAGCTTGGGAGCCCGAGGCGCCGAGCGCGGGTTTCGCCGAAAGGGTCGTCGCTCGGGCGACCGCGGGCCGGCGCGTTCGGCGTCGGATCGTTTGGGGGGTCGCGGCGTGCGCGGTGGCGGCGGCGGCGTGCGTCGTCTTCCTCCGCCGAACGCCGGACTCGGGCGAGATCACCGCCGACCATCGCGTCGAAGTCGCGCTTGGCGCGCGCGCGGTCGCGGTGCTCGAGCCCGGCGCGCACGTCGCCTGGCACGGGGCCGACGTGACCCAAGATCGCGGACGCGTTTTTTATCGCGTGGAGCGCGGCGCGCCATTCCGCGTCCACACGCCGGCGGCGGACGCGACGGTTCACGGCACTTGCTTCGGGGTCGACGTCGAGGAGAAAGACATGAGCGCACGGGATTTGAAATCGGCCGGAGTCGGCGCCGCGCTCAGCGCGATCGCGTTCGTCGGCGTTTACGAAGGCAAGGTCGCGGTCGCGAAGAACGGCGAGAGCGTCGAGCTCGCCGCGGGTCAGTCGGCGCGCGCGGACGGAAGCGGCGTTCGGCGCGGCGGAGATTTCGACTCGTCGGCTGCGAGCGCGAGCGGCACCGACGAGCCGTACGTCAAAGCGAACCAGAACCTCGTCGATCAAATCGCCGACTATCAGCGCCGGCTCGACGCGCTCGAATCGCAGAAAAAAACGCTGGGCGCGCGCCTCGCCGACGCACAAGAAAAGCTCGCGAGCACCGCGGACGGCGCCGCCCCGCGCTCGAAGAGCAGCTTGGAAACGACGCAAGACGACTGGAAGCGCTTCGCCGAGGACGGCACCATCCAATACGCCGTGCCGTGCTCTCACGACTACACGCCGGGCCAAGCGACGCTCGACAAGCTCGGCCTCGCGCCACAAGACGCGAGCATCATTCACGACGCGTACGCGCGTTCGACCAAGCGCGTGTGGGACGTCATTCGTCCGATCTGCGCGCAAGAGCTCGGCGGCGCTTTCGCGGTGGCCGACAAGCTCGGCGCCGACTCGTGCGTCCACGTCGTCATCGATCTCGAACGCGAGCGCGACGGCGACGCGGCGTCCGAGGCGATGCGCCAAGTCGCCGAGATTCGCGCCGGCGAGCGATCCGCGCCTGCCGCGAGCGATGCCGTGAATCCTGTCGAGTCGGTCTTTCTCGCGCTGACGGCGGAGCCCGGACTCTTCGAGAGCGACCTCGCGCAGACGCTCGGTCCCGACGACGCGCATCGCATCGCGACGACCCAAGGCGGCGTCTCGATGTGCCGCAGCACCTTCGGCGGTCCAGGCCCACGAAAACAGTGAGCCCGATCGAAATCTGATAACGTCCCACGCACGGTGACCGAGCCCCGACTGAAGGTCCTCTACGCCGACGACGAAGACGACGTTCGCGAAGTGTTCGCGGCGGTTTTTTCGGCCGACTTCGACGTGCAGACGGCGCCGGGCGGAAGCGAAGCGCTCGCGGCGCTCGCCGGCGGCGACTTCGACGTGCTCGTCAGCGACATGCGCATGGAGCCGATGAAAGGCTCCGAGCTTTTGCGGCGCGCGTTCGAAGCCCACCCCGACGTGCAGCGCATCTTGCTCACCGGGTACAGCGATCACGGCGATCTCGCCGACGCGGTGAACCTCGGCCACGTCTTCGCGTACGCGCAGAAGCCGTGGGACGGCGACCAGCTCAAGCTCACGATCGAAAAAGCCGGCAAGCAGCGACGGCTCGAGCTCGAAAATCGTCGGCTCGTCGGCGAGCTCCGCGCGGCGAACGCCGAGCTTCACGCCGACGTCGAGGTCGCGACGCGAACCGCGACGCCCAAGCCGAAGCTGATGGTCACGTCGCCTGCGATGGCGAAGGTCCTCGAGCAAGTCATCGCGGTGGCCGCGACCGACGCGAACGTGCTGCTCATCGGCGAGACGGGCGTCGGCAAAGAGCTCGTCGCGCAAGCCATCCACGATCGGAGCACGCGCAAGCGCGGTCGCTTCGTCGCGCAGAACCTCGCGGCGCTTCCGCCCGAGCTCATGACGAGCGAGCTCTTCGGTCACGTGAAGGGCGCGTTCACCGGCGCGCACGGGTCGCGTCGTGGCCTCTTCGAGCTCGCCGACGGCGGCACGCTCTTCCTCGACGAAATCGGCGAGGCGCCCGCGTCGCTCCAAGCGATGCTCCTTCGCGCCCTCGAGTCGCGGGAGATTTGGCCCGTCGGCGGCAGCGAGCCGCGGCGCGTCGACTTGCGCGTCATCGCGGCGACCAATCGCGATTTGCTCGCGACGGCGAAGGCCGGTCAGTTCCGGCTCGACCTTTATTACCGGCTCGCGGTCGCGCCGATTCAGGTTCCGCCACTTCGCGACCGGCCCGAGGACGTGCGTGGGCTCGGCCAGCCGATGCTCGAGAGCGCGTCGCGCCGCATGGGTCGCGCTCTTCCGCGCGTCACCGACGCCGCGTGGCGCGCGCTCGAAAAACACGCGTGGCCCGGCAACGTGCGCGAGCTCTCGAACCTGATGGAGCGTCTCGCGATTTATCACGCGGGCCGCGAAATCGATCCCGAGGATCTCGATCTTCCGCCGAGCCTCGGCGACGAGACCGTCGAGCGCATGGAGCAGCGCGCCGCCTCCCCCGCGCAGGCCGCCGCCAGCGCGACCGGCGAAATCCGGCTCGACGTCCCCGATGCCGGCACCACGTTCGACGCGCTCGAAAAATCCATCCTCGCGCAGATGCTGACGCGCCACGGCGGCAACCAATCGGCCGCAGCGCGAGCGCTCGGCCTCTCGGAGAGCACGCTCCGGAGCCGCCTCAAGAGACTCGGGCTCAAAAGCTGATATAAATCCCGTTGATGGTTGCACCGGCGGCAGCCTCGCGACCGTTTCCTGCGCTCGCGAAGTACGAAGTGATCGAAGAGATCGGTCACGGCGGCATGGCGACGGTGTACCGCGCGCGCGACACGCGGCTCGAGCGCGAGGTCGCGGTGAAGGTGATTCACCCGCACCTGCGGGAGTCGGCCGAGGTCGGCCACCGATTCGTGGTCGAGGCGCAAGCGGTCGCGAAGCTTCGACACCCGAACATCGTCGAGGTGTTCGACGTGTCGTCGGCGGAGGACGCCGAAAAATATTTGGTCGTCGAGCTCGTCCGCGGCGCGACGCTGCGGAAGCTCTTGAAGGAGCGCGCGCCGCTTCCGCCGGAGATCGCCGCCGCGATCGCGATCGACGTGCTGGCCGCGCTCGCGCACGCGCACGACGAAGGCGTCGTCCACCGAGACGTGAAGCCCGAGAACGTGCTGATCGAGCATCGCACGCCGCGCGGCGAAGGCGAGACGCCGGTGCCGTCGTCCGGCAAAGGCGAAGTGCGCACGTCGGTGAAGCTCACCGACTTCGGCATCGCGAAGCTCCTCGACGCGCAGGGCGTCACGTCGACCGGACAAGTCCTCGGCAGCCCCGCGCACATGGCGCCCGAGCAAATCGAGGGCGGCGCGGTCGACGCGCGAGCCGACGTGTTCGGCGCGGGCGTCTTGCTCTACGAAGCGATGGTCGGTCACCTTCCGTTTCAAGGCGCGAACCCGGCGCAGGTCCTCCGGCGCGTGCTCGACGGACAGTATCCGTCGGCCGAGCTCGAGCGTCCGGAGATCGGAAAACGTTTGAGCGCGATCCTCGATCGCGCGCTCGCACACGATCCCGCCGGCCGCTTCGACTCGGCGAGCGCGATGCAGAACGAGCTCACCGCCGAGCTCCGCCGCGTCGGCGTCGACTCGCCCGCGCGCGAGCTCGAGGCGTACTTCGACGATCCCGAAGGCTACGCGAAAGACCACAAAAAAAGGCTGATCGCGAAGTTGTGCGAGCTCGCGCAGAGCGCGCAAAAAGAAGGACGCGCGCTCGACACCGCGGCCGATTACAACCGCGCGCTCGCGTACGCGCCGGACGATCCGCAGCTTCTCCGCATCGTCGCGAACATGCAGCGCGACGCCGCGCGCGCGCAAATGCTTCGACGCGCGGGCCCCCTCGCCCTCGCCACCGTCGCCGCGTGCGGCTTCGCGTACTTCCTCACGCAAACGTTGAAGACGCACGCGCCGCACCCGCAACCGCTCGCGTCGGAGACTGCGCGTCCGCATCCGAGCGCGACGACGACGACGTCGGCCATCGCGACGGCGACGGTGACGGCATCGGTCACGGCGAGCGCGCCGACCGCCACGGCCACGGTCACGATCGCCCCGATCGCGGCGTCCAAGATCGAGCGAACCATCACGCTCTCGCTGGTCCCGCTCGGCGGCGTGAAGCTTGCGATCGACGGCAAGGACAATGGCACCAAGAGCACCGGCGACATGATCAAGCTCGACGATCACGAGCACACGCTCTCGTTCGGGTGCGAAGGCGGCGTCTGCGAGCCGCAAACCAAGACGCTCCCCGCGGGCAAGGACGACACGACGCTCTCGGTCGAGCTGCATTTCAAGGACGCGACGCTGACGGTCAACGACGGCGACTCGAACGCGCGCTTCGGGCTCGAGCAATATCCGGCGATCGTTTTGCGTCCGGGCGTGCCTGTTTCGGTGGCTGTGCCAAGCTCTCGTTACTTCGTCGTGCTCTTCGATCGCAACAACCCAGCGCGCAAGACGAACGTGCAGCTCGGTCCCGGCCAGCAGCAGACCGTCGATTTCTGATCATGCATCGCGTTCTTTTTTTCGCTCTCGTCGTCGCGGCTTGCAACGGCGGCTCGGTCGACCCCGTCGCCGACGGCGGCACGCCCGATTCGGCGCCGCAGCAGCCTGCGAACTGCGCGTTCATCGACGCCTCGGCATGCCCCGGCGCCGCGCCGAGCTACGCGAACGACGTCGCGCCGATCCTCGATCTCCGCTGCAACACGACGTGTCACGCGCCCGGCGTCGGGCCTTGGCCGCTCACGAATTACGCCGACGTGTCCGACTGGGCCGACGTCATCGGCCCGTACATCGAGCAGTGCGGAATGCCGCCCCCGGACTCGAACGCCGGGGACGGCAACATGACCGACGCCGAGCGCCAGACCGTGCTCGATTGGCTCGCTTGCGGCGCGCCCAACAATTAGGGTTGCAACTGCACGTCATCGCATACGATCGTGTGGCGTGCGCGTCCGCGCCCTGATTTTCGTCAGCTGCATCGTGTGGGCCTCCTCGGCCCTCGGCGACGAAAGATCCGACTTCGAGAAGGCTCGCATCGCGTACGTCAAAAAGGACTACGTCGAGGCTGACGCGCGATTCGCGGCCGCGCTGGATCCGAAGGCGGGGACGCTGAAGACGCCGGCGCTGATCGACGAAGCCGAGTTTTGCTGGGGCGCGGTGAAGTTCGCGCAGGGCGACAAAACCGCGGCCCACGTCCACTGGGAAAAAGTCATCCGCGACACGGCCGGCCAGTATCAGCCGGACCTCCTCTCGTATCCCGCCGACGTCATCAACGACTACATCAACGAAAAAGATCGGCTGAACAGCGCCATCCTGCAGCAGCAGATGGCCGAGGCCGCGCGCGCCGCGGCCCAGCGCAAGCGCGACGCCGAAGAGCGCGCTCGGCTCGAAGCGCGCGTGAAAAACCTCGAAAAGCTCGCCTCGCAGGAGACGGTCGTCGTCCAAAACTCGCGCCTCGTCGCGCTGCTCCCGTTCGGCATCGGTCAGTTCGAAAATCGACGCACCGCGCTCGGGTGGTTCTTTTTGCTGACCGAGGGCGCCGCCGTGCTCACGACGGCCGCGCTCTTCATCCCCTATCGCTACAACATCGACCAGGCGAATTCGGTCTTGAACGACCCGACGCCGATGCCGCTCGATCAGCGCATCAAGACGTACGATCTCTACGCCGCGGTGGCGCAGAACCTTCGTACTGCCGACTTCATCACGCTCGGCGCGCTCGGCGGGCTCGTCATCGCGGGCATCGTCCAGGCCGAGCTCGATTTCAAGCCGCGGTTCAGCTACACGCGCAAGCGGACGCTCGCGGTGTGGCCGACCGTCACGCCGCTGGCAGGCTCGGGCGGTTTCGTCGGACTCGGAGGCCAATTTTGAGGTAAATCGCCGTGCATGGCGGTTTCTCTCGAGCACCCCGATCGGTTCGTTCAGCGTCACGTTGGTCCGAGCTCGAAAGACGTGGAGTCGATGCTCGCAGCGGTCGGCGCCGCGTCGCTCGACGCGCTCGCGTCCGAGACGGTGCCGGCGAGCATTCGATTGCAAAAGCCGCTCGAGCTTCCGCCCGCGAAATCGGAGCACGAGCTCCTCGATTACGCGCGCAAGCTCGGCAAAAAAAATCGCCCGATGCGCTCGCTCCTCGGCACCGGTTATTCGGACTGCATCGTCCCGCCGGTGATCCTGCGAAACGTCCTGGAGAACCCCGGCTGGTACACGCAGTACACGCCGTACCAGGCTGAAATCGCGCAGGGCCGCCTCGAAGCGCTGCTGAATTTTCAGACGATGGTGATCGACCTCACCGGCTTCGAGGTCGCGAACGCGTCGCTCCTCGACGAAGGCACCGCCGCCGCCGAAGCGATGCACCTCGCGTACGAGTTCAAAGGGAGCGACACGAAAAACGCGTTCTTCGTTTCGAGCGCGTGTCATCCGCAGACGATCGAAGTCGTGAAGACGCGCGGCGAAGCGGTCGGAATCGACGTCGTCGTCGGCGATCCCGAGCACGCCGACCTCGAGCGCGCGTTCGCGGTCTTGCTGCAGTATCCCGCGACCGACGGCGCGCTCGTCGACCCGCGCAAGACGATCGAGCGCGTGCACGCGCACGGCGGGCTCGTCGTGATGGCCGCCGACATCTTGGCGCTCGCGCTCGTCGTTCCGCCCGGTGAGCTCGGCGCCGACGTCGCCGTCGGCTCGACGCAGCGCTTCGGCGTTCCGCTCGGCTACGGCGGACCGCACGCCGCGTACTTCGCGACGAAGAACGAGTTCGTTCGAAAGCTGCCCGGACGCATCATCGGCGTCTCGGAGGACAGCGGCGGTCACCGCGCGCTCCGCATGGCGCTCCAGACGCGCGAGCAGCACATTCGCCGCGAAAAAGCGACGTCCAACATCTGCACCGCGCAAGCGCTCCTCGCCGTGATGGCCGGATTTTACGCGTGCTGGCACGGCCCCGAAGGCATTCGTCGCATCGCGACGCGCGTCCACGCGCTCACCGCGACGCTCGCGCACGGCTTGACCAAGCTCGGCTGCAAAGTCGAGCACGCGCACTTCTTCGACACGATCCGCGTGCGCGCGTCGCACGACGTTTGCGACCGCTGCATCGAGACCGCGCTCTCGCGCGGCATCAACCTGCGACGCCTCGATGGCGAATGTCTCGGCATCAGCATCGACGAGGTCACCGACGAAAACGAGATCGCGACGCTGCTCGCGGTCTTCGGCGGCGAAAAGGGTCACGCGATGAAAGTCGCCGACCTCGCCAAAGAAGCGAACGGCGCGATTCCGCCGGCGCTCTCACGAACGTCGAAGTACCTCACGCACACCGTCTTCGACATGCACCACTCCGAAACGGAGATGATGCGTTACATCCGCACGCTGCAAGAGCGCGATCTCTCGCTCGTGCATTCGATGATCCCGCTCGGCTCGTGCACGATGAAGCTCAACGCCGCGGCCGAGATGCTGCCGATCACCGAGCCGTCGTGGAACGCGATTCACCCGTTCGCGCCGGCCGACCAAGCCGAGGGTTACGCCGACGTCTTCCGCGAGCTCGAATCGATGCTCTCGGAGATCACCGGGTTTCCCGCGATTTCGCTGCAGCCGAACGCGGGCTCGCAAGGCGAGTACGCGGGGCTCCTGGCGATCCGCAAATACCTCGAGAAAAAGGGCGAAACGCATCGCACCGTGTGCCTCATCCCGCAGTCGGCGCACGGCACGAACCCGGCGTCGGCGGTGATGGCCGGCATGAAAGTGGTCGTCGTCAAAACCGATGAAGGCGGCAACGTCGACGTCGCGGATCTCGAAGCCCGCGCCAAGGAGCACGCGAAAGATCTCGCCGCGCTCATGATCACCTATCCGTCGACACACGGCGTCTTCGAAGAAGACGTCAAACGCATCTGCGAAATCGTCCATTCGAACGGCGGCCAGGTCTACATGGACGGCGCCAACATGAACGCGCAAGTCGGTTTGTGCCGGCCCGCGGACATCGGCGCGGACGTCTGCCATCTGAATTTGCACAAGACGTTTTGCATTCCGCACGGCGGCGGCGGGCCGGGCATGGGGCCCATCGGCGTCGCGTCGCACCTCGCGCCGTTCTTGCCGGGCCGCGGCGAGGTCACGGTGTCCGCGGCGCCGTGGGGCAGCGCGAGCATCTTGCTCATTTCATGGGCGTACATCCACATGATGGGCGCCGCCGGCCTCACGCACGCGACCAAAGTCGCGATTCTGAGCGCCAACTACTTGGCAAAGAAGATTGAAAAGTATTTCCCCGTCGTTTATCGCGGCAAACGCGGTCGCGTCGCGCACGAATGCATCTTCGACGTTCGTGCTTTGAAGAAGACGGCGGGCATCGAGGTGGACGACGTCGCCAAGCGCTTGATGGATTACGGCTTCCACGCGCCGACGATGAGCTTCCCCATCGCGGGCACGCTGATGGTCGAGCCCACCGAGAGCGAGCCGCTCGAAGAGCTCGACCGCTTCGTCACCGCGATGCACCAAATCCGCGAGGAAATCGCAGCCATCGAGAGCGGCAAGCTCCCCAAAGACGATAACCCGCTCAAAAACGCGCCCCACACGCAAGAAGCAGTCACGCGGTCCGAGTGGACGCATCCCTACCCGCGCGAGCAAGCTGCCTTCCCTGCCCCGTGGACGCGCGCCCGAAAATTCTGGCCCGCCGTCGGCCGCATCAACAACGCACTAGGCGACCGCAACCTCGTTTGCTCGTGTCCCCCAATCGACGCGTACTGAGCCCTTCAGCAGAGAAACAGAAGATCAAGAGCTCACAAGGCAAGAAAAGGATTTTTGTTTTCAGAAAATCCAATTTCTTCGTCTTTTGGTCTCTTGAGCTTCCTGTTTTCTCTCATTGTGGGATGGCCGAGGTGGGTTTGGTCCAATAAGGGCTGATGTTGTCCGCGCCGAGGTCTTGGCCGGGCATCCAGACTGGTGGGGAGCTCGGGTCGGCGGGCGGGTTGTTTCCGGTCAGCGCCGATTTGGAGATCGCGGCGACCCAAATCTGTTTGCACTCGAGCACGCCGTTTTGGACGCACGCCGCCGCGGTGTTCGCCTTCGTCAGCTTGTGGCCGTAGGGGCGCTCGGTCGAATAAACGACCCAGTAATAATCGGAGCTGTTCGTCGGAGCCCAGTGCGGCCAGGTCGTGTCGAGATCGCCCGCGCCGTTCAAGTTCGCGAGGTCGACCGTCCAGCTGCCCGACGGGTTCGTCATCACGAGGCGCTGTCCGGGCGCGGCCGCTTGGCCGGGCGACGAGTCGCGCCAGGTCGCGCGCGCGGCGTTGAAGACGATGTAGCTCCCATCCGGCGTGAAGCTCGGAAAAAATAGGTTGTTGTACGTCCCGCTCGGCAGTGTGAGCGGCCCGGGCACGATGAACGTCGGCTCGCCGAAGGTGTGCGTGCCGTTCGTGTACGTGTACGTCATCGTCGCGATCGAGCCGCCGCTCAGGTCGATCCATTGGCCAGGCGTCGGCGTGGACGCGTAGACGATCGTCTTTCCGTCCGGCGACCAATCGGCCATGAGCCCGCTGCGCGGCGCGCCGGGGCCGTGCGTCGAGACCGCGTCGACGTTGGACGCGACCGGCGCGCCCGTGTCGGGGTCGTAGAGCGACAGGCTGCCGTTGATCATGCTGACGAGCGCGACCGATTGCTTGTCGTCGGCGAAGGGATATCCGACCGGCGAAAATGTCGTGAACGATCCGTGGATGGTCTCGCCGTTCGCGTTGACCGTGTCGTTCCACACCTTGTTCGTCGTGTCGTATTTCATGAAGCCGGCGTAGAGCTGATTGCAGTCGCCGCCAACGCAGCGCGAATAACCGATGCGGCTGCCCGACCGCGACACCGAGTGACACGACGTGCAGTCGTTCTTCACCTGCGTCGGCGCGCCCGTCTGGCCGAACGTCTGCGTGATCAAGCTGCCTTGCGAGGACGCCCACCAGTAAATCGCGGTGTTGTCGATCACGTCGTGCGACATGTGAACCGTGACTGGCGCGCTCGCGTATTTGTTCGAGGGCGCGGCTTGCGCGAGCCCTTCGACGGCGACGGTCACCGCGTCGCCCGAGGCGCTCGCCGCGACGTTCGCCCAAACGTCGTCCGCGAACTGCGCGTCGGCGTCGGTCGTGTAGAGATCGATCGCGATGTGCTTGGACGTCCACGACAAGTGGAACAGATCGTTTTGCGCGGTCGTCCACTGCGTGTCGATCGAAGGGATGTTGAGCGGCGCGACAGCCCCGTCGAGCGGGTATTCGAGCGCGGGCGTGCGCTGCGGATCGCTCGCCGCCGTCGCGCTGGTGAAGATCGTCGGCGAGCCATTCGGCGCGCCGTTGCCCAGGATCCACCCCTTCAAAAGTAGATGTAGATTCCCCGTACCTTTGCCGCCACCGCACGTAGCCGTCACGACCGTGTCGCCGCCGCGCGCGGCCGACGCGAACTTCGCCGCGGTGAAACCGCCGAGCGTCGGATCGCCCACGGTGAACGTGCATTGCGCCGTGACGTCGACGTGCGTTTGCCCGCCGACGTCGGCGTACGCTTTGTAATCCTGCGTGACGCCGCCGGTGATGGGCACGTCGAGCGAGACATCGGGCGGATCGACCACGACGTTTGCATACGCCACGGACGAGTCGGATTGCCCGTCTTTTCCGCCGTCGAATCCCGTGCTGTCGTCGCCGCCGCAAGCGCAGAGAATGATGAGCCCGGTCGCCAAGAGAATGCGCCGCATGATCCGAGTATACTCGCCGGCGTGACGCTTCCCGCGCGAATCCGCGACTACGAAGTTTGGGGGCGGCTCGGCGAAGGGGGGATGAGCGAGGTTTATCTCGCCAAGCACGCGATCCTCGGCGTCCCGGTCGTCATCAAGACGCTCAAGCCGGCGCTCACCGCCGGCACGATGGCGCGCAACGTCGAGGTCGACCGCGTCATTCACGAAGCGCGTCTCATGGCCCGCATCACCAACCCGCGCGTCGTTCGCGCCATCGACGCGGGCGTGCACGAGGGGACCGCGTATTTCGTGCAAGAGTACGTCGACGGCATCGATCTCGCCGAGCTCGACCGGCGGCGGCGCTCGTCGCTCGGCGTGGGCCTGCCGCTTTGGTTCGTGTGCCGCGTCATGAGCCAGGCATGCGAGGCGCTTCACGCGGCGCATCAAGCCGGCGTCATTCACCGCGACGTGAAGCCGTCGAATCTCTTCGGCGCGCCCGAGACCGGCGTTCGTCTCGGCGACTTCGGCATCGCCGTCCGCACCATCGAGCACGCGCACGAGTCGAGCGGGACGCTGCGCTTCATGGCGCCCGAGCAGCTCCGGTCGGGCGAGATTTCGCGGCGCACCGACGTCTGGGGCGCGGCGGCCACCGCGTGCGATTTGCGATACGGCAATCCGCCGTTCACTTCGTACGAAGACGTGCTCGACCCGAGCAAGCCGGCGAATCTTCCGGCGCCGCGATCGCCGTCGGAGGCATTCTTCCAACATCTCTTGCGCGCGATGCTCGCCAAAGACGACCGCGAGCGCATCGGCGACGTGCTCGGCCCGGCGCGCGAGCTCCGGCAGCTCGGGCGCTCGGTGGACGGCTCGGCGCACCACGCGCCGTTCGTCTACGTCGACCGGCACACCTTCCGCATCGGCGAGTGCACGATCTCGTTCGTCGCGGGCAACATCGCCGATGCGCGCGCCGACGGCATCGTCTGCTCGGCGATGTACGAGATGAAAATGAAGAACGGCGTCGGCCGCGCGCTCGTCGAAAAAGGCGGCGCCGCGATCGAAGAAGCGGCGCTCGCGGGAGGCGAGCAAGCGCTCGGCTCGTGCATCGCGACGACCGCGGGCACGCTCGCGGCCAAGCACGTCCTCCACGCCGTGAGCGCGTGGAACGAAGCGTCGTGCGTCGGCCGCGCGATGCAGCGCGCGCTTCTGCTCTCGGACGAGCTCGGCTTGCGATCGCTCGTGTTTCCCGCGCTCGGAACGGGCGCCGCGCGCGTCACGCTCGAGACGTCCGCGAACGCGATGATGACCGCGCTCAAATGGCACCTCGCCCTCGGAGGCACGCGCCTGCGCGAGCTCCAAGTCGTTCTCGCCGACGAGTCGAAGCTCGCCGTTTATCGCGAGGTCGCCGAAGAAGCGCTCCGCGACGGCGATCGCCGCGCCGCGATCGACGTGGGCCTCCCCGCCGAGGAGCGCCCGATCGAATCGAAGGGCGCGACGTGCTTGGACGTCGACAAAAAAACCTGACGGTTCAGTGCGGCGTCGGCGGGATGACGACGCTGTTGATGGTCGCGACGTTGCCGCCGGCGGGATACGCGTACGACGATGCGTGATCGAGGCCCCAAACCGTGAGCCCGAACGGGCCGTTGCTCGACGCGACGTGCGCGCCGTTGTCGCACTGCCCGTTCTTCACGCTCTTGCGAATCAGATCGACGTTGGTGAACTCGTATTGACCGCTCGCGCCGATGGGCTGCCAACCGCCGAGCGGCGCGCCGATGCAGTCGAGCGTCACGTCTTGGAATCCGTTCGCCGTTTTCTCGCGCGTGACGACGAGGTTGGTCGTCGGGTACGTCGGGTCGGTGAAAAAGACGTATTTCTGGAGGAACTGCGCAGGCGGAACGACGATGACATACTCCTCGTCGCCGAGGCAGCAGTAGCTCGAGTTCGCGGCGCTGCAGTCTTGTCGCGTGCCGCCGGTGACGAAACAGCCGGTCATCATCTGCGCGATGAAGAATGGATGCTGCGCGTCCTGCGACTTCACCGTGAAGCCGCCTTTGGCTTCGAAGTCGCCGACCTGACCGACGCCGAGCATCGACGGCGCGCCTGAAATCGGCGGGTCGAACGTGAGCGTCGTGCCCGCGACGCCGCCGACGACGCGATAATTTTCGGCCTCGTCCGCGAGCGAGAGCGCGCGCGTCGTGTACGGCGCGACCACGTATTCGCTGCTCATCGCCGATACCGGAGGAACTTGCTGATGCGCCGAGTCGCATCCGCCGCCGGTCGACGTGCTCGACGAGTAGCAGTCGTAGGTCGTGCCGCCGACGAAGCCGACGGGTTTGGTCGACTGGATGACCGTGCCGCTCATCTCGTTCGAGTCCTGCCACTGGATGAAGTCGCCGGCGTTGAGCGTGTAGAGGGTCGCCGTGTTCGCGGGGGCGGCGACGACGTTGGTGCCGCTCGGCAGCGCGACGTTCGGAAAGACGGTCACCGAGGTGTTGTCTTGCGCGGCGACGATTTGCGCCCACTGCTTCGAGTAGGTGTTCGTGCTTCGCGTCGGGACGATGCCGAGGTAGTTCGTGCCCCACGCGGTCGTCGGGAAGATGAGCTCGGCGCTCGGCAAATAAGAGCTCGCGCCGCCGTACGGCAAGATGTCGTAGAGCGTGATCGGGACGTCGGTCGAAATGTGGAACGCCGAGCCACGCGCTGTGACGCTGGTGTTGCCCACGTCCGCGCCCGGAACGGCGGTGCCGTCGGGTTGCGAGATCGCGGGCGCCACCGGGCAAGTGATCGGCTGGAAGTTCACGGCCTGCGGATCGTGCGACAAGAAGAGGACCGCGACGTCACCCGCTGGGATTCCAGTCGCCGGAACCGGCGGCCACGAGGTCACGGGCTGCCCGCTCTGCGGGATTCGCCCGAATTGCGTGACGTCGTAGCTCGTTCCGGAGCGCGTGACCGTGACCTTCACGGCTTTCGGCCAGTTGTTCGCGACGAACGCAGCGAAGCACGGCGGCTTGTCGGGGGAGTAGAAGCTCGGCGTCGAGAGGACGTAATCGCAACCGACGGTGCCTTTGCTCGCGCCCGCGGCCTGACACGCGGGCACGCATTGCCCGCCGGCGCATCCTTGATCGGGCGGGCACGTCGTGACGACGTTGCCGCTCGCGTCGATGACGCTGCGCAAGTCGCCGCTGCACGCGGTGCCGGTCCCGCCTTCGCCGCCGGAGTCGCCGAACGGGTTGCCTCCGTCTGACAACAGCGACGAATCCTTCGTGGCCGCGTCGCCGACCTCGGCGTCGTCGCCGAAGTTCGAATTGGTGTTGCCGCAGGCGGCGATGAAAAGCGCGAGCGGGATGGTTGCGACGAAAAAACGTGCGCGCACGATCACCTCCAAAGACAAGACGATCGAAGTCTACACGACTATGTGGCGGGTCGCATCGCGAGGCCGGCGCAGCCGATGACCATCGCAGCGCCGAGCCAAGACACCGGCGCGAGACGTTCGCCGAGGGCGACGACGGCGATGCCCACGGCGACGAGCGGCTCGAGGAGGGTCACCGTCGACGCGCGCGTCGCGCGAATTCGTTCGAGCGCCTTGACGAAGAAGATTCCCGCGAGCGCGCCCGGGCCGATGCCGCCGCCGATCAAGACGAGCGTCGCGCGCCAGTCGAGCGCGGCGAACGCGTGGAACGGGGCGAGCGCGAAGAGGAGCGGCGTCGCGATGACGCCGTGGAACGCCATGAGCTCGGTCGCCGTGAAGCGCTGGACGAGCCGGCGGTTGACGAGGACGTTCGACGCGTAAAAAACCGCGCTTCCGGCGCCGGCCGCCGCGCCCACCGCGTCGCGCGGCCCGAGGCCTTCGCCCCACGGCCGAAGCAAGAGGACGAGACCGAGCACGCCGCCCATGACCGCGAGCCAGACCGCGCGATGCGCGCGTTCGCCGAGCGCGATGGGCGCGAGCGCCGCCACGAAAATCGGCGCGAGGTAGTGCGTCGTCACCGCGACGGCGACGCTCGTCTTTCCGTAGGCGGCGAAGAGAAGCATCACGTTCAGCGCGTCGGCGACGCCGAGCCACGCGACGCCCGTCCACGCGAGCGCCGAGCGCGGTCCGCGATGCTCGCGCTTCTCGAACGCGAGCGCGCCGAAACCGAACAGCGTGATGACCAACATGACGACCGCGCTTTCGACCCGCGCGTCGAGGTGCGGCGCGTAGCGCTCGGCAGCGAGCAGGATGGACCGCCACGTGCCCCAAGAGCACGCGGCGATCGCGACCAACGCATAGCCGGTCCCTTCTCTTTGCACGTGTCCTCTCTACTCGATACCTTTCGCGACGTGGCACGACCTTACGAGCTCTTTTATTGGCCCGGCATCCAGGGACGCGGCGAATTCGTGCGTCTCGCGTTCGAAGACGCCGGCGAAAAATACGTCGACGTCGCGCGCGAGCCGGGCGGAATGCAAAAGATGATGAAGCTGATGCGCGCGCCGCCGCGCGGCGAGACGCAGCCTTTCGCGCCGCCGTTTTTGCGACACGGCAAGCTCCTCGTCGCGCAGACGGCGAACATTCTCCTCTACCTCGCGCCGAGGCTCGGGCTCGTGCCGAAAGACGAAGCGAGCCGCTTTCGCGCGCACGAGCTCCAGCTCACGGTGACCGATTTCGTCGCCGAGATTCACGACACGCACCACCCGGTCGCGGTCAGCCAATATTACGAAGACCAAAAACCCGAGTCGAAGAAACGCGCGCGGTTCTTCGTGAAAGAGCGCATCCCGAAGTACCTCTCGTACTTCGAGCGCGCCGCGTCCAGCGGGCATACGGTCGGCCGATCGATTTCGTACGTCGACCTCTCCATGTTTCAAATCGTGGAAGGCCTCACGTACGCGTTTCCGCGTGCGATGAAGCGCATGCACCGGCGCGTTCCGAAGCTCCTCGCGCTGCGCGACGCGGTCGGCGCGCGCCCGGGCATCGCGGCGTACGTCGCGTCGGGGCGTCGCTTGCCGTTCAACGAGTCGGGCATCTTTCGGCACTATCCCGAGCTCGATCGCTGACCGCCCGGTACGTTGCGGGCGCTCGGCGTGCGTGTTAGCTGCGGGCGCATGCGCGTTTGGTTGATGGCTTCGGTCTTGGTGATGGCTTGTGGAAATCAGCAGCAACCGGAGCCGGCGACGCCCACGACCAGCGCGCCGCCCGCCGCGACGAGCGCTGCACCCGCCGCGAGCGAGTCGAGCGCGCCCGTCGCGTCGGCCGCGCCGGAGCCGACCGCGAGCGCAACCCCGCCGCCGCCGGCGCTGACCAAGACGGTGAAACAAATCGTCGGCGACGCCAAGATCATCAAGCTCACGTGGCGCGAGAACATGAGCTCGAACGACGCCAAGACCGTCACGATTCGCGCCGCGCCGACCCTCCGCGCGATCGTCGACGCCATCGGGGCCGATCAAACGCCGACGGGCACGCCGCCTTCGTACATGTCGACGTTCACGTTCCGCTTCGAGGACGCGAAAGAGAATCCGCTCGCGACGATCAGCCTCTACGCGTCCGACACGCTGCCCGACAGCGCAAAAAAATACGGGCGCATCGACACCGCCGACGGGAGCTTCGCCGCGATCACGGTCGCGAAGTACGACGAGCTGCAGAAGAAGCTCAAGTCGCTCGGCGTGACCCTGCCCTAATTTAAAGAGGATTCGCCGAGAACGTGTCGCACTGCGACGCGTCGCCCGTTTTGTAACCGCGCGCGAGCCAGTTGCGACGCTGCGCGGCGGTGCCGTGCGTGAACGACTCGGGGCGCACGACGCCGGTCTCTTCGCGCTCGAGCACGTCGTCGCCGATGCGCGATGCGGCGTCGAGCGCGGAGTCGATGTCGCCCGGGTCGAGCTCGCCGCGCGCGTTCGCCGAGTGCGCCCAGACGCCGGCGTAACAATCGGCTTGGAGCTCGGTCCGCACCGACGCGCCGGTCGCGCCTCTCGCGGCCGCGTTTTGGTGGAGCGCGCCCTCGAGGTTTTGGATGTGGTGCCCGATCTCGTGCGCGACGACGTACGCGCGCGCGAAGTCGCCGTGCGCGCCGAGCTTTTGCTCGAGCACGCGAAAGAACCCGAGGTCGATGTAGACGCGCTGGTCGTTCGGACAATAGAACGGCCCGGTCGCGGCCGAGCCGAGTCCGCACGCGGTCGGCGTGCGATCGGTGAAGAGGACGAGCTTCGCGTGGCGATACGTTCGCCCGTGCGCGGCGAAATCGTCGGCCCAGAATTTCTGTGCGTCATCGAGGACGAACCCGACGAAGCGCGCTTGCGTGTCGCTGGCGGGAATGGCGTGCGAGGTCTCCGTGGCGGTGCTGCTCGCGCCGCTGCCCATGAGCCGCTCGGCGGCGACGAAGCCGACGATCAGCAAGACGATGACCCAGCCGTATTTGAAGCGCAGGAGAATCCAAAGCAGCCATCCGAGGCCGCCGCCACCGCCTCCGCCCCCGCCCTCGCCGCGGCGGTCGATGACGTCGGGGCTCTCGTGCGACTCGTCCCATTTCATGATGATGACCCGTGCAACCGTCGCGCCATCAGATCTGCTTCTTGAGCGAGTCGATGAGCTGAAGCGCTTCGAGCGGCGTCAAACGGTCGACCTCGACCTCGCGCAGCGTCGCCACGATCGGGTGCTCGGCCTCTTGCTTTTTTTGCGACGCGCCGAACAAATCGAGCTGCGGCTCGGCGCGTTTTCGCCCTTTTTCCAGGCCTTCCAGGATCGCACGCGCGCGCGCGAGGACCGGCTCGGGCAAACCTGCGAGACGCGCGCACGCGACGCCGTAGCTGCGCGACGCGGGCCCGTGCTGGAGCTTGTGCAAGAAGACGACGTCGCCTTGCTGCTCGCGCGCCGAGACGCTCCAGTTCTCGCAACCGGTCAGCGTGCCGGCGAGCTCGGTGAGCTCGTGATAGTGCGTCGCGAACATCGCGCGGCAGCGGACGACGTCGTGGAGATGCTCGGCGACGGCCCACGCGATCGCGAGCCCGTCGTAGGTGCTCGTGCCGCGGCCGATCTCGTCGAGCAAAACGAGCGAGCGCTTCGTCGCGCGACGCAGCACGTTCGCCGTCTCCTTCATCTCGACCATGAAGGTGCTCTCGCCGCGCGAGAGGTTGTCGCTCGCGCCGACGCGCGTGAGGATGCGATCGACGAGGCCGATGCGCGCGCGCCGCGCGGGGACGAACGAGCCCATCTGCGCGAGGATCGTGACGAGCGCGACTTGGCGCATGAGCGTCGATTTGCCCGCCATGTTGGGCCCGGTCACGAGCCAGAAGCGCGAGGTCTTGGCGTCGTCGGCGGCGTTCAGCGCGACGTCGTTGGGTACGAAGCGTCCGTCCGCGGCGAGCTGCTCGACGACCGGATGACGGCCGTCCTCGATTTCGAACGCGAGCGACGCGTCGACCTCGGGGCGCGCGTAGTCACATCGGTGCGCGTGCTCGGCGAGCGCGGTCGCGACGTCGATTTCGGCGAGCCGGCTCGCGGTGCGCGCAAATCGCGGGGCCTCCCGCGCCAAAAGCTCGATCGTCTCGTTCCAGAGCGCGGCCTCGCGTTCGGCGGTGCGCTCTTCGGCGTGGGCGATTTTGTCGGCGAGCGTCTCGAGCTCGTCGCTCGTGTAGCGCTCGCCGTTCGCGATGGTCTGCTTGCGTCGCCACGTGCTCGGCGCTTTGCTCGTGTGCGAGCGCGTCACCTCGATGTACCAGCCGAAGACGCGCGTGAAGCGGAGCTTGAGGCTCGCGATGCCGGTCGACTCGCGGAGGCGCGCCTCGAGCTCGACGACGAGCCGCTGCCCGTTTTGCGAGACTTCGCGCCACTCGTCGAGCTCTTTGTCGAAGCCCGCGCGCATCGCGCCGCCGTCGGAGACGCGGAGCGGCGGGTCGTCGGCGATGCGCTGGTCGAGGAGCGCACGCCCGGCTTCGCACGCGTCGATCCACGGCTCGCTCGCGACGAGACCGAGCGCGTCGCGACCGGTGGCGTCCGGACAATCTTCGAGCGCGCGCTGGAGCGCGGGGAGCGTCGCGAGCGTCTCGCGCATCGCCGAGAGATCGCGCGGCATCGCGCGACCGACGACGACCTTCACGACGAGCCGCTCGAGATCGCGCACCGCGCCGAGCGCCTCGCGCACCTCGCGACGAAGCCCCGGCTGCGTGACGAAGAACTCGACCGCGTCGAGGCGGCGGCGGATTTCGGCGACGTCGGTCTTCGGCGCGAGGAGCCGGCGCCGCAAGAGCCGCGCGCCTTGCGCGGTCTTCGTCTCGTCGATTTCCGAAAGGAGCGAGCCGCGCGTCTCCCCCGCCATCGTGCGCGCGAGCTCGAGGTGCGACTGCGTCGCTTCGTCGAGGAGCATCGTGTCGCCGAGCGCATAGACGGAGAGGCGTCGAACCGGCGGATCTTTGCCGGCTTCGCACGCGCGTGCTTCGGCGACGACCCGCGCGGCCGCGCGGCGAACGAGCGGGCTCGCATGAGAGAGATCATCGCCGAGGAGCTTCACGAGCCACGCGTCGCCGCCTGCGACCTCGAACTCGTCGACTCTCACGACCGCGCGCGGCCGCGAATTGCGCAAGACGTCGGTCGCCGGCGCGGCGCTCTTCGGCGCGAGCACCTCCGCCGGGTCGAGCCTCACGAGCTCGGCGCCCGCGGTCGGCGCGTCCGGCGCCTCGCACGCGAGAAGCTCGCCGGTCGACACGTCGAGCGCCGCGATGCCGTAGGCCTCGTCGGTCGTTGCAACTGCAACGAGCCAGTGGTTCTTCTTCCCGTCGAGGCCCGCGTCGTCGAAGACGATGCCCGGCGTGACCACGCGCACCACTTTGCGCGGCACGATTCCCTTGGTTTTGGCGGGATCCGCCATCTGCTCGCAGATCGCGACCTTGAATCCCAGCTCGAGGAGCTTCTGGATGTACGAGCTCGCCGCGTGATACGGCACGCCCGCCATCGGAATCGGCTCGCCCTTTTCCTTGTCCTTGTTGCGCGCCGTCAGCGTGAGATCGAGCGCCTTCGCCGCGACGGGCGCGTCGTCGTAGAAGAGCTCGTAAAAATCGCCGAGCCTAAAAAAAACGAGCGCGTCGGGATGCTCCGCCTTCGCCTCGAGGTACTGCCGCATGACCGGCGTGGCGGCTTCCCAACGCTCGCGCGACAGCATCAATAAAACGGGCTGCCGTCGGAGATCGAGAGCGTGTTGAGATCGATGACGTAGAGCCCGTTCGCCGAAGCGTCGATGACCCCGATCGCGCCGAGCGGCGCGATGAACATCGACGACTGCGGCAAGACCGAGTTGTTCGTGCCGATCAAGCTGACGCCCTCGGACTGATATTGCCCGCGCGTCGTGTACTGCCAAGTGTCGTCTCGAACCGACACCGAGAAGAGCGTCTGCGCGTCGGTGCCGGCCACGACCGGCGCGGCGACGTAAAACGAGAACATCGGGTTGCGCAGCGCGAAGGGGCTGTTGCGGAGCGGCGCGGGCGTCGGTCCCGTTTGCGTCGCGCTCGGCACGAACGCCGTCTCCGGCGCGCGCGAGCTCATGAGGACCTGCGTCGGGTCGCACGAGAGGACGCACGCTTTGGTCGCGTCGGGCACGACGTGGTGCAAGTAGCCGCTCACCGAGCCGAGCGCGACCCACTCACCGCCGGTGCGCACACGGAAGTGTGCCTGGTTGTGGAAGCAGCATTTCGCGAGCTGGAAGTCGACTTGCGACGTCGTATCGCGCGGCGCGATCAAGCGCCCGTTGGTCGGGCGGTTCGTCGGGTCGGTGTAGAGGTAGCGGCCGAGCACGAGGTGATCGTCGCTCGCCTCGAGGATCGGAAAATCGCGCTGCGCGTTTTGGTCGGCGCCGTACGCGCCGAACTTGTCGATGCAGACTTGTTGGCGCGTCGCCGCGTCGCTCGTGCCGACCGAGCCCCAGCAGTCGTTGTCTGCCGACCAGATCGGGTCGCTCGGGTCGGGCGTGAGCGTGCTCGCGTCGGCCGGGTTCGGCACGCCGACGATGTCGTCTGTAATCTGCACGTAATCGCCGACGCGCTGATCGAAGTTGATCGGCATCATCGACTGCTTCGCGGTGTTGAGCGCGGCGTCGTCGATCTTCATCGCGGCGGCGCGCAGGAGCCCGACGCGCTGGTCTTGAACGCCGTGGCCGCAGAAATGCGCTTCGCCGCTCGAGAGCGTGAGCGTCGCGTAGTTGTCGGTCGTTCCGAGGGTCGCGGCGATGCCGTCGAGGCCGGGCAGCGCGCCTTCGTAGACGATGTTCCACGTCTGGTCGGCGACGTGCGAGTCGGGGACGTCGTGCGCCATGTAGACGTTCGGGGTCCCGGCCTGCGGCGTCGCGGGGATCGACGTCGTGAACTCGGGGAGCGAGGCCGTGAGAATCGGATGGTTGCTCCCGGCGACGGCGACTTGCGCACCGTTGACGAGCAGCTGCGGCGTCGATTGAAGCGCCGGATCGTGGAGGCCGTTGATGCCGACGAGATCGTCGAAGACCAAGTTCGCCGAGCGAATTCGGTTCGGTTGGATGATCGGCCACATCGTCTCGGCCGAGACGCTCTCCAAACCGGCGTCGGCCGCGATCTGCGAAGCGACCGGCGCGTGATACGGGTCGGTGTCGCCGACGTCGGTCTCGGGGACCGCGAGCGAGCCGGGCAGCGCGCCGCCTGCTTGGAGCGTGAGCGGCCTGCGGCAAGGCGCATCCCAATCGTCCACGTCGATGGCGACGACCTGCCCGCTCGAGAGCGTCGCGAACGCGAAGACCCCGCGCAATCGCTTGGGCCCGAGCGGAACCGAAACCGGCCCGTTCGATTGATACTCGACGCCCTGCCCCGCGCCGGCGCGCGGGTTCGGGTTGCAGAGGACGCCCGTTTGCGTCGCGCCGATCTGGCCCGGCACCGCGAAGTCGTGCCGCGCGAACGTGAGCGTCGAAACCGGCGCGCTGAACGCGATGCGATCCGGCGGCTGCAGCGGGTCGAGCTCGGAGTTCGGCCGAACGAGCGGCGTGCGCGGGCCGTTCACCGGATCGGTCACGTCGTAAACCATGACCGTGTTTCCTTGGCTCGCGTCGACCGCGTAGAGGTAACGCTTGTAGTCGCGCGTGACCGGGCTCACCGCGAGCTCGCTCGTCGTGACGACGCGCGTCGGATCGCTGATGCTCGACGCGACGAGCGGCGCGATTTCGCTGAGCGTGCCCGGCATGCGCGTGTCGATGACGTGGATGAACGGCATCGCGTCGTCGGCGACGTAGACGAACTGGCCGTCGGTCGCGACGCCCGCGCCGTGCACGACCGCGCCCGGCGTCGTCCCGAGCGTCGCCGCATCCGGCGCGCCCGCGTCGGCGATGGGCCCGGTATGCGCGAGCGAAGGACAGGACCAGAGCGGGAGCTTGTAATTCGACGACGGTTGCACGCCCGCGCCGGCGTCGGTCGCGAACAAATCGATCCCCGCGTCGCCGAGGTACGGAAGGCCGAGCGGCCACGCTGGACCCGGCGTCCACGACGTCGGCAGCGCGCTTTGATTTTCGGCGAGATGAATCGCCGACTTGATCGGACACGCTTGAAGCGAGCCCGGCGCGATCGAGTCGAACGCCGCCGTGTCGATGAGCCCGACGAGCGATTGCTCGTCGGTGCCGTTTCCCGGCATCACGACGACGATCTCGAACCCGGCGGGGCCGGCGTCGGTCGCCGCGGTCGGCACGATCACCATGCGCCCCGGCGCTTGCGGCAGCGAGCACGCCGGCCACGAGGGCAGCGTGACTTGCTCGGCCGCTTGCGTCGGCTCGGCCAGCACCTCGGAGTCGCCGAGGAGGCTCGTCGACGGAATCATGTAGATTGCAGGTTTCGCGACGTCGGCGCTCGTGACGAAGACCTTCTGCGCGTCGGGCGTGACCGCGATGTCGGTCGGGTTCTTTCCGACCGGGAGAAAGTTCGTCCCCGGAAGCGCGAGGCTCGTGTCGACGACGCGCTGGGCGGTGAGATCGACGACCGCCACTTCGCCGCGGAGCGTCTGGGTGACGACCGCGATCAAATGAAACGGAACCGGCGTGAGCGTGAGATCGGTTCCCGCGGGCACGGGCGCGCAATGATCGGGCGTCACGGGGATCGCCGGGATCGGCGCGCCGACGACGCCGCCATCGCCGGCCGTCAGCTGCTGCACCTGCATGCACAAGATGTCCATGCGCCCCGCCCCCTCGAACGTACGCACCGGCACGTTCGTCGGCGGCTGCCCGCAGCCCGGCTGCGTCGTCACGAGCCATCCAGTGAGCGCCGTCGTCGCGACGAGACCGGCCGAAATCCAGCGAAACGGATGCTTCATGTTCTTTCCGGTCAGCTGCCCTTCGGCGGCGTCGGGACGCCGACGGTGTAGACGATCGTTCCCCAGGTGTCGGGCCGGCTCAAATCGAGATCGAGAACCTGCATGTACGAGTCGGTGAAGCTCCCGACGTACGCGAAGCGATACGGGCGGAGATTGATGTCGGCGTCGGCCGCCGGCGCCGGCGCCGGGTCGCCACGCGCGGCAGCGTCGAAGTCGAACGGATCGAACGTGAGCGCGAACGGCCCAAGGCCCACGTGAATCCTGGCTTCGATCCTGTCGTTGTCCGGATCGTAGTCGAGGATCTCGCTCGAATCGAAGCAGACGATGAAGACGCGCATCGCGAAGTTGCCGTGGGAGTCGATGATCGGCGCGAGGTGGAGCGCCGAAGGTCCAGCGTCCAGGACCACGGTTTTGTCGAAGGTCGCGTAGTCGGCGTCCCAGCTTCCGCCGACGGTGGGCGACTGACCGACTTTGCCGATGATGAGCGACGCCGGCCCGCGGCTCGCGACGAAGACGCGCGCCGGAAGACGCGCGCACGCCTCGGCCGCCGGTCCGTACGCCGGGTCCGACGTCGGCACCTTGATCGTCGTCATGCAGCGAATCCGCGGCGTCGGGTCGATCGCGATGCCGCGCGCGAAGTCGGTCGTGCCCGCTTGCGTGTTCAAGTTGAAGACGGCGTCTTCGGTGATGAACGGTCGAAACAAAGACGACGAGCTCGCGCCTATGTCCGAGTAATAACGAATGAGCGCGACCTGCGCCGCCGCGCGGCTCGACTCGAGGAACGCCGGGCGCGGCACCGCGGCTTTGCACGCGTCGGTCGTCGCGTCGGGAAAGCACTCAGGATACGCGAGCGGATCGTGCGGAATCGCCGCGACCCCGATGCCGCCCGTCGGCACGCCGCTCAGCACGAACTGAATCGCCGGCATGTCGGCGATCGAGCCGACCGCGTTGCCGGGCGTGAACGTCGAGAAGAGCGACGTGAGCACGTCGGCCTGATGCGTGATGACCACTGCGCTTCCGTCTTGCGACTGCGCCATGCCGAACGGCTCGCCGGGCATCGTGAGAAAGCGCGTGTCGCCCATCTGCCCGGCGTTGTTGCCCGTTCGATGGAACGCGTCGCACCGGCCGTGCGCGTCGCGCGTGCCGCAATCGAGCTTGAACGGCGCGTACGTCGCGACCGTGTCCGACGCTTTCGGCGGCGCGCTCGGATCGTCGTCGACCACGTCGGCCCACGAGAGCGACGCGTCGCCGCGAACCGGCGTGAAGAGCCGGGAGGACCCAGCTCGATCCGGATTTTGAAACAGCGAAAGCTGGACCTCGGTCGCGAACGCGCCGATGACCGCCGAGTCGCGCATGTACGCCGAGGCGTTGGTCGGCGGCGCGCACGCAAGGCCGGGCTCCACGCCCGCGTCGTAGAGGTTGGTGATGACCGGCGGCCCGTTCGGGCACGACGCATCCCGATCGGGCGCCTGCGCGAGCGGAAGGTTCGGGTCGTTCGGATCGGCGATCGCGCGAATCGCGTCGCGACGGATGGCGTGGAGGTCGAGCGACTGCATCGTCCCGCCGTTCCACTGGAGGTCGAAGTCCGAGTTCACCGCGTAGAGGACGTTGCCGCCGCGCGAGACCGCGAACCCGACCGGAAAATAAAAGTCGAAAGCAGGCGGATCGACACCCTCGCCCGCGGCCGGAAAGCACGCAGTAGGCGCGAGACCGCCAAGCGCCGCCACACCGGCGCCCAGGAAGCCAAATAAAGCGGTGCGACTGCTCAAGCGCATCCGCCGCGCACCCTAGATCATCGCCGCCCGCCCGGCTACGCCTTTACAGGAGCTCCACGATGATCACGCCGCGCTTGTCCTCTTCGTCGCGCGGCGGCATCGTCGGCGGGCGCATCGGCTCGAGAGGCAGCTCGAGATGAGGCTGCTCCTGGTGAGTGCGCTCTTCACTCTCACGCTTTCGAATCTGCTCGATGATGAAGGGAGGGAGCATCTTAGGTGAGCTTCTCAGCTAAGTTAGCAACGCCGCCCATGGGGTCAAGAGAACGACGCCTCGTGCAAACGATGCTCTGCGTCATCGCAGTGGTCTTCTTCACGGGGCCGGCGGCGGCTTCGTACGACGCGAAGAGCTCCGACTGGGACGGGCTGTCTGATTTCGTTCAGCTCGCCAAGGACGAGGCGGGCGGCGCGGGCGTCGTGACGGGGCAGCCGCTCGATTACGCGGCGCTCGGGCCGAAAGACGCGGTGATCCTGCTTCATCCGGAGAGCACGCTCGACGTGGAGTCGCTGTCGCGTTTTTTGAAAGACGGCGGTCGCGTCGTCCTCTTCGACGACTTCGGAAACGGCGACGAGCTCCTCCGGCATTTTCAAATACGGCGCGTTGCGTTGCCCGCGCACCCGGCGCTCGAGCTCAGGCACAACCCTGCGCTCGCGATCGCCGAGCCAGCCGAGCATCAAACGGTGCGTGGGGTCTCGCGCGTCGTTTTGAATCACGCGAGCGGCGTCGAGCACAAAGAGCTCTCGCCGCTCCTCTACGTGCGCGACGCCGACGACGGCGAGAAGACGTACGTGGGACTCGCCGGCGCGGTCGACAAGGGACACCTCCTCGTCGTGAGCGACGCGTCGGTGCCGATCAACGGGATGCTCCGCTTCACCGGCAACCGCACCTTCGTGCGCAACGTGCTGCGTTACGCGCACACCGGCGTGGGCGACGTCGCCGCGGGGACCGGCGGCAAGATTTGGATCGAGGTCGGCGCGTTCGAGCAGGTCGGTTCGTACGGCGACGCGAGCGAGTCGGGCGCGGGGAAGCTTCGGTTCATCACCGACGCGTTCCACGATTTTCAGCGCAACGGGTTGCCGCCGCTCGTCGCGTATTTGACGGCGGCGTTCGTCACCCTCGCGCTCGGCGCGTGGGTCTACACGCGCGCGAGCCGCGTGCATCGCGCGGCGACGCCGCGATACACCAAAGCGATCCCGCTCGCGGTGCAAGGCGGCATCGCCGGACACGCAGCGGTCATCGCGGCGAAGGGCACGACGCGCGCGCTCGCGGTCCTCGAGATCAAGAGCGCGATCGAAGAAGAGCTCTGCGCCGCGCTCGATCTCCCGCGCGCGCCGGAGCCCGGCGAGCTCGCGCGTCTCGCGAAAGAAGCGAACCTTCTCTCGGACGCGGGCGGAATCGCGCTTCGCAATTTGCTCGCGTACATGGGCCGCGTCGAGACGCTCGTCCTCTCGCGACGCGCCGAAGCGATGAGGCAAGTGCGCGACGCCGACGTGATCCGATGCGCCGCCCAAGCGCGCGCTCTCGTCGACGAAATGCGCGCGCGCCGCGCAGCCTGACGCCACGTTGGCAATCGTTTTTGCGCTGGGAATGGCCGTTTCCAGCCCGTTGCTCCTACGGCTGAGCGCGACGCGTGGACGCGCGCGAAATCGAAAGGAGACGCGAATGCGATCGATGATGATCATGGGATTGGTTTGTCTTCTGCCCGCCGCGGCGCGCGCCTCGCCCGAGAGCGACGCGCCGGCACAAACGACGAAGCACGAGCTCCTCGAGCGACGTCTCTTTCTGCCCGCCCTCCTCGGCTTCGGCGCCGGGACGACGGTCCTCGGCGTCGGAACGAGCGCCGGTCAAATCATGACCGAGGCCGGCGGCATTTTTTCCTACACCGGCGGCGACGCGTCGAGCGCCGGATCGAAATCGCACCTCGACTCGTTCGCGTTCA
>DASXHD010000006.1:0-64678 GCA_036488725.1 Polyangiaceae bacterium | reverse complement strand
ACGATCGCCGCGCTCGAGCGCCTCGATCTGCGCACGCTCGACACGAAGCCCGCGCAGCGCGCGATCGTCGTCCCGCGTGACGATTTGCCGGGCCGCGAGGCGCGCATCGTCGAGCGTCTCCGCGCGCTCGGCACCGAGGTCGAGGTCGAGCCGGCGAAAGGTTGGGCAATGCTCGCCGCCGACGATCCCTACGTCGCCGACGTCCCCGTGAACATCTGGGGCGCCGTCACGAGCTGGTTCGAGGGCCGCTACGCGCGCGGCGCGAACGCGCGCCCGCCGCGCGCTCAATCGAGCGCCGAGGTGCACGTCGACGAGCGCGTCGTCGAGAGCGTCGTTCGCTACGGGCCGGACGCGCGCCTCTTCGCGATCCTCTCCGAGCCGCACGACGGCGCGGACGATCTCGGCGTCGTCCTCGTCAACACCGGCGCCAACCCGCGCGTCGGCCCGAATCGTTTCAACGTCGCGCTCGCGCGGCGGCTCGCGTCCGAAGGACACGGGGTCCTCCGCATCGATTTGGCCGGAATCGGCGACAGCCCGCCCAAAGAAGGCGGCACCGAGAACGATCTCTACGCGTCGCACTCGATCGACGACGTGCGCGCCGGCGTCGACGCGCTCGCCGCGCGCGGTTATCGCCGCTTCGTCGCGATGGGCCTCTGCTCGGGCGCGTACATGTCCTTCCACGCCGCGCTCGCCGACGAGCGCATCGGCGCCGCCGTGCTGATGAACCCGCCGGTCTTCGAGTGGACGCCGGGCCGCAAAGTCGAGCGCATTCCGACGCGCCGCGGCGACTCGTTCCGCTCGATGCGTTACTACAAGCGCCGCGCGCTCCGCCTCGAGACGTGGACGCGCGCGCTCCGTGGCGACGTGCAAGCCCGCGCGATCGCCGCCGTGATCGGCTCGCGTCTCGCGTCGCACGGCAAAGGTCTCGTCCAACGCGGCGCGCTGCGCCTCGGCCTCGGGGACAAATTACTCGACGATCTCGCACGAAAGTTCATCTCGCTCGCCCGCCGCAACACCCGCGTCCTCCTCCTCTTCAATGACGAAGAGCCGATGCTCGACGAGATCGATCGCCACCTCGGCGGCGTGAGCGACTGGCTCAGCGCGCGTGGCCTGGAGATTGCGACCGTCGGCGACACCGACCACGTCTTCGCGCCCGTCTGGTCGCAGGAGCACGTCGCCGATCGCGTCGCCGAATTCGTGGAGCGCTTCGCGGAGAGCAAGCCATGATCGCTTACAGGACCGGAAACGATCTCGACCTCGACGCCGTCATCGCGCTCTACCGCGCCTCCACGCTCGGCGAGCGCCGCCCGGTCGGCGATCGCGAGCGCATGAAGGGGATGCTCGAAAACGCGAACCTCGTCGTCAGCGCGTGGGACGGCGAGCGCATGGTCGGCATCTCGCGGAGCATCAGCGACTTCGTCTACTGCACGTATCTGTCGGACCTCGCCGTCGATGTCGAATATCAGCGTCACGGCATCGGTCGCGAGCTCGTGCGCCGCACGCAAACGCTCGGCGGCCGCGCGACGGTCGTGCTTTTCGCCGCACCCGCCGCGGTCGATTACTACCCGCACATCGGCTTCGTCGCCGGCAGCGGCTGGATGCTCCGTGAAAACGATCGCCTCCGCTGAAGCCGACGCCGCGGTCGTCGCTGCGCCGGTGCCGCGCGTCGCGCGCAACATGGTCATCGTCGCCGGCTCGCTGCTCGCGACGTGGAGCGTCGCGCTCATGGTGCGGCTCGTCTTGCCACGAAGCCTCGGCCCCGCGCTCTTCGGCCGTTACAGCTTCGCCGAGGCGCTCGCGATCGACGGCTTCGCGTTCGTCGGCCTCGGCATCGACATTTACGTTCAAAAAGAAATTCCGCGCCGCCCGGAGCATGCGTCGGATTTCTTCGCCGGCACCCAAGCGGTGCAGCTCGCGTCGAGTGTTTTCGTCTTCGGCGCCATCGCGCTCATCGCGCACCGCGCGGGCTATTCGGCCACGGTCGTCGGCACTGCCCTTGCTTTGGGACTTGCTCAGCTGTGCAACCTCTTAGCGAACACATGCGCCACACTGCTCTATGCCGCGCGAAGCGTCGGGCGCCTCTCGGCGCTCAACATCGCGAGCAAGCTCGTGTGGGCGGGCGGCGTCGCGATCGCGCTGGTCGAGCGCGCGAGCCTCTGGGCCTTCGCGCTCGCCGCCGTGGCGAGCGAGTCGATTCGGCTCGCCGTGCTTTATCGCCTCGCTCGGGAGGTTACGGGCGTGCGCGTGCGTTTCGATTTCAAAGAGACGTTCGCCGCGCTCAAACGCTCCTCGCCGTATTGGATCAACCAAGTCGCGATCGTGCTCTACGCGAAGATCGACGTCGCGATCATGGGCGTGCTCGTGACCGATCGCGAGCTCGGTTACTACGGCGCCGCGACCAACGTCTCGAGCGTCGCGATGCTGATGTCGCCCTTCATGGGCTGGGTGCTGACGCCGGAGCTCTCGCGCACGGTGCACGACAAGGCCGCGTTCTCGGAGATGCTGCGCCGCGCGCTCGAATGGACGCTGACGCTCGCCATCCCGATCGCGATGATGCTCGGTCTCGGCGCCGACGTGATCGTGCACGCCGTCTTCGGGAGCGCGTTCGCGCCCTCCATCGTCGCGATGCGCACGCTCATGCCGATCTTCGTCTTCGTCTACGTGGCGATGCTCGGCGCGACCGCGCTCATTCTCCGCGACCGCTCGTGGACGGTGACGACCGTGACGCTCGTCTCGCTCGCGGTGAACGCGGGCCTCAACGTGCTCGTCGTCCGCGCCGCGTGGCACGCCTTCGGCACGGGCGGCGCGGGCATCGGCGCGGCGTGGGTCTCGGTCGCGACCGAAGCTGCGGTCGGCGCGACGTACGTCTTCATGCTTCGCCGCGACATGCTCGACGCGCGCAACGTCAAAGCAGCCCTCAAATCGTTCGGCGCGTGCGGCGCTGTCGTCGCGTTTCACTTCATGTGTCCCAATTGGGGCCCGATTCGTCTCGCGCTCGACGCGGCGCTCTACGCGACGCTCGTCGTCTCGCTGCGCGCGGTGCGCGTCTCGGAGCTCGTCATGCTCGTTCGTTCGGTTTCAAACCAAAGAGGTAGTCATGCGAATTCGTGAGCTGTCGTTGGTCGTTTTTCTGGGTCTCGGTGGTTGCGCCGGCACGGGTCACTACGTGTGGGCGAAAGACCTGCCGCCATCGACGACGAGCGCGCACGAGTACCTCATCGGCGCGGGCGATCTCATCAGCGTGCGCGTCGTCAACCAAGACTCGATGAGCACGCACGCGCGCGTCCGCACCGACGGCCGCATCGCGCTGCCGCTCCTCGGCGACGTCGAAGTGCGCGGCAAGACGCCGTCGTCGCTTCGCGCGGAGCTCGAAGCACGTCTCAAAGAGTTCATCGTCGCGCCGAGCGTGACCGTGAACGTCGAAGAGGTCGCGCCGGTCATGGTGAGCGTCCTCGGCGAGGTCGCGCACCCCGGCGTCGTGAAGCTCGACCCGAACGCGAGCGTCGCCGAAGCTCTCGCCGGCGCCGGCGGCCTCACCGACTACGCCGATCGAAGCCGCATCTTCGTCGTGCGCCGCGAACAGAAAGACGCGCTCCGCGTCCGCTTCACGTTCGACGGCCTCGCAGGCACCGACCCGGCCGCCGTCGACTTCGGCCTCCGCCGCGGCGACGTCGTGGTCGTGGAGTAAAAACCGATGGGCAAAGCCATCGTCTTCAGCATCCTCCTCGCGACGATCGTCATCCCGCTCGTCTACGCGCGGAAAAAAAACAAGCAGCGCGCCCTCGGCAAGGCGGTCGTCGCGTTTTATGTGTATTGCACAATCTGGGTGCTCGCGACGCTGTTCATCGCGCCGCACGTTTGAGCGCGCGCCGGCGGGGTTGATGCTGCATGCGGGGGTGGCCGGTGTTGATGCTGCATCGGGCTGCCGGTGTTGATGCTGCATTTGGGGCTGCCGGTGTTGATGCTGCATTTGGGCTACCTGGGGCTGAAGCCCCAGGCAGCGGAGAGTCAAAGGGGCGCCGCGAGTCTTGGAGGCGCCTCGAGAGAGGTGCGGGAAGGCCGCCTTCGGCGGCCTCAGAGTCCCGCGCAGCGGTATGCGCGCACCTTTGCGGCGGCTTCGTCGTCTGACGGGCCGCCGGACGGCGGAAGATCGACGACGAGTGATTCGATCCGCGGAAGGGCTTTCCGCACTTCGGTCCGCGCGCGCTCGACGTCGAATGCGGTGTCGAACCAAACGACGAGCGCATAGATGCTCGCGAACGAAACGGCGAAGTACCGGTCGCCGCTCTCGTTGACGTCGGTGAAGCGACGGACGATCTCGAATTTTCGTCCGTGCTGCATCATCGACGTGCGCGGCACGATCTCGTCGCGGTAGAAACGATCTGCGGCGTCGTCCTCTTTGAACGTCATCGTGGTCGGCGCGCGATCGCGGATGCCGACGCACCAGAGCCCGTTGCCCTCGTCGAGAACGAACGCAAACGTCCCATCGCACGCGACGGCGAGCGCAGCGAGCGCATCGTAGAGCGCCTTCCATGTGGGATTGCTTGGGCCGAGCGCCACCGACGAAGGATAGCTGCGACCGACGGCGAAATCGCAGAGGAACGACGCCCGCGGCGCGCACGCACTTGGCGCGGCGCCCGTCGTCATCGGCGGCTACGCCGTCGGTCGTCACGCGAGTGTTTCGGCTCTCTCGCTCTCAAGCGCGTGCGCGTGCGCGGTCGAGCGGCCGGGCAAGCACGGCGCGCCTTCTCATCTCCGCGTAAATCCACTCGTTCTCCCGGCAAATCCGGTCGTCCTCCCGGCAAATCCGGTCGTCCTCCCGGTGAATCCCGCCGTCCTCCACGTGCGGGGCGGTCGCCTCTTCTCAAATCGCGTCGGCCTCACGTAGCCTGGGCGCACCCTCATGACGACGAAGCCTCATCACAGCTACGAAGCGATTGCGACCGACGCCGAGCGGCTCGCTGCTGCGGCCGAATCCGACCTCGGTGACAAGACGTTCGCGAAGCACGTCGATGCGCACGAGCTCGCGCAGCTGCGCGCCGACGGGTACAAGCTCAAAGCGGGCGCGGCTTCGAGCACGACGAACCTTCACGAGCAGGTCGGCGCGGGCGTGCTGGTCGCGAAAGCGTGCGCGGCGCTCGCCGAGACGTGCCGAGCGATTCGCGACGCGGCCGAGCTCGTGTGGCTCGCCGATGCGAGCACCAAGGACGAGACCAAGGCGCGCAAGTTCGGCTACGGGCGCGTGCTCGACGCGTCGTCGGTGGCCTCGGTCGAAGGATTCGCGCATGCGCTTCTCGCGGCGGCCGAAGAGGACGCGAAAGACGCGGCCAAGGTCCATCTCGACGCGAAGGGCGTCCATCACGTCGAGGACATGCTCCACGCGCTCGAGGGCGCCGACGTCGCGCACGTGAAGACGAAGTCCAACCGCCACGACGCGTCGACCGCGCTCGACGCGCTCGCCCACGCGGTGCTCGCCGAGACGGCCCACGTTCGCTTCGTCGCGCGACGCGTCTTCCGCGGAGACGAGACCAAGCTCGCCCACTACGCGAGCACCCTCCCGCGTCACGCGGTGAAGCCGCGCTCGCGCCACGCCCCCGCGCCGTCGACACCAGTCTCCTGACAACACGCGATTCCGAGCCCGCCGAAGGCGGGCTTACCGCACCGCCCTCGCGGCGCCCTCAAACTCGCCGAGGCGCCCCTTTGATCTCTCCGCTGCCTGGGACTTCAGTCCCAGGCAGCCCAACTCCTGCTGCATCTCCATGCAGCCCAACTCCTGCTGCATTCCCGGGCACTCCAACGACTACCGCAACCGGACCCGCGCCAGCAGCAGGAACCGCCGCCGGTGGCCACGCGCCCGCGAGAACCGGGAGCCGCCCCGCGACGCCCAGGCTCGTCGCGAGGATCACGTCTGCGAGGAGCGTGTTCCAACCCATGTCGCCCCACATCTGAAAGACGAACGTCACGATCGACGTGAACCCGACGACCGCCGCCGTTCGCAGCGCGGTCGTCCGTGCGGCACCGACTGCGATCGCGTGGAAGTACGTCCCCACGATGAAGAGCTGCCACACGAGCGCGAACCCGATGAGCCCCGAGAACGCGAGCAGCCCGAGCACGCTGTTGTGCGGGATGTATCTGTACTGCGGGAAAATCTTTTCGATGCTGATCGCGACCGACACTTCTTTGTATTCGTGACCCCAGCCCGTTCCGAGAACCGGATCGGTTCGGAGCGTTTGAACGAGGTTGTAGTTCTCGATGTCGCGCATCTCGCTCGACGTGTTCTCGCCTTTGCCGACCATCGTCGAGATCGCGCCGACCGGTTTGAAGATGCCGCTCGTCTTGCCCCAGCCCGCCGCGACGTAGAGACAGAGCAGCGGAATCGCCGCGATCATCGCGCGATTCATCTTCTTCTTGAACGGGCTCTTCGGGAGCACCCAGAACGAAACGCCGAGGCCGACGCCCAAGCTGAGCCACGCGAGCCGCCGGTTGTTCAGCTTGATCGCGAGCGCGAGCGGCACGCACGCGACCACCATCCACACGAACGACATGAGCGTGCGCCGCTCGAGCATGTTCACGATGACGATGAGCATGCCGGTCACGAAGAGCACCGTGTCGGCGTGCGTCGTCATCACTTCGAGCGGCGGGGTGATGTCGCGACCGATCGTGTAATAAAAAACGAAGAGCACGCCTGCGCGATAAAGCGCGGCGGAGAGGACGACTTTGCCGAGCGTCGCGATGTGCTTGGGCGTGCGGCACGTCGACATGACGAGCATCGCGAGCACGACCGCGATGACGAACGGGTGGAGCTGCCAGAGCGTTTGGCGAATGTCGCCGCCGCGCACGACGCCGAACATCCAGAGCGCCGCGATCGAGCCGAGCGCGAGCTTGATCGATTTGACGACCGGCTTGACGCGCCCGGTTTTGGCGCCTTTTTCGCCGAGCGCGAGCAGCAGCGTCCCGATCATGAGGATGTCCCAAAACGGCAGCTTGATGCCGGGGAGCGGCCTGAAGATCGCGGTGCCGATCGTCGTGAGCGGCGTCGACCACTTGCCCGAGAAGATCTCGCCTTCGATTTCTTCGGTGAGCGCCAACCAGATGAGGAGGTAGGTGAATCGTCTCGCCATCAGAATTTGATCCTCGGCTCGTGCCAGATGAAGGTGAGGTACGCGCTGATCACGTAGAACTCGCCAGTGAACGGATCTTTTTGGTACGCGCCGCGCAAGCCGCCGCCGAACTCGAAGCGATACTTGTCGATGCGGCGCAGGAGCTCGACGTCGCCGGCGAAGTAGCTCGCGTCGAGCGCCGTCGGCGGCAAGCTGCGAACGAACGCCGCGTGACCGAGGAGCGTGTACTTGTCGTTGATCGGATCGAGCGCGGCGGCGCCGATCTCGAGACGCGGGTCGACGAAGCCCCAATAGTTGTCGATCACCGGGCCGACGCGCGCATACGCATACGCGGAGGGCTTCGGTGGATCGGTGATGATCGGATGCATGGCCGGACGATCGGGATCCGGATTGCGGAGCGCGTAGCCGACGAGGACGCCGGCGACCGGATACGCGAGGAGGTTGTACGGCTGCGACGTGTCGATCTCGTTGCGCGCGACGGCGGCGCCGCCGGTGAGCTCCAGCGAGATGCGGCGCGAGAGGCGGTGCTCCCAAGTTTCGCTCAGCGTGCCCCACTGCGCGCGCGGCGCGCACGTCGGCGGGTTCGGATCGGTGCGGTCGAGCGGGGGCCCGCCGGTCGCCGGGTTGCACGCGCGCGGCGTCGAATCGGCAGCCGCGGCGCTTCCGCGCGTCGCGAGGACGTCGCGCCTTCCCACGGTTTGCTCGAACGACGCGTCGACACGCGGCAGCGACACGACCGGAAATATTTTTCGCGACGCGTCGTCGATGCCGCCGGTCACCGAGTAGCTCGGCGAGACCGCGACCGAGCTTCGGTCGTGCTTGTAACGAAGCGTCAGCGAAGAAGCCGACGAGCCGAGCTCGACGAGCTCGTTGGCGCACTTGGTGAGATCGGTGCACGGCACGAGCTGCACCGGCGGCGGCCCGCCGCTTTGCCCAGGAACTGCAGAGTAAGGCGTGAGGTACGAAAAATTCATCTGCCCGATGCCGCCGCCCTGCGACGCGCCGATTTCCCAGTCGCGCGTCGAGTACCAAGTCGACATGTTCGCGAGCTGGAAGAGCTGCGGGCCCGCGTTGATGCCGCCTTCGAGATCGGGCTGCGTGACGTCGGCCGCGTAGTCGATCTTGAAATCAAAGTGACGCGAGCGCATCTCGAAGCGCGCGTACGGGAGCGTCTCGAGGTCGACGGCGAACTGCACGCCGCCGGTCCCGAGCGGAACCTCACGCAGACGCAGCTCGGTCCGCGAGCCGAGAAAGAGCGTCGTGAAGAGACCACTGGCTATCGCGAGCGATGCAAGCATGCGTCACTCGGCCGGAACCCCAATGGGTGACGCGAGGCTCAAATCGATCACCGTGATCGAATAAGCGGGCAGCGTGACCGACACGCCGGAGCCCGACGTGCTCGCTTGCTCCGGAACGAACGCGCCGGTGCCTTGATACGTGCGCGCGGTCACGCTCGAGGTCGCGCCACAAGACGACGTGTCGACGCTCGCTGCGACCGCAGCGTCGGGCGAAAAGTTGAGCGCGACGAGGACGACGTGCTTGCCCGCCTTGTCGCGCGACGCGAAGAGCGACGTGTCGAGCGACGCGCGCGTCGGAAGCGACCAATCCTCGAAGTGCGAGCCGCGCCCGTCGTAGTCGCGATACGCGCGAAACGCTTCCGCGGAAGGCGAGCCCGCGGGCGGCGCGGTCCAGTAATACGCGGCCGCGACGCCTTCTTGTCCGAAGCGGCCGAGCGCCTCGGCGGTCGCGAGCCCGCCGCTCATGTGCTTCTCGCCGCCGAAGTTCCACTCGCCGATCATGATGCCGAGGCCCGGGTACGTCTGCGCGATCCACTCGCGCATGCGCGGGAGGAGCGCGATCGGTTGCCCGATCCACGACTCGTCGACGTAGTCGCGATCCCAGAGCCCGCGCACTTGCCGAATGCGCAGCGCCGCGGTCTTCGCGTCCGACGCGTCCGAGTAGACGTTCTGCGCCTGCGGATAAAAGTGGAGATCGAGCATGTCGAGCAAACGGACGCCGGTCTTGTCCGACTCGATCTTCATTTGCTTGAGCCACCACGGGACCATCGGCTCGTCGCCGTGCGCGCGCCGGTCGGGATGCAGCGAGAAACCCGCGGCTTTGTCCTTTGCAGAATACATGTATCCGGTCCAGCCCCACTCGGCAGGTCCCGCGATCTTCGCGTTCGGCGCCGCGCGTCGAATCGCGGTCGCGTAGGCGATGCTCTTCTGCAAGAGCTCGTCGTACGTCGTCGGCTCGGGGTGAACGTCGCGGTGCGTTTCGTTCCAGATGCCCGGCTCGTTGTCGAGGATGACGATCTGCGGCGCGTGTCCGCTCGACGCGAGCGACTCGAGCCACCGCGCGTCGAAATCGGGATTGATGCGAATGCTGGTGCGCTCGGGCGACGTGTCGAGGATCGGCTTGCCGTTCGGCTTCACGCCGTTGCCCGCTTCTTTGCGGTAGCCGTCGGTGTACTGCTGGTTTCCGTAGACGCTCACCGGAAACGAAGACGACGTCGTGTCCTTCGCGACCCAACCGAGCATCGGCACGGTGAGCGCGCTCGTCATGTGGAGTCGATCGTTTTCGGCGAAGAACGCCGACACCGGTTTGACCGCGACGTTCTCGAAGAACCAATCGTTGCCGGTGTTCCACGCGTTGCCGAGCTGCCAGTTGTACGTCGAGGTCGGGTTGCCGCCCCAGCGACGCGTCGTCGCGCGCACCGCCGGCGGCTCGTTTTCACGCTCGTTCCACGCGATGCCGTAAATGAGCGGGCTGATCGCCTTGGGTCGCGCGCGGCAGTCGACGCGCAGCATCGCGTTGGCGACGGGCATGTTCGACGGAAGCGGCGCGCCGCCGTCCGGGCCCGACGCGACGAGCGCGATCTTGTCGATGAGCACGGTCTTGGCCGGCATCTTCCGGAACGCGCGCATGACGATGCGATCGAACGGGATGTTCTTCGGATCGAGCTCGTCGATCGGGACGAAGACTTCTTCCCAGCCGTCGCCGAGATCCGCTTTTTGATCCGCGCGCACTTGGATGCGCGGAAAAATGGTCTTGTCGTTCGAGTCGAGACGAAGCTCGAGGAACTCTGCCTCACCCTCGGGCGCCTTCACGCGGAGCTCGACGCCGCCGAAACGGCCGTGCAGCGCGGGGTTCGAGAGCATCCAGCCGCCGTCGTGCGAAAAGTCGATCTTCGCCGGGCCGTGACCGATGTCGTGGGGCGACCATCCGGAGTCTTGCCAGCCGCTCTTGAGCGCGCCGTCGTAGACGACTTGCGCGACCGGACGCGCCGCAGGGAGCGCGCTCGGCGGTTGCGACGCAGACGCCTCACCGCCACGCGAATGAGGACAGCCCATCGCCACTAGAGAAACGACGCACGCGCACGCGATCACCGCGTGGCGCGCCTTCGCGCTGTGTCGATTTTGTTCGAGTGTGGAATGGTTCGGGTCGCGCATCGAGCCTCGGGCTCATCCCCGAGCATTGGATGTGCCACCCGAGCCGTCAGGTCCCGCGGCGTGTCTTTCTGGATTCGCGGAGCTGCAGGTTGGTGTCCGGCTTGCTGCGGTTGGCGCTCGAGCGCGTCGACTTGCGCGACGGTCGCGACGTCGGCGAATGCGTCTCGAGCGCGTAGCTCGCCTTTTTTCCGGCGCGCCGGCTCGGATTTTCGTTGTGGCCGCCGTGCGCGCCGCCCGGGCCGCTCGGCTTCTTCGGGCCTTTGCGCTCTTCTCGAGCGCGGAACCGTTCCGCTCGTGTTGCCATGCGGAATCCCACTGCATCACGCGCGCCGAACGAGCTTGAACGCCGCGACCGCAATCAAGGTCGCGATGCCCCCGGCGATGACTGTACCTTGCGCGCCGATGCGATCGGCGAGCACGCCCGCGGCGAGGCTCCCGAACGGCGCCATTCCGAAAAACGCCATCGTGTAGAAGCTCATCACTCGGCCGCGTTTGTCCTCGTCGACGCACGTTTGGATGAGCGTGTTGCTGCCCGCCATTTGAATCATCATGCCGCCGCCCGTCGCGAGCATGAGCGTGAGCGAGAGCCACACCCAGTGCGACGCGCCGAGCGCGATGAGCCCGGCGCCGAAGGTCACGCCGCCGAGCACGATGATGCGCTTGATGCCGGTCTCGTCCTTGCGCGACGCGAGCCAGAGCGCGCCGGTGATCGCGCCGGCGCCGGACGCGGCAGTCAGCGCGCCGAGCGTGTGCGGTCCGCCGTGCAGCACCTTCGACGCGAAGATCGGCATGAGCACCATGTACGGCATGCCGACGAGGCTCACGACCGCGAGCAGGAGGAGCACCGACCGAATCTCGACGTGCCTCGCCGCGTAGCGAAAACCTTCGCCGAGCTCTTCGAGCACGCGGCTTTTTTTCGTGCGCGGCGGCTTCGGCGTGACGACCATCATGAGGAGCGAGACGATCACCGCGACGTAGCTCACCGCGTCGATCGCGAAGCACCAGCCCTCGCCGAAGGCCGCGATGAGCACGCCGGCGATCGACGGCCCGATGAGACGCGCGCCGTTCACCATCGACGAATTCAGCGCGATGGCGTTCGACAAATCCGCGCGGTCCTCGACCATGTCGACGACGAACGCTTGCCGCGCCGGCGTGTCGAACGCGTTGATGAGCCCTTGAAACGCGACGAGCGCGAGCACGTGCCACACGGTGATCGTCTTGGTGAGCGCGAAGAACGCGAGCAGCGCCGACTGGAGCATCGAGAGCACTTGCGCGACGACGAGCACGCGATGCCGGCTCCAGCGGTCGACGAGCACGCCGGCGAACGGCGCGAGCAAAAACGTCGGCAGCTGCCCCGCGAAACCGACGACGCCGAGCAAGAGCGCCGACCCCGTCAAGCGATAGACGAGCCAGCTCGTCGCGACGCGCGTGATCCACGTCCCGACGAGCGACGTCCCTTGTCCCGCGAAAAAAAGCCGATAATTGCGGTGCCGGAGGGCGCGCCCTACGTGCACGCGTTCTGCCTCAGGCCTCGATGTGGACTTCGACCTTCGGGCGGCCTTCGCCGTGCTCGGGCGACTTCAAGAAGATGAGCAGCGGCAAGACGAACAAGAATGCGATGCCGGCGACGAGGAACATCTTCTCGAAGACGAGGACGCTCGCTTGCTGCGCGACCATCCCGCCGATCGCGCGTGAGGCCGCTTGCTTGGCCTCGACGATGCCGTAGCCCCGCGCAGAGAAGAGATGCGTGAGACCCGAGACGCGCATCGCGACCTGCGGATTGCCCGGCGTAACGTGCGCGCCGAGCGCCGACATCGTGCGCGTCGTGTAGCGGGGAATGAGCGTCGCGAAGATCGCGAGGCCAATCGAGCCGCCGATTTGCCGGAGCAGCGAGTTGAGGCCGGTCGCGTCGGCCATCTTGTGGCGCGGGATCTCGGAGAGCGCGACCGTCGTGAGCGGGATGAAGAGGCACGAGAACGCGATGCCCTGGATGATGAGCGCCCAAATGATGTCGCTTTGCGACGTCTCGAGCGTGTACTGGCTCATCATGTAGGCGGTGATCGAAAAGAGGACCACGCCGACCGCGACCGTGAGGCGCGGTGACACCTTGTTGTAGAGGCGTCCGATGATCGGCATCATGAACATCATCGTGAGCGCGCGCGGCATGAGCGCGATGCCCGACTGCACGGCGGTGAAGCCGAGCAGCTCTTGCATGAAGACGGGCAAAAGGAACGTCAGCGAGAACAGCATCGCGAACATGACGGCGCCGACGAGCGTGCCCGCCGTGAAGACTTCGTCTTTGAAGAGGGCGATGTTCACCGCCGGCACCCGTGCGGTGAGCTCGCGGATCGTGAACGCGACAAGCGTGACCGCCGAGATGGCCGCCAAGAGCGTGATCGTCCCCGACTGGAACCAGTCGTCGCGCTGACCTTCTTCGAGCACGTACTGCAGCGCGGCGACGCCGGTCGTGAGCAGCGCGATGCCCGCCCAGTCCATGTGCTTTCGCTGCTCCTGCGCCATCGCGAGGTTCGCCTCGCGGATGTCCTCCGGCTCGTGGACGAACGTCGTCACCATGAAGAGCGCGAGCGCGCCGACGGGCAGGTTGATGTAAAAAATCCAAGGCCAAGTGTAGTTGTCGACGATGTACCCGCCGAGCGTCGGACCGAACGCGGGACCGATGACGACCGCGACGCCGAAGAGCGCCATCGCCATGCCTTGTTCTTTCGGCGGGAACGTTTGGCGCAAGATCGCTTGCTCCGTCGGTTGCAACGCGCCGGCGCCGAGACCTTGGAACATGCGGCAGACGACGAGCATCGGCAGCGACCGCGCGAGCCCGCAGAGCGCGGACCCGATGACGAACATCGCGAGCGCGGTCATGTACACGCGTTTTTGACCGAAAAACCGGCCCAAAAACGCGGTCAGCGGCATGACGATGACGTTGGCGATGATGAATCCCGTCGAGACCCAGGTGATCTCCTCGACGGTCGCGCCGAGCGAGCCGCGGAGGTGCGGGATCGCGACGTTGACGATCGACGAGTCGATCGTCCCCATCAAGGTGCCGAACGTCACCGAGATGGTGACGATCCATTTGTTCACCGGCGGACGTTGTGCCATTCGAAGTCGAGTAGCATATCCTGGCTACGGTGCCGACGCTTCGAATCGTCTCGGTGAACGACGTCTATTCGCTCGAGCACCTGCCGCGTCTCAAGACGCTCGTCGTCCATTGCAGAAATGCAATTCCTGCCGACGCGACGCTCGTCGTCTTGGCGGGTGACTTCGTCGCGCCGAGTCTTTTGTCGAGCCTCGATTGCGGGCGCGCGATGGTGGACTGTCTCAACGACGTCGGCGTCACCCACGTCGTCTTCGGCAACCACGAGGACGACATTCCAACGGCCGAGCTACATCGACGAATCGAAGAGCTCGGCGGCGCGTGGCTTTCGACGAACCTCGACTTCGACGCGCACACGAAACGTCACGACGTGATCGCCGTCGGGGCGCTGCGGGTCGGGCTCGTCGGCGTGGTGATGACCGATCGCGCGCTCTATCGCGACGTGCCGTTCGGCGGCGCGGCGATGCAACCGGCGAACGACTCCGCGCTGCGCGAAGCCGCCGAGCTCGTGAAATCCGGCTGCGCCGCGGTCGTCGCGGTCACGCACCAACCGATGGACGACGATCGCGAGCTCGCGCGCACCGGAAAGTTTCCAGCGATCATCGGCGGACACGAGCACGTGCCGCTCCTGGAGCGCGTCGGCGAGACGTGGATCGTGAAAGCGGGCACCGAGGCGATCGCCGCGGCCATCACCGAGATCGTCTTCACGGACGCGAGCGCACCGCCCACGGTCACGACGCGCCTCGAGCCGGTCGCAGATTATCCGGAGGACCCCGAGCTTCGCGCGCGCGTCGACGCGCACATGCGCAAGGTCGAAGAAATTCGAGGCGCGTGTCTCGTGGTCCTCGCGCCCGGCGAGACGCTCTCGTCGGTCGGCACGCGCCACCAGCAAACCTCGCTCGGCACGCTGCTCTGCTCGCGCATTCGCGACGCGCTCGGCGCCGAGGCGTGTCTCTTCAACGGCGGCGGCATCCGCGGCTCCGCAGATTACAAAGACCGCTTCACGTACGCCGATCTCGAGACCGAGATCCCGTTCGCCAACGAGATCGTCGTCGTTCGCATGCCGGGACGCACGATTCGCGACGCGGTCGCCGCGTCGCGCGCGCGAGAGTCGGGCGCGTATTTGCAAATCGACGACGCGCTCCGCTTGGACACTGTCGAAGACGATCGGGACTACCGCGTCGCCACGGTGCGAAACCTCCTCGAGGGAATGGATCACATCGAGCCGCTCGTTCGCTTCGCGAAAGACTTTCCCGATCGCATTCCGCCGCAGAACACTGGCCGCGACGTGAAGCACGTTCTCGTCGACGCGTTCGCCGTGCAGCTCTGGCGCAAGCTCGGCGGCTTCGACGACATCGACGAGAACCGCGACGGCGTCATCACCGAGCCGGAGATCGCCAAAGCGCTCGCGCGCGTCACCCAAAACGCCCCCTCGCACGTCGCCGCGCAGCTCCTTCTTCACGCCATCGACGCGAACGCCGATTCGGTCATCACGCCTTCCGAGCTCGAACGCATCGGCAAGTGAGCGTTACGCGGGCGCCGGCGGCCGCATGCTTCGACTGGGCTCCGGATCGCGCGCGGACTCGCCCGTCGCGTCGAGCGCGAGCTTGAAGAGGATCGGCCCGATGAGCTGATTGAGCGCGACGGTCGCGATCGCGAGCGCGCGAAACGCCGGCCCGAAGCTCGGAAACGCGCGCGCGATGCTGATCGCGAGACCGAGCACGACGCCCGCCTGAGAGACGAGCCCGGTCCACCCCCAGCGCTGGAGCACCGGCGGATCTTTCGCGATGCGGCACGAGATGCGGTTCACGCCGACCGTCAAGAGCAGGCGCCCCAAGAAGAGCACGAGCGCGACGGGCCAGAGCCTGCGCAGAAGCGGAACGTCGAGCCCCGCGCCGGCCGTCGCGAAGAAGACGACATAGACGACGGCGCCCATGTCCTCGATCGCGTGGAGCAGCTTCTCGCCTTGGTTCGAGAGGTTTTGGATCAAAAAGCCCGCGACGAGAAACGTGAGCAGCGGGTCGAGCCGCACGTAGTTGACGACCTCGGTGAAGCCGAAGCCGAGCCCGACGAGCACGATCGGGATCTGTTTGTTCACGAGGCGCAGGTAAAGCACCATCAAGAGGCCGAGCGTCGTGCCGAGCGAAACGCTGCCGATGATCTCGTGACCGAGGTGATTGAAGACGTCGAGCGAGAGCGTCGTCGACGGATCGAGCATCGGCTTGACCAGCGCGATGACGGTCGTGGCGATGACGATGACGAGCACGTCCGAGAGCATCACGAAGGACAGACTGAAATTCGTGAGCGGCCCGCGCGCGCGCGTTTGCGAGAGGATCGCGAGCGTCGCGGCCGGGCTCCGCGTGATGGAGAGCACGCCCCAGAGCAGCGACACGCCGACGATCATCGCGATCGACGCGCCGCGAATGAAGGAAACGAGCGGCGAAACCGCCGCAAAAATGATCGCGCCGCCGACGAAGACGAGAATGCACTGCGTGAACGCGGCCGCCGAGAGCGAGCGCAAGCTGCGCCGAACGTCGGCGATGCGAAGCTCCGCGCCGCCCGCGAAGGCGATGAGCGCGAGGGCGAGCGTGTTGACCGTTTGCAGCGAATCGACCGTCTGTCGATCGATGAGACGAATCGCGTAGGGCCCGGCGATGACGCCGACCGCGAGATACGCCGTGAGGTGCGGAATGCGGAGCGCCTCGAGGAGCCCGCCGGCGAGCGTCCCGCAGATGAGGAGGAGCCCGAGCGCGAGGACGACGCCGAGCGAATCGTACGCGTGACGCGTCACGTGCTCGGTCGCGTACGCGAGGCCGCCGCAGATCGCGATGGCCGCGAGCTGCAAGAGTCGAGTCCCGGACGTGGTCTTGCGCTGCATGCGGGCGAAGGCTCGATTCGACCGCGGCTCGCGTGGTCGGTCAAGTGTCCGAAAACTCGGCCTGAGCCGTCAGACTTGCACGGGCGGCATGCGGCAAGTAAGTTCCGCGCCTCGCGAAATACTGGAGAGGTGACCGAGTGGCCGAAGGTACTCGCTTGCTAAGCGAGCGTAGGTCAAAAGCCTACCGCGGGTTCGAATCCCGCCCTCTCCGCTGAAGCTAAGCCGTTTTGGCTGCGATCGTGTGAAGCACGACGCCGAAATGCCGAAACCGAAGCCGAAACTCCGCGGAAGGATTTCGGGCGCTCGAGCAGCTCGGCGGGCAGCGGCGGAAACACGGTTCCGAAGCCCTCGCACATGTTCTCGGCCTCGCGAATGTAGCCCTCGGTCGTCGCAAAGCCCGAGTGTCCGGCGCGCTGCTTGATCTTCAACGCGTCGTCGCCGCGCACGGCGCACCACGTGATCCCCGTCGCGCGCAAGTCGTGGAACGTGATCGCCTTCCGCGTCTCGTCGGTCGTGAACAGCTCCTCGCGTTCGATGCCCGCGCGTTGAAGGTAGCGGCGCAGTCGCGGTGCGAGCATCTGTCCGCCGCCCGGGATGCGGAGGATCGCGCCCTTCGCCTTGTCGCCGCCCGCTTCGGTGCACATCGCGGCGAGCAGCGGGCGAAGGTTCGGCTCGATGGGAATGCGTCGCGCCGTGTCCGTCTTCGTCGGCTTCGTCCGGTTTCGCTTTCGGTCGTGTGAGCGGTGGACGTGGATGCTTCCGTGCTGGAGATCGACGTCGGACCATTCGAGCGCGGCGAGCTCGCCGGCGCGCGTGTACGTGTAGACGGCGAGCGCGACGAGACGGCGCCAGCGCACTGGCACAACTTCCGACGCGACGAACGCGGCAAGCTCGCTCGGCCAAAGATATTGCTTCGCCTTGCGCGTTCCTGCGTCGGGCGGCGCGATGCCTTCCGCGGGGTTGTCGTCGCGCACACAGAGCGCGGGATCCTTCGCGCGGCACGCGTCGCGGAAGAGCGCGCGCATGGTCGTCCACACGTGAAGCGCTGACTTCGCCGAGAACGGCCAACGCTTGCCGTCGTGCTCGGTGAAGCCGGCGCGGGCGCGTGCGTCGAGCACGGTCACGAGCTTCTTCAACTCCGCGCGAGCCGTCGCGCGATCAGCGGCGACAGGGAGGAGCCCGATCACGGGAAGGGCGTGAAGCGTGAGCCGCGCGCGATCGTCACGGACGCAGCCGAACCCGCGAGCCTCGCGCCACGTAATCCAGCGCGTCGCGTACTGTGCCACCGTCTCGCCCTCGTGATCGTCCACCGCGAAGCGGGCGCGGTCGGCGATGACCGGCGCGAGCGCGATCGCGTCCGCGGCGCTCGTGCCAGGGTCGAACCGCACGAGCTTGCGACCGCCGTTTGCCTTTGTCACGCGGACGCCGATCGGCTGCGTTTTCGTCTCGGGATCCGCCCACACGAGCGAGCCCGTAGTTGGTCGTCCTACCCGTGACGTTCGAGCTTTGCTCGCCGTGAAGCGGTCGATAGAGGCGGTTCGCGATGTGGCGTTACGCATCCTGAAACTCATTCTTTCCGACGACGGATCGGGTGGGCTTGCGGGCGCCTGTCGCCGAACTCGTGAGCATAAGATTCACGTGTCGTCATCCGCACGACGTCCGACACACTCACGCCACGCTTTCGGGCCAATTCGTGCAGCATCGCAAGCTCCTCGCTGCTCATCGTCACGCGCAGACTTCTGTTGCGAGCGGTGGAAACTCTCGGCATGAACTCAAATTGAACATGTCATTGGCTAATGTCAAAACGCGCCTCATCGCCCAGCGTCATGGGCCAGCGGGACAAGCCGGGCGTCTTTTTGGGATGGACCATGTATGGACCCTCACCTGGTCCATACACGTGTAATCCTTGTGGAATACACGGGTGCTGATGTGCTAAGTGCTCGATAGACTTGACAAATTTAGCGCAGTCGCCATCATTGGTGCCTGATACGGTCATCGACTGCCTGGTGGAGCACCGAATGAACGAGAAGCCAGTCGTGAAGCCCAGCTCGCCCGAAGAACTTCTTGCCGCGCTTCCGCCCGAAATCGTGGCGAAGATGACGCCTCCAACATCAGACGAGATACGCAAGGCGCTCGATGAGGGTGAGCGCGCGCGTGCGGCCGCGCTGGGCGCGCACCCTGTCCACTCCGAGCTAGCTCGAAACCTCCGCTTTCGCTAGCGTCATGGCGTGTTGTCGCCGGTCGAGCTGCGCCCGTTCGATTACTCGATTGTGGACGTGTTCGGCGGAGCGGATCGACCTGAGCCGAGCTACCTGTACGACTACCTCCACACGCTGGGCGCCAAGTCACTGGTATTCGAGCCGCGGTATGTCGACCGCCATTACCTCGACGAATATGCGCACTACTACGCGACCTCATTTGTTCCGCCCGGCCCAGGCTGCCAGCGATTTCACTTTTTCGCTGCCTCGATAGACGAACTCGATTCGCTGCTTGGCCGCGCGTTTGACGGTGAACACGCCACAGTGCAGCGCGAAATCGCGCAGCGGGAGCTCTACCTCGGCTTCGTCGTGCGCCGCCCGCTTCCAGCCGCGCGCATTGGTCGGACCGTCCTGCGCACCTATCCCGTGGATGGCCGGCGCAACTATCAGGCTGTTCGGGCCTATCACGTCAATCTCTGTGGCCTTCGAATTACACTGGATGGTCTCGCTTACCAGCAGCAGGATGGCGGGGCGGCAGTGTGCGCGTCCGTCGCCTTGTGGTCGGCGTTGCAGAGTGTCGCGGACATGGCTGGTCATCGCACGCCGACGCCGATGTCGATCACGCGCGCGTCCGGTACACCGTTCCCGGCGAGCGTAGGTCTGCACTCTCACCAAATGGCGACCGCACTGTCGAACCTCGGATACCTTGCAGAGAGTTTCGCGCCAGGTACAAACCGCGACGCCTTTCGCACCAAGCTGGTCACGTGCCTTGATTCGCAACTTCCCGTTGTGCTTCTTCTTGCCCAGCGAGAGCCGTCCACGGCACGGAAGATTTCGGAGAGTGATTCGCGATCTGTGTCGCCCGATGACGGCTGGGTGACATCGGGCCACGCAGTCACATTGACCGGCTACGCGGAGCCAACGAGGGTCGTCGAAGTTTTGCCCACTGTGGCGCGTGAGGGCCCTCCGATACCGATGCGTGCGGCGTCGGTCGAAGTTGTCTACACGCACGATGACAATCTTGGATCGCATGCCCATTACGAGCTGTTCGATTCTGAGCAGCCCAACGCACAAGGGGAGAAGACGCTGGTGCTGTTTCGGGGCCGTCGCGACCGGCCAGCGAAGCCTTGGTGGCGACCGGACGAATGGGAAGTGCTCGAGGCACTCGTATGCAAGCCGCCCAAACTGCGGGCGTCGGTTGACGAACTCATCGCGGACATCCGGTTCGTTCGACCGCTGGTGGAGCAGGTAATCCTCCAGGGAATGCCTCTCCCAGTGCACTACTCCGCGCGTTTCTCGTCCGGCGTCCGACTCAAGTCGAGCATTTTGAGCATGCCACTCGACCGCAGCGGAATGCGCGAGTTCCAGTTGCACACATCGTTTCCGCGCCACGTTGGCATCGTCAGTGTGCACACCGGATCGGTTCACATCCTCGACCTCGTCCTCGATGCGAGTCAGCTGCGTCGCGATCCAAGCCTGCCCTTGTTGGCGATCGTTGCACCGGGAGTCATGCCCGGTTCGCGTGCGTGGAACGGACTTCGCGGCATTCAGGCAGTAGGGATGCCCGTCATTCTCGGTAACCCGCTGTAGCGCGAGGTCACGTACGGTTCTGACGGGCGACGCGCGACTCATGTGATTCAGCGGCCGTCCCTTCGCTTCACGCCGTATTTCGGTTCGAGCTGCTCGAGCCCGGCAGTGATCACCGCTTCGAGCACGGTCGTCCGCGGCACGTTCGCGCCGAGCGCTTCGCTCATGGCTGCTTCGAGCTTTGCGAGACGCGCTTTCTGCTCCACGTTCGAGAGGCGCACCACATCGGGCCATCCGGCCGTTTCTCGTTTCGTACCCATGGGCGCAACGGTAGCAGCCTTCGCGCCTGTCGTTACATTCGTACCGTCATGTTCTGCCATCGTATCCTACCTTTCGTATGAGTTGCTCTTGTAACGCACCGAACGGTGTGTTACATCTTGGGTATGTCGAAGCGCGTCAAACTGGGAAGCTCGAAGGTCGCCGTCGCCTACATCCGCGTCTCGAAGGACGAGCAGAAGCTCGGCCCGGAAGCGCAGCGGGCGGCGATTGCCGCGTGGGCGACGCGCGAAGGCGTCTCCGTGGCCGCGTGGTGCGTCGACGCGGGTGTTTGCAGCGTGACACCGGTGGATGGCCGTCCGGGCCTTCTCAGCGCGATTGCCGCCCTGGCCGAGCACGGCGCGGGCCTTCTCGTCGTCGCCAAGCGCGATCGCATCGCCCGTGACGTGGTGCTCGCCGCGACGGTCGAGCGCGTCGCGGCCGACAAGGGCGCGGCCGTCGTGTCGGCGAGCGGCGAAGGGAACGGTTCGAGCCCCGCAGACCAGTTCATGCGCACGGTGATCGACGGCGCAGCGGCGTACGAGCGCGGCTTGATTCGCGCCCGCACAAAGGCGGCGCTTGCGGCGAAGGCGGCGCGGGGTGAGCGCGTCGGCCAAGTCCCCTACGGCTACCGCGTTGCGGCGGACGCCGTGCGGCTCGAGCCGATTGCGGCGGAGCAGGCGATCATCGCGGCGGCGCGTGAGCTCGCCGCGGGCCGGTCGCTTCGCAAGGTCGCGGCCGAGCTCGCCGCGCGCGGGGTGATGTCGCGCACCGGTCGCCCGTTCGCGGCGTCGCAGATCCAGCGGATGCTCGCGGCGTAGGCTCATGGCCAAAGCTCCGCCTCGAGCCGACGGCGGACGTCGCGGAGCGCTACGCGGTCGGGCGCGTCGTACGGGCGGACGTTGCCGGACGTGCTGCGCTCGATCTGACCCTCGGCGAACGTCAGCGCGTCCGCCATGGCTTCGCGCGTTCGGCGTTCGTGCCATGCGTCGAGACGCGCGCCGAGCGCGGCGAACCGATCGAGCACGAGGCGCCGCGCCCGGTCGTGCGGGCCGAGTGCACGCGAGACGTCGCGAGCCCCGCACGGCGCAAGGGATTTCCTGCGGTCCGTTCGGCCCATGTCGCCGTAGGACGCGCTCATGGCTCGCCCTTGGGGGTTCGGGCCGGTGCGCGGCACTTCTCGCAGCGGAGCGCCGTCCCGTCGTCGCGGAGCTCGGCGGGCGTGCATCGGCACGACGGACGGAGCACGCCGGTCCAGGCGAGCCGCCGCCGCGCCGTTGTTTGGTGCTCGCTCGCCAGCGGAAGGTCGCCGGGCATGTTTCGCCATGACGATCGCGCGCGCGGGAGGGGAACCAACGGAAGGCGAGCAGACCAAGGGCAATTGCGATCGGTTGCCTTGCGAAGCGACGACGTTGCCAGGTTGCCGGACCTTGCCGGACCTTGCCGACCGGCACCCTCTGACCTTGCCGCCCGGCCGCCTAACCCTAGGTAGGCGGCACGCGGCACGGTCGTAAGTCGCGAAGACTCGTTCATGGTTTCCCAACCGCTCCGACGCGAGTCAGGATCTCAAGTGGCAAGGTCGAGAGATCAATCGTGTGGTGCTTCGTCCCGCGCTTGCCGGTGCGCGTGGTAATCGCCGAGCCGCACATGGCCACGGCGTCGTCGACGCGATCATGGCTGCAGCCTCCGAGCGCGGCCGCGAGCTTGGCACGAAGGTCCTTCGTGCCGATGTTTGGAGTCTCTGAAACGATGCGAGCGCACGCGGTCGCTGCGTCGAGCAGCTGAGCGCGCTTGTGCTCGGCGCTCTTGGCCTCTTTTTCGGTCTTCGAGCTCGCCATTTGTTCGGGCTCGAGGTGGACGATACGCAGTCCGTGCCGCGGATCGCCTGCCGTCTCGACGTCCTCGGCGCGTAGGCCGAAGTCCGGCATGAGCAAACCACGGTTACGGTCCTTCTCGTGCTGAACCCGTACGGGCTTCCCCTTTTCGGCCGCGAGCACGAAGACACCCGCGCACGCGTCGAAGATTGCCGACGAGCCACGGATGCTCATCTTGGCGCCGCCCGTGTCATCGCCGCTCGGCTTGCGGGAATGGTGCACCACGAACGGAGCCGCACCCGTCTTCTCGCTTGCGCGTGTGAGAGCGTCTAAGCAGTTCCGGAATGCGCTCGAGTTTTCTTCGAGCATGGGCGCGCTCGCGCGCAAGCTGTCGACGATCACAAGCCCGCAACCGTCCATCGCCCGCGCCAGCGCGTCGGCCGCGCTCGCATTGTCCAAGTAGAACGACGGCAAGGCGCAGAGACGCAGCCAGTTTGGCTCAAGCTCGCGCGGATCGATCCCGAGCCCGCGAGCAAGCCGGATGTATCGCTCGCGTGTCAGTCGCTCCCCCTGCTCGTAATCGAGGTGGAGCACGGGCATGCGCTTCGGGTGGTAGACGCCGAACACCGGCCGCCCAATTGCGACGGCTAGCCCGCACGCCTGTGCGCTTAGCGTCTTCATGCTGAACCCGTAACCGCACCACAGCGTCGGTGCGCCAGGGGTCAGCCCCATCGCTTCGATCAGGTACGGGACGGGCGGTAAAGGAGCGAAGATTTCGGGCGGCCCGATTGTGATAAACGGCGAGTCGGTTACGATCGCGACGGGCTCGAGCCGCATGAAGTCTCCCGCTACGGCGCCCGCCGCGATCCAGTCGGCCGCGTCCTTCCCCTTCGCGACCTCGGAGACGATGACGGAGTGCGCAACGTCGGCGAGCGCCTCGCGAACGTCGGCCGCGTGCTTTCGTCCGGCCTCGTCGCGGTCGGCGATCACGATCACGTCACGGTCTGCGAGCACCGTGCGGGCGAGATCGGCGACCACGCTCCACTTGCCCGCGCCCATCGGGTTGCACGTCGCGACGAGCCCCAGCGCTGCAACGGCGTCGGCGTCCTTTTCGCCCTCGCACACGAACACGGTCCCATCGGACGCGAGCAGCTCCGGCATGCGATAGAGCACCTTGCGGACGTCCGCGACGCTCCACGCGCCATCCGCGGCCCGCTGCCGAAACGTCTTCGGCTCGAAGCGGAGCACGTCGAACAAGTGCGCCCCGTGCTCGTCGCGATACTGATAGGTCGCGATGCGCTTGCCCAGAGCGTTGCTCTTGCCGTTCGCGTGTGTGGTGAACGTGCCCTCGCGAGGTAGCGGCTCGTCGCGGAGCAAGTGACGCCACAGGCCCCCGTCGGTCTGGTGATCGCTCTCGATCTGGCTGCACCACGCCCACTTGCCATCAGCGCTCGTGTACCCCGAGCACCGCTTGCCCTGTCCGCGCGGATCGCCGTCGGCGCCATCGCAGACCGGGCATCGGTGCGCGCGGGTATGGCGCTGCTCGGCCGCGACCGTCACGACGTCCCCGCAATCGGGAGTGTGGCCCACTCAACTAGGCGGCCGTCCGCGGCGCCGCACTCGTGCTCGTGCTCGAGGCGAGCGCGCGTGACCGGCCCCGAGAGGGCCACAACGACCCCAGCGCCGCAGATTCGGCACCGCAACGCCACGAACCGGTCATCGCTCGCGGGGACCAAGATCGCAGTAAGGCCGGTGCGTGCTACCTTTGTCTCGTCGGCTTCCCCGTCGACACCCTCGGCCCGCGCGGTGTCAGCCGTTGCGGGCCGTCGTCTGTCCGGTGGCCCAATCATCGCGGACCACCGATCACGCGCAGCCCGCTCGCGCGAAGAAGCCGATCGACGTCCGCCGTTCTCGAGGTCGCCACGCTGGCGCTCGTCGTCGCCGCCGTCGCGACACGAGGGGGTCGGCGGCGTGCGGCGTCCCACGCGGCGCGCGAGCACGTCCACACGGCGCCATCCTTCGTCGCACCAGCAACGCGCCCGCTCGAGAGCACTTCGCGGAACCGCCTCCGTGTCGTGTGCGGGGGGAGGTCGAGCGACGTGTACGCATCGCGGGCGGTCGCACCGAGTCGAGCGGCAACCGCATCGGCGATCGCCGCGACCAGCACGCCAAGCACGTCCGCCAGCGCGATCACGCGAGCACCGGCGTCGGGACCGGCAGTCCAAGATTTCGCGCAGCGGCGACGACGCGCGCTGCTACCGTCGAGCGCACTCGGTCGCCGCGGTAGACGCGTGCAACGGTCTGGTCCGTGACGCCCGCGATGACGGCAATGCGGCGCCGGTCGTGCGGCGACGGGACCGCAGGTGATGCGAAGGTCATGCGCGTGTAGTGCGGCGCGCGCGGAAACCGGCAAACGTGAAGTCGTCGAATTACGATTTCGCCGTGACGAAGGTCGGAGTCAGTTCATCGGCGTACGAAGCGCGAGCTCGACGCTCGCGCGCGCGCTTCGACCACAACTGCTGGAGCGTTTTGGGCCGCACGTCATCGCCGATGAGTGAATTCCACAGCTTTGCGGCAAGTTTCCATTTGCGGTCGCCATCGCGCCGCCGTCCGGGGCGCCTGTCACTCCACGCGGCAACGAGAGCGCGAACGGAGGTTTCGTCAGCGTCCCCGAGCGCCCTCGCTGTCGCCGAGTCCTCGTGGCCGACGTGAACGCTGAGCAACGTCCGGTAGTCGCGCCGTAGTCCGACTCGCGCTCCTCGCTGCTTCATTCCTTCCGCCGCGTCGATCGCCTCGAGAAAGCGAAGTCGCCGCTCGACCGGAATCGCGATTCGTGCGATCGCCCTCCACGCCCGTTCGATTGCTGCGTCCGCGTCGTGTCGCGTCTGTGGCGGGACTTGTTCATCATGGACGAACACGGCGCACTCCTGGAAATACCGCGCGAGGGATAGCGCGCGTGCTTCCATGTGCGAGAGCTGCGTGCTTTCTGGAAACATCGGCCGGAAGAGTCGGGGCCGCGCCCAGCTACGGACCATCCGCGGGTCGAGTTCCTTGGCGCTGTCGCTGGGGAGAAGCGGCCACGCGTAGCTAAGGTCGGCTCGACACGCGTCGATCCACTTTCGCTCGGCGTCCGGATCGATCAATGCGGCGATCCGTCGCTTGCTCTTCGGCTTGCCTTTCGTAGCCTTCTTCATCGGTCGCGATACCAGCGCGATCTCCGCGCCGCGCCCGGTGTCCGCCGAGCGTGGCGCTTCTATTCTACGCGCGACCCGGCGCGCCTCCGGCAAACCGAAGCGATTTCTTTCGGAACTATAGTGGCGCGCCCAGATGCGCGGCGGGCGCCGCGCGGGCCTGCGTGACGCACGTTCCGTAGAGAGATGCCTCCGCCAAGTTGCCCGCCGCGTCCCTCGTACGCAAAAAGAAGCCGCCGGTATTCAGGCCGCCGGCGTGAACGGGACATGAGACCGACACGCCAACGAAACCGTCGTGACCGACCGGATCGCAGATGATGTTGAAGTAATACTGGCTCCCATCGTTCGAAATGCTGCGCGGCGTTGACGAGCAGTTCCACGAGTCGAACGCCACGGGCAGCATGAAACGCATTCCCGCCGGCGTTGGAATGGGCGGATGGAAGGGATTTCCACCGATCGAGACGGTGACGTCGAAGCTCGTTACGAAGACCGGGGTGCCCTCAGCACTCGCGGGCGCTCCCAAGCCTAGGACGAGTGCTGCTACGAGGGTCGATCGGGCATTCATTTCCGCTCTCCTTTCTGAAACGACAACGAGCAGCGGAGAATAAGCGCCGCGACCGTGGCACCCGCGGCGGCAGTCTTTTGAAGCGCCCTCATTCCTCGAACCTCTCCTCTCGCGCTGGCTTCCCCTAAAAACGGGCGATGGCATCGTCGCGCACAGTCCAGGATACCGGATTCCGTGATGCCGGAGCGTCTTTACCGTTGGGCCTGTGGAGCCGGGCGAGTTGCGGACGATCTTGGCGCGGAACATCCGCGCCACCGCACGTAAGCAAGGCGTGGCGTTGACCGCGCTGGCCGACTTCGCCGGGACGTCGCGCTCGCAACTTTTCGCCGTGCTCGCGAAGACAACTGCGCCAACGACCGACTGGATCGCGAAGGTCGCGACAGCGCTCGAAGTCGAGCCGGCGCACTTGCTTGCAAAGCCGGCGAAGCGTGAGCGATGATCGCCAGTCGACGGTAACTTGCAAGTGAGTCAGCGTGGCGGACCGCCAAGAGAATGACCTCGAGTGGGAGCAGGGTGCGCAACCGACGGTGCTCGAAACCGGGGTGGTGTTTCCAGATCCGCCATTCGTTCCGGGAACGGTCCGCGTCACGATCGACCGGGACGAGGAGTTCACGCTTCGACTGCACAGCGAAGGAGCGCTTCCCGACTACCAAGAACTCCGCCGTCGTCACGAATCTTACAATGCCATCCCGGAAGGTACGTTTCTCGACCCCGTCGAAGTTGAGTTCTCTGCGCCGAGTTCTAAGTGCTGTCTCAAAGCGCACGTTAACTACGTTCCGAGCACCGAGCAGAGAGGTCGTGATCGTCCACGGTTCTCGTTGGACGGGCGCCCGGTGCATTTCCGGCGGGTCTGGACAACAAAGGCAGTCGTTGGCGCGGACGGTGAGCCGGCATTTGCTCCCGTTGGTCCGGAAGCGTGGCGCTCCGATTGGTACATCAACGGTCCCCACGCAACCGTCTATTGCCGAGGAACAAGTCGTCGACGCGAGGGAACGTTCAAACGTGAACGGAGCATGCGCGTCGGAAATGTGACGCTGCGCGATTGGCCGACTGGGGGCCTCTCAAACTTTGACCACCTCGGCGTTGATTCCACCGAGGCACGTTTCGCTTTCTGCGAAGTGCCGGACGGACTCGCTCCGGAATGGACATCCCCGGCTAGTATTGAATTCCCGGGCCCCGTCCCGGACGCAAACGTTCGGGATGCCGTCGCCGAGATCGTCTCCTTCGCCATTGGTCGCCGCCTGATGCGCGTGGGCTCCTCGGTCTTCGACGCAAGCGGAACTGTGATCGAAAGCGAGATAATCAACCCATGGGGCCAAGGGATTCGCCGTCTGTGTAGCTATGCGGACCGTTCACCGTTCACGTACGGCCAGCCATCGGATGACATGGAGAGGCTCCTCGCGATGCTGGTCCCACGTTACCTAGGTTGTCGCGAGCAGTTTGGTTTGCAGGACGCGCTTCTTACGTATTGGCTTGCCAGCGAGAGTTTCGCTCTCGTCGATCTCGCGCTCTATTCCTCCGCGCTCGAGTCCCTCAAGAACGGATGGTTCAAGTCGACGCGCTCAAAGAGCAAGGGCGCGCACATTCCGGAAGAGCAGTTCACCGCCGCACTGGCCGAGCCGCTGCAACAAATCGACAGGATAGTCACCGACAAATCTCTTCCCGCCGCCATCGCTCGCAAGATCCGCGGAGCATTTCGCATGGGTAGCAACGAACAGCTCGACGCGTTCTTCGAAGAGATCGGACTTCGCGTCGGAAAAGTTGAGCGTGCCGCGATCCAGGCTCGCAACACACCGGCGCACGGCGGAATCAGCGCGGGCGCCGATCAACGGAAGTTCGCACGCCTCGGAAATGCGTACCGGGTGCTCTTCGAGCGGACCTTGCTGAAGTTGCTTCAGTACGATGGTGGCTACGTCGATCGGACCGCGCCTGATCACCCCGTCCGGCACATCGATGAGCCATGCGCTGGAAACGCGACCTGGTAGCTCGATTACCGCTCAGTGCTTGCCGGACAGCTTCACCACGGTGCCGCGTTCAGCGGCAAGGCGCGCACGTAACCGGTCGGCCAAGAGTTCCGCCACCTCCATCCGGCCCGCAAGCGTCGCATCCACGATGGCCCGCTCGAGCTCGGCGATCGTGGGTTCTCCCGAGGCCGAAACTCCGCGTTGCCAAGCGTCGCTTTGCGTTCTCGGATCTGCGTCGTTCTCGCTACTATAGGAGACGCCGGGCGCTACCGTTCGGTCCGATTCGAATCCCGCCCTCTCCGCTGAGACAAGCTTTTGCGGCTCTTGTAGACTCGCCGGCTCGATGAGCCGCGCTCGCCGGTGGTTGGGTCGGGCAGCGCTCGCCGCCGGCGGCACGATCGTTTCGCTCCTCTTCGTCGAGATCGCGCTGCGCATCGTCCATCGACAGCCGCAGCGCTTCGCCCATCCCTGGCACATCGAGACGCGGGACAAGCGGCTCGGGCTCGACGTCTTTCCCGACAATCCTCGCGACTACTTTCCAATCGATCTGCGGCGACCGGACGAACGCGCATCGTGGCGGCAACAGGGGCTCACCGAGGTCGACGAGCGCTGGGAGCGGACGCCGTTCGCGGTGAGCTTCCGCTACACGGCCGAGCTCTGTCGCGGCGCCGCCATTCCTCCGCGTGCTCCCGGTCGCGCGCGCGTCGTCGTCATCGGCGACTCGTTCACCGAAGGTCAGGGCGTGCGCGAGGAAGACACGTTCTCGTCGCGGCTGGGCGCCAGCCTCGCGCCGGCCGAAGTGCTCGACTGCGGCCGCCGCGGGTACAACTTCCCGGAGATGCGACAGCTCTTCGATCGCAGCTTGGCGCTCGAGCCGGACGTCGTCGTCTACGCGATGGTGCTCAACGATCCACAGCAGTCTGCCGCATTCCAAAATCGCTACCCGTATCTCAACGACTGGATCCTCGAGCGGCGCCGCATGCTCATGGAAGGCGAGGCGTCGCAGCCGGGATTCTGGAAGAGCCGGATCTGGCTGCTGCTCGAGGAGCGCCGCGAGGACGCGAAGGTCGCGCGCGAGAGCACGCGCTGGTACCAAGAGGCCTTCGGCGACGCGAATCGCGAAGGCTGGCAAGCGACACTCGACGCCTTGAGCGCAATGGACGCGACGATGCGCGCGCGCGGCGGCAAGCTCGTGGTGGTGCTCTGGCCGCTCCTCACCGACCTCGACGGCGATTATCCGTTCGAGGGCGTGCACCGGACGATCCGCGACGCGCTCGACGCGCGGCACATTGCGTTTCACGACACGCTGCCGGCATTTCGCGGCCACGATCCGAAGGCGCTATGGGTCGACGCGACCGATCACCACGCCAACGCCGAGGGGCACGAGCTCTTCGCGCACGAGATCGAAGCGACCGTGCGGAGCGCGCTGCCGGCGACGAATCACGTCCAGTAAATCGTGACGCGCAGCGAAGCGACGCAGTAGACCGCGACGAGCCAGGCCGGAAACATCGCGAGGTACGGCCGACGGTGGCCGAGCTTCGCGCGGACGCGACCCAGCGCGACGGCCGTCATCGTCGCGTACGGCACGACGAAGGGCACGATGAAACGAAAGTCGTTGTGCACCGCGAACGGGGCGACGAGACGAAGCGAGGCAAGAAACCCGAGGTATCCGAAGGCCGCGAGCACGAGCTCGCGTTCGCCGTGACGGTCGTGACCGAACGCGCGCCTGACGCACGAGACGAGGCCGGCGAGCGCGAAGACCGCGAGCACGACGGTGATTCCGACGAGCGTGTACGCGAACGCCGTCGTGGCGACGTCCGCCGTGCCGTATTCGCCGAAGAGGCTCGAACGGAGCAGGTAGTTCCAAAACTCATCGCGCGCGGGGCCCGCGTCGAAGTGAACCCACGGGTTGCGCGCGAAGGTCGAGGGATCGAACGTGAAGAAATCCTGCCACCGGTTGTTCAAGCCGTACTGCGCGCGCAGGCCGCTCCAGCTCGGGTGCGTCATGCCGTTCTTGAAGTGAACGACGACGTACTCGAAGAGACCGAGCGAAGCGCCCATCAGCCCGACGCACGCGCCGGCGCCCCAGAAAAACCGCGGAGCGCGGCGATCAGGGCGAGAAAGAAACGCGGCCAAAACCGAAGCGAGCACGATGGCCGCGATCGCGAGCCCGTTCGCCTTGGCTTGAATCGCGAGCGCCGCGAACGCTCCCGCGAACGCCAAATGGCGCGCGCGATCGGACGCGCGCCAGCTCACGAGCTGCCACAACGCGCCGCTCGCGAAACAAATGACGAGCGGATCGTTTCCGACCTTGCACCCTTCGATGAGGAGCGCGGGCGCGAAAGTCGCGAGCGCGCTCGCGACGACACGCTCGTACGTCGTGGAGCACGCGATGCGGATCGTCGCCAACCAAAAGAGCAGCGTGAGGAAGCCGAGCGCGGCGGCGACCGCCTGGAGTGCGCGAGCTCCGGACGCGTCGTGAAGCGAGTGCTCGTCCGGGAGCGGCCATTTTCCGGCGTGAAGCACGCGCGCCGCGATCACGTAGTAGAGCGGCGGCTGGTGACATTCCCAGCATGCATCGCCGCTCGGGATCGCGTGCCGCTGCTCGACGAGCTCGATGTAACGCAGGTGCGCGCCGACGTCGTGCGTGCGCTGGTCGAACGGCGTCACGTGAACGTAAGCGACGACGAGGCATGCGCCGACGAGAGCGAAGAGCGCGAGGACGTGCCAGCCCGCCGAGCACCATTTCGGCCACCACACATCGCACGTCTACGCGACTCGAAACCCGCGTAGCAAGCGCGTTAGGGATCCCGTCTCCGCTGTGGCTTCGCACGAAAGCCGGCGTCGCCTCGCCCGCTCATCGCTTGCTCGACCGGCCCGCCCTCGGCCATCAGCGCGTTCAGCTCGGACGCGTCGAGGTGCGAGAGAAGAAAGAGCGGATTTTCCGGATCCGACGCATCACCGAGCACGTCGCCGATGCCGAACGGGGAGCTCATCTCGAGCGTCGGCATGGGGGCCGGCGCGGCGGTCGCGCTCAGCGTCTCGCCGGCGCCGTTCGTTTCGTCGCTTCGCTTGCAAGCGAGCAGCGCAAAAAGCGGGGCGCTCATGACTGATGCGAGCATGATCCACCGTGTCCGTTGCATCATCCCCGCAATTCTACATGCACCAACCCCGCATTCTTTCGTCCATGCTGCTTTCGGGCTGATTTTAGGTGGTTTTAGCCTTTTGCGCGGACGAGCCATCGGTAGAGTTTCGTCATGGACCAGCACGACGAAGAGATCTGGCTCGTTCAACTGCAGAACGGCGCGGTTCGCGCGATGACGCTCGACGAGCTCGACGCGGCCTATCAAGACGGCTCGATCGACGAAGAAACGTTCGTCCGACGCGACGGCGCGAGCAAGTGGGCGAAGCTTCGCGACGAGCTCGGCGGCGACGAGCCGGCCGCGCCCGCGCCCGTGCCCGTCCCCAGCGCGACGCCGTCGCCCGTTTCGTACGGCGCGGTGCCCGCGTATGCGCCGCAGCTCCAAGCGCAGCAGGCGCTCTACTCGACGCGTCCCGTCGTCTCCGAGATCGACACGGACGAGCTCGACATGAGCCCGTTCAAAAAATCGCGCAAAGGAACCTACGCCGCGATCGCCGGCGTCGCCGTGCTCGCGATCGGCGCGATGGCGTTCGGCGCGTCGCGCATGGGCGCGAGCGCATCGCCCGACGCAGTCGGCGCTTCGGTCGCGAACGCCGCGCAGCCTCCGCCGCAAGTCACGCCGCCGCCCCCGCCGACCGACACGCCCTCGCCCGCGAGCACGCTCAGCGAAGAGCAGAAAAAGCAGCTCGCCGATCTCGACAAGACGCACGAAAAAAATTGGGAGTCGAAGCGCAAAGCGCGCGACTCGTATCACGCGCCCGCCGCGTGGCACCCGTCGCACACGCCGTTTCACAAAGGCGGCAACAAGTACGACCCGCTGAACGCGAAGCTCTAGAGAGAGCTACTCGTCCGTCAGATCCATCACGCGCTGCTCGAGGCCGCGGCCCTTCGTGACGCCGCTGATGCGGACTTGCGCGTTGAGGAGCGCCCAGAGCACTTGGCCGATGACCGTCTCGGCGTCGGTTTGTTTTCGCTCGAAGAAGACGCCGAGATCGCGCCGTTCCTCGTCCCACTCGTAGCGCGTCACGCCGGGGATCTGCCGGATGGCGTCGAGCGGGAGCGCCGGCGACTTCGCGGCGCCGGCGGCGACTTGCGCCTTGGACGTGCGGCCGATGCGAACGTGAATCTCTTCGCTCGCGGCGGTGAGCTCGGCGATCGTGCCCGACGCGATGAGCTTGCCGTGATCGAGGATGGCCGCCGCGTCGCAAACCTCTTCGAGCTCTTGCAAGTTGTGGCTCGAGATGACCACGGTGCACTTGCCTTTGAGGCCCTTCACGAGCTGGCGAACTTCGTAAGCGACGCGCGGATCGAGGCCGGCGGTCGGCTCGTCGAGCAAGACGACGTCGGGGTTTCCGAGGAGCGCCTGCGCGAGCGCAACGCGCTTGGCCATGCCGTGCGAGAGCGTGCCGCAGCGCATGTCCCACCAATCGAGACCGCCCACCTCGCGCAAGACGTCGCGCGCGGCGGCGATGGCTTTGATTTTCTCCATGCCCTGGAGGCGCGCCATGTGAATCAAAAATTCGCCGACGCGATCGAGCGCGGGCAAGAGCGCGTCTTGCGGGAGGACCCCGAGGCGCCCGCGCAGCTCGTCGACGCTGCGCGATGAAAATCCGAGCACCTCGACCTGGCCGCTCGTCGGCTCGAGGTAACCGGCCATCATCGAAAAGGTCGTCGTCTTGCCGGCGCCGTTCGGTCCGATCAGGCCGTAAATCCAGCCGGCGCGAATGTTGAGCGTGAGCTCGTCGACGGCGAGCTTGTCGCCGAAGCGCTTGGTCACCTTCGCGAGCTTGACCGCCGATTCGTGGGATTTCTTCTTCTTCGCCGCGGGCTCGGGCGCCTTTTCTTCCGGCGCTTTTTCCTCGGGCGTGACGGGCTCGGCGGTCATCACACGTCCTTCTTCGCGAAGAGCGCCGAGGCGAGCCCCACGAACACGATCATGTAGAGCGCGCACGCGCCGAGGCCGGCCGCGACGTGCATCGGCTTCGGCGAGAGCAAGAGATCGTCGTAGCCGTTCGGGTAGAGATATTCGTACCAGCGAATGTTGCTGACGACCGAGCTCGCGGCGGCCTGCGCCTCCGGCGAATCGCCCTGCGACGAGAGCGCCGAGCCCCAGCGCATCGCCCAGCCGATGAAGCCCGGCAGCCACATGCAAAAGAACGCGCCGAACGTCGTCAGCAGCGCGAGCAGCGGCGTCTTGAATCGCGAGCTCACGAAGATCGCGACCGACGTCCACGTGCCGACGATGAACGCCGAAATCAGCCAGCAGCGAACGCCCCAGGTGAAAAAGTCACCGATGGTGATGTAGCCGCGAATCAGAACCGCGAGGCTCGAGAGAATCATCAGCGTCGCGGTGACGATCGAGACGATGCCCCAGAGCCCGAAAAATTTCCCGAGCAGGTACGACCAGCGCCGCGAGCGCACCGTCCAGTAACGAACGCCGCGATGCTGCAGGTCCCCGCTGACCGAGTCGAAGCCGAGCAGCGCGACGAGCAGCGGGCCGACCCAGACCAGCACCTTCAAAAAGGTGATGAGCGAAATCGGCATGTGCGCGACGTAGTGCGCGACCGCGGGGTCGGCGCCCGCTTTCACCGCGCCCTTTTCGTACGCGTCTTGGAACGCCTCGGTCCCGGCGCCGCCGATTTTCTCGCGCACGCCGGACTCGAGCCAAATGCAGATGAGCACCGCCAGGAAACTTCCGAGCAGCGTCAAAATGCCGAGGATGATGCCCTTCACGCTGCGGATGCTCTTTTTGAGCTCACGGCCGGCGACGAGGGCAATTTCGGTTGCGGGGCTCACGGGGTTCCCTTTTTAGTTCGCAAGTGTTACGAAGTCGACAGCGGGATTGTTCCCAATCCCACATGCGGCCTCATCGACTCGGAAGCGTGAACCCCGCCAGGCCCGAGAGGGAGCAACGGTAGCGTGGAAGGGTGTGATGGGGCCTTTGCCTTTAAGGCTCGAAGGCGCTAAAGCAGCCGCCAGGGACACTTGTCCCGAAGTTTTCCTGCTCCGTTGACGCCCACGTTCGCGTGCGCATCCGGAGCGTTTCTCGTAATTCCAACTCAAGCTTCTGCGGCCGGCGCGTTTCGCCAGGCTGCTTTTCCGGGGACAATGTCTGCGAAAAATATTTTGGTCATCAGCGTGGACATCCGCGAGACGCGGGTCGCGCTCATTGAAGACGGAATCATCGCCGAGCTCCACATCGAGCGTCGGGGGTCGAGCTCGCAGCCGAGCACGGTCGGCAACGTCTACTTGGGCAGAGTGACGCGGGTCTTGCCCGGTCTCCAAGCGGCGTTCATCGACATCGGGCAGGAGCGCGCTGCGTTCTTGCACGTCGAAGATTTGATTCGGCCTGCCGACTTCGACACTTACTTGCAGGGTACACGCAAGCAAGCGCGCGACGAGGACGCCCCCGAAGGCGGGCCCGAGGTGACCGGCAACGAAGAGCTCGACACCGAGACCGAAGCGGAAATCGAAACCGCGCCGCCCGCGCCGGTCGACGGACTTGCGAGCGGGCCGCTGACCGACAGCGATGCGGCCGTCGTCGCCGAGGCCGAGACCGACGTCGACACCGCGGCGGTCACCGAAGAGACGGCGGACGCGAGCCCGGCGGAGATCGCCGCGGTCGAGAACGAGCTCGCCGAAGCGGAGGCCGAAGCCGACGCCGAAGAAGAAGCCGCGAGCGCCGCCGAAGCCGAAGACGCCGAAGACGAGGCGGCGCCGGACGAGGGCTGGGGCGACGAGCCGGCGAGCGAAGAGCCGTCGTCGATGCCGGCGATCCCGACGTCCGCGCCCGCGGTGGCGGCCGCTGCGCCCGCGGCCGACGATGACGATTTCGCGGGGCTTCCTGGTTTCACCGTGAGCGAGCCGGGCGAGCCTGTTCCGCGTGCCGCGGCGCCGCGTGAGCGCGAAGGCCGCGGAGGCGATCGCGGACGCGGTCGAGGACGAGGACGCGGACGAGGTCGTGGACGCGGCGATCGCGGAGGTCGCGATCAGGATCGCGATCGCCGCAACAAGCCGCGCCAAGCTCCGTCGCCGCTCCGCATCTCGAAATCGACGCCGATTCGCGAGGTCGTCAAAGAGGGCCAGGAGATCATCGTTCAGGTCTCGAAAGATCCGATCGGCACCAAAGGCGCGCGCTGCACGTCGCACGTCTCGCTGCCGGGCCGTTACGTCGTCTACGTTCCGACGGTCGAGCACATCGGCATCTCGAAGCGCATCGGCAGCGATCAAGAGCGCGCGCGCCTGCGCGAAGCGATCGAGATGATGAAGCCCCCGACCGGCGGCCTCATCGTGCGCACGGTCGCCGAGGGCCTCACGAAGAAACAGCTCAAGGCCGACGTCGGTTATCTCGTTCGCGTCTGGGGCGAAATCGCCAAGAAAAAAGCCGAGACGCCGCGCGCGCCGGCCGTGCTCATGAGCGAGCTCGACCTCGTCTTGAAGACCGCGCGCGATCTCTTCACCGACGAAGTCGATCAAATCGTCATCGACGACAAGCAGCAATACGAACGGCTCATTCGCTTCGTCGAGATGTTCGCGCCCGATCGCATCAAAGACATCGAGCTCTATCAAGGCAGCGAGCCGATCTTCGACGAGTACGGCATCGAGGACGAAATCCAACGCGCGCTCTCGCGCAAAGTCCCGCTCCCGAGCGGCGGTTATTTGATCATCGATCAAGCCGAAGCGCTCACCGCGATCGACGTGAATACCGGTCGATTCGTCGGCAAGGGCTCCAAGGACATGGAGGAGACGATCCTCAAAACCAACTTGGAGGCCGTTCACGAAATCGCTTATCAGCTGCGATTCCGAAATATCGGCGGCCTCATCATCCTCGATTTGATCGACATGGAAAAAGCGGCGCACCGCGAAAAAGTGCGGCGCACGCTCGAGGACGTCCTGCAAAAGGACAAAGCGAAGACGACGCTCAATCGCATTTCGGAGCTCGGGCTCATCGAGATGACGCGCAAGCGAACGCGCGAGTCGCTCGGGCGCATGCTGCACGAGCCGTGCTTTTATTGCGACGGCACCGGGCAGCTCCAATCGAAGGAGACGATCGCGTACGAGATCTTGCGCGAGATCCGCCGGCGCCGGCGGGATCTCCCGGGCTACACGATCATCGTGAACGCGCACCCCGCGGTCGCCGACTTGCTCACCGGGCCCGAAAAAGAAGCGCTCGCTGTCGCCGAGAACAAGTACATGCGCAAAATCATGGTGCAGCCGCGCAAGGAATATCACCTCGAGCAATTCGACCTGCAGGGGAAGTAGCGCGCTCGCCGACGTAGAATCGCGTGGTGAGCGTTCGACGGCAGCTCCAGCTCGTTCGGTGGATGACGTACGCGCTCGTCGTCGCGGCGGCGCTCGCTGCGGGTCGGCGCGGCGGACTGATTCTCGCGTGGGTCACCGTGTTCGTTTGTTTGCTCGTGCTGCGGCCGTTCCAAAGGTTCGCGAATCGGCTCGTCGCCCGCCGCGCATTCGTCCGGCTCTACGCGCTCATGACGGACGCGTCGTTCGGCGAAGCGCATCGGCTCGTCGCCGAGCTTCGCGGCGTCTACGCCCGGTCGGCTTCGGGCATCGAGCTGATGCGCATGCACGAAGGAACGTTGCTCGTGCTCCAAGGGCGCTTCGCCGACGCGCGCCGGATCCTCGAGTCGATCGATCGACGACACATTCGCAAACCGCTCCTTCCCGCGTTGCTGAACAACCTCGCGTGGTCGCTCGTGCAAACCGGAGACGGGGCGCGCGCGGTTGCGATCGTGCGTGAATCGATGGAGACGGTCGCCGTGGACGCTGCGCCCGAGCACATCGACGATTTGCGCAGCTGCCAGCTCGGAACGCTCGGCGCAGCGCTGGTCGTCGCGGGCGAGCCGAGCGAGGCCATCGACCCGCTCGAACAGGCCTACGCGCGTGGCGGCACGCCGCACCATCAATGCGCGCGCGCGTTTTATCTCGGCGAGGCGTTTCACGCGCTCGGCCGCCAGGACGAAGCGCGGGGCGCATGGGAGCGCGCGGCGGCCGCGTGCTCGACCGACGCCTTCGGCGTGCGCGCCCGCGAACGTCTCGAAGCGCCCGCACCGCCGTATCGATCATGATGCTAGCATCGCGATGGTGAACGACGGCAAACGCGGCGAAGAGCGAATCACGATCAACAAAGAGTTCGAGTCGTTCGACGCCTTCATTCAGGAGTACATCACCAACATCTCGAAGACCGGCGTCTTCGTTCGCACGCAGTCGCCGCTTCCGATCGGGACGAAGGTGAACCTCCATTTCTCGGTCATCATGGATGACATCGAGACCATCGAAGGCGTCGGCGAGGTCGTGCGCGTCGAGAGTAATCCGAGCGGTATGGGCGTCGTCTTCCGCGAGCTCTCGAGCTACTCGCGCGACTTGCTCGAGAAGCTGCTCACTCGCCGCTGATTCGTTCGGCGAGGTACGCCATCGCCTTCGGGTAGCGATACTCGATGGCCGCGTGGGTCGCGTCGAAGAGCTCGAAGAAATGATCTTCGATGCCGATTTCGAGGAGCGCGCGGTGGAACGCTTCGGCGCCGAGGTCGAGGTAGTACTCGTCGCGGTTGCCGGCATCGATGTAGATTGCACGCATCGATTTCAGCGCGCGCGCGTAGTCCGGGCGGCGCGCCATGTAGACCGGGTCGAGCGCGAGCCAACGCGCCCAAACGTCCGGAATGCGCTCGGCGGTCGTCGTGTCGAACGGGAGGCGCACGGTGCCGTCGGGGTCGGCCGAGTAACATGCGGCCATGCAGTAGTCGTTGAGCAGCGTGTGATCGCCCGACTTGCTCAGCGCGGGCCGCGAGCGAAAGTCGGCCCAAAATTTTTCGAAGCTGCCGCCGTATTCGCGGAGCGCGCGGACCGTGCCGCCGAACGTCCGCGCGTAACAAAGCTCGAAGAGCGCGTCGCCCGCGTGCGTCGCGAGCGCGCCGAACACGTCGGGTCGCATCATCGGCACGACCATCGCGCCGTAACCGCCGCTCGATTTCCCGGTGAGCGCGCGGTGATTTCGATCGGCTTTCGTGCGGTATTTCGCGTCGACGAACGCGACCACGTCGTCGCAAAGATACGTTTGATATTTCCCGGTCGCCGGCGAGTCGACGTACTGGCTTCCGCCGAGCGACGTCCACGCGTCGACCATCACGACCAGACACGGCGGCGTCTCGGGCCGCGCGAAGAGCTCGTCGACGAGCTCGATCACGTTCGGTCGAAACGAAGACCGGTTGCGCCACATGTCGACTTGGCCGGTGAGACCTTGAATCAAATAAATCGTCGGAAACCGCCGCGCGCCGTCTTGCTCGTACGCCGGTGGGCGATAGACCCAGAGCGGCCGCACATGAGGGTCGCCGAGTCGATTGCCTCGAAGCGCGCGGCTATCGACCTCGACTTCGTCGAGCTTGCCGCGCAGCGGTACCGACCACGGTTTCAATCGTCTTCCTCGTCGTCGTCGTCTTCGTCGTCGTCGAGCTCGTCCCAGATCTCGTCTTCGATCTCGCACTCGAAATCGGCTTCGCCCGCGACGTCGACGAGCGACTCGCGAAAATCGGCGAGAGACTTCGCGATCATGAAAACGCCGTTTTTGTAGCCTTTTCCGTCTTCGCGGAAGGCCTCTTCGTTGAAGAAGCCGACGGGCACGCCGGGCTCGTCGATCTTCGCGACGATGTACGAGCTCTCGTCGACGTTGAAGAGCGGAACGAAGTTGCGCGCGGCTTCCCACTCGCCGTCCTCGCCGACGATGGCGTCGTCGACGTTGATCTCGGACGCCACTTCCCACGACGGCGGCGCGACGACGAGGCGGAACGTGCCGGGCTGCCAACCCGGCACGCTCAGTTTCGCGCACTTTCCCTCGCAGTTGAACGCGCCGCCGCTCGCGAAGAACGCCGCGAGCGCTTTGGGGATGTCCACGTCGAAGCTCTCGCCGTGTTGCTCGAGAAGCTCGGCCGCGAGCCGCTGCTTGGTTTCGGTCTCCATCAGTGCGAGTGAGTCGCCACCGCGAAGCGTTTCGCGACGTCGTCCCAGTTCACGCAATTCCACCAAGCGGCGACGTAGTCGGCGCGCTTGTTTTGGTACTTGAGATAATAGGCGTGCTCCCACGCGTCGCAGATGAGGAGCGGGATCGCGCCGGGAAACGCGCTGTTCTGATGATTCATGAGCGCGAGCGTCACGAGGCGCTTGCCGAGCGGCTCCCAAGCGAGGAGACCCCAGCCCGAGCCCTCGACGCTGACCGTCGCCGCGGTGAATTCTTTTTTGAACGCTTCGAACGAGCCGTAGTCGCGCTTGATCTGATCGGCGACCGGCCCGGTCGGCTCGCCGCCGCCCTTCGGCTTCATGTTCGTCCAGTACTGGACGTGGTTTTGGTGACCCGCGCCGTGGAACGCGACGAGTCGCTCGTAGTGCTGCACGAGCGCCGTGTCGCCCGACTTGCGCGATTCTTCGAGCTTGCCGAGCGCGGCGTTCAAACCGTCGACGTAGCCCTTGTGGTGCTTGTCGTGATGAAGCTCGAGGGTCGCCTTGTCGATGTGCGGCTCGAGAGCGTCGTAGGGATACGGCAGCGGGGGAAGTTCGTAGGCCATTTCTGCGGCTCCTATGAGTTGGTTGGGCCGCGTAGCCTAAGGACAGCTCTGCCGGAGGGCAACCCTCAATCCAGATAGGGCTCGAGGTATCTCTCGATGACGACTTTTGCCTCACCGAGGAGCGCGTCGCTCCGCGGGCGGGGTTGCTCGGTCGCGAAGAGAAGCAACGCGGAGAGCGTCTCGATGGCGACGGTGGCGATCAGCTTGCGACGCGCGGGCGGGAGCTTCTTTTTGGCGAATTGGACGAACACCGCTTCGGCGCGCTCGGCGAGCTCGCGGTTCATCGCCTGGCCTGCGTCGAGAAAGCGCCGCGAATAAAAGATGTTCGAAGCGATCGCGCGGAAGCTGACGCTCGTTCGGTGCATCGCCGCGAACGAGTCGACCGCGCCGCCGACGACCTCGCGCCACGGCAAACCGGACTCTGTGTGGACCAGCATCCCGAAGAGCGACCGCACGTCCTCGAGGTACTGCGCGCCGATGGCCTCGTAGAGGGCGAGCTTGTTCGGAAAAAATTGGTAGATCGATCCGACCGAGGTTCGCGCGCGCTGGGCGATGGCCTCGATCGTCGCCGCTTCGACCCCGCGTTCGGCGAACTCGTACGCCGCGGCGTCGAGGATGCGCGCGACGCGCTCACGGCTCCGCTCTTGCGCCGGGACGCGCCGCTCGACCTTTTTCGGGGCCACGCCTTGACAATAACATGAGGCTGGCCTCACATTCGAGCCGAAGAACATGAGGCCACCCTCATGTTCTCTTCGGAGGCCCGAAATGCCGTCTTATCCGCCCGGTCCGCCTGGTTTGCCCGTCCTCGGCTCGGTGTTCGGCGCGCTGCGCGAGCCGCTCGAGCTCTTCATGAGCGCGACGCGCGAGCACGGCGACGTCGTCGGCTTCCACATGCTGCACCTGGATTACGTGCTCCTCACGAATCCGGACGCGATCCGGCATGTCTTGGTCGAGAACCCGAAGAACTACGAGAAGAGCCGGAACTACGCCGGGCTCAAAGTCATCCTCGGGCAAGGGCTCGTCACGAGCGAAGGCGAGGTCTGGCGGAGGCAGCGCAAGCTCGCGCAGCCCGCGTTTCATCGCGAGCGCATCGCGTCGTTCGTCCGCGCGATGGATGATTGCACGAGCGACATGCTCGCGCGGTGGGACCGCGAGTCGATCGGGCAGACCATCGACGTGCACGCCGAGATGATGCGGCTCACGTTCCGCGTCGTCGGGCGGGCGCTCCTTTCGCGCGAGCTCGACGGCGACGCGAAGGCGATCGGCCACGCCCTCTCGATCGGGCTTCGCTGGGCGAACGACTATGCCGAGGCGCTCGTGCCCATTCCGCTCTCGGTGCCCACGTTCAAGAACATTCAGATGAAGCGCGAGATGAAAAAGTTCGACGCGCTCATTTACGGCATGATCGCCGAGCGACGCGCGTCGGGGCCGAAGGACGATCTCCTCTCGATGCTGCTCGACGCGCGGGACGAAGAGACCGGCGAGCCGATGAGCGACAAGCTCCTTCGCGACGAGCTCATCACGATGGTCTCGGCCGGCCACGAGACGACCGCGAACGCGCTTTCGTTTGCGCTCTACATGCTTTCGAAGCACCCCGAGTGGGCGCGGCGCGTGCGCGACGAGGCCGATGCGGTGCTCGGCGATCGCGCGCACGTCGGCATCGACGACGTGAAGAAGCTCGCGACGGCGCAGATGGTCGTCGAGGAGACGATGCGTTTGTATCCGCCGGTCTGGACGTTCGAGAGGCGCGCGCTCGAAGCCGATCGGGTCGGCGAGTGGGAAATTCCGAAGGACGCGACTGTCGGCATCTCGCCGTATGTGCTGCATCGCTCGCCCGCGATTTGGCCCAATCCGGAGGCGTTCGACCCGACGCGGTTTTCGGCGCGCGAAAAGGAAGCGCGACACAAGCACGCGTACTTGCCGTTCGGCGGCGGGCCGCGCACGTGCATCGGGAACGTCTTTGCGATGGCCGAGGCGACGCTCGTCCTCGCGCGGATCGTTCAGCGCGTGCGGCTCGAGCTCTTGCCGGGCTTCGCGATCGCGCTCGATCCGGTCGTCACGCTGCGTCCGAAGGGGGGCCTGCCGATGCGACTGCTCGCGCGTCAGGCGCCGGAGAGATCGCGGCGGAGCGCGGCGAGCGACGGCGTGACGCCGCTCGGGTAGCGCGCGGGCGCGGTCGGTCGTTTGTGCTTCGGCAAGAGCGACTGCACGGCGCGGAGCGATCGCTCGCGGAGCTCGCGCGCGGACTCGAGCGTTTGGACGCGCTTGCCGGCGCGCATCACGTTGCGGAGGATGGGCGCGCTCGACGCCGCGTCGCGCAGGCGTACGACTTGGCCCGTTCGCAAATCGACGAGGCGCGCGTCGCGCACCGTCGTGTGTCGTTCGTTCGCCGCGTGCGTGATGTCACCCACCGGGTGACCGTCGGCGTCGAAGTAGCGGAGCACCACTTTTCGCCCGGGAACGCCGCGCGCGCCGTGCGCAAGGCTCACGTGGAGGCGCGGCGACCAGGAGCCTTCTTGCTCGATCGCGACGAGGTCGTAGCGCGCGCGCGGAAACGAATCGACGACCGGCGCGACGACGAACGCGGCGATGGGCGCGCCGCTGCGGCGGAGATCGCTCACGTGCTCCGGCGACGTGACGCCCGACACGACGATGACCGGCTCCTTGAGGCCCGCCTTCGCGAAGCGCTCGTAAGCGAACGACCACGCGTCGAGGATTTCGCTCGCGGCGATTTCGATCGCGATGGGCGCGTCGCTCCACGATGCGGTCGCGCGGGCCCGTGCCGCCGCGACGATTTTGTCGATTCCGGCGGCCGCGTCGCGAACGTCGACGCGCACGATTGGCTGCTCGGGCACGGCGCGGAGCCACGCTTCGAACGCCGATTGCTCGTCTTTCGCCGCGAGGACGAACGACTCGGGCTGGAGCGCGCGCACAGGGATGCCGTAGCGACGGCCAGCGAGCGCGTGGGTTGTCGCGCCGGCGCCGCCGACGTACGCGGCGCGCGCGTGGAGCGCATTTCCGCCGAGGCGGCCGAGGAGGACGGCGCCGGCTTCGATGATCTCTGCGCCTTCGGCGGCGATCACGCAGCGCGCGATTTGGGATGCGACTTGCGTGGCGCCGTCGACCGAGCTCAGCACCCACGCGGCGACGAGCTGCGCTTGCCAGAACGGACCTTCGATCGAGACGACGGGCTGGCCCGGGCACACGACCGAGCCCTCCGGCACCGCGTCGACGTCGCATGTGAAGCGCGCGCCGTCGAGCTTGCGCGAGAGCTCGGGCGAGATCGCGCCGATCTCTTTGAGGTACGTCGCCTCTTCGCCCTTGATGCGAAATCGCTCGAGCGCGTCGACGAGCGGCTCGATGCCCGCGAGCACCCGCAAGCCGCCCGACTCGACGTTGTCGAGCACGAGCTCGAAGGTCGAGCGGACGTTCTCGATGCCCGCGTGGTGCGCGGCGGCGACGGCGTGGAACGCGTCGAGACCGACCGACAGCGGGTTGACCGTGAGCGTGGGGATCGGCGGCGGCATGACTGCTGAGGTTACTCCGACTTCGATTTGCGCGCGCGTTTGCGCGGACGCGCGGCGCGCGCGGGCGGCGGCGCGACCGGCGGCGGATGAATCGACGTTTTGGTGCTCCACCGATAAAGCTGCGCGGGCCGGTGGCGGCCCGTGCGGTGTGCCGCGGCGACGGGCTCGACGAGCTCGCGAAGCAGCAATTTCGCGCGGAAATTCCGCTTGTCGAGCTGCCGGCCGAGAACGGCTTCGTGGACGTGTTGGAGCTCGCTCAAGGTGAAGCGCGGCGGGACGAGCTCGAGGGCGGGACGCGTCGGCGCTTCGCTCGCGAAGGACGCGAGGTGCTCGCGCAGACGCTCGACGGCGAGCGCGATGATGCGTGGGTGGTCGAAGGCGACGCGCTGACGTGCGAGCGACGCGATCGAAATCCACTGCGCGTCGGCTGCGTCGTCGGCCGCGACCGGGCGCGCAGGCGCGACGAGGAACGCATAGAACGCGACGCTCACCGTGTGCCCACGCGGATCGCGGCCTGGATCGCCGAACGCGCCGAGCTGCTCGAGCGCGGTCTGCGCGATGCCGGTTTCTTCTTCGAGCTCGCGCGCCGCCGCGCGCTCGAGGCTCTCATTTTCTTCGACGAAGCCGCCCGGCAGCGCCCACTGACCTTTGAACGGCGGGCCGCCGCGCCGAATCATCAGGACGGCGAGGTCGCCGCCGCGAATCGTGAACAGCACGACGTCGACCGTGACGGCCGGGCGCGGATATTCATACGTGTACGGCATGCGCGGGGGGACAGCGTCCTCATGGCTTCACGCGATGTCAACGGTGGTAGGCTCGGCTCATGCGACGCGCGGTCCTCGTTCTTTTCTTGCTCGCAGCAGCGTGCCAGGACAAAGCGAAAGCCGATTACGATCGGTGCGTCGACCTGGACAAGAATTACGACGTCAAAGGCGCGGCCGCGGCGTGCAGCGCGGCGGTCGCGGCCGACTCGAAGAGCCCGAGCGGACAAGCCGCGGCGAAGAAGCTGCTCGATTTGCAGTCTGTGTCGGACAAGCTCAAGGCCGAGAACGCCGACAAGGCCGCGCGCGACGCGATTCTCAAAAAAGATCAGCCCGAGCTTTTGCCTGTCGCGACGGCGACGGAAACCGTCGCACCCGCGCCGACGGAGCTCGCCGCCGACGCGGGCGCCGACGAGGTCGTCGCGGTCGCGCACGCGCTCTACGTCAGCGGCGATTACGCCGGCGCGCGGAAAATTCTCGATCCGCGCGTCCTCGGCAAAGGCGTGAAGGGCGTCGATCCGTTCGAGGCCAATCTGCTCGCGGACGTGTGCACCGCGCAGCAGGACCGAAAGTGCGGCGCCGCGCTCGTCGCGCTCGCCCGCAAGGCGCGGCGCTAAAGTCGCTTCGCGAGCTCGCGGATCGCGGCGGGGGTCGCGGCGTCTTCGAAGAGCAGCGGCATGAACGCCGGCTCGATCGGCAGCTCCTTGGCGAGGCGCGCGAGGCTGTCGGCTTGGACGCGCTCGCGCACCGCCCGAACGCGCGCAGCGTCGAGCGCCGAAGTGCCCGCGTCGTGCGGATCGATCGCGAGCTTCTCGAGGACGGCGCGCTCCTCGCGCGAGAAGAGCGGCGGCAAGACGCCGTTCACCACGACGCGCGAGATGTTCATCCCGAGCTCGCCCGTGAGCGCGTCGGCGAGCTCGATCGTCTCGGTCGTCGGCATTTCTTCGGGCAGTGTCACGAGCACGACGCCGCACGCTTCGGCATCGCGGAACATGTTCCACGCGCGCTCGGCGTCGCGTCGCAAGAGACCCGGCGGCACCACCTCGACGATGACCTTCGGCACGCGCAGCATGTCGAGGCCGTGACCGGTCGCCGGCGCGTCGAGAATGACGACGTCGTATTTGGGCGAGCCGTCGGGCAGCGTCTCGGTCGTGTGAAACCACGCTTTGCCGAGCATCGCCCACTCGCTCATGCCCGGCACCGCGCGAAAGAAGACGCGCACGTATTTGTTGTCGAAGAGGAGCGAATAGAGCGCCTTCGATTTGAGCGCCATCATTCCGTACTCTTCGAGCGCGATCTCGGGCGTCATGTTGACGGCCCAAATGTTCGCGCCGACCGAGATGACGTCGGTGCCGATGAGATCGCTTCCGAGCATCGACGAGAGACGCTCTTTCGCGTTGCACATCGCGACGAGGACGCGCTTGCCGCGCGCGGCGAGGGCGATCGCGTAGGCCGCGGCCACGGTCGTCTTGCCGACTCCGCCCTTGCCGGTCACGACGAGAAATCGGCGCGCGTCCGCACTCATGCGAGTCGCTCCGTTTAGCACGATTTCCGTGCTAAACCGAGCCGCCCATGGGCAAAGTTTCGCTCTTCGCGCTGGGCGGGCTCGGCGAAGTCGGAATGAACTGCCTCGCCCTCGAGCAGCGCGGCGAGGTCATGCTCGTGGACTGCGGCGTCACGTTCGATCATCGCGGTCTCGGCGTCGACGTCGTCCACCCCGACTTCGCGGCGCTCGAGCCGTACCGGGGAAAAATCGCCGGTCTCTTCGTGACGCACGGGCACGAGGACCACATCGGCGCGATCCCGTATTTGCTTTCGAAATTCGAGGTGCCGATTTGGGCGCCGCCGCACGCGTCCGCGCTCATCCGATCGCGGCTCGCCGAGGCGCGCGAAAAGGGCGCGCCGCCGATCGCGCACGAGCCAGTCTTGAACGAAGCGACGGTGCGCGGCCTCTACCGCGTCGGCTCATTTTGGGTCGAGCCGATTCGCGTGACGCATTCGATCGCCGACGCGACCGCGCTCGCGATCAAGACCGACGCGGGCGTCGTCCTCCACACGGGAGATTTCAAATTCGACGCGACGCCGCCGGACGGCGAAGCGTTCGACATCGATCGCATCGACGAGCTCGGCGAGGCAGGAATCGCGCTGCTCCTCTCCGACTCGACGAACATCGACGCGACCGGCGAAACCGGGAGCGAGCGCGGCGTCGGCGACTCGCTGCATCGCATCGCGGCGAAGGCGAGCGGCGCGGTCATCGTCGCGATGTTCGCGTCCAACGTGCATCGTCTCCGCATGATCGGCGAAATCGCGCGCCACACGAAGCGCAAGATCGTGCTCCTCGGCCGCAGCGTCGAGACACACGCGAAGGCCGCGCGCGAAACCCACTACCTCGATTGGCCGAGCGATCTCGTGTGGCCGGCCGAGCGCGCCAAGGAGCTTCCGCGCGCGCAAGTTCTCGCGATCGCGAGCGGCACGCAAGGCGAATGGCGGGGCGCGCTCTCGCGTCTCGCGCGCGGGGACCATCCGCTCTTCGAGCTCGCGCCGGGCGACACGGTCGTCCTCTCGTCGCGCGCGATTCCCGGAAACGATCTCTCGGTCTACGCGGTGATGAGCCACTTGCTCCGTCGCGGCGTCGAGCTCCGGACGTGGATCACCGATCGCGCGGTCCACGTGAGCGGCCACGCCCATCGCCAGGAGCAAAAGCGCATGCTCGAGCTCGCGCGTCCGCGGTCGTTCGTTCCGCTCCACGGCACGCTTCATCATTTGACGCGGCACGCGGAGCTCGCGCGCGAAATCGGCGTTCAGCAAACGTGCGTGCTCGAAAACGGCGACGTCGCGACGCTCGATGACGCCGGGCTGCAGAAGACCGGAAAAGTCGGCGTCGGACGCGTGCATTGTGCATTCGGGCAGCCGATTCCGCCGGCGCAGATGCGCGAGCGCGTGATCCTCGCGGGCGAAGGCGTCGTCGCGGTGAGCGTGGTCGAGCGCGCGGGCGACGCGCCGGACGTGCGCATCGCGACGCGCGGGCTCGTCGACGAAGCTTCGCGCGCGAGCGTCCTCGCCGACGCCAAGCGCGCCGCCGCTGCCGCGTTCGCGGACGAGACTCTTCCGGAGCCGCGCGACGAACGTGTCCGCATCGCCGTGCGTCACGTCTTCCGCGAAGCGATCGGCTTCAAGCCGGTGACGATGGTGACGATCTTCGAGGCCACGCGTTGATCGCGCCGCGCCTTCCTGCGGCGCATGTCTTTCTCGCGCGGCGCATGCGCGCGCTCGCCACCGAGCTCGGGGCGACCCTTCCCCGCGTGCGTGACCGAAGCGATCCCGAAGCGATTCACGACATGCGCGTCGCGCTCCGCCGACTGCGCGTCGTCTTGCGCATCGCGAGACCGGTTTTTGGCCGATTTCATTGCGATGCGATCCGCGGCGCGCTCGCTCGGGTGCAGCGCGCGAGCGGCGCGCTCCGCGACGAGGAGGTGCTCCGCGAGACGCTCACTGCGCTCGACGCCGGCGAGTCCGAGCTCGACGCTTGGATCGTCCGGCGCGCGCGGCGCGAAGAATCGCTTCGCGGCATCGTCGAGCATCGTCTTCGCGCGGGCGACGTTCGCCGGCCGCTTCGCGAGCTCCGCGCGCTGCTCGCGTTGCCGGTCAGGCCGGATCGCCGCCGCCCTGTCGCCGCGTTCGCACACAAGTCTGCCGCGCGCGCGCGCCAAGAGGTCGATCGCAAGAGCGACGCGCGGCCCGACGATCCCGCGGCGCTCCACGCGCTCCGCATCGCGTGCAAGCGACTTCGTTACACGACCGAAATCTTCGCCGACGCGCTCCCGCCGACCGTCGCCGCGCTCGCCGAGCCCGCGACCCGCTACCAAAAACGCCTCGGGGAAATTCACGACCTCGACGTCGCGCGGCTCGTCATCGCTCGCACGCGGTCGCTTTCGCCCGCGGTCAAGTCGCGCGTCCTCGAGGCGATCGCCCGCGCCCGCGACGCGCGCATCGAGCGCTGGGCCCACGATCGCGCGGCCCATCCGTTGCCCGATCCGGAGTAACTCGACGATCGACGCGAGGCGCTCTACGCTTTGAAAACGATGGCGGTCATTCCGAGCATTCCGCCGGGCGGTGTCCGCGGAGGCAAGGAAGAAATCCGAGCCGCGCTGCTCAAACCGTATTTGCTTCGCTTGCGCAAAGAGCGCGGCGAGCGGCACGCGTCGTCCGTGTTGCTGACGGCCGGCGTCGACCCGCAAGCGCTCGATTCGGAGACGGCGTGGCTCAGCGCGAGTCGGGCGCGACGCGCGCTCCGTGTGTTCGCGCAAGAGCTCGGCGAGTGCGCGCTCGAGCACCGCGGGCGCTGGGCGCTTCATCCCGAGGCGCTCGGCACGCACATGCGCATGCTGCGCGCCGCGAAGACGCCGCTCGAGGCGTACCGTTTTCTCGCGGCGAACGGCTCGGAGTGGACGCGCGTCGGCACCTGGGAGCTCGACGAGCCGGAGAAAGGCGCGCGCAACGCGCTCAAGCTCAACTATCGCCTGCGCGAAGAAGAAAACGAGCCTGACGCCCGGCGCGGCGAAAGGCTGCTCTGCGCCGCGCGTCGCGGCGAGCTCGCGGCGCTGCCGCTTTTCTGGGGATTTCCCGAGGCGGAAATCGTGCATTCTGCATGCATCGCCGACGATGCGCCGGCGTGCGTCTACGAAGTGCGCTGGGCTCGGCCGCGCGGCGGGGCGGCGGTCATCGCGGCAGCCGCGGGAGGCGCGGCGCTTTGCGGCGTCAGCGTCGGCATCGCGGGCGGCCTCGGCCCCGGCGGGCTCGCCGTCGCGCTCGGCACGATCCTCGGCGGCGGCGGCGGCTGGCTCTGGGAGCGCAACCAACGGCTCGCGCACGAACGCGCATTCGAGTCGCATCGCATCGCGTCGCTCGAGCGCGCGCTCCAGCTCCGCGGCGAGGGCGAAGCGCGCGTGCAAGCGCCCGGCGAGCTCACCGGCACGGTGCTCGGCGGCAAGTACCGCATCGGCCGCAAGATCGGCTCCGGCGGCATCGGCGTCGTCTACGCCGCGGAGCACACGTCGCTCGGTCACGAGGTCGCGATCAAAGTCTTGCGCGGCGCGGCCGCGATGGACGGGAGTGAAATCGCGCGCCTCCGCCGCGAGGCGCACATTCAAGTTCGGCTCGACCAAGCCAACATCGCGCGCGTGATGGACCTCGATCAGATGGCCGACGGCTCGATCTACGTCGTCATGGAGCGTCTTCATGGCCGCTCGCTCGCCGATCGCATGGCCAAAGAAGGCGCGGTCGCGCCCGGCTTCGCGATCCCGGTCTTCATCGACGTGTGCCGCGCGCTCGCCGCGGCGCACGAGATCGGCGTCGTGCATCGCGATCTCAAGCCGGGAAATATTTTTCTCTGCGACGAGGGAATGGCCAAGGTCCTCGACTTCGGCATGAGCAAGCTCACGAGCGCCGAGTCGCTGACGCAGGCCGGCTACACGCTCGGCACGCCCGAGTACATGGCGCCCGAGCAGTGCATCGGCGCGCCCGTCGAGGCGCGCACCGATTTGTATGCGTTCGGCGTCGTCATGTACGAAGCGCTGACCGGGGAGCTGCCGATTCACTCGGCGAACCGGCGCGAGCTGCTCGATCTCCACCAGCGGCAGATCCCCAAACCGATGCGCGTGCGCCGTCCCGACTTGCCCATCCCGGCCGAGCTCGACGTCGCGGTGATGATGTGTCTACGAAAAAAATTGGCCGAGCGCCCGCGCGATGCGCGCGAGCTCGAACAAATGCTCGCCGCGATCGACACGACCAACTTGCCGACGAGCTACGCGCACCTCGACATGTCGACGGCGCGCGCCCGCGCGCGTTAGGTCATTTGAGAACCCAGACGAGCGCGGCGATCGAGAGCGCGATGAGCGCGAGCGCCGAGCCGATGATGGCGATGTCGACCGGTTTGATGCGCGGGCCGCGCGTCGAGACCGTGACGAGCGATTTGTCGACGCGCGCGATCGGAGCCTCTGCGCCGCGTTGGCTGCGCGGCGGGCCGGGATCGTGCGCGCCGCTCGAAGGCGGGGGCGGCTCGGGCGTCTCGCCCGGCGCCATCTTCACGTCGGCCGCCGACTCGAGCTCGCCGAGCGCGCTCGCGACCGGCTCGTCGAGCGCGAGCACCGTCCCGCCGACGCGAACCATCGCGTCCTTGCGCCACGGCATGTCGCGTCCGGTCGAGATCGGTTGCTCGCCCATCGTCGACCCGTTCTTCGATCGCAAATCGCGCACGAGCACCGTCGCGCCGCGGCGGACGATTTGAATGTGCTCGCGCGACGCATCGGCGTCGGCGAGCGGCAAGTCGCAAGTCTCACCGCGACCGACGACGTACACGCGTCCTTCGTCGGCGAGCGGCAAGACCGCGCCGAGATCCGCGCCCTCGACGATCGAAACTTTCGGCACCGTGTCGCCGCCGTGCGCGAGCATCGCGTTCTGCACGAGCGCGAGCGCGAGATCGCGCGTCGCGAGGGCGAGATCCGGCGTCGGCGCGGTTTGATCGATCCGCACTTCGACCCAGACGCGCCCGACGCGCAAGAGGTCGCCGCTGCGCAACGCGCGAGGCGCCTTGGGCGAGAGACGCACGCCGCCGACGAACGTGCCGTTGGTGCTGCCCTCGTCGACGATGTGATACTCGGCGCCGGTCGCCGTGAGCACGGCGTGGCGCTGGCTCACGCTCGCGTCGGGCAATCGCACGTCGCAGCTCGTGCCGCGACCGATCACCACACGCGACGCGTCGAACGTGAGCGACGGCTCACTGCCAGCGCCGGCTTCTGCGCGCACCGTGAGGGTGATCGGCATCAGGCCTTGGCGAGCTCGGCGACCTTCCGCTCGACGAACGCGATGACGTCGTCGGAGACGTCGCGACCTTGATGCCGACTGAGCTCTTGAATCCCAGTGGGTGACGTAACGTTCACCTCGGTCAGCCGCTCGCCGATGAAGTCCAGACCGACGAAGAGGAGCCCGTCCGCGCGGAGCCTCGGCTTCATCGCCGCGATGATCGCGCGCTCCTTCGGCGTCACGTCGCACGGCTCGACGACGCCGCCCACGTGGATGTTCGAGCGCACGTCGTCTGCGCGCGGCACGCGGTTGATCGCGCCGAGGAGCTCGCCGTCGAGCAAGAGGACGCGCTTGTCGCCTTTGCGCACGTCGGGCACGTACTCTTGCACCATCGCGAGGCGGCGACCTTCTCCGGTGAGCACGTCGACGATCGATCGCGCGTTCGAGTCGGTCGCTTCGAGGCGCAGCACGCCGCTGCCGCCCGCGCCGTCGAGCGGCTTGATGATGCCGTGGCCCTCGATGCTGCGCAAAAACTCGAAGATGCGCTCGCGGTCGGCGGTGACGAGCGTCTTCGGCATGTGCTCGGCGAAATGGAGCGTGTAGAGCTTCTCGTTGGCGTCGCGGAGGCCGCGCGGGTCGTTGACCAGCACGGTGCGCCCGCGAACGCGCTCGAGCATGAGCGTCGTGTAGAGGTACGCCCGATCGAAAGGCGGATCTTTGCGGATGAAGACCGCGTCGGCCTCGGCGAATCGCAAATCGTAGGCTTTTCCCCACTCGAAAAATGGCGCGGCGTCGCTCACGCGGAGCTCGCGCACGCGGGCGCCCACTTCGCCGCCGTCGATGTAGACGTCCCGCGGCTCGCAATGCAGCGAAACGTGACCTCGGGCTTGCGCTGAGCGCTGAAATGCGAAAGTCGTATCCTTGTCGGGAAGGACACGCGAGATGGGATCCATCACGTACACGAAGCGCATCGGCACGGTCGCAACACTAACACTTTTGGCGGGCTTGACGCTCGGGCTGCCGGCGCGTGGCGCGTACCCCGCGTCGGCGGAGGGCTCTCACCTCGCGGTCGCGACCGACAACGCGGCGGCGACCCGCGCCGCGCTCGAGGTGATGCGCGCCGGCGGCAACGCGTTCGACGGGGCGATCGCCGCGGCGCTCGCGCTCGGAGTCGTCGGACCCACGGCGAGCGGGCTCGGCGGCGGCGGCTTCGCGCTCGTTTGGGTCGCGCGCGAGCACAAGATGGTCGCGCTCGACTTTCGCGAGACGGCGCCCGCGCACGGCACCGACGCGACGCTCGCCGTCCACGGAAAACGCGGCACGTCGGTCGGCGTGCCGGGCGAGCCCGCGGGGCTCGAATGGCTGAGCGTGCATTATGCACATAAATCGCTCGCCGACGACGCGGCGCCTGCGCGCGCGCTCGCCGAAAACGGCTTCGTCGTCGGGCGACATCTGTCCGAAGCGCTCGCCTTCACGCAGCGCATGGTGGAGGGTACGCCGCTCGCGCCTGATCTCCTGCCGGGCGGACACCCGCTCGCGTATCGCTCGACGTGGCGACGTGCTGCGCTCGGGCACACGATCGGCCGCTTCGGCGTCGAGGGCGCTCGGCCGTTTTATACCGGCGACATCTCCACGAAGATCGTCGCCTCCGCGCGCGCCGAGGGCAGCGTGATGACCGCCGAAGACCTCGCGCATTACCGCGTGCGCGAGCGCGCACCCCTGACGCGCGTCATCGGGTCGCGCACGATCGCGACCATGCCGGCGCCGTCGGCGGGCGGCCTGATGGTCATGGAGACGCTCCTCGCGTTCGGGGCGGACTCGTCTTCGTCGCTCAAAGCCGTCGGCTTCGAGTCTGCGTCGTATCTGCACTCGATCGCCGAGATCATGCGCGGCGCGATCGCCGATCGCGCGCGTCTCGCGGGCGATCCCGATGCGGACCCGGGCGTCGACGCGGCGTTCGGCCGCGCGCTCGACCCGCGGCAAATCGAAGCGCGCCGCGGCCGCATCGACCCGTACAAGACGCACGTCGCGACCGAGTTCAAGTCGCGCGAGCAAGGCACGACGCACCTGGTCGTCACCGACGACGACGGAAATGTCGTCTCGCTCACGACGACCGTCAACGGCCCGTTCGGCGCGCGAATCCCAGCGGGTGACACTGGCGTCTGGCTCAACAACCAGCTGGACGATTTTTCCGGGCCCACCGACGCGACGCCGTTCGGCGTGACCGGCGGCGGCCCGAATCGCCCGCGGGGCGGCTCGCGCGCGGTCTCGAGCATGGCGCCGACGATCGTCCTCGAAAACGGCGCGCCCATCGTCGCGCTCGGCGGCTCCGGCGGCCGACACATCGCGACCGAGGTCACGCAAGCGACGCTCGCGCGTTTGATCTTCGGCTTCGATCCGGGCGAGTGCGTCAGCGCTCCGCGCATCTACACCAACGGCTCGAACCTCGTCGTCGATCGCGAAATCAGCGAGGACACGCGCGCCGCCCTCCGCCTCCGCGGCGAAACAGTCTCGCAAGAGCCCTTCAACGGCACCGGCGTCCAGATGATCGCCTGGGACCGCACCGGCGGCACCCTCCGCGTCTTGGCCGCCAGCGACCCGCGGAAACTAGGCTTCGCGGCGGCTCTCTAAAATCAGTGATCGGATTCGGCGGCGAGGGCGAGCTCGGCGGTGCGTTGCTCGTCCATGTCGGTCGCGAGCGCGTAGCCGACGCCTTCGTGCTGCGTCACCGCGACCGAGTAACCGTTGGCGCGGCCGACACGCACCTCGGCGCTGCCGACCGGCGTCGGTGTCAAATCGTCACCGCCGACGTGGATGCGGCGCGGGTCGAAGACGAACACGCTCACGCGGCGCGTCTCGCCGTTTTGCTGAATCTCGTACTGCAGCATCGCCGCGCGCTCTTGGCGCACGGACAAGAGTCGCCCGCCGACGAAGCGGCTGTTCGGCCGATGAAACGCCGCGGCGTGAACCGGCACGCCGACGTATTGTCCGAGCTCGTCGACCTTGTTCGGGTCGGTTCGCTCGGGCGGGAGCGGCCGCGAGTGATCGGCGACGAGCTCGCTCAGGAAGTCGTCGCCGAAACCGGCGCTCACGTGATCGCTCGCCGTCGTGCGCGCGATCGGCCCGCGCGACATGGCTCCCCACGCGAGCGCGAACGCCGCCGCAGTCGCGAGCGGAACGACCGTGCGCCACGTGCTGCCGCCGCGCGCCGAAGCCGCGGTACGCTCGCGCACGAGCGCGCGGGTCGCCTCGGCGTTCATCGCGGCGGCGATGCGCGAACGCATGTCGTCGCCGGCGCTCTGCTTGACGACGTTCTGCATCGAGCTGCGCATCGCTTCGTCGAGAAGCACGCGCTCACGACAACCTTCGCAATGTTCGACGTGCTCGTCGACCTCGACCATCTTCGACGGCTCGAGCTCGCCATCGCCGAACGGACCAAGTAGCGGCCCGAAATCCGGACACGGACGACTGCTCATGCGACTCCTCGTTTGCGAGCGCGATATGCCTCGAGAGAAGCCGGCGACTTCTGCGCCGCGCGCGGTCCGACCGCGTCTTCGCCCTTCACGATGCCCATGGCGAGCGCGTGAGCGTACAGCGACTTTTGCAAAAGCTTCCGACCTCGATGCAATCGACTCATGACGGTGCCGATGGGACAACCCATGATATCGGCGATTTCTTCGTACGAAAACTCCTCCACGTCGCACAAAACGACGGCGAGGCGAAACTCGGGGGGCAGCGCGTCGAGCGCTTTGCGCACTTCGCCTTCGACGATCGGCAAGAGCGCGATCTGCTCCGGGTCACGGAGCTGCCGCATCGTCGACGCGCTCACCCAACCATCTGCGAGCGGATCGGCGTCCGGCCCTTCGAGCACCGAGCGCTCGAGACCGCCGCGGCGATACTTGTTGATGAACGTGTTCGTGAGAATTCGAAAGAGCCACGCCTTCAAGTTCGTGCCCGCTTGGAACTGATCGCGCGCACGCATCGCCTTGACGAGCGCGTCCTGCACGAGGTCCTCGGCCTCGGTCGGGTTGCGAGTCAGCCTGCACGCGACGCCATAGAGCGCGTCCATGTGCGACATGCACTCGTCGAGGAAGCCATCGGACCGGGGCGGATTATCGAAGGAGTTCATGTTGCCCGACACTCAGCATGCTTCGTGCCGGCGCTCAGTCAACAGGCCTGACGACAGGTCTATTCCTCTCGTTTGGAGGCTGATTTCAGCTTCTTTTCGAGCTCATCGATACGGGCGTTCAGGCGCTTGATCTCGGCTTCGAGCTGTTGCCAAGGTGACGAAGAAGGGAGGAGGGCCCTGATCCTTTCGTCAATTTTCTGCTGCCAGTCCTCGAGCGTCCCGCGCGCGGTCTCGACCAAACCGGGCTTCGGCGGAGGCTCCTCTTTCTCTTCTTTGTCTTTTCCGCCGGGGATGAGGCGACCGATCGGGCCTTCGCGCAAGTCGGACAGGACTTTCTCCGTCCGGGTGTGGATCAAATCCTTCAGCGTTTGCAGCGGGACGGCGCGGCTGTTCGCCTTTTTTTCTTCGTAGATGATCTGCGCGAGGGTGACCTCGGTCAGGTCTTCTTTGGAGTTGTTGTCGATGATCTGCACTTCTTCGCCGCCGCGGACCATCTCGGCGATCTGAAGGAGGGTGACGTAGCGGCTGTCCTTGGTGTCGTAGAGCTTGCGGTTCGAATACCGCTTTACGATGCGCTTGCGCTCGCCCGCCGGGGTCGTCTCTGTCTCGGGTTTCGCGTCCACCAGGACTATGATGCGACGCGTCTCGACAGAAAGAAAGGATGAAACCCGTCGTTTCGCTCGAAGACGTGACCGCGCGGTACGGGCCCGGCACGCCTGCGCTCGAGAGCGTTTCGCTCGACGTCGCAGCGGGCGAAATCGTCGCGCTGCTCGGGCCGAACGGCGCGGGAAAATCCACGCTTTTGCGCGTCATGGCCGGTGCGCTCGCGCCCGAGAGCGGAACGGTTCGGCTGGGCGGCGAGGACGCGGTCGCGATGGACCGGCGGCGCGTCGCGCAGAAGATCGCGTTCGTCACGCAGACGTCGGACGTCGCGTTCGGTTTTTCGGTGCGTGACGTCGTGATGATGGGGCGCGCGCCGCATCAAGGCGGGTGGATGGCGGCGACCGGAGAGGACGAGCGCGCCGCCGGCGAGGCGATGCGCCTGCTCGAGCTCGGCGATCTCGCGGAGCGGCGCGTCGATGCGCTGAGCGGCGGCGAACAGAAGCGCGTCGCCATCGCGCGGGCGCTCGCGCAAACGCCGTCGCTCTTGCTCCTCGACGAGCCCGGCGCGTTTCTCGACGTGCGCCATCAGCTCGCGCTGTACGATTTGCTCGTCGATCTGGCGGCGCGCGGAATCGCCGTCGCGCTCTCGATGCACGACATCAACGCCGCCGCGCAATACGCGTCGCGCGTCGCGCTGCTCAAGACCGGCAAGCTCGTCGCCGTCGGATCGATCGAGAACGTCCTCACGTATCGCACGCTGCGCGAGACGTTCGACGCGGACCTCTATTGCGGAGTCAACGACGTCACCGGTGCGCGTTTTTTTCTGCCGATGCGGCAGACTCAGAGAACTTGATTGACGAGACGGTCGAGCTCCTCGCCGTCGGTCATGCCCATCCGGCGCGCGGAGATCTTGCCGGTTTTCGAGATCACGACGAGCGTCGGCAGGTTCTCGACGCCGAAGCTCTGCGCGGCGGCGCCGTCGTCGAACGCGATCGGGTAACGAATGCCGTGCGACTTTGCCCATGGACCCGCGAGACCGGCCGCGTCGCTCGTGTTGACGCCGATGACGACGAGACCGCTCTTCTTGAAGCGCGCCGCGACGCGATCGACGATCGGCGCCTCGGCCTGACACGGCCCGCACCAGGTCGCCCAAAAATCGAGCAGGATGGGGTGGCCTTTGAGATCCGCGAGGCTCACCTTCGACGGCAGGGCCGCGGGCGAAGGCGCCGACGTGTCGACGAGCGCGTCGGCGTTGGCGACGATTGGGATCGTCACGTTCGGCGCGGCGGCGCCGAGCTGCTCCGACTCGTGGCTGTGGATGAGGCGCGGGAGCCAGGCGAACGCCGCGAGCAGACCGACGATGAGCGCCGCGCCCGCGACGGCGTAGAGCGCGTTCGGGACCGGATCGGTGCGGGTTCGTTCGCTCATCGCAGGTAGTCTTATCACGGGCTACTCTTCGTGCATGCGGCTCGCGTCGCTGCAGCTCTTCGGGATGGGTCCGCTCACGGGCGCGAAGCTCGCGTTCGGCGAGCAGCCTCGCGCGATGACGGTGCTGTTCGGCGGCGACGGCGTCGGCAAGACGAGCGTGCTCGCCGCGATCGGGAGCACGCGCCCGGGCCACGCGATTCCGCTCGTCCCGCGGCGCGCGCGAATCGTCGAGGACGAGCCGCGCGAGGTGCCGTTCGCCGTGAGCGAGTGGATGCTCGGCGACGACGATACGGAGCGACCGCATTCGCTGCGCGTGGTGTCGCCGAATGCGCAGCTCGGCGATCAAGACGGCGAAGCGACGCTGCGGCGACGCGAGCAAGCGCTCTTCGACAAACGCGCGCACGAGCACGGTGGTTACGCGTTCACGGCGTTTTCCGGCGCGCGGTGGTTCTCGCGCGCGCCCCTCGTGCTCGCGTCGCCCGAGCGCACGGTGATGCGCTACGACCCGCGCGTGTCGCCCTCGTTCGACGACGCGACGCGCGCCGACATGACGCGCGACGTGAAGCAAGCGCTCGCGTTCGCCGCGATCGGCGCGGCGCTCGAAAAAAATTCCGGCGAGGTCGCCGCATTCGACGCCGCGCTGCGTGAGGTCGCGTCGGTCGTTCTCGCGCCATTCCGTGCAGAATACACGGGTGCGCACCCGAAGACGCTCGAGCCGCTCTTCGCGATCGAGCACCGCGACGCGATCTTCGAGGATCTGCCGCGTGGCGCGCGTCACTTGCTCGCGATCGCGACGCTGTCGGTGCGCACGCTCGCCGCGGCGTACGCCGGCGCGGAGCGACCCGTTCGCGAGCGCGAAGGGCTCGTCGTCGTCGACGATCTCGAAGCGCAGCAAGACGCGCGGCTCCTCCGCCACTTGCCCGCGCTGCTGAAGACGGCGCTCCCGCGGGTGCAGTGGATCGTGACCACGTCGTCGCCCGCGGTCACGCTCGGCTGCGAGCGCGGCGAGGTGATCGCGCTACGGCGAGAGCCGGAAGGCGAGCGCGTCGTCGTGCACGATGACGCATTCGCCATCTTGCACTGACGGGAACCGTCGTCACGCCGTGCCGAATTAGGGTCCCCACCACAAGGTCTCGTGCACGACGGTCTTGCCCTCGTGCGCGACGACGAACGCGATCTTGTCGCCGTCGGCTCTCACGATCGGCTCGGGCATCGCGGCCGCGGAGAAGAGCGCGCTCTTCGAGAAGCCGCTCCGCGTGAGCCAAAACGCGTGGAGGCCCCCTTCGCCCGGACCCGCGACGACGAGCATGCGACCGCCGCCGACGAGAAGAAAATCGAGCCAGCGAAACGCGTACGCCTCGAACCGCTCGGGCGACGGAAAGTCGGCGCCGACGTCTTTGAGCTCCGGCAAATGCGCGCGGAGATACTTGTAGAATGCATCATATCGCGGCTTCTTGAGACGCGGCAGCGCGCGCGGCGCGCCGATGATGGCGAGCGCGCTCGGGTCCGTCGTCGGCACCTCGACGTACGCGCGGTATCGCTCGGCGAGGCCGGCGGGCTCTTCGTCGGCGAGGGCTCGCAGCCACCACGAGAGCGGCGCGAGCTCCGCTTCGCCCGCATGCGACGCGAGACGCACGCGACTCTCCCAAAGCGGGCGGCGCACGAGCCACGCGCCGCCGTGCGATCGCACGATGGACTCGCCGACGTACGCCGCGCCGTGCACGACGACGTTGAAGAGCGCGCTCTCGGCGGTGCCCGGCGCGCCCGACCGCGCGAGCCGATCGCGCAGCTCTGGCCCGAGCGCCGCGCTCAAGCGATGAACGCTCGCGTCCGAAAAATCGAGCGCGCAGTCGCGACCGAGCGCGCTCGCGTGCATCGCGACGAACGTCTCGGCCACGTCGGCGAGCTGCGCGAGGAGCGCGGGATTCTTTCCCGGGTTCGCGTCGTCCTTCCGCATCGCCTCGAGATCGCCGGCTGGATAAAGAGGCAGGAGGAACTGCGCGAAAATGGCTTCGGCCGTGAGCATGGGGCTCCGCATGTTAGTCTGCCGCGAATGCTCGCGCCCGACGTGCGGCTCGAAGGGTTCACCGCCGAAGATTGGACGCGCCTGCTCCATCTGTTTCGGCCGCCGAGCCCGGACAAAACGCCGTCGCTCGGCGGCATCTTCTTGATTCACCAAGAAGGCCGCGTCCGAAAAATGCTGCACACGCGCCGCGGTCGCCTCGAGCGCGAAGGCGAATGGCGCGACTGGCCGAGCGAGCCGGACGCCGCGCAGACGAAACGATTCGCCGCGCTCGCCGAGGCCCAGCAAGCGAGCTGGGTCGTCGCCGCCCAAGTCGGCGCGCTCGACGACGTGATGGAGCGCTTCGGCGCGCGCGCGCAGCGCAGCGACGATCTCGTCGACCAATCGCTCTCGCTCGTCGGCATCGTTCGCGAGATGATGGCCGAGGGCCGCATCGAATTTTGGCCGCGACGCTTCAAGAACGTGCCGGTGCCGAGCGCGGCGATGGTGCGACGCGGGATGGATGCATTCTGCAAGGAAGGCCACGCGATCGCGGTCGGCGCGTTCAAGGACGGCGAGCTCTGGACTGCGCTCGCCCTTCGCCGCGGCGCGCGCGGCTTCGATCTCATCGCCGGGCCCGACGAGCTTCGCACCGCGATGGGGCTTCTCTCGGGCGAGTGGCGTCGTGACTATCGACATCTCGTCGCCGCGGTCGAAGATCGTTACGCGCCGCTCGCGCTCGGATGCTTCGGTGAGCTCGACGTGCTGAGCGCGCTCCAAGCCGACGATCGTCCGGGCGCGTGGACTCGCGCGGTCGCCGTGCGCGACGTCGTGCTCTCGCCGATGCCGGTCGCGGTCGGCGTGGCGCTCGGGGTCGACGGCGCGCGCTACGCGTTCGAAGCCATTCGCGCGGTCGTGCCGATTTCGATCCCGACGCCGGCGATGCTCGGCTTCAACCCGCTCGAGATTTTGCGCGCGCTGCGTCGCAAGGAGTGAAATGAAAAAGCCCTCCCGCACCGCGCGCGCGAGGGGGGGCAGCGCGCAACGGCCGCGAGAGGGCCGCGTTCTTTCTACGGCACTCTGCGCGATACCGCCAGTGATCTTCAGTTCATCAGGCGGAGTTTCACTCCGCAGCGCCGTCGAGCGGGTTCGTGGACGTTCCACCCTCGAGGCAGAAATCTTGTCGCGCGAGAGCCGCGAGGGCGGGAGCGCACTGCGCATTCGTCCCCGACACGTCGGTGCCGGCGGGCTCGGGTCCGCACATGGTCGAGGCGTAGGCAGTCCCGTCGGGGCCGACGATGCATTTTGCACCGCAGGTCGCTCCGGGATCGCTGCCACTCTCGACGTCGAGCGCGACGAGGTCGCTGACGCAGTCGTGCGCCGGATCGAATTGGTTTCCTGTGTAAAGGTAGAAGCTCCCGGTGTCGCAGGCCGCGAGCGCGAGGAGCGCGAGCGCGAGCGTCTTCATTTCGTCTCGGGTTTGACGACTCGAATCGCGACCTCGGCGAGCTGCTCGTTCGTGACGTCGCTCGGCGCGTCGGTCATCAGGTCCGTTCCTTTTTGCGTCTTCGGATACGGGATGACGTCGCGCAACGACTCGGCGCCCGAGAGAAGCATCGTGAGACGATCCATGCCGACCGCGATGCCGCCGTGGGGCGGCGCGCCGTAGCGGAGCGCGTCGAGCAGGAAGCCGAATTTTGCGCGCGCCTCTTCGTCCGAGATGCCGAGCGCGCGAAACACTTTCGCTTGGACGTTCGGATCGTGGAGACGAATCGAGCCGCCGCCGATCTCGAAACCGTTCAGCACGAGGTCGTAGCGGTAGCAGAGCACTTTGCCCGGATCGGTCTCGAGCATCTCGACGCACTCGTCGTGCGGGCGCGTGAAGGCGTGGTGCGCGGCGACCCAACCTTTACGGTCGTCGTCGTATTCGAAGAGCGGCGGGTTCACGACCCAGAGAAATTCGAACTTTCCGCCGTGTCCGGTCTCGGGGATGAGCCCGAGCTTTTTCGCGAGGTGCACGCGCAAATTCGCGAGCACGGTTTGGACGGTGCTCTCTTTTCCGAATTGGAAGAAGAGGAGATCGTTTTCTTTCGCGCCGAGCTTGGCGTTGATCGCGCCGCGAAGCTCGGGCGTGACGCTCTTGGCGAGCGGCGACTGCGTCCAGTTTCCCGAGGCGTCGACCTTCGCGCGCGCGAGCCCTTTGGCGCCCATGCCTTTGACGAACTCTTCGAGCTTGTCGACCTCGGTGCGCGAGAGCTTCTGCGCGTATTCGGCCGGGATGCGCAGCGCTTTGACGATTTCAGCCGGCAGGTCCCGCCGGTATTTGCCGCTCGTGAATTTGTCGGCGATGTCCTTGAAGAACGGAATGCCGCCGCCCGAATGTTCGATGACGACGTCGGTGATGTCGGTGTGCGGAAAACCGAAACGCAAATCGGGCTTGTCGTTTCCGTATTGGCCCATCGACTCTTCGAAGGGCATCTGCGGAAATCGGCCGCTCGGATATTTCTCGTGAAGGTCGATGCCGAGGACTTCTTTCCACACGGCGAAGACGAGACCTTCCATGACGCGGAAGACGTCGTCTTGGTTGACGAAGCTCATCTCGACGTCGATCTGCGTGAACTCGGGCTGGCGATCGAGTCGAAGATCTTCGTCGCGGAAGCATTTGACGATTTGAAAATATTTGTCGAAGCCCGCGACCATGTAGAGCTGCTTGAAGAGCTGCGGGCTCTCGGCGAGCGCGAAGAACTTTCCCTGGTTCATGCGGCTCGGGACGAGGAAGTTGCGCGCGCCGCCGGGCGTGTACTTCACCATCACCGGCGTCTCGAGCTCGAGGAAGCCGTGCTCGTCGAAGTAGCGACGCGTCACTTGGTTGATGCGGTGACGAACGCGCAGCGTTCGCTGGAGCGGCGCCCGACGTAGATCGAGATAACGATGTTGAAGGCGCTTCTCTTCGGCGGTGTCGAGGTCGTCTTTGATTTCGAACGGCGGGGTATCGGCCTTGTTGAAGACCGTGAGCTCGATCGCGTGGACTTCGATTTCGCCGGTCGGAAGGCGCGGATTTTTGTTGGCGCCGCGGCTTTTGACGACGCCGCGAACGCCGATGACCCACTCGGTGCGGACGGCCTGCGCGAGGTCGTGCGATTTCTTCGGCAGGTCCCCGTAACCCGAGAGCTCGGGATCGAACACGAGCTGCGTGATGCCCTCGCGGTCGCGCAAGTCGACGAAGACGCAGCCGCCGTGATCGCGGTAGCTCGCGACCCAGCCGAAGAGGACGACTTCTTTGTCTGCGTCGGCTGCACGCAGCTCGGCGCAGTGGTGCGTTCGTTTCAGCTCGTCGATGAACCTGGCCATGATGTTTTGGGGACGGGAATGTAGCCGCATTTCGGACAGGCAGCACCAACTCCGAAGACCACTCGAGGTGATGGTCTCGCGCCTCGCCTGGGCGCCACGAGGCGGCAGCGTTAATTGGGCCCGCGGGGCGCGCGTGCGGTATTCGCGAAGCGTGACCCTCGAAAGGCGGCTTGGGTTTGGATGCGGAGCGCTCGCCGGGGCGATTCCGATTCTGGCGGCCGCGACGCGCAGCGGGAGCGGGATCGACGCCGCGTGCGACGCGGGCGTCGTGCGTGTGATCGGGCGCGGATACACGGGAGCGTTTCATGGGCTCGATGTCGTCGGCGCGCTGCTCGGCGTGCACGCCGCGTGGGCTTCGGTCGCGTGCGCGTCGGCGCTGGGCGTCGTCACGTACACGCTCGCGCGGCGGCTCTTGCGCGCGATCGTGCCGGGCTCGCTCGGGCTCGCGCTCGCGGTCGTCGCGTCGGCGCTCGCGACGCTCACGTTTCCGGCGCAGCGCGAGACGATGCTCGTTGCCGGCAGTGTGCTCGGGGCGCTCCTCGCGATCGCGCCGCTCGCGCTCGTGAGCGAACGCGCACCGGCCGCGGTCGTCGCGGCGGCGCTCGGGCTCGCGGCGAGCTATGACGTGCCGGTCGCCTGCGCGGCCGCGGCCGGATGTTCCGCGGCGCTGGTCGTGCGGCGCGCGGCGCCGAAGTGGAGCGCCGCGCCGTGGGCGATCGTCGGGGTCCTCCCGATCGCGTGGATGCTTTGGCGGCGCGTCGCAGCCGCGGATGCGTCGCTCGAGGTATCGACTTTTTCGGGCGCGATGGGCGAAGGCGCTGCCGCAGGGCGCTGGGCCGCGCTCTCGATTGCGCGAGGCGAGCTCGGGATCGTCGCGCTCGGCGCCGCGGGGCTCGGGGTCGTCGTCGCGCTGCGCTCGCGTGCGGCGCACGTCGCCGCCGGATTGTTCGCGATCGTTCTCGCCGGCGTCGCGGCGACTGCTGCGGGCGCACCGGCAGGTCCCGTGCGTTTCGGCGGTGCGCTCGTCGCGGCGCTCGCGGCGACCTCGGCCCTCACGGCGTGCGGCATGGGCGCGGTCGCGTCCGCGGTCGCCGAGGCGAAGGTTCCGTTCGCGCGCGCGAGCGCCGCGATGATCGTGCTGCTCGAAATCGCCGTCCCCGTGCGCGTCGCGGACGATGCTTCGCTCGCGACGGCGAAGCTCGGAAACGAAACCACGTCGAGCTGGAACGCGCGCGTCTTCGGCGACCTTCCGCACGGCGCCGTCGTGCTCCTTCCGAACGCACCGCTCTTCTTGCGCGCGCGCGCGGCGGCCGCGAGCGGCGCGCTACGTCCCGACGTCATCGTCGTCGCGACGACCGGGATGAGCGCGCGCGCGACGAGCCACGCCATCGCGCGCGAGCCGCTCGTCGCGCCGCTCGTTCGCGATCTCGCGCTCTACGGCGCGCCCGAAGAATTTTCACTCTCCGAGCTCGCGGGCGCGCGGCCGGTGCTCGTCGCGTTCGATCCGAAGTGGGACAAACGATTCGCGCGACACCTCTTGCCCGAGGGCGCGTTCGATCGGTACTTCGTCGAGCCTCGCGGTTCGTCCGAGCGCGTGAAGACGCTCGCCGCGACCGCGATCGACGAGCCGACGTTGCACGCCCTCGCGGAAAATCCGCCGCTTCGTGACGCGACGCGCGACGTGCTCCGCGCGCGTGCGCTCGCCGCCGACGCGACCGGCGAGCGCGAATACGCCGCGGCCGCGACGGCCGAGCTTCGCCGCATCGACCCGAACGCGCGCGTTCACCTCGCCGAGCAGAACAACTAATCTCGCTCTCGAGATCGTGGATTCTCCGCGCGCAAACTACGAGGTCGTGCGTCAGCTCGGCGAGGGCGGGATCGGTCGCGTGTACGAGGCGATCCATCGGCCGAGCGGGAGCGTCGTCGCGATCAAGACGCTCCGCAGCGAGCACGACGCGTCGTCGTCGCAGCGTCTGCTCCTCAACGAGGCGGCCGCCGCCGCGCAGCTAGCGCATCCGGGCATCGTGGAGTTGCTCGACATCGGTCGCGACGCGCGCGGCGCGATTTTTCTCGTGATGGAACTCGTGCGCGGCTCGAGCCTCGAGTCGTGGTCGGCGTCTTTTCCGGGCCTCGCGACGGCGCTTCGTGCGTTCGAGGAGATGCTCTCCGCGCTCGCGACCGCGCACGCGCAAGGCATCGTGCACGGCGACCTCAAGCCGGGCAACGT
>DASXHD010000141.1:0-3543 GCA_036488725.1 Polyangiaceae bacterium | reverse complement strand
CCACGCGTCCGAGGTGACGTTCGTCGCGACGTCGCGATTTCGCGACCCACTCGATCGTCTTCGCCGGGTCGAGCAACCGACGCGCGAGCGCCGCATCGATCACTTTCGACTGGTAAAAATCGAGCACCGCGCCCGTTCCCTCCGGGCCGCACGTCGTGCCGCGCGCGAGCAGCGTCTCGCGAAGCGACGGGTCGGCGAGCGCGAAGATCTCGAGCCCGCCGGCGTCGCCCGGCGCGGGCTCGGCGACCGCGAGCCGCCGCACGGCTTCGTCCGGGTGAAAGAGCGCGTGCAACCAGCGGCTTCGTTGCCGCGCGGCGACCGAGCGCAGCGCCGCGACCGCGCTCTCGCGGGCGCCGGGGTCCTCCAGCGCGTCGACGACGTGCTCGACGAGAACGTGTCCGTCGCCGTCACGCAGGCACGCGAGCGCTCGCGCGTGCAACGCGCGCGCAGCCGGCGAGCCGTCACTCAAGAGATCGAGCAGCGCACCGAAGAACGCCACGCGTTGCCGCGACGTGCGAGCGGCGAGCTCCTCGAGAAGCGCCGGCAACGTCGGGTCCTCCCAGCGACGCTCGAGCAACAGCTTGAAGCAAGCGAGGTCGCGCACGACGGCATCGTATTCCAGATTTTGGCGCGGGCGGCCGCGACGACATCACCGCGCGCGGCGCATGCGATCGCCGCCGCGCGCGAAACGTGCCGTCACGGCCGCCCGAAATTTTCGGGCGAGCGTTCGAACACCGCGCGGCACATTCGATCGACGGCGTGGAAATGGATCGGCCCAAAGGCGCCCGAGGGTGGTTCGAATGGGCGTCAGGCTCCGCGCGCGACTGCTCCCACCGGAGACGTCGCCACGCATGCGCGGTTCGATTGCGTCACGTTGAATGCGCCGGAGCGGCCAACCGGGCGAGGGCCTCGGAGGAATGCTGCACCGGGTTTTGCCATGCGTTCATCGACGCTCGCGCGCCGTCACGGCTGACAGCCGAGGCTCGTGATCACCAGATCGCCGGGGCCGGGACTGCCGCCGAACGGCGGAGGATCCTTGTCGGCGATGTACGCGAGGAGGAACGTGCCGACGCTCCCGCTCAGCCCGATGAACGCGACGTCGGCGACGGCGACGTTGGAGACGGTGCCGAGCAGGTCGTCGTCGCCGGTCTGGAAGGTCCGGTTCTGCCCGGTCGCGCCGTCCCACCACGCGAAGTTGATGCCCGGGTAACGCGTCGGCCCGATCAGATCGACCGACGGCCCGACCATGAGAAGCTGCTCGCTCGAATTTTGCGGCGGCACTTCCCAGTGCTGCGTGCTCCCGCCGATGAAGAGCTGTTTCAAGTCGACACTGCCGCCGTCGGCTCCCTGGACGATCGTCGGAGTGAGCGTCGTCGGATCGAACGACGACGACAAGCTCGCGTACGGCACTTGCCCGACGTAGTAGCCGCCGGTGTACGTGTCCAAGCTCGCGACGAGCATCGCCATGTTCGCCTTGTCGCTCCCGCCCGAGCCCGTGAAGCCGCTCGGAAAATAATTGAGCGTGCCCGGCGGCGTGAGGGCAAAGCTCGCGTTGTTCGGCCCGGGCACGACGATTTGGACCTGCGCGCCCTGCTTCGGCGGCCCCGACTTGTTGCTCGGCGCGAGCATCACGTACGCGTTCGCGCCCGGTTCGATCGCGATCGCCGGTTCGTTGAAGCTGTAGGCTTCGTTGCCGTTGGACGTCCCGAAGTTGGCCGCCTTCATGAGCGGGATCGGCCCCGCGCCCCCCGACGTGACGTTGCCGACGTAGATGTCTTGCGATGTGGCCGACGTCACCGAGTACGCGATGAAATATTGGTTGCTCGACGGACCGGTCACGGCGAACGTCGCGTTCGTGCTCGCGCCGGCAACTCCGTTCGCGGGCGACACGCCGAGCTCGCTGGTCGTCCACGACGGCGCGTTGTCGGGCAAAGTGGCGAGATAGAGGGCGAGGTTGGTACTCGTGTCGCGCTGCTCGTAGAGGGCGGCAAACCCCGGCGGCGTGCCGTTGTATCGCTCGACCGCGAGCACGCGATTCGTGGGTAGCGTCGTCTGCACGTCGGCAGACACGCTCGCGTCGCCTTTGTCGATCGTGTAGGCATGCAGCACGATCTCGGCTCCCGCGTCGCCTTCTTCGAAGTCGGGAACGACCATGCGCGCGCGCCCGTCGGGGAAGACGGCCATCCGCAGCTGGTTTGCTTGCAGCGCGTTGTTCGTCGTGATGTTCGTCGGCGTCGCGCCCGCGACGCAATGCACCTTCTGCAGCGTCGGCGCGTCGGTCGGCGCGTCCGGGCCGCCCTCGGTTTCGGTGCCGCCGTCGCCGACGTCGAAGTCTCCCAAAAGCGACGTGCAGGCCCCCAGCGCGAAGACGAACATCGAAGCCAAAGCAAAGTGCGCGCGCATTGCTCGCATCGTACTACGGCGCGAACGCGAAGCGCAGCGCTTTGGGGAGCCTCCGCCGCCACGACGCTTCGTCGTGCTTGCCGCGCGCGTCGACGTGGACTGCGACGCGAAGATCGCCCTTCGCGTCGCCTGACCATCCGCGGTCGCGGAGCGCGCGGCCCATCGACTCGACCGCCGTGACGAGACGCCCGCCCGCCTCGCGCTGTCCGGCGTCGAGCCACACGCGCGAGCGATAAGGGTTCGTCTGGCTCGCGACGAACTGAAAGATGCCGCGCCGCGCGTACCAGAGCGAAGGCGACATCGCGACTGCGCCGCCGAAGACCTCGGGTCGGCGAAAATGCATGTAGAGTGCAGCTAATCCGCCCATCGAGGAGCCGCAGACGACGTGCGCGGCGGGCCCGTAACCGAGATCGAAGCGCGCGTGCAGCGCGGGGAGGACGCCGTCGACGACGAGATCGACGAACGCGGCGAGCTTCGGCGAAGAAGGCGCGCCGAGCTCCGCGATGCGCTCGGCGCCGCCGTGATCGATCGCGACGATCACCGGCGCGCGCGCGGCCGCCATTTTTTCGACCGCTTCGTGCGCGTACCAGCCGCCGGCGAACGAGCCCTCGTCGCCGAAGACATTTTGGCCGTCGAGCATCACGAGCACCGAGCGCTTGCGCGGCGGGAAGGACGGGACGTACGCGCGCGCGCGTCGCGGCACGAGGTCTTTGCCCGAGAATGTTCCGAGATCGAGGATCTCGCCTGCTCGTTTGCGCTGGCGCGGCACGTGCGGAACTGTAACGTAAGCGCGTGCGACGTTCGATTTGCCTTCTTGCCCTCGTGGCTTCCGGCGCCGCGGCGCCGATCGCTTTTGCTCAAGACCAAACGACCCAGGTGACCGACGCCGGCGCCCCGAGCGCGGTGACATCTGCGGCTCCGGCTCCGACTCCGAGTGCCGCGTCGCCCGCGGTGAGCGAAGAGACCGTCTTCCAGCTCGGCCGCCTCGTCGAGCTCGAGGCCGACCGCGCGCGCGCTCGACGTTACTTGGGCTCGGCCTTCGAGATCGTCGGCGCCGGCAGCATCATCGCGTCGGGCGCGTTCGAGTTCACGTTCGACACCTCGGGCATCGACCCGAGCCTCGTCACGGTCTTTCAAGTC
>DASXHD010000120.1:0-16103 GCA_036488725.1 Polyangiaceae bacterium | reverse complement strand
CTCCTTGCCTAGTCTTCTCGACGCATGCGCCGCGCCGTACATTCGAAACGAGACGATGCCGACGAATTGGAGCGGATTCTGGACGCCGCGCGCCGGCACGGCCAGGAGTCCGAGCCCGATCACGAAGTGGGCGACCTGCTTGAAGTCCTTCGCGCCCTTTGGCCTCGTGTCCCAGCGCGCACGCGGCGAGGGTTCATGCGGTGTGATCTCGTCCTCGACCTGCTACGAAACTGGGGCGACGAAGCCGACGGTGAGATGCGCTGACCGCGTTCACGCTGGCGTTCGCGAATGTGAACGCGAGCCGTTAGGCGAAGTCGCTCCTTGTCGAACGGCCCTCCCGCCGGCATCCTGCCGCGACGATGACGGCGTTCGATGAGTTTCTCGATGTGCTTGCGAAGGGACGCGCATGGGCTGGCATGAACGACAACGATGCCGCGCGCACTCTTATGGATCGCGTCTACGCCGAGCGATATCACGCCGCCGAGTGGCAGCGCGGTAAGTATCAGCTGCGCGCGAATCTCAAAAGCGACGACAGCGTCGGTGCCTATGGCGCGTGGATCACTGCGGAGAATCCTTCGAGCGGGCCGTTTCAGGGAACGTCCTTCACGTGGTTTCCCGGCGAAAAGGGCTCAGTCGCGATTCTCGGGATCGGACTCGATGGGTTCGGACAGGACACCCATATTCTCGGGCGTCCGGGACACCGTCGACGTCTGCGTGCTCTCGCGCGACTCCATCGAGGCAAGCTTTGGGTCAAACCAGATCTGCTCGATGTCGCAACAGCGGTTCCGAAAATCGTTTCGGAGGGATGGCCGAGTATTCCGGCGGCGCTCAAGTCATATGACAAAGTCATCTATGCCGCGACCGCTGTGCGCGGCCAGGACGACGCCGAAATCGTTCAGGACCTCCTCGATCTCTTCTTTTGGGAACACGATACCCCGTCGACCGGCGACGCGAAGACGCGATGGGCGGTTCGCCAAACTGAAATTGCGTCGGAGCTGTTCCCTCGCATCCGTGAGGACGACGTGTTGCGAATCCTGCGTGAGCGCCGATTCGTGGTCCTCGACGGACCGCCAGGGACTGGAAAGACGCGACTCGCGTACCGACTCGCGCAGCGGGTTGGGTCGAGTACGCCGATCCAGTTTCATCCCGCTCGCACGTATGAGGATTTCGTTGTTGGCTTGCACCCGCGACCAACTGATGCCGGTCTTGCCTTCGAAGTTAGGCCCGGCGAGCTGCTCGTTGCGAACCGAGCAGCGAAGGAACGCGAGCACCTCTTGTTAATAGATGAGATCAATCGCGCCGACCTCGCGCGCGTATTGGGAGAGGCGATCGTCCTCTTCGAGGTGGGTGAAACAAACCGATCCGTACGACTGCCGTACACGCCAACGACTTTCGATGGCGAGCTGCGCCTTAATGACAACCTGCTCGTTCTCGGTACACGAAACACCGCGGACCGGACGATCGCGCGGATGGATCTCGCGATTCGACGACGTTTTGCGTTCATCGATGTATGGCCCGACTTGCGTGTCGTCGACGAGCAAGGCGTCGCATGGGCGACGGAGGTCTTTGAGGACGTGCTCAGAACCTTCTCCGAATACGCAGACGACGAGGCGCTCAAGCTGGTGCCGGGTCACTCGTACGTACTCGACCCGCGACCCGACTTGGACGTCGGTTCTCGCGAACGACGAATCGTTGGTCGCGTCGAGCGCGAGTTGATCCCCCTGTTACACGACTACCTCGACGAACGTCTCGTGGGCAGTGCAAGCGAGCACGTTGTCGGTCTCGTCGATCGCTTGCAGAACGGCGTGCTCGCCAAGTCATGACGCCGGGAACACGACGCGGGCGCACGCGGCTCGGACGAGAGCGTGCGCAGCGGCAGATCGAGCTGGCGCGCCCATCGGGTCGCCGCCTGCTGCGCGGGGTCGACCACGGCGAGGCAATCGTCGTGCGCCCCGCCGACGTCGGCGCGGGCAAACGCAACGATCGCTGGGTCGAGCCATTCTTGGATGCCAACCGAGCGCAGTTGCGCCGCCTCGCACTCGGCTGCGAGGTCGCATATCAAGGCGAAGTAATTTTGCGCCTTCGGCCAGCCGAGCGCATTGGCGCGGCAGCGCTGTTGTCGCCGAGCACACGCAAAGTCACCGCGGGTGTTGTGATCTCTCCACGCTTTGATTGGAGCGCTCTCGCCGACGTCACCGCACGCGTCGGGTTTTCGGTCGAACCGAAGATCGGGGGCGCGTACCTAGTACCTGGCTCTGCGCGGGACGTCCCAGCCTGGCTGATCGCGGGCCCAGTCCTGCGTCGACTGGCGGCGTTTCTTCGGCGGAGACGGCGCACTTTTGTTGAGGAGCGAGCGGTACGAACGACGCCGCGCGGTCGCATCGAGTGGAATGCCTACGCTCAGCGCTCGATCGGAACCGGCCGGTGGCACCATTTGCCGTGTGTCTATTCGGGCCCAGAGGACGATCCGCGGCTGCTCGCGAACGTTCGCTGGACCCTCGATCGAGTAGCGGACTCTCTCTCATCGCTCGCGCCGACGCCAATGGGGCGGTCGCTTCTCGATACGACCGACGAGTTGCTTCTGACCGTCGGTCCGGGGCCGCGAGTGCGACCCGAGCGAGACGCAGGCGGATTCGGTGGAGAGCTCCTGCTCGAGGCATTCGAGGCGATGTCTTGGATCGCGGAGGAGCGCGGCCTAGGCGGCGCGCGGACGCTCGATGGACTCGCGTGGGATCTTGCCGTCGACACTTTGTGGGAGTCGTGGGTTGCCAACGTCATGGAGACGATCGGACCACGGTATGGTTTCGGCGTGCGTGCTGGGAGTCAGACGCGACGTCTCCTCGACTGGCGCGGACCATTCCGCTCGATGCACGCGCTCATTCCCGATGTGGAAATGACGAGCCGTGACCGTGTCGTCTGGGTGGATGCGAAATACAAGGCGCACCTGTTGTTGCTTGCAAGAAAGAACTTCCGCAACCTCGCGGATGACGTTCGCGAGGCTCATCGCGCCGACCTGCATCAGGCTCTTGCCTACGCATCGCTATCCAATCTCGCGCGCGTGGATACCGTACTTGTGTATCCGGTCGCGAGTGAGGACGAGGAGCGCGGGATGCAGTTCTCCGTCGCGACGGTGACGTCCGGCCGGCGTCGCGTCAGGTTACTGCTCGCGGGGCTGCCGTTCGGATTTCGGAGCCCGACGCACGAAGCACGGGTCGCCGAAGAGTGGGGCGATTTTCTTCGGGAGGCATGACACGCAATGGGCGCGGGTCCGACTGCGTTCGCATAGCGACGGTCGTGAGAGGCGCCGCTCTGTGAACGCGTTCGCGCGTGCGCGATGGGCCAAGACCGTCGTCGGCCGAATTCGCTAGGATACGGAACACTGCCGATGGACCTCGAGCGGCTGTTTCGGGAGGCGAAACCGATGATCGACACGATGGTCGACGACGCACGCGGCGACGCGCGCGAGCTTGCCGTGATGGTCGATGCGCTCCGCGGGCGCGCTCGGGTGCGACGGTGCTCGCGCGGTGACGCGCTCCGGGCGATCGAGGGCGACGCGCGCGTCGACGAATCGGTTCGGCGCCGGGTGAGCGGCTTCGTGTCGAGCGCCGCGGCCGAGGAAATGCCGATCGTGCTCGTGGCGGGCGACGCGACGAGAGCGATCATGGATGTCCGACGCGTGCGCCGAACGTTTAGCGTGCCGGGCTTTCACGTCGAAGAGGCGAAGGCACGAGCTCGGTTCTTCGTCGAGACGCTGCGCGCAAAAGCGGACGAGCCGGAAGAAGACTGGCTCGCGCGCGCAGAGCGATGGGCGAACGAGCACCTTGAGCACCGATACGCACAGCGACTTCGCGAGTCGCGTTGGGAGCAGGAGATCGGGTGGAGCATCGCGTGGGCGCTCGGCGGGTTTCAGCGCATCGACGTCGCGGAGAAGAAGGCGGCGTACTTCATGTCGACCGATCCCGGCGACGATCCGGACGTGCTCGCGTGCAAACCTTGGGACGCCTACACGATCGAAATCCCGGACGGCCTCATCGAGGTGCCGTTCGCCGAAGGCATCGTGTCGTTCGGCGTCATCAGCGTGTGGCATCTGAAGGACGGCGCTCAGACGGCGCTGATCGCGCGCAGCCGCAACGCCGAGCGCACGATCATCGGACCGCGCGTCTTTCCGCCGCTGCCCATCAAGCTCGATCCGGATGATCCCGCGAAGGGGCCTGCGGACCGCGCCATTGAATTGATCGCCGCGCTCGCGTTCATGACCGAGATCCGAATGAGCGCGCGTCACAAGGAAGACGACATCCACGTGCCCAAGCGCCGAGGAAGTGGCGGCGGCGACTCGAGCGGCGTCCACCGCATCCTCGGTCCGGTCAACATCGATTGCCGCGACTACGTTCGCGCGTACGTCGAGGGGACACGGAAGAACCTCACGAAGGTGCAGACGTTCGTCCGCGGTCACGAGCGTCGCGTGGTCGTCGGCAAAGGCCGCACGGGGCGCCGGTGGCACCACTTCCCGCCGCACATGCGCAACCTAAATCCGGATGCGCCCGTTGCGGATCGACCGCACCGAATCCGCGACGATTGAATCAACGCGCAGCCGCGCGGCCCCACTCCGCGTGTCGGAGGCCGCCGAGGCAGTCACGCGTGGTAGCGTTCGCTCGTTGGCCAACTCGCGCTCGCCCGCGGGCAAGATCCTCGCGCTCGTGCTGATTCTTGCGTGTGTCGCCTGGATCATCTGGGAGGTGCGCGGGCAACAGCGCGACGACGCGGCGACTCGTCGCTGCCAGTACGCCGCGGACGAGTATTCGTGTCGGGCTTGCTGTGGAGACGACCATGTCAGCCGGTTCGGCGGCGGCATCCCACGCAAAGGAAAATGCGGCTGCTACGTCCAGCGCCGCTGATTTGGATCGCCTCAGCGAAGCGACTGCACCCAAGCCACAAAGAGCCCGCTCTCGGCGCGGTCGGCACACGTCTCTTGCGTGAGATCGAATCGGCCGACGACGCACTCGGTTTCCGGTTGGCCGCGTGCTTCGAACGTTCCGCGTGAGCTTCGCGCGATGACGCCGTTGGGATCGACCTCGAGCTCGCGCGGCGTATCGCTCGTGCCGAAGAGATCGAGCGTGTCGCCTTCGCCGCTCACGACGACGAGCGAAGCGCCGCTGAAGAACGCGCGGCGCGCGCGCGTCGTGTCGAGCTTGGTCAGCGCGTCGCCCACGCGGTGCGCCGTCCCGTCGCGGAGGACGACGGCGCACGATTTCCCGTCAGCCGAAAGTGCGACCGACACCGCGTCGGCGGGAAGGCTCGTCGTGCGATCGGTGCCGGCGTCGAGGTCGACGCGATGCAACGTCGTGCCCACGGCGATCGCGTACGTCTTTCCGTCGGCGCTGAATGCGTCGGGTGACGCGAGCGGCGCGCCCGCGACGAGCGGCAGGTCCCCCATGCGTTTGCCCGATGCGTCGAACAGCGCGCCCGCGCCCGACGACGTCTTCACGACGACGCGCCCGTCCGAAAATCGCGCGTGTCGCCGCGCGAGAAAGAGCTTCGGATCGCGCAGCGCGATCTTGGACGTTTGCTTTCCGCTCGACGCATCGAAGGTGACGATCGCGTCGTCGCTGACTGCCGTGAGCGTCGCGTCGCCGGCGGAGAACGCGAGATCGATCGGCCGCACGCTCGGCGGAACGCCGTCCCACTGGTCACCCGCGAAGGTGCCCTTCGTTCGGCCGGGCGAAGGGCCGTCGAAGTGCGAACGCTCCGCCCACGTCGTCGTGTCGAACACGTGAATCGCGCCGGCGTTCATCGCGCACGCGAGCGACTTGCCGCTCGGCGAAAGCACGACCGACGTCGGGCCGACGGCGGGGTAATAACGCTGATCGTAACCCTTGCAGAGTGCACGTATGTCGCCGGCCTTCGGGACGATCTGCACTTCGTCGGCTTCCACGATCGCGACGCCGCCGTCCGGGAGCGGCGTCACGCCGAGCACGTCCGCGTGCCGCTCGTTGGACACGGCGAGCGTCTCTTTGCCGGTCGTTGCGTCCCAGAGCATCGTGGAAGCTTCGCGGTCGAGGACGAGCGTCTTGTCGTCGTCGCCGAACACGGCCACGCCGAGATCGCTCGCGAAGTTGTCTCCGCGACGCGTGCGCTCGGCGATGAACGTTTGCTTGCCGCTGGCGACCGACCAAAGGCGCGCCGAGTTGTTCGATTGCGTGAGGACGAGCGACGCGTCGTCGTCGACGCCGAGCAACGCGACGGGGACGAAATGCCCAGAAACGCGCCCGACCGCCTTGCTCGCGTCGAGATCGCGCACTTCGATCGGGAGCAGCGTGTCGAACGCGTCGACCTCGGCGGGCGGGAAATAAGCGAGATAACGCCCGCTCGGCGAGAGCCCGACGGCGCTCGCGCGCATCGCGAGCGCGAAGCTTCCGAACGCGTTCTTCTCGAGGTTCCAGTCTCGCAGCGTCGGGGGCTTGTCGCCCACGTCGGTCTCGACGAGGAGCCGCCCGTGTGAATCGAAGCCGGCGATGCGGACCTTCGCGAAGACGTCGCCTCCGAGCTTGGCGCGCTCGGCGCCGGTCTCGACGTCGATGACGCGCGCCGACCCGTCGTGTGCGCGCGCGAGGACGAGCTCGTCATCCGGCGAAACGAACGCCTCCATGAGTGTGTCCTCGAGGAGCCGCTTGCGCGTCAGCAGATCCCAGACGGCGACCTCGCTGTGCGAGGAGTCGCCGTGCAGCCATTTTTCGGTGATGGCGATCGAAGCGAGCGGCGAGAGCGTCATCGAGCCGACGATGTTCGCGTCGAGGAGCGCGCGGAGCTCGCCGCTCGCGAGATCGCGCGCGACGACGCTGCCGTTTTGCCCGACGGTGAGCGTGCCGCCGACGAGCCGCGCGGCGCCGACGCTCGCTCGCACGCGGTTCGTGAGCTTCGCCGTCGCGTGCTCGGTCTCTTCGGCCTCGAAGAGCGCGCGGTCGCGGAGCCTCCGCGATTCGACCGCGTCGCCTGCGCGCCCCGCCGCGCGCCCCGCCGCCTCGAGCGCGATGGGATTCGGATGAAGCTCGCCCCACGCGTCGAGCCAGAGCGTCTTCGCGCGCACGAAGTCTTTCGCGTGCTCCGCCGCGAACGCCTGATGCATCTTCGCGCGGGCGGTGGCCTCGGTGCCGTTGCTCGCGGCAGAGCCGACGCCGAGCGCGGTGTCGATCGCGGTCGCGAGGGGCGCCGTCGACGCGCGCTCGTCCGGACAGCTCGCGTTCGCTTCGTCGAGCTTCGCCTTGGCGAGAAGCTCGTGCCCCTTCGCTTCGAAATCCTTCGCCGCGTCGCGAAGCGGGCGTGCCTTCACGCACGTTTCCGAAGGGCCGGCCTCGGCGACCTCGTGCGGGGCCTTGTTGCCGCACGCGAGCAAGAGCAAGCAGAGCCAGCGCTTCACGGTCATCGCGCGACGAACGACGCTGCGACGCGTGGCCGCTCGGCGGAGAGGGTGCTCCCAATGAGGGCGCCCGCGGCGAAGTACGTCCCGGTGTCGGAGGCCGGAAGGATGTCGTAAGTCGCGTCGTGGGCGTACGGCACGATGCGGGCGGCGACGACGCGCGGCCCGCCGAGGGAGTCGCCGGGGCGGAGATCGCCGAACCATCGGCCGTCGGCGGTCGGGTGCGCGGCGCTCACGTGGAGCACGGCGCCGCCCTCGAGCACGACCTCGATGACGCGATGATCGTGGACGGGCGTTCGCCGCGTGCGCGCGACGGGCACGGCCGCGACGACGCCGTGATCGACGCTGAGCACGAGATCGCCCTCGGCGAGCGACGCGATGGGGCGATCGCCGAACGGCGTGGCGATGGGCGTGTCCGGCGAGGCGCACGTGCACGGCGAGCTACAGAAGCCGTCGCTCCCGCAACCGCAGCATCCGCTGAGCGTGCCGGAGTCCGGCTCCGTGATCGGACCGCCCGGCGGAAGGCACGCGCTCGAGGGATCGCCTTTCGGCCGGCACGTTCCCGGCGAGCAAGGGTTGCCGCTGACGGCGTCGCTGCTCGCATCGACGCCCGCGTCGTCGTTCGTGACGGTTCCACCGCACGCGGCCAGAAACACGAGGAAGACGAAGCGGCTCATGGAAAAGAGAGTAGCTCGGCTTTGATGGCAAAGAACATCGCGCCGCCCACCGGCGCGAATTAGGATGGCCGTGTGGCACGCGACACGAGCCGAGACGCCGAGGAAGCACAGCTCGCCGTGTTGCGCCGGCTCGGGCCGTCGGAGCGCGTACGCATCGCGGTGGAGATGAGCGAGGACGCGCGGCGCATCGCCATCGACGCTGAACGTCGTCGCCACCCCGAGCTCGACGAGCTCGAGGCGCGCTGGCTCGTCCTTCGTCGTATGTGGTCATCACCCAAAGAATGAGCGAGCTGAAAGGGCTGCTCGAGCGTGTCACGGCCGCCATGACGGGCGCGAACGTCCCGTTCATGATCGCGGGCTCGTTCGCGAGCACCGCGCACGGGCTTCCGCGTACCACGCAAGATCTCGACATCGTGATCGATCCGACATCGGACGCGCTCGACGCCCTGCTGCGCGCTCTGCCCCCGGCCCAGTATTATGTCGATCTCGATTCGGCGCGCGACGCGCTTCAGCGGCGAACGATGTTCAACGTGATCGATCAGGCGACGGGTTGGAAGATCGACTTCATCATTCGCAAGAATCGCGCATTCAGTCGCGAGGAGTTCGCACGACGCATCGCGATGACGTTGCTCGACGTGCCTGTCTTCATCGCCTCGCCCGAAGATACGGTCGTCGCGAAGCTCGAATGGTCCGTGCAATCCGGCGGCTCCCAGCGCCAGCGCCGCGACGTCGCGGGCGTTCTCGCGACGCTCGGGTCACGGCTCGATCGCGCTTATGTCGAGCGATGGGTTCGCGACCTCGCGCTCGAGGACGAGTGGGCAGCCGCGCAGGCCGCGAGCACCGAATGAGCGAGCGCCCAATGGAGCAGCTACTGGAGTGCTATTCTCCGGAGCGTGGATGCGCTCGAAGCCTCCGATTTGGAATTCGCGCGGCGCGCGACGCCGGAGGAGAAGCTCGCGCAGGCGCTCGAGATGATGGCGACGGGGCTGCGCCTCGAGCGTGAGCGGCTGCGGCGCGAGCATCCGCGCGCGACGGCGACCGAAATCGACGAGCTGTACCTCGCGTGGCTGCTCGCCGATGACTGAGACCACAATCGAGGCGGCGCTGGCGCTGGCGGTCGCGAGCCTGCGAAACCGTAAGCGGCGCTTCGCTCTCGTGGGCGGGCTCGCTGTTTCGGTGCGCGCCGAAGTCCGGTTCACGCGCGACGTCGATCTCGCGGTGGCGGTCAATGACGACGCGGACGCTGAGTCGCTCGTGCGCGACCTGCGCGCAGACGGCTTCACCGTCGCCGCGACGGTCGAGCACGACGTCCAAGAGCGTCTGTCGACCGTGCGCCTCGTGATTCGCGGCGTGAAAGTCGACCTGCTCTTCGCGAGCTCCGGCATCGAGCCGGAGATCGTCTCCGGCGCCGCCGATGTCGAGGTCCTGAACGTCGGTCCGATCCCTGTCGCGCTTGCGGAAGATCTTCTAGCGATGAAGGTGCTTTCGATGACCGAGCGACGTCTTCAAGATCGAATCGATGCGCAGAAACTCCTTCGCGTCCGCGAGGACCTCGACGTGGACCGCGTGCGAAGGCAGCTCGAGCTCGTCACGAAGCGAGGATTCAATCGCAATCAAGACCTCAGTGCGAAGCTCGACGCGCTTCTCCGGGAGCGCGACGCACGGACGTGATGGTTCCCTCTCGCTTCATCGATGACGGACGCGCTCGGGCGACGCATGGGGAACGGGTCGATCGGATTGCGCCGTATTTGATGCGGACTGATCCGCTCGCCGATGCAGTCGCGGCGGCGTTCGGTGAGATTGGGTTTCGGCAGATCGAGCTCGCGATCGCGCGCGGGATTGCGCGGGTGCCGGATGCGCATCCGGCGGTCGTGGCGCTCTTTCGGGAAATCGAGCGGGTGCCTGCGTGGGTCGATTTTGGGGTCAGCGATCGCGCCGGCGAGCTCCTCTTACGCTCGGGCGCAGCAGGCGGATTGATTCTCGGGTTGCAGTCGCTGCCTTATGGGTACGCGTCGCCGGGTGGGAACAAGCCGCTCGCGTTTTCGGGGCGGCTCGTGGAGCAGGCGTCGCGGCGGCTGTCGGAGACTTCGCGGTTCGTGCATGCGGTGTGTACGCCGGGCGGGATGCGGCGCGGCGCGGAGGGATTCGCCATCAGCGTGAAGGTGCGTGTGATGCACGCGCAGGTGCGGCGGCTCTTGTGGCGATCGGGAAAATGGGATCGCGACGCGTGGGGCGAGCCGATCAATCAGCACGACATGGTGGCGACCGCGATGCTCTTTTCGCTCGTCGTGATCGACGGGCTTCGCAAGCTCGGGTTTCGCGTGAGCGAACGTGAGGCGCAGCGGTACGTGCAGCTTTGGCGGTACGTGAGCTGGGTGCTCGGCACCGAGTCGGAGCTGCTTTTCGCGACGGAAGCGGAAGGGCTCGAGCTCGCCGACTTGATCATGAAAACGCAGGGTCCTCCCGATGAGGACTCGCGTGCGCTCACGCGCGCGCTTTTCGAATCGGGGCGTCGCGGGGCGCGCGACGAGAAAGAGAGAAAACGCGCCGAGCGTATGGCGCCGGTCGCGCACGCGCTCTCGCGCCATTTGCTCGGGCGCGAGCTCGCCGATCAGCTCGGCGTTCCGCGCTCGCGGCTCGAGAAGGCGGTGCCGGCGTTGCGGCTCGCGATCGGCGCGTTCGATCGCCTGCGCGCGCGGGTTCACCTCATGGACGCTGCGGCCGTGCAGCTCGGCTCGCGCTACTGGGACGACGTCATCGCGCGCGGGCTCGGCGGTCGCGACGCGGACTTCGCGCCGCCGGCCGAGCTCCACACGACTTGAGCGCAGTCGAGGTCGTGGGGCACGGCGTGTGCTCGCAAACGCGTTTGGAAAGGAGCCTATCCATGGCCAACATCGAAGTTCATCCGCCGGTACGCGGCGGAGTCGAAACTGAAAGCGAACGAGAGCGCGAAAAGAAAATCGAAATCAAACGTAAGTCGAGCATTGGAGGCGTCGCCGTCGAGATACTCGGCGCGGTGGGCGCGGTCGTGCTCGCCATCATCGGGCTCGGCGGGATGTTCCCGGTCGACCTCGCGGGCGTCGCGGCGATCGCCGCGGGCACCGCGCTTCTGTTCGAAGGGCTCGCCGTCGGCGCGCAGCTTCATCCGCGCTCGCCGGTGATCGCGACGCGAGAGCCGGTCGTCGGCGAGATTGGCGTCGAGGCGCTCGCGGGCCTCTCCGCGATCGTGCTCGCCATCATCGCGCTCTCGGGCGCAGCGACCTTCGTCCTGCTTCCGGTCACCGCGATCGTGCTCGGCGCGGGCCTCCTCTTCGCGGTTCACCCGCTGACCGAGGTCACGCACGCGACCGAATATTACGAAGGCCTCGACACGCGGACGCAGGTCATGCACGGCACCGGCGCCGGCATCTCGGGCGTGCACGCGTTCGCGGGCGTCGCTGCGATCGTGCTCGGCATCGTCGGGCTCGTGATGCAGAGCTCGATCGTCACCTATTCGCTCGTGTCGTACCTCATCGTCGGCGCGACCGTGTTGCTCGGTAGCGCGGCGGTCGGCGGCAAGCTCGCCGGCTACCTCCGCCACTGATCGAGAATGCAAAAAAGTTGGCCCCGAGGCAGCGAGACGGGCATTCGATGATGCATGCGAATGGCATCGGTGCTCGTCTCGCTCGCCGCGTGCTCGTGCATGGGGTTCAACATCATCCCGACGACCGACGACTCGTCCTCGACGGGCGGAACGGACGCGTCGACGCAAAGCTCGTCCGAGGCCGGTGACGCGACGACGACCGCCGTGACCGGCGTAAACTGCGGGGCGGATCCGGACACGGGCGCCGTCTTGTGCCTCGGGATCTCTTCGTGTCCGGACGTCGTGGTCGACAGCGATTTGTACCCCGGCTGCGGGTTTCGCGTTCACGACGGCACGGGCGTGCTCGACCTCGAGTGTGCCTGTTATGGGCAGATCTGCCCGATCGGCGTCGCGTCGACGTGCGACCAAGCGACCGCGCTCATGCAAGACCAGAGTCAGTACACGGTCTGCATGCAGGTCGACGAAGGTCGTTGCACCAACAACTGATTACTTCGACAGCTTCGCGGTCATCTGCTCGCCGAGCTCGGCTGCGCGTTTGGTCGCGGCTTCGACGGCGTCGATGAGCGTGCGGCGGAGGCCACCGGCTTCGAGCGTGTGAAGGCCCGCGATGGCAGTGCCGCCGGGGCTCGTCACTTGATCTTTGAGACGGCCGGGGTGCTCGCCGGTTTCGAGCAAGAGCTTGGCCGATCCGAAGACGGTTTGCGCGGCGAGGAGTAGCGCCGTGTCGCGATGCAATCCGACTTTGACGCCGCCGTCGGCCATCGCTTCGATCATGACCATCACGTACGCGGGGCCGCTGCCGGAGAGGCCGGTGACGGCGTCGAGCAGCGATTCGTCGAGCACGACGACGCGTCCGACGGCTTCGAAGAGCGTGCGCGCGGTCGCGAGGTCGGCGTCGGTCGCGTGCGTGCCTGCGGCGATCGCGGTCGCGCCGGCGAGGACGATCGCGGCGGTGTTCGGCATCGAGCGGACGAGTCGCGTGCCCGCGGGGAGCTTGCCTTCGATCGCGACGACCGGAACGCCCGCCGCGACCGAGACGATGAGGTGTCGCGCTTCGACGTCGCGCGCGACTTGGGCGAGGACCTTGTCCATCGCTTGCGGTTTGACCGCGAGCACGAGCACGTCGCACGCGCGGATGAGCGCGTGGTTGTCGGTCGTCGTGGCGATGCCGTGCAATTTTTCGAGGTGCGCGAGACGCTCGGGCGAGACGTCGCTCGCCATGATTCGATCTTTGCCGACGGTGCCCGAGTGGATGAGCCCGCGGATGAGCGCGCCCGCCATGTTGCCGGCGCCGATGAAGCCGAGCTTTCCGGAAATCGTCATGTGCGTGCGCTCGGCTCGGCGAGGGACATCGCGAGCATGTCGTCGACTGCGCGTCGTGCGTCTTGCGGATCGGCTCCGAGATCTTGGGCGACGCGGTCGAGACGCGCGCGCAAGATCGCTTGGCGCGAAATCGCCGGGTCCTCCAGCAAACCGGCGGCCCACGCGATGCCGAGGACGCTCGTTTTTTCGGCGTTGCTGATGCCTTTGTAACGTTGCGCGAGGACGACCGGCGCGGCGCCGATTTGGCGGAGCGCCTCTTCGCGGAAGCGTCGCGGGAGCATGAGCGTGCCCGCATACCCCGCGACCTGGACGCCGTGACCCGGGACGCGATCGGAGAGGACGTAACGGACGGCGTCGACGACCGCGAGGCCCACGGTGCGGCGCGCGTCGATGCGGGCGATGGCCTCGTTACGCATGTATTCTACATCGACTACGGGGACGTTGAGCTTCGCGGCGAGCGCGCGGACGACTTGTTCTTCGCGCGGGTCGATGGTGTCCCACGCCGCGGCGAGCCACGCGCCGCGGAGCATCGCGCGGACGACGGCGGCGTCGATTTCGCCGTAGACGTCGAGACGCTCGATGGCGATCGGCGCTTCGGTGTAGAGCGGTTGGGCGTCGGCGTCGGGCAAGCCGAGCGACGCGATGAGGGACGCGATCGTTCGCGCTTCTTCGCCATCGACTGGGCCGTCGGACGCGAGCACGGCACGAAGGACGCGCACGGCGAGCATGCCGAGACGCTTGACGCGCTGCACGTCTTTGTCGCTCGGCTTGGACGAGAAGAGCGAGCGCAGGCCGCGCGCGCCGACCTCGAGCGTGACTTTTTCGGCGAGCACCTCGGACATCGGGAGCCACGAGGGCGGACAAATCGCCGCCATCGCGCGCGCCATCTCGACGACCCACGCGTCGAACGACTCGAGCATGCGCGGCACGCGCTGCCCGCTCAGCGCGAGGTTGTGCGCGTCTTTGCGGCGTTTCACCAAATCTTCGAGCGCGTCGTTCGCATTTCCGAGCGCGGCGGAGAGGCCGAAAACGGCCTCTTCGCACGTCATCGCGACGAGACGCATGAGGCCTTCTTGGACGGGATCGATCGAGGGTGCGTACGCGTCGGTCATCGCCCGCGCGAAAGTAGCTCGTTCATCTCCGCTTCGCTAATCACTTTCGTGCCGTATTTTTTGGCCTGCGTGAGCTTGGTCGCGCCGGTCTTTTCGCCGGCCACGAGATAAGTCGTGTCTTTGCGCACGCCGTCGTGGATCGCGGCGCCCCGCGCGCGGAGATCGTTCTGCACGTCCTCGCGTTTTCGCGAGAGGACGCCGGTCACGCAGAAGGACGAGCCGGTCAGCGGGCCTTCTTTCGCGGGCTCGGGGCGCGGCTGCGGCGTCGAGACGCCGAGCTCGACGAGCTTGCCGAGGAGCTGCTTCTGCTGCGGGTTTTCGACGAAGGCGATGACGCTCTCGAGCATCGTCGGGCCGAAGCCGCGCACGTTCTCGAGGTGCTCGCGGAGATCTTTTTCGCTCCACGAAACGAGGTTGCCGAGCTCGCCGACGGCTTCGGCGAGCTGACGCGCGGCGACTTGGCCGACGAGCGGGATGCCGAGGCCGCAGAGGAGCCGATCGAGCGTTCGTGATTTGGACGTCGCGATCCCTTTGACGACGTTCTCGGCGCTCTTTTTTCCCATGCGCTCGAGGCTCGCGACTTGATCGGTCGTGAGCGTGTAGAGATCGGCGACGTCGCGGACGATTTTATTGTCGACGAGCTGCTCGACCAGCGACTCGCCGAGGTGGCCGATGTCCATCGCGAAGCGTCGCGCGAAATAAAAGATCTGCGCTTTGACTTGCGCGGGGCACTCGCGGTTCGAGCAGCGCGTCGCGGCCTCGCCTTCGACCGCGACCACTTTGCCGCCGCACACGGGACACTTTTCCGGCATGGAAAAGGGCTTTTCGTGACCGGTGCGCTGGGACTTGTCGACCTCGATCACTTGCGGAATCACTTCGCCGGCTTTTTCGATCCACACGTGATCGCCGATTTTCACGTCGAGGCGCGCGACTTGATCGGCGTTGTGCATCGACGCGCGCGAGACCGTGGTGCCGGCGAGGACGGCGGGCTCGAGGATTGCGACGGGCGTGAGCGCGCCGGTGCGGCCGATGCCGATCTCGATGTCGAGAACTTTGGTGAGCGCGCGCTCGGCTTGGAATTTGAACGCGATCGCCCACTTCGGAAACTTCGACGTGAAGCCGAGGATGTCGCGCTGCGCGAAGGAGTCGACTTTGATGACGGCGCCGTCGGTTTCGAACGGGTAGGTCGCGCGCGTCTTGTCGAGGTCTTCGATGACCGGCCACGCTTTTTCTTCGGTGACGAGCTGCTCGCGGCGGTGCGATGGGAGCTTCATCTTCTCGAGCCACGCGAGCGACTCGGAGTGCGTCTTGAACATGCGGTCGCCTTCGACGACTTGATAAAACATGACGCGCAGCGGGCGCCGCGCGGCCTCGCGCGGGTCCATCATGCGCACGCTGCCGGCCGCTGCGTTGCGCGGGTTCGCGAAGCCCTCGAGGCCCTCGGCGGCGCGCTCGGCGTTGAAGGCTTCGAGGTCTTTTCGATAAATGACGACCTCACCGCGCACGGTGACGCGCGCCGTGTGCGCGATTTTGAGCGGGACGCCGCGGATGGTGCGAACGTTTTCGGTGATGTCCTCGCCGATCGTTCCGTCGCCGCGCGTCGAGGCTTGAACGAGAAGCCCGCCGTCGTAAATGCACTCGATGCTCGCGCCGTCGAGCTTCGGCTCGATGACGAACGTCGCGACCTCGCCTTCGCGCAGCCCCTCGCGCACGCGGCGGAAAAAATTGTCCAAGTCGTCTTTGCTGTACGAGTTGTCGAGCGAGAGCATCGGCGTCGCGCGATGGACCTTCTTCACCTCGGTGCGCGCCGCGCCGCCGACGCGCTGGGTCGGCGAGGTCGGCGTCATGAGCTCGGGATGCGCCTTCTCGAGCTCGCGCAGCCGCCCGAGCAGCGCGTCGAACTCGCGATCGGTCATCGCCGGATCGTCGAGCACGTAATAGCGGTAGTTGGCCGCTTCGAGCTCGGCGACGAGCTTCTTGTGCTCCTCTGCAGG
>DASXHD010000071.1:0-32298 GCA_036488725.1 Polyangiaceae bacterium | reverse complement strand
CATTCTTTCCGTCGACGATTTGCGTTCCTACGTAATGCGGTATCGACGCGCAAAAGTCAGTTGTCGTCTCGCAGTGGCCGCTGGTCGAGCACTGCTGACCGGGTGCGCAATCGGCTAGCGTCGCGCATTTCGGGACGCATTTTCCGCCGGCATCTCCTTGGCTCTGACAAATCGTTCCGGCGGCGCTGCATTCGTCGTCGGTCAGGCAAAGCTTGGTCGACGGATCGAATGGGGGAAACGTGCATCGCAGGCCAATCGCCACAGTTGCAGCGCCCAAACCAAGTACGAAGAGATCGCGTCTCATGCGCTCAGAACGTGCCCGCGATGCGCACGCTCGCCGGCCCGACTCCGACCGAGATGGTGCTGCGCGAAGACGTCGCGGCCTCCACGATTTTCCAGATGATGCCCGCGCCAGCGACGACGCCACCCGCGATGAACGCGATCGTCGCCCCGGTCCCGAACGTGGTTGCGTTTCGATATTCCTGTTGCGACGACGATAGAAAAGGATCGGTGACCGACGTGTTGTAATTGTTTTGGGCCACGACGGCGAAAACGACTCCGGCGCCGACGCCCGCGAGGCCGGCACCGGTCACGACCCAGGGCATGATCGTCTGCCAGCGGCGGCCGTGCTCCGCCTCGGCTCGCTCGCGCGCTTCGCGCGCATGCTTCGATTCGACGCTCGCTTGCTGCCGCGCGGCGTCGCGCTGCTTTTGGAGATCGGCGCGCTCTTGAATCTGCTTTTGGAGCGTGGCCATGCGTTGCCGAATCGAGGCCGCGTCGGCAACGTCTGGCTGACTCTCCAAAAAACGCCGATACGCATCGACCGCGCCCACGAGATTTCCTTGTCCCTCGTCCGCGCGCGCGATGTTGAAGAGGATCACCGGCTCCTTCTTGAGAGCGTACGCCTGCGTGAGAAGGCTCGCGGCGTCGCTGAAGCGTCCCTCGGCGTAGGCCTGACTTCCATCGCGATAGAGCGCGAGCGCCGCCTCGTCCGGCGAGAGCGTCTTCGGCGGTTCCGCGCGAGCAGGCAGCGCGAAGATCATGCAACCGACGAGCGTGCAAGCCTTCCGACGCACCCGACGGGACGCTACCATTTGAAAGTGCCGTTCGCTAACATGGCGGCGGTGTCGTCGCAGTTGACCTCGGTGGGACGCTACCAGGTGCTGGGCGAGCTCGCGATCGGCGGGATGGCGGAAATCCTGCTCGCTCGCTTGGTGGGGCCCGCGGGTTTCGAGCGGCCCGTCGTCATCAAACGCATCCTCCCGCATCTCGCGCGGCAAAAATCGTTCGTCGACATGTTCGTCGAGGAAGCGCGCATCGCGGCGAGCATTCGTCATCACAACGTCGTCCACGTGCAAGAGCTCGTCCACGACGGCAGCGATCTTTTTCTCGTCATGGAATATCTCGAGGGCGAGAGCTTGGCGGGGCTCGAGCGTCGCCTTTTGGTGCGCGAGGAGGAGCTCGATCCGTGGCTCGGCGCGCACGTCGTCGCCGAAGCTTGCGCCGGGCTCCACGCCGCGCACGAGATGGCAAACCTCGTTCACCGCGACGTCTCGCCGCAAAACGTTTTCGTGACGTACGACGGGCAAATCAAGATTCTGGATTTCGGCATCGCGAAAATCGGCGACGGCGGCGCGCGCACGGAGACCGGACAGCTCAAAGGAAAGTTCGCGTACATGTCGCCCGAGCAATGTCGGAGCGAGCGGCTCGATCGGCGCTCGGACATTTTCGCCCTCGGAATCGTTTTGTACGAGCTGACGACGCGGGCGCGATTGTTCAAAGGGCCGAGCCCGGTCGACATCATTCGGGCGATTTGTTCGGATTCGGTGCTCCCGCCGTCGCGGCTCATCGAGGGCTATCCGATCTCGCTCGAGCGCGTTTGCATGCGCGCGCTCGCGTTCGATCGCGATGATCGTTACGCGACCGCCGCCGACATGAGGCGCGATCTCTTGGAGGCGGTCGGCGCGCGAGCCGCGCTCGATGAAGCGCTCTCGTCGCTGATGCGCGCGGCGTTCGCAGACCGCATCGCCGAGAAAGAAGAGATGCTGCGGCGCGTTCGCTCGGGCATGCCGATCACGCATGTGCCGGCGGGCGAGGCCGACTCGAACGTGGAGGTGCCCGCGGCGCCGAGGGCTGACGTCGACGTCGCGTCGGACCGGCGGCGACCACGACGCGCGGCGCTCGCGTTGGCCGGCGTGGGCCTCGCGGTTGCGGCCGGGGCCGCGTATGTGAGCCTCACGCACGCAGCGCGTCCCCTCGCGAGCACGCCCAGCGCGGTCGCAGCCGTCGAGGGCACGACTTCCGCGTCAGCGTCGCCGTCCGCGGCCGAAGTTCAAGTTCACGTCGAGAGCCGCCCGCCCGGCGCGGCGGTCACGTTCGACGGAAAGCCGCGCGGCCAAACGCCAGTCGACCTGCGCGTCGCCCGCGGCGCCGCGCCGATCACGCTCGAGCTTCGCCACGGCGGATACGCGACGGTCGAGCAGACGATCACGCCGGACGCGGACCAGAAGGTGCTCCTCGATTTGCCGAGGGCCGTGCGCAGCGCGCCGCGGGCGTCCTCGTCGAGCTCGCCGTGGGCGAGGTGGAACTGAGATGGCGATCGATCCCGATCTCGCCACCGTCGTTCAAGCGCCGAGCTCGATCACGGCGCAAGACCGCTCGTTCACGCTCACGGTCACGTCGGGTCCGGACAAGGGCACGCGCTTCGTCATCGACGGATCGAAGCCTCAGGTCCACATCGGCCAGAGCGAAGCGTGCGAGATCCGCGTGACCGATCGCGAAGTGTCGAGACGGCATGCATCGCTCCAACATCTCGGCGCGTCGATGCGCATCGTCGATCTCGGGTCCACCAACGGAACGCGCGTCGATCGCGTGCAGATCGTCGAGGCGCTCCTCACCGGCGGCGAGATCGTTCGCGTGGGCGCGACGTCGCTGCGCGTCGACGACGGAGAGCCGGCGACCGTCAGCGTCGCCGAAAGCGCCGGCTTCGGCCGGATCGTCGGAGCCAGCCGCGAGATGCGCCGCTTGTATCCGCTGCTCGAGCGTCTTGCGGTCGCGACCGTGCCGGTCGTCATCGAAGGCGAAACAGGGACCGGCAAAGAAGCGGTGGCCGAAGCGCTCCACGAGCAGGGACCGCGCGCGAAAGGGCCGTTCGTCATTTTCGATTGCACGGCCGTCGCGCCGAGCCTTCTCGAAGCCGAGCTCTTCGGTCACGAACGCGGCGCGTTCACCGGCGCCGTCGGCGCGCGGCCGGGCGTGTTCGAGCAAGCGAGCGGCGGCACGCTCTTCATCGACGAGATCGGCGATCTCGATCTCGCGCTGCAACCGAAGCTCCTCCGGGCGCTCGAGCGACGCGAGGTGCGTCGCATCGGCGGCCGCGGTTGGATCCAAGTCGACGTTCGCGTTCTCGCCGCCACGCGCCGAGATCTGGATCGCGAAGTGGAAGAAGGACGCTTTCGTGACGACCTCTTTCATCGGCTCGCGGTCGCGCGCGTCGAGCTTCCGCCGCTCCGGCAGCGAAAAGGCGACGTGCCGCTCCTCGCGCGCCATTTTTGGGAGCGACTCGGCGGTAACCCGAGCGAGCTGCCGCCGGACTTGATGCGTCGATGGGAGCTCTCGCGTTGGCCGGGCAACGTCCGCGAGCTCCGCAACGCGATCGCGCGCTGCCTCGCGCTCGGAGACGTGAGCACGCTGCACGAGCCGTTCATCCCGAGCGAAGGCCCGGACCGCGCGCCCGATTTCGTCGATGCGCTCCTCGCGTCGGGCCTCGCCTTCCCGCGCGCGCGAGACCGCATGCTCGAGATGTTCACCGAGCGCTACGTCAAGTTCGTCCTCGCCAAGCACGACGGCAACATCGGACGAGCGATCGAAGCATCTGGAATCGGCCGGCGCTATTTCGAAAAGCTTCGCTCGCGCGGCGCGCCGAAGAAGTGAATGCGAGCGACCGATTCGTTCGTACGAACGGATCGGTCGCATCCTGCGCCCGCAATTCCGCGACCCTCGGCGGCCGTCGACGTGGCACACGCGCTGCAAATGTGATTCGACATGAAGCAGGCCGCGGTCATTTTAATCGGTTTGTCGATTTCGTTTCCGGCAGCCGCGGAGAGCACTTGGTACGTGCGCACCGACGGCGGCAATCCGACGCAGTGCGATGGCCTCCACGATGCGCCGTACACGGGCGGCAGCAACGCTTGTGCGTTCAGCGACGTCAATTACGCGCTCGGCTTTCGCGACAGCAAGACGTACCGCGATCCAGCGAGCGTGCCCTTTCAAGGCGGAGACACGCTCATCATCGACGACGTGAAGCACGCCGACAATTCTCGCGCGAGCTACACGCAAGGCGCCGACATGCCCGCCCTCGTCTACGGCGTTTGCGACACCGTGAACGATCGGTCCGACTGCGACTGGGCCGCCATCCCCGGCGGCCCAGACAAATCACACCCTTCGCGCATTCTCGGCAAACAATGGAATACCGGCTGCGCGCAAAAGCCACTGCTATCGGAAGAAGGCCTCTGGGCAGCCCTCACGATCGGCGGCAGCAACATTCAGCTCAGCTGCCTCGATTTCGAAGGAGTCGACATCAGCGCGCCTCCGCACCGAGGGACTTGGGGCATCTACGCCGATCCCGCTTCGGACATCACCAACCTCGTATTCAGCGATATCGACGTTCACGGCTTTCGTGGCGGCGGCATCCTCCTCGGCATCGGCAACAACCAGGGGAACATCGGCGACGTCACGATGGACGGCGTCCGCGCATACGGAAATGCAGGGAGCGGCATCGGCACGAACAACCCCGGCAACGGCACCATCACGATTACGAACAGCGCAGTCGAGTGGTCGGGTTGTTACGAAAAGTACCCGCTCGCGAATACGAACATCGACGACCCGGCTAATTACTATTGGTGTTTCAGCCAAGGCCAAAACGGAACCGACCCGTACGCCGGCGACCAAGGATATGGCGACGGGATCGCGTTCGGACCGTCCGGAAACCAGCCCTCGGGAAACTGGGTTCTCGATCGTGACTCGGTGCGGTGGAACACCCAAGACGGTTTCGACACCATTCACGGAACGGCCGGCGGTTACATCGACGTGACGCGCTCGTGGTTCGAGGGAAACGCGGGCGCAGCCGTCAAAATCGCGGCGTCGACCTCGAAGATCGAAAACAACCTGCTCATCGCGGACTGCGGATTTTTCGACAGCCAGCCGTTCACCGCGCCGCCGTCCGCCGGCGGCCGCTTCATGAGCTGCCGGGCGGGCTCGGCGGTCGGCTTTCCGGCGCCGAGCACCGCCGACATCGAGTTTTACAACAATACAGTCTTCAGCAATCAGGACATCATCATCGGCTATTTCAACAGCGCCAACACGTGCACGCCGAATACGCATTATCGCGTGAAAAACAACATATTCATCGGCGGAACGGACTGGTTGAGTGACGTCGAATCGGTCGGCGATTGGGACCTCACGGATGCTTATTACGAAGAGGGTTGTGACCAAGCGACGTTCGAGGAGGATTACAACGTCGGCACCAACGTCAAACATCCCGAGAAATTCGCGGGCGCACACGACAAGTACGCCGACCCGAAGTTCGTTGGCGCGTTCGCAGTCGGCCCGTCGAGTGGGCCGAGCGGAAATCCCGCGCTCTACTATCAGGGCACGACCGGCGGCGCGCAGTTTTATTTGTCTTCGGGGAGCCCCGCGGTCGGCGCGGGAACGTCGCTGCCGGACATCACGGTCGACTTCAACAATTTTCCCCGCGCGAATCCGCCGAGCGTCGGAGCCTACGAGCTCGGTTCGGTGCCGGTCGATGGCGGGAGCGGAGCGGACGGCGGCGCGACCGCGGATGGCGGCGGCAACACGGACGGCGGCTCCACGAATGGTCCTCAGCCGACTGGCAATCAAGGGGGATGCAGCTGCTCGCTCGACCAAACGAGCGGCGGAAACGGCGCGTGGGCTTGGCTGCTGGCGCTCGCGCTGATCGCATCCAGGTACACCCGCGGCGCAGGCCGTCGCGAGAGCTGACGTCTCGCGCTACCGTCGATGCAGCGCAAGGCGGCTCGACGCGCAGTTACTTCCCCGTCAGCGCGATGAGCTGCCCGGGACCGAAGCCCCCGATGGACGCCGGGGGCGAGTCGACGACGTAGACCGTTTTTCCGACGATGACCGGATCGTGCACGACGTTCTTCGCGCCGGTCACTTTGCCCGTCCACGTGTCCGCGCCGGTCGCGAGCGAGAGCACGTGCACGCCGTCGCTCGCGGTGACGACCAGCGTGTCGCTCGGGACCGCCGCGGCCATCGTCGTCGCGATCGCGGCGCCGAGATTTTGCGAGCCGCCGCATCCGTTGGTGAGCGTGAGCGTGTACGCGCGCGCGGCCGCGCCGGTGAGCGCGGTCGACCATGCCGGCTTGCCCGTCTTCGCGTCGAACGCCGAGACGCCCGCGTTGCCCGCGGCGATCGCGAGCCCGTCAGCGAGGACCGGCGCCTGCGCGCCTGCGCCTGCGAGCGGCTGCGTCCAGTCGACGCTGCCGTCGCTCTCTTTGCGCGCCACGACCGCGCCGGCTTCGATGAGATAAATCAGGCCATTTCCCGCGCTGATCGTGCTGGTCGGTGTAGTCTGCACGTTCCATTTCGGCGTGCCCGCCGCCGCGTCGAACGCGTAGAGCCCGGACGTGAACGTGGGCTGCACGCTGCCGCCCGCGGTGTACGACGGCGCGTAAAAGAGCGTGCCGCCATCGAGCGCGATGCCGCCCATGACGTCGCCGAGCGAGTCGCCGCAGTTCGTCCCTTGCTTGTTGCCCTGCCAGAGCGTCTTCGCGGTGACGTCGAGCTCGCCGACGAAGAGTCCGGGCCCGTCGGACTTCGACGTGTCGGCGAACCAGACGCCGCCCGCCGTGTCGGCGATCGTTTGGCCCCACCAGTCGACGCCGGTCGTCACGGTCATCTTCCCGTCGGCGAGCGGCACGAAGTAAACGCCGTCGGCGTCGATGACGAGGTTCGAGCCGCTCACCGAAGCCCAGTCGCCCATGTTCGCGTCGGATCCGGAGTCGAACGTCCAGACGCGCGTGCCGGTCGTCGAGACTTTGTCCGCGGCGGTCGTGCCGATGTACGGGCCGTCGGACGCGGCCCATTGCAAGTAGACCGCGTCGGACGCGGCGAGCGCGTGATGAACGGCATTGACCGTTGCGCTCGCGGGCGGCGCCGGCGAGTACGACCACGCGACGGTGAGCGGCCCTTGAACGCAGCCGTCGCTCGCGAACGTGCGCGCGCCGTCGTGGCCGTAGGTGAGCCACGCGCCCGAGCCGCACGACGGTCCGGCTTCGGTCACGTCTTGGCCGCCTCCGTCGCTCGCCGCGTCGGAGCTCGCGTCCGCGCCGCCGTCGTTCGACGTCCCGCTGTCACCGCATGCGCACGCGAGCGCGCAGAGGACGAAACCAGTCGCTACTCTCATGAGAGCGACATATCACTGGCAGGGGTTCGGCGGCGCCACGACTTGTGCAGCGGTCGTCGGATTCGCGATGTCTTGGACCTAAAGCATGGATCGTCCGCGCGAAGTGCGGCGTCGCTTCGCGCTCCTCCGCGGAGGTTTCGGCGCGGCCAGTGCTTTGGCCACCGCGATTCGGATGGCGGCCGACACGACGGCCAGGTGGCGCGTGTTGATTTGCTCCTCGAGCGCGAGCACCACGTCCCAGATTTGCGGCGAAACAGCCGCGCGAATGTCCTTCTGTTTGCGGCGAATCGCTCGCCCGAGCGCCTCGCATCGCTCGCTCTGCTCGAGCCAGCGCTCGAGCGCCGTCCGCGCGGCACCTTCGACAGCGCGCCTGCTCATGTTCGTCCTCGAAAAGTGGTCATGCCCGATTTGTGTGTCTGTCGAGATAACGGCACGTCGGGGAGAAACTAAAGCGACGACTTTATTTATTGTGGGCTCGGCCTTCGGCACCGTGCGTACGGTGCGCGACATCGACCCCGACCGCGTCTGCCGCAACATCGGCCGGCGGATCGCCGAGCTGCGGGAGGAGCGCTCGCTCACGCAGGAACAGCTGAGCGTGCTCCTCGCGAGCTCGTCCCAGTGGATCTCGCAGATCGAGGCCGGCCGCAACATGACGGTCCACTCGCTCGTGCGCGTGGCCGAGGCGTTGCGCGTCCCGGTGCAGCAGCTCTTCGACGCCCCCAAGGCGCAGCCCCGCGTCAGGCGCGCCGGTCGCCCGCGCCGGCCGTGAAGGTCTATTCTCCGAACCGATGAGGCATGGTCGACGCGGCGCGGCTTTCCTGATCGTCGGGGTCGTCGCATGCGGAACGCCCGCGAAGCCGAAAAACGGCGGCGTCGCGCTCGTGCCAGTGGAGGACGCCACCGACGGCGGCGCACCGTGGACCGGTAGCGGCTGCGTCGACCTCACGTCACGGTCGACGCCGCTCGACGTCCCGAACGCGGCCCTCGACGGTGATCTCTACGCAGGCGAGCATCACTGCTACCTCGATCTCCAGCGGCCGCTCTGCGTCCGTTATCCGAACGACGCCGACGGAGGCCCGAACGAGGTCGACGTCCGCACGGTGCGCCTCACCGGAAATTGCGACAGCCAACCCGAAATTCGCTTTCGAGGGCGCCTTCACGGCGTGCCCGGGCCGATCAAGCCGCGCGCGTGGAATTGGACGGTCGACGGCTTCGCGACGTCGATGGAGCACGCGAGCCGCACGGCGGAGGTCGAGCTGAGCGACACGAGCGCCGCCCGCGCGGATCTCCTCCAGTCGTTCGTCTTTCACTGCTGGCGAGAAGGGACGGTCGACGCGCCGACGAGCGGCGGTCGACTGATCCTGCGCGTCGCCCTTTCGCCGGCCGGCGAGGTGACCGAAGTTCAGCGAAAAGAAGCGGTCGGCGTCACCGACGCCGTCGAGACCTGCGTCGACAAAACGCTGCACGCGCCGAAGATGTTCTTGCCGATCGACGCCGGGAGCGCGCGAGAGCTGTCGATACGCATCGACTTCAGCCTCGGCGTGTCTCCGCTCCGCTAGAACCCGACGCTCACGACGACGTGCCCGCCGATGAATCCGCCGAGCTCGAAGTTGCTCGTGCCCGCCGGCGCGTCCTCCGGGAACGTTCCCATCAATCCGCCCTCGAGAACGAAATCGAGCGCGAACGCCGGGCCGAACACATGACGATATCCCGCGCGCCCGCGCGCTGTGAATGACGCATACGTTTGGCCGAGCGATCCGTCGGTGATATTTTCATATCCACCGGCCGCCCCAAAAAGAAGTTGGTTATCGGCCCAACGATCCAGCGGAACGCGCGCTTCATATCCGAAGTTCGCAGTGAAACCATCTTTCGTCGACGCGGTGCCGGTCGAGAGCTGATTCATGTAACCGAGCTCGAGCGCGATCGTGCTCACCGCGCTCAGCGAGATGCCGAGCTTCACGCCGACGCCCTGGCCGAATTGAAAGTCGTATCGGTTGAACACGTAACGCGGGTCCAAGAACGCTCCGAGCACGAAGCCTCGCCCGAGGCGCAGCGGGCTCTTGTTCGCTTCGGCGTCGCGATTTTCGTCGTGCTCGATCGTCGAGAGCGGTTTGCCCGCGTCCTCGCTGTCGACTTTGTCCGTCTTGTCGTCCGATTTGTTTTCTTTCTCTTCGGACTTCTTCGGATTCGCGGGCGTCGAGCCGTCGGTCATGCCGCCGGCCATCTCGCTATCGAAGCTCCCGCCGCCGCCGACCTTGGACATCGACATGTCTTGCGACGCGTCCTTCAAGAGGTCTTGCAGCCTTTGACGAAATTTGTCGGCGTCGGTCGCGTCGGGCTCTTGCGACAAGTACGCGCGATAATCGTCAATCGCCGGATAAATGTCTCCGAGCTTTTCGTGGCAAACACCGCGATCGCGATAGAGCGTCGGGTCGATCGAATGACGAAGCGCTTCGTCGAAAAAATCGAGCGCCGCTTTGCAATCGCCTGCCGCGGCCTTCGCGCGCGCCGCCTCCGCGGGTGCGCTCCGCGATTTCTCGAACCGAAAAACCATCGGACCGCGGTTCGCATGCGTCTCTCCGTGCACCGCACCGCTCTGTTGCGCGAACGCGGCCGTCGAGAGAGTGCCAACGAGTGCAACGGCCCAAAGACGCATCGCCCCCATGCTATCGGCGCCCCGCCCCCGAGGCGAATTTCCGACACGCAACGTCCACCCACCGCCCGCCGAAGAGGGAGAAAATGGAACAGGAAGATCAGGGGATCAGAAGATTCGACGATGGGACGAGTCAGGTGATCGGCGCGCTGATTCGAGTCCACCGCGCGCTCGGGCCGGGGCTCCTCGAGTCGGCATACGAGGCGTGCGTTTGCCGCGAGCTCGAGCTGAGCGGGTTCGCATACGAACGCCAGGTCCCGTTGCCGCTACGCTACCGCGGCTGCGACGTCGACTGCGCTTATCGCCTCGACGTCGTCGTCGACCGCACCATCTTGCTCGAGCTCAAGGCCGTCGACGAGCTGACGAACGTCCACGCCGCCCAGGTGCTGACCTACCTCAAACTCGCGCGCCTCCGCGTCGGCCTCCTCGTCAACTTCAACGTCCCCGCCCTACGCCAAGGCCTACGCCGCTTCTCCCTCCCCAAAACTTCCTTCTAATCTGCTGATCTTCCTGTTTCTCCCCCTCTTCAGGGAGCCGCGGGGTGGGCGGCGGTCGTGACCGGCATCGCCCCCGGGATGCGCATGCGCGGGACGCCGCGCGGCATGAACACGCCGCCGCTCTGGCCGGGCGGCGGGATGAAGTGCGGAACGTTCTGCACGATCGGCGCGACCCCGAAGTGGACTTTGCCGAAGCGCGCCGCGCGATGAAACCCCTGCCCCATCGGCGCCGACCACGCGACCGCGTTGTTCGACTTCATCGCGTAGAAGTTCATGCGCCAAACGTCGCCGTCCGCGGGCGGAGCCTTCGCCGGGTTCTTCGCGAATGCGGTCCACGGGATCGCGACCTCGACGTCGTAGCCCTGATCTTTGTCGCCCGGCTTATCGACGGTGCCGTGCACGACGACCGCGCTCTTCAACTTCGGATCCCAATCTTCGTGACCGAACGGGCCGTTCGGCTCCGTGCTCGGATTGCGAAAATCGTCGAACTGCGCGTGGAAGACTTTGTTCTGCGGGTTCACCTGAATCTCGAAATAATTTTTGTTATCGCCGGCAGGTCCCGGGTCGATCATCATTTCGAGCGCGTCCTTCGTCCACAATTTCGGCTGTCCGCCGACGGTCCACGCGCTGTCCGCTTTGTCGTCTTTGCCAGGGATCTTTTTCGTCTTGTCGTCGAAACCGCCGACGACGTCGTCCTCCGTGATTTCTGCGAACACGTAGAGATTCTGGTCGTCCCAGAGGAGCCGAACTTTGCCATTGGCTGGAAACGTGGCGTTCGGCGCCCCCGTTCCCACATCAACGAAAGGGCCGAGAATCTGCGCTCCCTTCCACGCGGGCTCGTCGGCTTTGCCGTCGATGGTGATCTTGTCGTTCGCGGCGAGCTTCGCGCCGACGCTCGTTTCGGGCAGCGCGGAGTGGAGCTCTTGCGGCGGCGGCGCGGCGTTTCCGGTCTTCACCTTCGCCGCGATCGCTCGGTTCTCGCCGTCGTTCGGACCGGACACGACGTGGAGACGCGCCGAGCCCTTCCAGATGCCGATGTAAAATGTGATCTCGGGCCCCTTCACCCAATCGGGCACTTTGTAGGGCTGCTCGTCGATGTAGTACTTGCCGCGCTCCCAGCGCGACGGGCCGAGGAGCTGCTTGTTGTCGCGGTTCTCGCGGAGCGGGCCCGCGTTGTCGGCGTTGTCGGTCTTGCCGATCGAGTCGTCGGCGATGTGCGTGAAGAGCGACCAGCCGTCGTCGAGCGTGTCGTCGCAGCGCCAGTACCACGTGACTTTGATGTCCGTGCCCGGCCGCGCGACCTCGGGATCGACTTTGTAGCCGATGAGATGAATCTTGTTCTCGAAGTTGATGTCGACCTTGTGCGGGATGCCGGCCGGCTCGCTATCCGAAATGTAAGCTTTCAGTTTTTCTTTGTCGTCGCTCGAGAGGCCCTTCGAGCCGCTCACGCACGCGGTCGCGACTGCGACCATGGCGATGCCCACAAAAGCTCGCGCATTCAGCATGCGGGAGGGTTTACCACCCCAAAATGGGCGATGGGAAGCGCCATTGCGCTCAATCCGTGAGCGTGAGCATCCCTGCGACGGCGGGCCCGTCCGAGAAGGTCGCCGCGCGCATGACGGCGAACGTCGTCGGGCCGAATCCGCCCGAGGTCTGCGACGCGTGCACGGAGAACATGCGGAACTGCGCGCTGCCCGACGCGAACTGGAGAAGCGCGTCGGCCGGCACCGTGCCCGAGGTCGCCGACGACGAGAAGCGGCACTCGAGGCGCTTCGGCGACTGGACGAGCTCGAAGCCGACTTGCTCGAGCGAGAGCGGCGCTTCGAGCGTCGTCCACGCGAGAGCGAGATCGCTCGCGCGCGAGAGCGAGGTGCCGCTCGCGTCGAGCGTGCCGGGCTCGGCGACGCTGATCGCGTGCGGACCGGGGACGTTCGGAAACGACGGATTCGGATCGAGCCCGTCGCCCGTCCAGCTGAACGCGACCACGCCTCCCTGGTCGACGACCTGGCCGATCGACGCGGGCGGGTACGAGCCATCGCAAAGCGGCGAGACCGAGAGCGTGAGCGCGCCGGCCGTCGCGGTGATGGTTCCTTCGTTCGGAAGCGGCTGACCGACGACGTAACCGGGCGATGCGTCGCCGTCCGCGTAGTAGCTGCAGTCGCCGAACGTCTGCGCGAGCGCGTTGGCCATGTCGACCGTGATCGACGTCGTCGTGGCCGTCGGATCGCTCACGAGATCAATCTCGCCGCCGCCGCCGATTCCGCCGATCGCGCTGCACGGGCCGCTCCCCGAACAGCTCGGCGGCGGCGTGAACGTGCACGTCTGCGTCGCAGCGGGCGCGGCGCATTGACCGGTGAGCGTGCAGCCGGAGATCGCGCTGTCGTAGACGCATTGAAGATTGGTCGGCTGTCCGTCGGAGCACGTGATTTTGTACGCGCTGCAATCGCTCATCGCGCAGGCGCTCGTGCCGCCGTCGTGACCCGGACCGTCGCCGACGTCGAGGTTGCCGCCGCACGCCGCCGTCAAAATGAAAAGTGAGGTGAGAAAGCTTCGCATGTCTTCTCTTTGGGAGCGGCGGCCGCGCGCGGTCACGGAATCGTCTCGGCGTCGCGCTGGACGCCCTCGAGCAAGAAGCTCCGCGGGAAACGCGACGCCATTTCCGAGGCGAGCGCTCGGGCTTCGACGCCGCGGCCGAGACGGACGAGGGCGCGGACGCGGAGGGCGTAGCGCTCTTCGGTGAGCGTGCCGTGCGCGAAGCGGGCCGCGTGGCGATCGGTCGCTTCGAGCGCGCGCTCGGGCTCGCCGCGCTGGAGCGCGTCGCGCGCTTCGTCGAGGAGCTTGCGCTCGGCCTCGAGACGCTCGGCGGCGTCGAGCGGTTTCGCGACCGGCGCACGCACCACGACGGCCGGCGGTGCGCTCGCAACTTCCGGCGCGCGCACGATCTCCGGCGCAGGCGCGGCGGGAGCGACGAACGCGACCGGCGGCGGCGCGACGCGCACGCTGAGCGCAGGCTGCTCGCGCGGCGCGCGTTCGTGACGAAGCGCGAACGTTCCGCCCGCGGCGGCCGCGACGACGAGCGCGCCTTTCAGCGCGATCGCTTTCCACCCTCCGATCGTCTTCGCGCCGCTCGCGGCCGATGCGTGCAAGCTCGGCGAGAGTCTCCGCGCGAGCCGCGCCTTCGCGGCCGTCGGCATCTCCACATGGCCGCGCTCGGCGTCGAGCAGAGCCCTCACGTCCGGCGGAAGTCCGCTGTCGGCGTTCATCGCTGCTCCCTTCGCTTCGCGAGACGGCGAACCGCCTTGGTGAACTCTGCGCGCGCGAGCCGCAATCGCGAGGCGGCCGTATTGCGCGAAACGCCGAGGCTCTCGGCGACCTCCGCGACCGGCAGCTCCTCGAGCTCGCACGCGACGAAGACCGCGCGCTTGTCCCAGTCGAGACACGCGAGCGCTTCGGCGACGAGCGCGTGCGTCTCGCGCGCCGCGACGACGTCGTCGGGCCCGGGGAGCTGCGCCGCGGTCTCTTCGGTGTCGAGCGCGCCGACGACCTCGTGCCTGCGCCGCGCGAGGCGCTTGTAGTCGCGCGCTTGTCGCAGCGCGAACACGAAGAGCCACGCACGAATCGGCCTCGACGGATCATACTCGGCGAGGTGCGCGGCGATCTTCACGAAGGTCTCGTGGGTCACGTCCTCGACGTCGCGCTCCTCGACGCCGAGCCGCCGGAGCGTCGTCCACACGTACGCGGCGTGCGCCTCGAAGACCTCGCGAAACGGCACCTCGGCACGCTCGGCAGGCCGCAGCATGGCTGCGTACTCCGGAACGGACGCGTGGGAAGGGCTCGTCACGATCGACACTTGGGCGCAGGCTCCATGTTTGGTCAGAAAATCGACACCGAGAGGCTCGAGCCGGCCGTCACGTCGACCGGGCCGCTGTCGAACGCGCTCGCTCCGCCGACTAGGAGGTGCATCGGCGTCGCGATGCCGGCGGCTTGCGCGAGAAAGCTCCATCGAAAGCGCGACCCGAGCGGCACCTCGAGCCCGACGCGCCCGCCGAACGCCGCGTAAAACGCCGACGCGGTGCGCGCGTTGCTCAAGTCGATGCCGCTCGCCCAGCTGTCACCGAGCGAGACGACCCCGCAGAGCGCGAGCACGCGCCAATGCCCGCAAGGCACGAGCGAGCCGGTCGCGCGCTCCACTTGGGCCGACTCACCGCCGCCGAGGTCGAGGGTCGCGGGCGCGTCCCAGCGTCCTTCGAACGCGACGCTGAGCGCGCGGTAGCGAAGATCGAATGCCGCGCCGACGCCGACCGTCGCGACCGGCCACTGCCCAAATCCGGCCCAAAGCTCGGGCGCGAGCGACGCGACGAGCGCGCGCCCGGAACGCGGTGCGCGTCGCGGTGCCTCGCGCGGAGGCATCGCGTGCGGCACGGCGACCGCGATCGGCGCAGGCGCGACGACCGGCTCGGGCTTTTGCGCTTCGACCGGCGCCGGAGTCGGCTCCGCGTCAGGCGCGGGATCGGGCGGAATCGCTTCGAGCGACACGCTCACCGCGAGCGCCGCCGATCGCACGAGCGGCTCGCACGACGCGACCGCCTCGCGCCCGCCGTCGATCGTCTGCGCGCCTTGCTCGAAACCTTTGTCGTCCACGAAGACGACCCGCGCCCGTCCGGTTCCACCCGCGAGATCGATCTCCACGCTCACGGTCCGCGACGCCCAAGGAAAAAACGGGTCGTAACCGAGACGCGACGCCACCTCTTTCCGAAACGCGTCCTCGTCCGGACAGCTCTCCGCGCCCGGCGCGCGCGCATAAACCAAACGCGACGACGGCGAGCCCGCCCACGCCGCGGGCGCGAAAAAGAACGCGGCAAGAACGAAAAGCGAAGTCCCTCTCAAGCCCGGCGGCGTAGCAAATGCCGGCGGCTCGCGCAAACGGCGTCAGCCGTCGTCGTCGGGCGTCTCCTCGGTCCAGAGCTCCTCGGTCACTTCGACCGTGACCTCGCCGTCGAAATCACCCGACGCCGCTTTGCGCAGCGACTCGCGAACCGCGAGCGCGCGCTCGAGCACGGCGCGTCGCTCGGCTCGCTGCGTCTCGCGCATGCGATCCATCTCGAGCTCGCCGCGCTCGATGCCCTCGAGGGCCGTCGCGGTCAAACGAAGCATCTCGGTCGACGCCTCGATGTACTTGCGCATCGACTGAGCGCGGCGATCGGCGCGCTCGGAGGTCGTGCGGACCTGCGCTTCGTGATCCTTCTTCCACGATTCGAACTGGCGATTCGCCGTGAACGCGCGCGTCTGCGCGAGGCGAAGCGTGCCCTGAACTTTCGCGAGCTCGGCTTTCTGATCGGCGAGATGCTTCTGCGCCATCTCGAGGGCCGCGGTCGCGTGCGCGAGCTCCTCCTTCGCGGAGCGGAGCTCGGCGGCCTCGGCGCGCGCAGCGGCGGCTTCCTCTTGTGCGGCGGCGAGCGCGCGGCGGCCCTGCTCGATCTCGAGCGACGTCGCGATGAGCTCGTCCTCCTGACGCGAGACACGCTCGCGAAGCACAGTCGCTTCGTGCGTGATGCCCGTCATCTCCGATTCGGCGCGCCCTTCCGCTGCCCGAACGCGCGCTTCGCTGTTCGACACGTGCGACAACATCTCGGCGAGCCTGTCGGCGTCCTCGGCGCGCTCTTGCTGCTCGCGCGCGAGCTTCTGCTGCGTCTCGGCGAGCTGCGCTTGGAGCGACGCAATCTCGTGACGAAGCTGGGCGACCGCCGTCGCGCCCAGCCGGTCGCGCTCCTCCGGCTCTCTCGCGAGCGGGCGCTCGGTCGGCACCCCCGAGGTCACCGGTTTCGGCGGCGGCTCGGTCTCACGTTCCACCCGCGGGTCGATACGATGCTGCGTCGTCGCGCGCTGGCCCATTCGAAAATCCTCGCAGCATTCATCATCTCACAGCTACGAGCCGCGTCACGCGGATTGTGTCAGCGCCGGCTCTTCCGCCGAGCCTCTTTTTCGCGCTTTCGCGCGGCTTTCTTCGCGTTTCGCTCTTTGTCGCTGAGCGCTTTCATTTTGGTCATGCTGTCGCCGCCGCCGCCCATGCCGCCGGGCAGCATCCCGCCGAGGCCGCCGAGCCCGCCCATGCCGCCGAGCCCACCGAGCCCGCCCATGCCGCCGAGCGCGCTCAAGTCCGGCATCCCGCCGCCCTTCTGCATTTTGCGGAGCGCGTTCGCCATGCTGAGATTTTTCATCCCGGGGATTTTCCCGAGCATCCCCATGTTCGAGCCGAGGCCCTCGATCATCTGCTTCATCATCAAGAATTTTTGGACGAGCTCGCTGACCGCGCCCTCCTCGGAGCCCGAGCCTTTCGCGATGCGCTTCACGCGCCCAGGCTCGCGAATGAGCGCGTAGGGATCGCGCCGCTCGAACGACGTGAAGCTCGAGATGACCGCTTCGATCTTCACGAGCTCGCGGTCGTCGAGATTCTGCGCGGCGCCTTCGGGCAGCATGTCCATGCCGGGCATCTTCCCGACGATGTCTTTCAGCGATCCCATTTTTTGGATCATCCGAATCTGCTGCAGGAAATCGTCGAGGGTGAATTTCCCCTCGAGCATGCGCATCGCGTCTTCGGCGGCTTTTTTCTGATCGACGACTTGCTCGAAGTCTTTCATCAAGCCGACGACGTCGCCCATGCCGAGCACGCGCGAGGCCATGCCCTCGGGGCGAAACTCTTCGAGCTTGTCCGAGCCTTCGCCCATGCCGATGAAACGAACGGGCGCGCCGGTGACCTCGCGAATCGAGAGCGCCGCGCCGCCGCGCGCGTCGCCGTCGAGCTTGGTCAAGATGACGCCCGTGATGTCGAGCCGATCGTGGAAGCCGCGCGAAACTTTGACGGCGTCTTGGCCGATCATCGCGTCGACCACGAGATAAATGTTTTCCGGGTGAACCGCGCCTTTGATGTCGGCGAGCTCGTTCATCAGCGCTTCGTCGATCGCGAGGCGGCCCGCGGTGTCGTAAACGATGACGTCGCAGCCTTTGCTCTTCGCCTCGGCCGGCGCAGCCGTACAAATCTCGAGCGGCGTCTTGCCCGGAACGTTGAACACCGGAACGCCGATTTGCTCTCCGAGCACTTGGAGCTGTTCGACCGCGGCGGGCCGCTGCATGTCGGCGGCGACGAGCATCGGCTTGTGTTTTTCGTTTTGCAGAAAACGGGCGAGCTTCGCGCACGTCGTCGTTTTGCCCGAGCCCTGGAGACCGACCATCATGATCCCGGTCGGCGCGCCCTTCGCCCAGCGAATCGCGTCGGGCTGGTCGACTGGCGCCTTCATGAACTCGACCAGCTCGTCGTGGCAGATTTTGACGAACTGATCGGACGCGGTGACTTTGACGGTCGAGCCGTCTTTGCCTTTCGTGCGCACGCGCACGACCTCGCCGAGCGCGACTTCTTTCACGCGCGCGAGGAATGCCTTGACCACCGAGAGCTCGACGTCGGCCTCGAGCAGAGAAAGCCGCACTTCGCGCAGCGCCGACTCGACGTTTTGCTCGGTCAGCTCGGTGAGGCCCGCAAGGCGGTTTTTCGCCTGTTTGAACCCTTTGGTGAGCGCATCGAACATGGTTGGGTCACCTGAGTAGCACGCCGCCGACGATCCCGCTTTCAGATCCCGAAACGGTCGCGGAGATGCTGGACCTTCGCGCGGCAGTCGTCGAGATAGCCGTAGCCCTCGGCGAGATCGCTGTTCGACTCCTCGAATTTTTTCTGCATCGTGTCGGGGTCGGCCTTGCCGCCGTCTTTGATGGCGTCTTGGATCTCCGACTGGAGCGCGAGCCCCTTCGCCGTCGCGTCGGCGCTCTTCCGGCACGCGTCCTTCGCTTTGCAAACTTCTTCGTCGGTGCACGCGACCGCATCGATCGCTTTGGCCTTCTCGGGCTTGGCGTCGTTGCTCGCCGCCCGATAAGCGTCGACCGCCCCGACGAGCTGACTCGCCTCGTCCTTCGCGTGACACCCAATCCCCATGAACGCAATCAAGACCCAGACGCGATGCACGTCCGAGAGAAAAACAGGAAGATCAGAAGATCAGAAGGATTTTTTTGTGGAGACGGCGGTCTGGCGGGGCCGCACCGGTCTGCTAGCGTCGGCCCCAGCAAAATGGAGTATCGACGTCTCGGAAAATCCGGTCTGAAAGTGAGCGCGCTGTCCCTCGGCGCGTGGGTCACCATGGGCAGCCAAATCGGCGAGGACGTCGCCGGCGAGTGCATGCGCGCCGCCTGGGACGCCGGGGTGAACTTTTTCGACAACGCCGAAGCGTACGGCGGCGGCAAGGCCGAGATGGTCATGGGCGCGGTCCTCGCGAAATCGGGTTGGAAGCGCTCGTCGTACGTCGTTTCGACGAAAATTTTCTGGGGCGGCGACGGCCCCAACGACAAAGGTCTTTCGCACAAACACGTCATCGAGGGCGTTCACGCGGCGCTCGACCGTCTGAAGCTGACGTACGTCGACTTGTGCTTCTGTCACCGACCCGACCCTGACACCCCGATCGAAGAGACCGTTCGCGCGATGGACGTGCTCGTCCGGCAAGGAAAGATTTTCTACTGGGGCACGAGCGAGTGGACCGCAGCCGACATCATGCGGGCACACGGCATCGCGAAAGAAAACGGCCTCACGCCGCCGGTGATGGAGCAGCCGCAATACAACATGCTCTGGCGCCGCCGCTTCGAGATCGAATACGCGCCGCTCTACAAAGAGCTCGGCTACGGCACGACGATTTGGAGCCCGCTCGCGTCCGGCGTCTTGAGTGGAAAATACAACGACGGCGTCCCCGCGGGCTCGCGGCTCGCGCTTCCGAGCCTCAAGTGGCTCGTCGGGTCGGCGCTCGCCGAAGAAAACCTCGCGAAGGTGCGCAAGCTCGCGCCGATCGCCAAAGAGCTCGGCTGCACGCAAGCGCAGCTCGCGATCGCTTGGTGCCTCGCGAACCCGCACGTCTCGACGGTCATCACCGGCGCGAGCCGCCCCGAGCAGGTCGTCGAAAACATGAAGTCGCTCGACGTCGCGAAAAAGCTCGACGCCCGCACGATGAAACGAATCGACGACACGCTGGGAAACGCGCCGTCCGCCGACGAGGCGTGACGCGCGGTCGATCTCGAGCAACATCCCGCGCGCCCGGTCGACGAGCCGGCATGAAAAAAATCTCGATCGGGTTGGGCGTCATGGCGTGCGGCTTCTCGTGCCTCGTCGGCTGCGCCGGCGGAGCGCAGTACACGATCGTGTCGCGTACGGCGCCGCAAGCGTTCGCGCGGCCGGCGTGTCACGTCGTCGTCGAACCGATTCACGCGGACCATCTGATGGTCAGCGAACAGACCGAAGCGCAGTTCCTCGCGGCGAAACGCCCGAATCAAGTCTGGGCGTTCAACCGCGACAAGCGCGTCAGCGAAGAGAAGTTCATGTCCGAGCTGCGCGACGGCCGCTCGAAGGTGTTCGCGCCGGGCTCGGCCGACAGCACCTTCGTCATTCGACCGACGTGGTCGGCTTGGGACCCGGGCAAGTTCATGGGCATGTTCTCGAAGCCCGGCGTCGGCACCTTCAGCTTCGACGTCCTCTCGCCGAGCGGCGAGCGACTCGACCGCATCGAGATTCAGCCGAGCGTCGTCTCATACGCCGCGGCCGATCGCATGCACGGCGTCTTCAAGGAAGCCGGCGCGAGCCTCGGCAAGTACATCGACGAAAACTGGGCCTGCGCCGCGCGTTGAAAGATCAAGAGAGACGCGCGTACAAGCTCGCGAGCGCCTCGTCGAGCTTGCCTACGTCGGGGCCGCCCGCTTGTGCCATGTCCGGGCGGCCGCCGCCTTTGCCGCCGACGATTTCGGCGACGCTGCGAATGAGATCGCCGGCTTTGAATTTTTCGGTGAGCTCCTTCGAGACCGTCAGGACGAGCATCGCCTTGTCGGTCGCGGCGGCGCCGACGAGGACGACCGAGGGGCCCAGCTTGTCGCGGAGCTTCTCGGCCATTTCGCGGAGGGTCGCGGCGTCGGCGACGTCGGCGCGCACGGCGAGCGCTTTTCCGCCCGGAATTTCGCGTGCATCTTGCACGTAATCGCGGCCGCCGCCGCCGCCCATCGCGACCTTTCGTTTGAGGTCGGCGACCTCGCGCTCGAGGGCTTTTTTCTCGGCGACGATTTTCTCCGCGCGCTCGGCGAGCTGGCTCGGGCCGACGCCGAGCGTTTGCGCCGCGTGCAACCCGCGCGCTTCGACGGCGCGCACGTACGCGAGCGCGTTGAGGCCGGTGACCGCTTCGATGCGACGCACGCCCGCCGCGAGCGCCGAGTCGCTCACGATTTTGAAGAGACCGATTTCACCGAGCGCGCGCGCGTGCGTTCCGCCGCAGAGCTCGACCGAGTCGCGCGTCATCGTGAGGACGCGGACGACGTCGCCGTATTTTTCTTCGAAGATGGCCATCGCGCCGCGCTTCTTCGCTTCGTCGATCGGCAACACCTCGGTTTGCACGGGCGCGTCGCCGAGGACCTTGTCGTTCACGAGGTCTTCGATGCGGCGAACGTCGTCCTCGGAGAGCGCCTTGCCGTGCGCGAAGTCGAAGCGGAGGCGGTCGGGGCCGACGAGCGAGCCCTTCTGCGTCGCGGTCTCGCCGAGCACGGTGCGGAGCGCCCAGTGGAGCAGGTGCGTCGCCGAGTGGTTGCGGCGCGTCGCGGTGCGGAGCGCGTGATCGACCTCGAGCTTCACGGCGTCGCCGACGGCGATCTCGCCGCGCACGACTTTGCCCGCGTGCGCCACCATGCCGGTCACCGGTTTATGTGTATCTTGCACGGAAAATTCGCCGTTTTTCGCGGCGATTCGGCCTTGATCGCCGACTTGGCCGCCGGACTCGCCGTAGAACGGCGTCACGTCGACGACGATCGCGACCTCTTCGCCTTCGCTCGCGCGGTCGACCGACTGCCCGCCTTTCACGATGGCGGTGACGCGGGCGCTGCCCTCTTCGGCTTCGTAGCCGGTGAACTTGGACGCGCCGTTTTTTTCGACGAGCTCGTGCCAAACTTTTTCGACGGCTTCTTCGCCGACCTTCGAGCCTGCGCTTCGTAGCTTTTGCGCTTCGAGCGCTTTGTCGTACGCGCTCTGGTCGACCTCGAAGTTGCGCTCGCGCGCGATGACCTCCGTGAGGTCGAGCGGGAAGCCGAACGTGTCGTAGAGCTTGAACGCGGCCTCGCCCGAGATCGTCGAAGAGCCGCGCGCGGCGGTCGACGCGATCTCGGCGTCGAGCATTCCGAGGCCGCGCTCGATCGTCTCGCGGAAACGCACTTCTTCTTGCTCGCTGATGCTCGCGATGAGCTCGCGTCGATCGACGAGCTCGGGGTAGACGCCGCCCATCTCGTCGACCACGCGCAGCGCGACGCGATGCAAGAACGGCTCGCGGATGCCGAGGCGATGGCCGTGGCGGATCGCGCGGCGCATCACGCGGCGAAGGACGTATTCGCGCGCGCCGCGCTCGGGGAAGACGCCCTCGGCGATCAAGAACGCGGTCGTGCGCGCGTGGTCCGCGACGACGCGCATCGACACGTCGTCGTCGGCGAGCGTTCCGCCGTAACGTTTGCCCGCGATGCGCGAGGTCTCGTCGACGAGGTTGCGCAAGAGATCGGTGTCGTAGTTGCTCGTCACCCCTTGAACGACGCTCGCGATGCGCTCGAGGCCCATCCCGGTGTCGACGCACGGCGCGGGCAGCGGCGCGAGGCCGGCGGCGGAGCGTTCGAACTGCATGAAGACGAGGTTCCACACTTCGAACCAGCCGGTGCCGTCGGGCGCGGGCTCTTGGCCGAAGGTCGAATAGTCGGGCGCGCCGTGGTCTAAGTTACCAAGGTAAAAATGTACTTCGGTACACGGGCCGCACGGGCCGGTCTCGCCCATTTGCCAGAAGTTGTCGCCCGGGATGCCGCCGATGCCGACGATTCGATCGTCGCCGAAGCCCGAGATTTTGCGCCAAATCGCGCGCGCGTCGTCGTCGGGTGCGACGCCGTCGGCGCCGCCGAACACGGTGACGATCATGCGCTCCGTCGGCAGGCCGTAGCCCTTCGTGAGGAGCTCCCAGCAAAAGGCGATCGCCTCTTCTTTGAAGTAGTCGCCGAAGGAGAAGTTGCCGAGCATCTCGAAGAACGTGTGATGGCGCGCGGTGACGCCGACGTTTTCGAGGTCGTTGTGCTTGCCGGAGATGCGGATGCACTTTTGTGACGAGGTCGCGCGCTTGTAGGGGCGCGTCTCTTTGCCGGTGAAGACGTCCTTGAATGGGACCATGCCGGCGTTGACGAACATCAGCGTCGGATCGTTTCGCGGGATGAGCGACGCGCTCCGCTGCACCGCGTGGCCGCGCGCCGCGAAGTAATCGAGGAACGCCGAGCGCACCTCGGCAGAGGTCTTCTTGAGATCGTCGGGGACGCCGGTAAGTGACATGATTCGCCCGCGTTTTCCTAGCACAGCTCGACGTACAGCGCGTCGTACTGGGCACCGACGACCTCGGGCGTGTGACGCTGACGAAAGACGCGACGGCCGAGATCGGCGAGCGCGTCGCGCTCGGCGTGATCGAGCAGCAAACGGATGAGCGTGTCGGCGAGCGCCGCGCGATCGCGCGGCGCGACCTTCGCGCCCGGGAGCTCGTCGAGCGGGCCGCCCGACGCGAGGACGAGCGGCGTGCCGAGGGCCATCGCTTCGAGGAGCACGATCGGCAAGTCGACTTTGCCGTAGAGATCGTCGACGGGAAACGCGACGACCGCGGCGGCCGCGAGGAGCGCGTGCATGTCGTCGACGCGACCGACGATGCGGACGTACGGCTCGAGGCCGCGCAGCGCTTCGCGGAGACCGGCTTCGTAGCGGGCGACGTCTTGGCCTTTGTCGCGGCACGCGAAGACGAAGCGCGCGCCGGGGACCGCGCGGAGGACGTCGCTCGCGGCCATCGCGACGGTCGCGGCGCCGGACGAAATGTGGAGATCGCCCGGATAGACGACGAGCGGCCCGTCGCCGAGCTCGAGGCGCGCGCGGATCTCGTCCGACTGCGCGCGCGGCAGCGGATCTCGCGCGCACGGCGGGATGACGCGCACGATCGAATCGGAAATTCCGGCGCGAAGGAGTCGGCCGCGCGTCCACTCGGAGAGGGCGACGATGCGATCGCCGAAAAAGAGCGAGCGTGACGCGTCGAACGATTTCGGTCGGCTCGCGACGGTCTGCACGACTTTCCCGGTCCAGCCGCGCGAGCGGCGCGCGCGAATCGCGAAGCGCGCGGCCGACGAGGACGTCGCGTTCGGCGCGAACACGAAATTCCAGACGTCGAGCGGATCGCCGAAGAGCAGCCGATTGAACGCGAGCGTCGACGGCGACGGCGAAAAACGCGAGGCCGGTCCGTAGACGTTCTCGCGCCGCACGCGCGGCCCGATGCCGGGGCCTCCCGGCGAAACCATCACGACCGGCTCGGCGACGCGGAGCGCCGACGCGACGTCGCGCACGAGACACTTCGAACCGTCGTCGAAAGGCGGGACGATCGGCTTGGAAACGAAGAGGACGCGCATGACCGGTGCGCGCTCCTTCTAACACTCGGGCCGAATTTGTGTCATACGACGAGCGTGCGGAGGAAGGCCGTCGCCGTCGTCGTTTTGGCGCTGTGGCCGGCTGCGTGCGTTCTCGACTGGGATTCGCTGAAGCCGGACGGCGGCGCGCTCGAAGCCGGCGTCGACGCGCACGACGCGACGTCTCCGTCGACCGATGGCTCGCTCCGCGATGCGCTCGCGCTCGACGCGCCGGCGGATTCGCCCGACGAAGCCGCGGTCGACTCGGCGACCGACGCCGAAGACGCGAGCGAGGACGCGATCGAAGAGCAAGCCCTCGAAGCCGGAGTCGACGCCGCGCCCGACGCGAGCGAAGCCGGCACCGACGCGAGCGCCGACGCGGACGCGGACGCGGCGGCAGACGCCGACGCCGACGCCCCGAGCTGCGCGTTCGCGTTCACCGGGACGCTCGCGACGTGGGACTTCACCGGGCAGCTCGGCACGGAGACGTCGGTCGCCGCGGCGTCGATGGCGTCGGGCATGACGGCTTCGGCGATCACGCGGTCGAGCGGGCTCGTCGCGCAATCGGGACAAAACTCGATCAACGCGAGCGGCTGGCCGACCGGCGCGCTCGACCCGACTCGCTACTTCACGATCACGTTGACGCCGCCGTCCGCATGCGCGCTCGATCTCACGTCGCTCGGGATCGACACCAAAGCGAGCGGTACCGGCCCGACCGCCGCGGCCGCCGCGACCAGCGCCGACGCATTCGCTTCGACGTCGACGTTCACGCCGACGACCGTCACGAACGTTTCACTCTCCGTGAACGGCGCCACCAAGGCGATCGAAATCCGCATCTACGGTTACACGTCGCAGAGCACGCAGGGCACGTTCCGCGTCGAGAACACCATGACCCTCAGCGGCAAGCTCCACTGAGCTCAGCGCGCCGCGACGAGCAAACCTTCGTCGGCGTTTCGGAGCGCGCTCTCGACCGCGCCGCCAATCGCTTGATCCTGGAGCGTCGCGACGCCGTGCTGCGACGTCGCCCCCGAGCCCATCGCCGCCGCGCTCCCCGAGAGCGTGCTGCGCAGGGTCTGGTCCGGAATTTTGCGAACGACGAACTCGACGTCCGCCTGACACGTGACGACGTTCGCGTGAGCGACCTGCGTGAGCCGCGTCACGCGTCCGTCGAGAAGCACGACCGGCACGTGACGGTCGGCGGCGGTCGCGAGCATCGCCGAATCTTCCGGCGCCGCGACGACGATGTTGTGCATCGTGCGCGCGCGCGAGGTCGCCGCGCTGCGCAAGACTTCGGCGACGTCGCCGCCGCGAATGCCGGTGCCGTTTCGCATCGCTCCAATTTGGACGACGAGCTGCACACCTTGGAGCGTCGCGCGCCGGCCGAGCGACGCGATCGTCGACTGCATCTGCGCGCGCGTGCTCGCCGCGGGCTCGTGAGCTTTCGCGCGCTCGAGCGCGGGGACCGCCGCCGCGTCACCGAGCGCGCCGAGCGCCGCGGCTGCCGCCGTGCGAACCGCCGCGTTCGAGTCGGTCAGCGCCTGCTCCAGCAGCGGCCGCACCGACGGATCGCGGCTCCGCCCGAGCGCGAGAGCCGACGCCATGCGCACACGAAAGTCCGACGACGCCGCGATTTCCCGCTTCGGAATGGACAGGTCGTCCGCGACTGCCGCGTGCGCCGTGACCACGGCGATCGCCAGCAGATACGCGTGCGCCCTCACCCCCCGAATCTATCACATGAGCGATTTGATCTCGGTCTCGAGCTCGGCCTGATCGTTGTCGTGATAGCCGACGTGCACGAAGCGAACGATGCCGTTCTTGTCGATGACGAAGCTCGTCGGCATGGTCGGCGGCTTGTACTGGCCCGCGATGCTCTTGCCGCTGTCCCAACCGACGGGGAACTTCGCGTTGCCGTGCGCTTGCGCGAACTCGGCGATGCCTTGGTTCTCGTCGTCCTCGGAGAGACCGACGAACTCGGCGCCGCTCGCGTTGTACTTCGTGTAGAGCTCCTGCAGCTTCGGAAACGATTCTTTGCAGGGCCCGCACCACGTCGCCCAGAAGTCGACGACGACGACTTTGCCTTTGAGGCTCGCGAGGCTGACTTTGCCTTTGCCGTTCGCGGTGTCGACCGAGAAATCCGGCGCCGCTTTTCCGACGAGCTCGTTCTGCGCGCCGTTCGCCGTCTCGGCGCCCGTTCCGCTCGACTCGCCGCAACCCATGGTCATGCCGACTGCGATGACCGACATCAGTAGAAATGATCGCATGACGATTTCTTCTATCACCCTCCGAAGACGACTTCGAGCGCTTCGGCGAGCGTGCGGACGGTGACGATCTCGACGTCTTTCAGGTTTGCAATTTCGTCACGATCGCATCGGGGCATGATGGCGCGACGAAAGCCCATCGCCGCGGCTTCGGCGAGACGTGCGCGAACGCGCGACGCGCCGCGGACTTCGCCCGCGAGCCCGATTTCGCCGAACGCGATGACGTCGTCCGGCACCGGGATTCCGCGGAAGCTCGAAGCGAGCGCGAGGGCGACGGGCAGATCGATGGCGGGCTCGTCGACACGAACGCCGCCTGCGACGTTGAGGAACACGTCGCACGCGCCGAGAAAAAGTCCCGCGCGCCGAACGAGGACCGCGATGATCATCGCGAGGCGCGCGCCGTCGACGCCGCTGCACGTGCGGCGCGCGTTGCCCTGCGCTTCGCCGCCGACGAGCGCTTGGACCTCGACGAGAAGCGCGCGCGCGCCTTCGCACGTCGCAGCGATCGCGCTGCCGGAAGCGCCGCGCGGACGCTCGGCGAGAAAGAGCGCGCTCGGGTTCGGAACTTCGCGCAGGCCCTCGGCGCGCATTTCGAAGACGCCGACTTCGGTCGCGCTGCCGAAACGATTCTTTTGCGCGCGCAGCGTTCGTAGCGCGTGCGTCCGCTCGCCCTCGAACGAGAGCACGGTGTCGACGATGTGCTCGAGGACCTTCGGCCCCGCGAGGACGCCGTCTTTGGTGACGTGGCCAACGAGGAGCGTCGCGATGTTCTTTCGTTTCGAGACTTCGATGATGCGCGAGGTGACCTCGCGGAGCTGCGTCACGGTGCCCGCGGCCGAATCGAGATCGCCGCATCGAATGGTTTGCACGCTGTCGACCACGAGCGCGCGCGGCGCGTGCTCGTCGATGGCCGAGAGCGCGCTCTCGAGCGACGTATCGGCGAGGAGCAAGAGCGCGTCGCTCTCTTTCGAGATGCGCCGCGCGCGCGCCGCGGTTTGGCCGGCGCTCTCTTCGCCCGAAACGTACAGGCACTTCAGCTTGCGCGCCGAGAGCGCGGCGAGCGCTTGAAGGAGCAACGTCGATTTTCCGATGCCGGGATCGCCGCCGACGAGCGTGACGCCGCCGAGCACCACGCCGCCGCCGAGGATGCGATCGAGCTCGCCGATGCCGGTCGGCACGCGCGCGAAATCATCCGCGGGTACGTCGGAAATGGGGACGGCGCGCGCGATTGCCGCGGCGCCGCGCGGTCTTTCGCGCACGACTTCTTCGGTCACCGTGTTCCATGCGCCGCACTCGGTGCAGCGGCCGATCCATTTCGCGAAGCTCGCGCCGCAAGCTTGGCACACGTGTTTCGTTTGGACTTTCGCCATGCGCCCTATCGCTCGCGTGTGAGGAACGTTTCGAAGATTCGGTATCCCTCGTGAACGAGCGGCAGCGAGGTCGACTCGTTCTTCTGATGCGCTTGCGCGTTCTCGCCGGGCCCGAGGTTCACCGCGGGGATGCCGAGCGCGGCGAAGCGCGCGACGTCGGTCCACGCTTGTTTGCGCTCGACCGCCACGACGCCGCACTCGGCGAGCCGCTTGGCGAGCGGATGATCGCGATGCGGCATCGCCGCCGGGCTCAAGTCGGTGAGCTCGACGCGCCCGCGCCCGGCGACCACGTCGAGCACGCGCTGCTTCGCTTGCTCGAGCGTCGTGTCGGGCGCGAAGCGATGATTCAAGTTGATCGAGAATCGATCGGGCACGACGTTGCGACCGCGACCGCCGTCACGCGCTTGCGTGATCGTGAACACGCTTCGAAACGAGAGGCCGTCGATGACGTGCTCCTCCGGCGCGAGGGCGCCGATCTCGGCGAGGAGCGGCGCAGCTTTCGTGACGGCGCTCTCGCCTTCCCACGGGCGCGCGCTGTGCGCGGTGCGTCCTTCGACGGTGACGGTCGCGTGAATCGACCCCATGCAACCGAGCTGCAGTCGATTGTCCGACGGCTCGAGACACACGGCGAAGTCGGCGCGCCGAACGTCCGGGTCCTCCGCCATGACGACGCCGAGCTCGTTCTCGAGGAACGGGCCCTCCTCGCGCGCGTAAAAGACGAGCGTGACGTCATACTTGCAGTCTGCACGCTTCACGCGCTCGGCGAGCTCGATCATGACGGCGAGCCCGCTCTTCATGTCGCTCGACCCGGAGCCGAAGATGCGCTCGCCCTCCCGACGGGCCGGCCCGTTTTCGGTCCGGACGGTGTCGAGGTGCCCAGCGAGGACCACGTGGGGTCGAAAATCGTGTGGATCGTTCGGATCCGAACGATCTCCCCTGATCCAAGGGAAAACCAGGGAGTTTTTGTATCGGCGGGCCCGAACGATTGGCTCGAGGCGGCGCTCGACGGCGTCGCAGAGGAGGGCCTCGTCGCCGATCGGCGAATCGATCGAGCAAAGCCAGAGGAGCGTCTCGTCGATCATCGTTCGGATCCAATCGATCTACACTGGGACGGCGAAATCTCGCAGCGCTTGATTGAGGCTGACCTTGCGGTCCGTGGTCGCGCTTCGCTGGCCGATGATGAGGGCGCAGGGCACGCCGAATTCGCCGGCCGGGAATTTTTTCGGCCGGACGCCGGGGATGACGACGCTGCGCGGCGGGATGAAGCCGCGGTGCTCGACGACCGCCTCGCCGCTCACGTCCAAAATTGCGGTCGTCGCGGTCAGCACCACGCCCGCGCCGAGCACCGCTTCGGCGCCGACGCGAACCCCGTCGACGACGACGACGCGCGAGCCGACGAACGCGCCGTCCTCGATGACGACCGGCGATGCCGCCGGAGGCTCGAGCACGCCGCCGATGCCGACGCCGCCAGACAAATGCACGTCACGCCCGATCTGCGCGCACGAGCCGACCGTCGCCCACGTGTCGACCATCGTCCCCGCGCCGACGCGCGCGCCGATGTTGACGTAACCGGGCATCACGATCGCGCCGCGCTCGATGAACGCGCCGTACCGCACCGTCCCCGGCGGCACCACGCGCACGCCGGCCTCGGCCAAGTTTTTCTTCAGCGGGATCTTGTCGTGGAACTCGAACGGGCCGACTTCGATCGTCTCCATTTTTCGCAGCGCGAAATAAAGGAGGATGGCTTGCTTCACCCACGCGTGCGTGACCCACGCGTCGCCCGATTTTTCGGCCACGCGCAGCTCGCCGCGATCGAGCGCGGCGATCGTCTCTTCGACTGCGTCCGCGTGCGCCGCGAGCTTGGCGCGGTCGGCGAACGCCTCTTCGATTTTCGTCCTGAGCGCTTCGACGTCCATCAGGGCGCGACGTCGCAGCCCGGGAAGAAGTAACCGATTTCGATCTTCGCGTTCTCGAGCGAGTCCGAGCCGTGGACGGCGTTTTCGCCGACGTTGCTTCCGAAGAGGACGCGCAGCGTGTTCGGCGCCGCTTTCTTCGGATCGGTCGCGCCCATGACCTCGCGATATTTCGCGACGGCGTTGTCGCGCTGGAGCGCAGCGATCACGACCGGCGAGCGCGTCATGAACGTCACGAGCTCGCCGAAGAACGGCCGCTCGCGATGCACGGCGTAGAAGCCTTCGGCCACGCTCTTGGTGAGATGCGCGCGTCGCAGCGCGACGATCTCGAATCCTTCTTCCTCGAGGCGCGCGAGGATGGCCCCCGCTTTGTGCTTCTCGACCGCGTCCGGTTTGACGATGCAGAGCGTACGTTCCGTTGCCATTTCGCGTGGCTTCTACCGAACGGATGCTGATTTAGCAATCGTCGTGTTTGAATTAGTTTGGCGCCATGAAGAAGGTCGTCGTCATCGGCGGGGGTCACAACGGGCTCGCGGCTGCGGTGCTGCTCGCGCAGGGCGGCGCGAGCGTGCGCGTCGTCGAAGGCAAAAAAGTGCTCGGCGGCGCGGTGCGCACCGAGCGGCCGTTCGCGAAAGCGCCGAATCTCGGCGCCTCGACCGGCGCGTACTTGCTCGGCCTCATGCCGCCCGAGCTCAAAGCGAAGCTCGAGCTCGACGTCCGCACGATTCGCCGCGACCCGCATTATTTCTTGCCGACGACCGACGGCCGCCACCTCTTGTTCGGGTCCGACGCGGCGGCGACGCGCGATCAAATGGTGCGCTTCTTCTCGCAGCAGGATTACGACGCATACGCGGCGCTCCAAGACGAGATCGAAAAAATTCGCGACGACGTCGCGCCGACGTGGCTCGAGGAGCCGCTCTCGATCGAGAACACCGCCGAAAAATACGTGCGCAGCGCGCTCCGCACGGCGTTCGTCGATTTGTGTCGCAAACCGATATCGCATTACCTCGCGCGCTTCGGCTTCAAGAGCGAACTCTTGATGGCGATGTACGCGACGACCGACGCGTTCAGCGGGCTCTACGGCTCGTGGGACACGCCCGGCACCGGAATGAATTTTCTCGTCCACAACATGTGTCGCCTGCCCGGCTCGGACGGCACGTGGATGATCGTCGAAGGCGGCATGGGCTCGGTCACCACCGCGCTCGAGAAACGTTGTCGCTCGCTCGGCGTCGAAATCCAATCCGGCGATCCGGTCGCGCACGTTCGCGTCGACGGCAAGACCGCGCGCGGCGTCGTCCTCGCGAGCGGAAAAAAGATCGAAGCCGACGCGATCGTCTGCAACGCCGACCCGTTCGCCATGCGCGAGCTCGTCGGCCGCGAGGAGTTACCTGCAGAATACAACGATCGCCTCGACGAATATGCGAAAAAGCCGGGCTCGACGCTCAAGGTGAACCTCGCGCTCAAAGGCACGCCGAAGTTTTCGTGCTTGCCGAACGCGTTCGACAAACCATTCGGCCCGACGATTCACCTCTTGCCCGACGAGCGCGAGGTCATCGCGCGTTTGCGCGAGGGCTTCGCCGCCGTGCAGCGCGGCGAGCTCTACGATTTTCCGACCATCGAGTGGTACCTCCACACGACCGTCGATCGTTCGCTGCAAGACCGCGAGGGCCGCCACAACTCGGCGCTCTTCGTGCAGTGGGTGCCGTACGAAATCCGCGGCAGCTCCTGGGAAAAGGAAGAAGCGCGCTACGTGCAGAAGCTCCTCGCGATTTGCGATCGCTTCGCGCCCGGCACGAGCGATCTCGTCGTCGACGTCTTCGCGCTCCACCCGAAAAAAATCGAAGAGCACTTCGGCATCACGCGAGGCCACATCCACCACGTCGACAACGGCTGGGGATTTTCGGACCGCCTCCCCTACGCGACGCCGATCGCCGGCCTCTACTCGTGCAGCGCCGGCACGCACCCGGCCGGCTCGGTCATCGGCGCCGCCGGCCACAACGCGGCCATGCGCGTGCTACGCGACCTCGCGTAGAGAGATTTAACAGGAAGGTCAGGAGCTCAGAAGCCGAGCGAAAAGAGATTTTGTTTTAAAACAAAACTCTTTTGAACTTTTGATCTTCCTGTTTTTCTCTCACATCATCGATTTGAGGGTGGTCGCCATGTCGCTCGGGGTTGGAGCGATTTTGCAGCCGGCGGCGGTGAGGGCTTGCATCTTGGCGGCGGCGGTTCCTTTGCCGCCCGAGATGATCGCGCCTGCGTGGCCCATGCGTTTGCCGGGCGGGGCGGTCGTGCCGGCGATGAAGCAGGCGACCGGTTTTTTCATGTTTGCTTTGATGTAGTCCGCGCCGCGCTCTTCGGCGCCGCCGCCGATCTCGCCGATCATGATGACGCCGTGGGTGTCCTTGTCTTCGTTGAAGAGCGTGAGCGCGTCGACGAAGTCCATGCCGCCGACCGGGTCGCCGCCGATGCCGATGCACGTCGACTGTCCGATGCCGAGCGCGGTGAGCTGCCCGACGGCCTCGTACGTGAGCGTGCCCGAGCGCGACACGACGCCGATGTTTCAGGCTATGGCGACCTTCGCGATCTCGTCGGCGAAGGACGCAAATGGCTGGCTGGCGAACCAACCGATCACCTCGTCATCG
>DASXHD010000066.1:0-9581 GCA_036488725.1 Polyangiaceae bacterium | reverse complement strand
GTCGAACATGAAGACGAGGTCGACCGGCACCGGGTTCGGCGTCGCGGTCGCGGTCGCGCACTGACTCAAGTCTCCGCCGTCGCCGCCGCCGCTGTTGTTGAATGGGCTCGCCGCGTCGGCGTTCGGTCCGCCGTCTCCGTTCGTGCCTTTGGTGCCGTCGGGAAAGCCGCTGCCATCGCCGCCGCACGCGACGACCACGACGAGACCGAAGCACGGGGCGATCGCGCAAATGGATCGGAGCTTCATGCGAAGCCGCTGGTGCAAAGTTCGAACCCGGCGGTGACGCATGCGGATCGTCCACGATTCTCGCGCGAAACCGCGATCCACCCGCGCCGCAGCTGGGGAGCCCAAGCACCACCCCGCGCGAGTCGAAGATCCAAGTTGTGCTACACAGCGCGAATGCAACCGGCGCCGTCACGCGACTTCTTCGCGCACGATGGGCTCTTCTGGCGGCGCATGGCGTCGCTCGGCGCCCAGCGTCTGCCGAGTTGGTGGGTGCGCTATTCGCCGCCGCTCTTCGGCGTCGCGGCGGCGGTCGCGCTTCCGGAGGCGCGTCGCGCGGTGCGAAAAAACCTCCGTCGCATTCGCGGCCCGCGCTCTCTTTGGCGCGACGTGCTCGACACGACGCAGACGTTCGCGTCCTACGCGGGCTGCCTCGCCGAGACGCTCACGACCGGGTCGAAGAACTACATCGAGCCGCGCGTCGACATCGTCGGGAGCGAGCACGTGAAGGTCGCGGTCGCCGACAAGCGCGGCCTCATCTTGCTCACGATGCACACCGGCGGCTGGGAGGTCGCCGGTCCGCTCCTCGCCGAGCACACCCACGTTGACGTCGTCCTCGTGATGGAGGGCGAGCGCGATGGCAATGCTCGACGGATCCACGACCGCGCGCGCGAGGCCTCCGGCGTGCGCGTGATTCACATCGGCCCCGACCCGCTCGCCGCGCTGCCGCTCGTGCGTCACTTGACCGAGCGAAAAGGCGCGGCGGCGATGCAAGTCGATCGCGTTCCGTCGAGCGGCCGCGCGCTCCGCGTGCGCCTGCTCGATCGCGAGGGCGTCTTGCCCGAAGGACCGTTTCGCCTCGCGCAGCTCACCGGCGCGCCGATGGTGCCGGTCTTCTGCACGCGCCTCGGGTTTCGACGCTACGCATTCGAGGCGCACGACGCGCGCACGCTCCCGCGTCGCGCGAGCGCCGATCAAGTCGCCGCCGTCGCGCAGAGCGTCGCCGACGACATGACGAGCTTCCTTCGCGCGCATCCCACGCAGTGGTTCGAGTTCCGAGACCCTTGAAAGAAATGTCCACGCGATACCACATCGGCGCGCGTCGCCTCGAAAGCAGTCTCGCCGCGTACGCGAAGCGATTCGATTTTCTCGAAGTCCCGATGCCGGCGCGCGGCCGCCCCGCGCCGACGCCGGCGACGCTCAAACGCTGGCGCAAGCAAGTGCCGCCGCATTTCGATTTCTCGGTCGTGGTGGGACCTGCCGCGTCCGAGCTCAAGGCCGGCGCCGAGCTCGATCACGATCTCGAAGCGGCGATGCACGCCGCCGACGCGCTCCAAGCGCGCTGCATGCTCGTGGTCACGCCGCCCACCGTGACGCCGGCGGCGGTTTGGCGCGACCGGCTCGAAAAAGTGACCGCGCGTCTCGCGCGCGACGCGACGCTCGTCGCGTGGGAGCCGCGCGGCCTCTGGGAAATCGACGACGCGCGCCGCGTCGCGCACAAGCTCGGCGTCGTGCTCGTCGTGGACCCCTCGCGCGATCCGGTCCCGGAGGGGCCCGTCGCGTACACCCGGCTTCGCGCGCTCGGCGAGACGCGTTCGTACGGCGCGACCGCGCTCGAGCGGGTCGTCGAGGCAGTCGGCGTGCGACGCGACGCTTACGTCGTCATCGAGACGCAATCGGCGCTTGCAGAATGCAAGCTTTTGCGGCGCCTCGGGCAGGGCACGGGGCGCAAGCAGGGCGGCATGGGCCGCGTGATTCGTCCGCGCGAGGCCGCGGCGGCGCTCGCCGCGTCTCTCCGCGTGAAGGACGACGAGCAAGAATGATCGCGAAGCCCGCCGCGTCGGCCACGCAGCCCGACGTCGCCGCCGCAGCGCAGTCGGTTCTCGCGCGCGGAAACGCGGTCGACGCCGTGTGCGCCGGCGTCCTCGCGGCGGCCGCGCTCGAGCCCGGCGTGCTCTTCGGACCGGTCCACCTGCTCGTCGCGGGTCCTGGATTCGGTGTGCGCTGCGTCGACGGCCGACTGCGCCAGCCGGGCGAAGGCGCGCCGCGCCCGCGCGGTTTCCTCTCGGCGAAAGAAGCTCCGGACGCCGCGCGCGTCGCCGTGCCCGCGCTGCCGGCGGCGATCGCGACGGCCATCTCGATGTTCGGGACGATCACACTCCGCGCCGCGTTCGATCCCGCGCTCGCCGCGCTCGGCCGCGAGCACCCGCGTCGCGCCCTTCTCCTCGCGCTCGCCCGCGGGGGACCTGCCGCGCTGGCCAAGGATCCGTTCGCCGAAGCGTTCGTCGCGGCGGCCGGCCGATTCGCGGGAGGCCTCGTCACGCGCGAGGATCTCCTGGCGCCGCGCGCGCCGGCCGTCGCGTGCACCATCGACGCGGGTGTCGCGCTCGCGCCGTTCGACGACGTGTCCGCTCCCGACGGCGCGTGTCACGTGGTCTGCGCCGCCGACCGCCGCGGCGGCCTCGCGGTCGCATGCTACGAGCTCGCGCGAGACGGCTTCACCATCGACGCCCTCGGCGTCGTCGCGCCGCTCGCGGCCAGGCCCGTCATGCGCGGCGAGCGCCGCACGGATCCGGGCGCGACCCTCCCGTGCGCGAGCACCGCCGCGCTGATCGACACCCGAGGCGACGATCGATTCGACGTCGCCGCCGGAACGAGCGGCCGAGGCTCACGCAAGCGCTGCCGTCAGATCGCCACTGCCGTCGCCGCCGGAACGAGCATCGAGCTCGCGCTCCGCGAGTGCGAGCCGTCGGCAGGCGTCGTGACGTCGGAACGCGCCGCGCGCGCTTACAGCTTCACGCCGTGACGCTTCGCGTATTCCATCACGCCGATCTTGTCGATCGTGCGGATGTCGCGGGTCGTCACGTTGAGCGTCACGAAGCGTCCGAGCTCGGGCACCCAGATACGCCGCGCGTGCACGTTGACGTGCTGCCAGCGCTTCGTCTTGATGTTCGAGTGCGAGACGTTCTGCGCCTTGAGCTTGCGCTTGCCAGTGATGTCGCTGCGGGCCATGACGGGGCGCGGAAAGTGGTCGATCGGCGCCTGTTTGTCAAGCGCGATGGGGCCGAGCGAGCGCCGCGCCCGTGATGCCGAGCTTCCGTACGAGCTCGAGCGCGAATTTCTGGACCGCTCCGAAGGCTTGGCCGCGTACGAGCGCAGCCTCGTCCATGTAAAGGCGCCGGGCGATTTCGACCTGGACGGCGTGGATCCCTTGGCTCGGCCGGCCCCAATGCCGCGTCGTGAAACCGCCGCGGTAGGGCTCGTCGTGCCGCACGCTGAGGCCCGCGGTCTCGGCGTGGCGTTCGACCGTGTCGATCAGCGCGGCATGCGCGGTCGTCCGACCCTGCGTCCCGGGCACGACGTCGGCGCGCTGCACGTTGGTGTCGCCGTGCCCGGTGCGCCCGATGCTCGGCATCGAGTGCGCCGCGAGAAGAACGCACACGCCGAAACGGTTCATCTTGGCGTGAATCGCCGCGGCGAGCGCCGCGTGGTACGGCCGCCAGATGCCGTCGAGCCGCGCCTCGAGCTGGGCGCGCGTGAGCGGCGCGGCGAGCGATCGCTCGTTGTCGGTCGTGAGCCGCCAGACGACCCCTCGCGGCGCGCGCGGCGCGGCGGGAGCGCCGACCACGGTTTCGGCGTCGACGTCGGTCTCGGCGCGGTTCAAATCGACCACGTAGCGCGACACGCGCGAGACGATGAGCGTCGCGCCCTCGTCGCACGCCGCCGCGTACAATTCGTCGACGAACAAATCCGCGTCGCGCGCGATGGCGCGCGCCGGAGCCAAGAGCTCGTTCGCGAACTCGGGCGGAACGCGCGTGCCGGCGTGCGGCACCTCGACCACGACCGGCGTCTCGGACGCGCGAGGCTCGCTCACGACGAACATCGGTTCCACGCCACTCAACCTAGCGCCATCAGCCACGCGGGTGCGAGCGTTTGTGCGCGGCGCGCACGTGGTCGCGCGCGACGGCCGTGTAGATCTCGGTCGTCCCGAGATCGGCGTGGCCGAGCATCGCTTGCACCGCGCGTAAATCTGCGCCGCCTTGCAGGAGGTGGGTCGCGAACGAGTGCCTCATCTTGTGGGGCGAGACCGGCGCGGTCACGCCGGCCGCGCGCGCGTAGCGTTTGATGATCTTCCAAACGGCCTGCCGCGTCAGCGCGCGTCCCGACGGCGACACGAAGAGCGTCGTCACGCCGGGCTTGGCGCGGGTGCGCCCACTTTCGAGGTACGCTTCGATGCGCGCGAGCGCGACCTCGCCGACCGGAACGAGCCGCCGCTTGTCCCCCTTGCCGTGAACCGAAATCACGCCGCGCTCGCGATCGAGCTCGCCGATTTTGAGCCCGCACAGCTCCGAGACGCGGACGCCGCACGCGTAGAGCAAGTGCAGCATCGCGGCGTCGCGCGCGCCGCGGGGCGTCGAGACGTTCGGCTTCTCGACGATCGCGAGCACGTCGGCCCGCGAGAGCGCGCGCGGCAGGCGTCGCCCGGTGCGCGGCCGTTCGAGCAGCGCCGTGGGATCGCGAGCGAGCACCCGCTCGCGAACGAGGAACTTGAAGAACCCCCGAATCGCCGAGAGCTGCCGCGCGCTCGAACGCGCTCCGAAGCCGCGCCGCGCGTTGGCCGCGAGCAGCGCCGCGAGGTCACCTTCGCTCACGTCCTCGGCGCGCGCCCCGTCCCCGAGGCGCTCGGCGAGCTGATTCAAGTCGCGCGCGTAGCTCTCGAGCGTGTTCTTCGCGAGCGCCCGTTCGACGCGCAAATGATCGAGGTACGTGTCGATGCGTCCGGCGAGGTCCACGATTCCGGCTGATTTTGAGCTTATTTCGTCGCCCGGGCCAACATTCGTTTCAAAATATTTCTTGGGTCGTCCTCGCGCATCAAGGCTTCGCCCACGAGCGCCGCGTCGGCGCGCGTTTTGGCCGCCGCCGCGACCGCGTCCTCGTCGCGCAGCCCCGAGAGATGCACCGCGACGACCTCGGGCGGGATCCGGTCGATGACCCGCGCCGCACTCGCCGCGTCCATCGCAAGCGTGTCGAGATCGCGCGCGTTCACGCCGACGATGCGCGCGCCCGCGTCGAGCGCGCGCGCGAGCTCTCGCTCGTCGATCACCTCGACGAACGGCTCGAGCCCCCGCTCGTGGCACGCGCGAACGATCGCGCCGAGCGCGTCGCCCTCGAGGATGCGCGCGATGACGAGCGCCGCATCGGCTCCGGCCGCGCGCGCTTGATCGAGCTGAAGCGGATCGATCACGAACTCTTTCGCGAGGAGCGGCACGCCGAGCCCGCGCGCATCGAACGCCTCGCGCGCTGCCTGAAGATCGGCATACGACCCGTCGAAGAACGGCCCGTCGCACAAGACGCTCACCATCGCCGCGCCGGCCTCCGCGTACGCGACCGCACGCTCGCCCGGATCGAGCGCGCGCGAGAGCACGCCGGCGCTCGGGCTGCGAAACTTCACCTCGGCGATGAGCGCGAGCCGGTCCGCGCGCCGGAGCGCCGCGGGCACGTCGAGCGTCGCGCGCGTCGGCGCTTTTCGTTCGGTCGCACCGAGCTGCGCCACCTCGGCGCGTTTGCTCGCGACGATCCGCTCGAGCAAACCGCTCATCGTACGTCCGGCGGAATCTCGGTCGGTCGCGAGGCGTCACGCCAGTCATCGAGCGCGCGCCGCGCCGCCCCCGATCGAATCGCTTCGCGCGCTGCGCCCGCAGCGTCGCGCGGCGTCTTCTGAACACCGCACACGTAAAGCATCGCCGCCGCGTTGAGCACGACCGCCGTCGCCGCCGCGTGCTCGCTGTCCCCGAGCACTGCCTCGATCAGGCTCGCGTTCTCCGCCGGAGTGCCCCCGCGAATCGTCTCGAGCGAAACCGGTGCGAGCCCGAACTCGGCGACGTCGATCGTGCGCTCGGTGACGCGATCGCCCTCGACCTCGGAGATTCGCGTCGGCGCCGCCGGGCTCATCTCGTCGAGCCCGTCTACGCTGCGGACGACCCACGCGCGCACGCACCCGAGATCGGCGAGCACACGCGCGAGCATGGGCCGAAGCGCGTCGTCGTACACGCCGATCACTTGGTGCGTCGCGCGCGCCGGATTCGCGATCGGCCCGAGCGCATTGAAGATCGTCCGCACGCCGAGCTCGCGCCGCGCGATCGACGCGTGCTTGAGCGCGGGGTGATGCGCCGGCGCGAACAAGAACGCGATGCCGACGTCGCGCAGCAATTCGGCCTGTCTGTGCGCAGGCAAATCGATCGGCAACCCGAGCGCCTCGATCACGTCCGCGCTCCCGCATCGACTCGAGATCGAACGGTTGCCGTGTTTGGCGACCGGCACCTGGCACGCCGCGACGACGATCGCCGCCGCGGTCGACACGTTCAACGTGTGCGCGCCGTCGCCGCCGGTGCCGCACGTGTCGCAAACGAGCGGCAGCCCATGCTCGACCGGCGTCATGTGCGCTCGCAGCGCGCGCGCGGCCGCGGCGATCGCTTCGGGCGTCTCGCCGCGCATTCGCACCGCCGTCGCGAACGCGCCGACCTGCACCGGCGTCCACTCGCCCGACAAAATCGAATCGAACGCTTCGCGCACGAGCCCCGCGTCGAGCGCGCTCGCCGCGAGCAAACGCGTCATCGTCTCGGCGAACGCGACGCTCACAGCGCCCTCAGCCAATTGCCGAGGATCGTCTTTCCCGCGAGCGTGAGGATGCTCTCCGGATGAAACTGCACCCCCTCGACCGCGAGCTCGCGATGCCGGAGCCCCATGATCTCGCCCTCCGCCGTCCACGCGCTCACCTCGAGACACGCCGGCAGCGACGCCCGCTCGACGATGAGCGAGTGATAACGCGTCGCCGAAAACGGCCGCTCGACGCCTTCGAAGATCGATCGCCCGTCGTGCTCGATCGGCGAAACGCGCCCGTGCATCAAGCGATCGGCCCGCACCACGCGACCGCCGAACGCCTGTCCGATCGCTTGGTGCCCGAGACACACTCCCAAAATCGGCCGCTTCCCAGAAATCGTTTCAATGGATTTGAGAGAAACCCCCGCCTCGTTGGGCGTGCAGGGCCCCGGCGAAATCAAAACGCCGTCCGGTCCGCGCGCGAGGATCTCGTCGGCCGTGAGCTCGTCGTTCTTCACGACCTCGCAGCGCGCGCCGAGCTCGCCCAAATACTGCACGAGGTTAAACGTGAACGAGTCGTAATTGTCGACGACCAGCACCGAAGCCATCGCGCCGAGCCTAGATGATTTACGGCCCGGCGGCGACCTCTTCCGCGATGCCCTTGGCGCGCTGCTCGATGTCGAGCTGCTTTTTGAGCGCGGCGATTTTCTGCTCGACGTCGCCCGAGCGGAGCGCAGCTTCGTATCGACCGACCTCGTCTTTTCGATCGCGCTCGAGCGCCGTGAGCGCGTCCTTCTCCTTGCGCCCCCAATCGGTGCGCGGCGCGAGCGCGTTGGCCGTCGCCAGCGCTTGGTCCGCCGCGGGCTCGGCCGTTCGTTTCAAAATATCGGCAGCGTCGTCGTCGCGACCCGCGCGCTCGGCGTCGTCGGCTTTCTTGAGCGCGTCGTCGAGGTTCTCGTCGGCCGACATCGCAGCCTGCAGATCGCTCCGATCGAGCGCGCCGCCGTCCGGCTTGCACGCCGCGAACGCGAGCGCGAGCGCGACTAAGCCGCTTCGCGCCACCGCACGAGCTGCCGAAGCTGCGCGCGCTCGAGCAAGTCGGCGTGCGTGATGCGAAGCGCTTGGAGCGCGCCTTCGGTCCTCACGAGCTCGGCCCAGAGCCACATCCGATGCGAGCTGCCCGGGATCTCGAATTCCAACGTGAAGCCGCTCTCGCGAGTCGAAGGCTCTCGGATCGTACGGATCAAAAGCCCGCCGTCCGATACTTCGATCACCTCGGCCAAGCACGGATAGCCGGCCACGTACTTGTTCAGCCAAAGCGTTCCACCGTCGAGACGCGCGCGGCGTGTGACACGTCGATCCATTTCCAAATTGTAGGTTGATGTGGTTGGGCTCGGCCAAGATCTTGGATAAGCGTTTGACACGGATCGTTCGCAGAAACTAACGTTCTCGCGAGTTTTTGCACGGGAGAGACCGTCGATGGCCGAAGAGAAAAAGCCGAAGATTGACCTGAAGGCGCGTCTGGGAAAAGGCGCCGCCGCACCGACGCCGACGCCGCCACCCGTTGGCTCGGCGCCCGTGTCCGCGCCGGTGTCCGCGTCGTCGGCGCCGCCGGTCGGCGCGTCGGGGCCTGGGCTGCCAGTCCCTCCGGGCGTGCCCATCGGGCGGCCGGCGATCGACCCGAACAACCCGCTCGCCGCGGTGGTCGCGCCGCGTCCGATGTCGATCCCGGTCTCCGCGCCCGCGCAAGCGCAGCGCATCGAGGTCGACGACATGGCGGTGCAACAAGCCGCGTCGCGCGCGCGAAAGACCGGCCTCGTCGTCGCGCTCATCGCGCTCGTCGTGGGCGTGGGCCTCGGCACCGTCGTCGGCAGCGCGCGCAAGGAAAGCGCCGATCGCGATGCGTCGAAGAAAGACGCCGCCGATTTGTCCAAGAACGTCACCGCGGCCAAGTCGAAGCTCCAAGATCTCGCGGCGAAGGTCGAGGACGGCGCCAAGACGCTCCAGGGCGGAAAAGAGTTTCCGAAAGATCTCGCCAATCAGCTCGGCGGAATCAACATCGACTTCGACGGCTCGCAGCTTGCGCTCCGTCACTTCTCGGCATTTCCGACGGAGACGAGCGGCGCGCTCTCGACGTTCATCACCGAGGTCTCGATGCTCAACGAGCAGAAGACCGCCGTGAAGAACTTGCTCACCAAGCTCGAGAAGCCGATCAGCGCGCAGATCGCGGCGGCCGCGTCGGGCCAGCACTCGATTCAATACGTCGTGCTCCTCGGCGGGCCCAACGGAAAGGACCAAGCGGGCAACTACGTCGCCTCGCTCGGTCTCCTCAATCCGCCGGTTTCGTTCTCCGGCGAGACGCCGAACATTCCCAACGATCTGAAAGCGAGCGTCATCGGTCACAACATCGGCGTCGGAAAGTACAAGGGCGGCAAGCTCGACGAGCCGAGCGCCATGTACGTCGACCCGCGCTCGTACGACGCGGTGTGCCCGTCGGAGACGCGCGGCCTCGTCGCGCAGCTCGCGATCAAGCTCGGCGACGTGCTTCAGGCGATCAACGGCGACCCGAAGCCCGAAGGCGACATCGTCGTCGACACGAAGCCGGGCCTCCTCAAAGAGGCGGACGATCTCGTCAAGGGCCTCGACAAGATCGCGAACGGCAAATAGTCGTTCAGGGCGCGCGCGCGAACACGAGATCGAGCCGCGACTGCGGCTCGATTTCCGCGCCGATGTCGACATAGCCGCGAAGGAGCAGCGCG
>DASXHD010000063.1:0-123966 GCA_036488725.1 Polyangiaceae bacterium | reverse complement strand
CATCGCGCAGCGCATGAAGCGCAAGCCGCTGTCGATCACGCAATCGCTCGAGGTCGCGGCCAGTGTGGCGGACGCGCTCCATGCCGCGCACGCCGCGGGCATCGTGCACCGCGACGTGAAGCCCTCGAACGTGTTCCTCCTGAACGGCGACGACGGCGCGTCACCCAAGACGAAGCTCGTCGACTTCGGCGTCGCCTCGGCCGAGGACGCGAAGCTCACGCGCACCGGCGCGATCATCGGGACGCCCGCGTACATGGCGCCGGAGCAGGCGCGCGGCGATGAAGGCGTGAACGCGCGCGCCGATTTGTACGCGCTCGGGGCGACCCTCTTCGAGATGATCACCGGGAGGCCCCCGCACATCGGGCCGACGCCGATCGCGATCCTCGCGCGTCTCGTGACGACGCCGCCGCCGCGTCTCTCGGACGTGGTGCCCGACGTGCCGGTGCCGCTCGACGATTTGATGGCCGAGCTCCTCGCGACCGATCCGTCGGAGCGGCCGGCGAGCGGCGCGATCGCGGCCGATCGATTGCGCGCGCTCGCGAACGACATCGCGTCGCGGACCGGCGACACCGTGCTCGAGGCGCGCGGTCACGACTCGGCGCCGATCAGCGCGGTCGGGCCGGCAAGCCAACTCTCGCATTCGTCCGGTGGCTCGCGGCTCGTGACGACGATCGTCGCGACGCACGTGCCGAAAGGGCCGCCGCGGACGCGGCTCATCGCGCATCTTCGCGCGCGCGGCGCCGAGGCGACCGAGCTCGGCGGCGACGCGCTCGTCGCGCACTTGGGGGTCGCGCGCGCGCTCGGCGACGAAGCGACACGCGCGATCGATCTCGCGCTTCGCCTCGCCAAAGTGAACGCGACGGTTGGAATTGCAACCGGTCGCTCGCGCGTCGAGCGCGGCATGCGGCCGATCGGAGAAGTCGTCGACCGCGCCGCGGCGCTCGCGCGCGACGCGACGCGCGGGCACGTGCTCCTCGACACGACGACCGCCGAGCTCGCGGGCGGGCGTTACGAATTTCAGATCCGCGAGGACGGGAGCGCGCTCGTCGGCGGCGTTCACGCGGGCAAGAAGGACGCGCTCGGCGGCGCGCCGTTCGTCGGACGGGAGGCGGAGCTCTCGCAGCTCGTGTCGTCGTTCGAGCGCTCGCTGGACGACGCGACGCCGGTGCTCGTCACGCTGACCGGCGCGCCGGGTATCGGCAAGACGCGTCTCCGGCGCGAGGCGATTCAACGCGTCTCGTCGCATTCGTCGGGCGCGCGCGTGCTCCTCGCGCGATGCGAGACGTTCGGCAAATCGCACTCGCTCGGCGTCGCGGCGGATCTCGCGCGGCAGATGGCCGGCGTGCCCAAGGGCGTCGACCTCGACGACGCGCGCCTCGCGGCGAAGAACGTCGCGCACCTCGCCGACGTCGAGCTCACCGAAGACGTGCTCGACTCTTTCGCGCGGCTCCTCGCGAACGAGCCGCTCCCCGAGATGGCCGACGCGCGGGCCGCGCGCGACGCGCTCTGGCTCGGGCTCACCGAGGTCACCGTCGGGCTCGCGCGCAAGTCGCCGATGGTCGTCGGCCTCGAGGACGCGCAGTGGGCCGACAGCGAGAGCCTCTCGTGGATCGATCACGTGCTCGGTCGCGCGGCGGGCACGCCGTTTTGGATCATGATGACGACGCGGCCCTCGTTTTGGCGGGAGGACCCCGAGCGGTTCTCGGGTCGCGATCACGTGCGCATCGAGGTGCGGCCGCTGTCGAAGCGCGCGGTGCGCACGATCGCGCGCTCGATTTTGGGTGAGCGCGTCGCGCAGGGAGACGCGATCGCCGACGGCATCGCGACGCAAGCGGCCGGCTCGCCGCTCTTCGCCGAGGAGCTCGCGCGTCTCGCCGCGCAAGGTCGCGACGCCGCGCAAGCGCCGACGATCGAAGCCGCGATGCAAGTGCAGCTCGACGCGCTCGACGACGCGACGCGCGACGCGGCCTCGCGGCTCTCGGTCTTCGGTCAGGTCGGTTGGGATCAAGGCCTCGAGGCGCTCGGCGTTCCGAACGCGGCCGAGACGCTCCGCATGCTGGCGTCGAGCGAGATCGTCGTCGAGCAAGCGCAGCCGCGCTTCAAGGGGACGCGCGAGTTTTCGTTCAAGCACGCGCTCATGCGCGAGGTCGCGTACGCGGCGCTCGGCGAGGACGCGCTGCGCGATCTCCACGCGCGCGCCGGGCGCTGGCTCGCGAAGATGGCCGAGGACGACGCGACGGTCGCGCGGCACCTCGAGCTCGGACAGGCGTTCGAGGAGGCGGCGGTTCACCTCGAGAAAGCCGCGCGGCGCGCGCTCGCCGCGCATGCGCTCGCCGACGCCGTCTCGATGGCGGAAAAATCGCTCGCGTTCGCCGAGGACAAGCCGACGCAGTTCGCGCGCGCCCAGCTCCTCGACGAAGCGTGGAGCCGTCAAGACGCGCGCGCGGCCGAGCGCGACAGCGCGGTGCGCTCGATGGAAGAAGCCGTCTACGACGAAGCGAGCGAAGTGCGCGCGAAGGGCGCGCGCGTTCGTTACGAAGACTCGTGCGGCGGCGACGACGAGACGAGCGCGCGGCTCGAGCAAGTCCGAAAAGACGCGCAGGCCGCGGGGCTCGTCGACGAAGAAGCGCGATGCGCGGCGGCGCTCGCTTCGCGTTACGCGTTCGCCGGCGCGTTCGACGCGGCGGCCGAGGTCGCCGAGCAGCTCCTCTCGCTCGCGCAGCGTCATTCGCTTCCCGGTGCCGTGGTCGACGCGTGGCAGACGCTCGCGGTCGTGCGGCAAACGCGCGGCGACGTCGGCGCGGCGCTCGAAGCTCGTCGGTCGGCGGCGCGCGCGGCGAGCGACGCGGGCCTCAAGACGCGCGAGGCGACGCTCACGATCAACGTCGGCTTCGCGCTCACGACCGTCGGCGCGAAAGCGGAGGCGCGCGTCGCGATCGAGGGCGGCATCGCGCTCGCGCAAGCGATCGGCTCGCCGGGCACCGTGCGACACGGGCAGATGAATTTGCTCGGCTGGGCGGCGACGTTCGGACCCGACTCGCAGCTCGATCGCATCCTCGCCGATCCGCGCGGGCTCGGCGACGCGGCCGCCGCGGGCAGCTGGGTCCCGCACGACCGCGCGACGCTCGGCGTTCTCTACTATCGCGGCCTCGAGCTTTTGCGATCGAGCGATCCCGAATGCTCCGAGCGCGCGCGCGCGCTCCTTCGCACGGCCGCGCAAGGCTACCGCGCGACGAAGATGCTCGACGTCGTCCCGGTCGCGATGGGATTTTTGGCGGAGGCCGAGCGACGCTGCGGCGCGCCGGACAAATCGCGCGACATCGCGCGCGAGGCGGCGAAGCTCCTCGACGAAGGCTCGCCGAGCTTGCTCAACGAAGCGCCCGTTTTTCTCGCGCTCCACGACGCGTGCGTCGACCTCGGCGATCTCGCGGAGGCGCGCGAAGCGATTTTGCGCGGCATCCCGCGGCTCGCGACGCGCGTGCAAGGTCTCTCCGGCACGCCGTACTCGCGCGATTTCTTGACGCAGCTCCAGTCGAACGCGGGCCTCCTCGCGGCCGCCGAAGCCTACGGCCTGATGCCGCGCGAGCTCGCGACGGTCCTCGGCGGCGAACGCATGACCCTGACGCCGAGCGTGTGACCATGCAGCCGATGCAGCCGATGATGAACATCCCGCCGCCGCCGCTGCGTCGCCCGCAGTTGCCGGGTTATCTGAAGGCGATCCTCGTCGTCAAAGCGCTCGGCTGCTTGATCGGCGTCGCGATCGCGTTCACGGCGATGGCGGTGATCAACTCCAAAGTCGACCCGACGTCGCTGGGCGACGACGGCCGCGAGGCGATGCATTCGCTCGGCAAGCTCCTCACGCTCGTGATGGTCGTCGAGCTCCTTCAGCTCGTCGGCGTCGCGGGGACGTGGAGCTTCAAACGCTGGGGCGTCTACGTCCTCGCCGGATTTTCGATGCTCGACATCGTCTTGAACATCCGCACGCAAAACAACACGGCGCTCCTCCTCGGACTCGTCACGTCGCTGATCGCCGCCGGCGGCATCGCGGCGCGCTGGAAAGATTTCGAGTGACGCGTCACCGTCCCGCGCGAAGAGCGTACGGCGCCTGACCGTTGCCGGTGGTGAGCGCGTGCATCGTGGCGCCGGCGATGAGCACGACCGACGCCGCGAGCGCGATCGCGATCGGCCGCTCCCACCAAACCCTCGGCGCGACGCCGAGCTCGCGCGCGACCGCCCGACGAAGCCGAGCGCGCGCGGCGGCCGAAGGCGCGGGCGCGTCCTCGCTCGTTTCGATCGCGCGCTTGGTCTCGACGAACGCGCGCACGCACGCGGCGCACGCGCAGAGATGCGCTTCCACTTTCGCGCGCGTCTCGTCGTCGAGCGTGCCGAAGTGATAGCCGACGAGCTCGGGCTCGATTGCGTCGCACGTCATCGCGAGACCTCTTCTTTCAAGCGCATCACCATTTCGTGCATGCGAGATTTCACCGTGCCGATCGGAATTTGAAGGAGCTCGGCGAGCTCGTCGTACGAGAGACCGGTCGCGCGAAGTCGATAGAGCTCGGCGAGCGACGTCGGGAGGCGATCGATGGCGCGCTCGAGGGCGGCGGCGCGTCGGTGCGCGTCGATCGCTTCGTCGGCCGGAGGCGCGAATCGCGGGCCATCGATGGCCCGCGACGCGTTTTCGGCGCGTTTCTGCGTGCGCGCGCGGTTCAGACAAATGTGGCGCGCGACGCCGAAGATCCACGCGCGAAAGCTCCGGAGCTCGCGCGGCCGCTCGCGAAGCGCCGCCATGAACGTCTCGTGAAGGACGTCCTCGGCCTCGGCCGTGTCGCGCACGAACGCGCGCGCGAACCCGAAGAGAGGCCGCTCGAATCGCGCGTAGAGTCGATCGAAGGCGCGCATGTCGCCCGCGATCCACCGGGCGTAGAGCGCCTCGTCGGTCTCGTTCATGCGGCCTTCACCGCGGCTTCGCGGAGCACCCCGCCGATCGCGATGACCGAGGCGATGAGCGTGAAGATGAGCGCGAGCACGAGGTTGTGCAGCGACTCCTGAAGGCCGAGCGCGAAGATCTCGACTTGTTTCGCCGGCGCGACTTGCTGCAGGTAGAGGCCCGTCGTGCAGACGCCGGTCGCCGTCCCCAGCCAGCCCGCCATGTGCGTGCACGCGCCGAGGAGCCACGCGAGACGAGCGTGGTGCGGCCGCGAACGAAGCGCGTAGAGAACGGTCACGACCACCAGAAAGAAGCCGAAAATCGTCACCGGGTACATGCCCCAACCGCCTGCCTTGAAGAAGTCCGACCACATGAGCGCCGCCTTTCTTGGACAAAGGAACCGCTCGCGCGAAAAGGTTCGGATGTTTTAGTGTGCCGGCCGCCGATGGCCTCTTCACGACCTGCGACGTGGCTCTGGGCGGCGGCGCTGGTCGTCCTGTCGTTCGGGACGCGGTTGCCCGCGCTGCTCGACGCGGCGGCGACCAACTCGGACGCGGCGGTGGTCGGGCTTCAAGCGCGCCACATTTTGCACGGCGAGTGGTCGCCGTTTTTGTGGGGCAGCGGTTATCAGACGTCGGCCGATTCGACGTGGGCGGCAGTGCTCTTTCGCGTCTTCGGGCCGACGCCGCTCGTCTTGATGCTCTCGGCGCTCGCGCTCCACGTCGGGCTGACGGTGTGTGTATTTTACATGCTTCGCCGCCGGATGGACGCGCCCGCCGCGTTCGTCGGATCGCTGCCACTCGTCTTCACGACCGCTTGCGTGCATTCGTATGCGCTCTATCCGCCGCGCGAGATGTCGCTCTTTCTGGCGTTCGCGGCGTTTTTGGCGCTCGATTCGGATGGGCTCGTGGCGCTCGCGGCGGGCGGTGCGCTCGCGGTGCTCGCGGTCGTCGCCGATCCGTACGCGAGCATTTTCGTGCCGGCGGCGTTCGTGCTCGGGCTCTTCGCGATCTTGCGCGCCCCGGCGCGGCTTCGCGCGATGGGCGCGTTTTTCGGGGGCGCGGCGCTCGCTTCGGTGGCGCTCGCGTGGCTCCTCGCGCGGCCCGACGGAAAGCACGGCGTCGCGTCGATGGGCCTCCACGTCGCCGGTCACAACGCGAAGCTCCTCTGGCACGAGTGTCTGCCGTGGGCGATCGGCACGAAGATTTTCGCGCCGGTCCACGTCATGGATTACGCCGAGTGGAAGATGCCGCGCGCGTACGCCGCGTTCGCGTACTTCGGCGCAACGACGCTCGCGATCGCGCTCGTCGCGTCCGCGATCCTCGCGGTGCGGAGGCCGTCGCGGCTCGCGCTCGTCGGGTGGCTGACGATCGTGCTCAACATCGGCGGATTTTTCTTTTCGCTGATGGTGATGGATCAGTTTTCGATGCGGTATCTCGCGGCGAGCGTGCTCGTCCTTCCGCTCGTGCTCGCGCCGCTCGTCGCGCAGCTCGGTGCTCTCCGCGCGGCGGCCGCGCTCGCGCCGTATCTCGCCGTCGCCGGCGCGGCCGGTTGGATCGCGCACGGGCCCATTCGACGCGACGCGGGCGTCGTCGAAGCGCACGTGCTCGACGCTCTCGAGAAACGTCACGTCGAGGCCGCGACCGCCGATTATTGGGCGGCCTATCGGCTCGATTTCTTGTGGCGCGAGGCGATCCCGGTCGTGCCGTATCACGCCGAGCAAGATCGCTATCCGCCGTATCGCGCGCGATTCGATGCGGCCAAGCGCGTCGCGTACATCCACGACCGGGATCGATCGTTCGAGGACGAGAAAGTCGGCGAGGCCGAGATCGCGCGCGGCGGCGTGATCGCCGATCGCTTCACGTGGGATGGATTCGAGGTCGTCGTGATCGACCGGTGATCAGCGATGTCCGTGACCGACCGACGCGTGGCCGTGCGACGACGGATGGCCGCCGCTGATGTGTCCCGTGCTGCTCGCGTGCGCGGCGCTCGATGTGCCGCCCGCGTGGCCGCCGCCCGAGCCGCCGAAGCCGCCGATGCCGCCGAAATCGTCGAACGACGCGCTCGCTTCTTCGCCGAGCGCCGCGGTTCGTCGCGCGACGTCGCGGTAGACGCGCTCGCGTTCGGCGTCGGCCGCCGACGTTTCGCGCTCGAGGCGCGTCGGTGGTGGATCGGGCGGAACCAGCGCGAGCTCGTCGTCGTCGCGCGAGCCGACGATCGGCTCGTCGGGCGCTCCGATCGGCACCGCGACGCCGCGGCGCCAAATGCGCGTCGGCGGCGACGGCGACCACGACGTGCGATCGCCGTCGTGGTGCAGCGTCACCCACGCGCCCGCATACTTCGCGTCCGGCACCCAGCTCCAGCGATCTTTGCATCGCACCCAGCGCCCGTGATGCAGCGTCGTCCCCCACGGGACGTCGCTGATCCAGAGCAAGTCGCCGCTCAGATCTGCGAATCGCCCGTCGGTCGCGTACGGAACGAAGCTCGTGTCCGACGGCGTCCACACGGTGCCGTACGCGTCGTCTTCGGACCACGTGCCGTAATTTTCGAGACCGCGTTCGACCTCGGCGATCGCGCGCGCGTCGTCGCATCGTTCGAAATGCACGTCGACCGCGACGACGTTCTCGACGTTCGCGACGCACGCGCTCGCAGCCAAACCGAGGAGAAGGACCGCCAACCGCATGACGCGACTGTAGCAACGCCCGCGCCGCGCGCATTTTCCGAGGTGCGCGCTCGGTCCCACGCGTGCTCGGGACTCGTCGCACCGCCCCCGTGGGGCAGTCAGCCGCGGGCGCGCATCGCGGCGATCGTCTTCTTCAGACCGTCGCGCACTTTGACTTTCGGGTCGTAGCCGAAGAGCTCGCGCGCCGCGTCGATCGACGCGAGCGAGTCACGCACGTCGCCCGCGCGCGCCGGACCGTACTCGGCTTCGACCTTCGTCGCCGTCTCTTCGCCGATGATCGCGAGCAGCTGATTGAGCGAGATGCGCTCGCCGCACGCGATGTTGACGACCTCGCCGCGGAGCTTCTTCGGCGTCGTCGCGGCTTGAATGTTCGCGCGGACGACGTTCTCGATGAAGCAGAAGTCGCGCGTCTGCTCGCCGTCGCCGAACACGGTCGGCTTTTTTCCGGCGAGCGCGGCGGTCACGAAATTCGGGATGACGGCCGCGTATTGGCTCGTCGGATCTTGGCGCGGGCCGAACACGTTGAAGTAGCGGAGGCTCACGGTCTCGAGGCCGTAGAGCGTCGCGAAGGACGTGAGGAGCTGCTCGCCGGCGAGCTTCGAGATCGCGTAGGGCGATTTCGGCTGCGGCGTCATCGTCTCGATTTTGGGCAAGGTCGGCGTGTCGCCGTAGGCCGACGAGCTCGCCGCGAAGACGACGCGTTTGACGCCGCTGCGCCGCGCGACGTCGAGGACGACGGTCGTGCCTTGCACGTTCGCGAGCATCGACGCTTGCGGTTTTTCGACCGAGCGCGGGACCGACGGGATCGCCGCTTCGTGGAAGACGATCTCGACGCCCTGCATCGCGCGCTGGACGGTCGCTTCGTCGACGATGGTGCCCTCGAGCACGTCGAGCTTGCCGTGCAGGGCTTCGACGTTCGAGCGGCGGCCGGACGAAAAGTCGTCGAGGATGCGGACCGTGTCGCCTTGCGCGAGGAGCGCCTCCGCGAGGGTCGAACCGATGAATCCGGCGCCGCCGGTCACGAGGAAGGTCGTCATGCGCTCCTTATATAGACGCAAAGTTGGCCACGGACGTTCACGTTCGGCATGTTGGGCGCATGCACGGGAAATGCGTGGTTTGCGGTGAGACCGACTCGCGCGCGCTTTGTACAACGCGCCTCTCGCGCGGAGATATCGTCGTCGTCTGCGGAACGCACGAGCTCATGCACCGCCGCGAGGAGCGCAAGGCCGAGACCGAGCGCGAGCTTCGCGCGATGCTGCGCGACCGCCGCGACTCGCATCGGCGCCGGCCGATCCCCGACGAGCTCGGCGCGCGTCTCATCGAAGCGTTCAGCGCCCCGTCCGACCGCCGCGCTTCGGCGAGCGTAGACGTTAGGCGTCGCGTCAGGCGTCGCGGGCGATCACCGATTGTAGCGGGGCCTCCAGCGCGGCGAGCGTCGCGTGGCGCGCGCGGTCGAACGCTTCGGCGCCGCGCGCGAGACGAAACGGGCCGAGCCTTGGCAAGTCGCCGAGCGTGATCGTGGTCATGCCGGCGCGCGACGGGATCGCGGGCTCGCTGCGGCGCCACGGCGAACGCGACGCGAGGTGATGGAAGAGGACGCGCGAATGGCCGTCGAGGCCGGCGTGGCCGGGGCGATCGGCGATGCCGCCGTCGAGCATCGCGCGGCCGTCGACGCGCACCGGTTGGAGCAAGCCGGGAAACGCGCACGATGCGCAGATCGCGCGAGCGAGATCTCCGCGCTCGAGGACGACCGTTTTTCGGCGGCGCACGTCGAACGCCGAGAGCCCGGCGCGAACGGGCGCGCGTTCGAAATCGGAAGCGCCGAGCATCGCGGCGATGCGCGCACGAAAGAGCTCGCCGCGGAGAAGACCGAAGCCCGCCGCGGGATCCCAAAAGTGCTCGCGCCGGAGCGGACGCAGCTCGGCCTCGATGCGCGCCGCGGGCGTGCCGCTCGCCCAGAGCCCGCCGACCAGCGCGCCTGCGCTCGCGCCGGTGACGAGTCGCGGACGAAGGCCGTGCTCCTCGAGCGCCGAGACGAACCCCGCGTGCGCGAAGAACCCGAAGAATCCCGCCGAGAGCGCGAGCGAAAAGGGCGCTTCAGCCAGCCATTCGCGAACCGAAGGTCGAGCGTGCACGAGGCCGGAGCATCGTGGTTTGGCCCACGCGATGCAAGCTCGAGGGTCATGCGACGCAAGAAAAACAAGCTCGGGAAGAACCACCGCACCGAAGAGATCGTCGCCGCGTCGGGCACGGTCGCGGGCGCGATGTTCGGTTCCATGGTCGGACCGGTCGGCACGGTCGCGGGCGCGATCGTCGGCGGCGTCGTCGGCGCGGGCGCGGGCGTGTACCTCGAAGATCGCGCCGAGCGCGAGCGCTGGCACGAAGACGAGCTCGACGAAGACATCGGCGTCTACGACGGAACGCTCGGCGCCGCACCCGAGGACGCGCCTCCGCCGCGCATCGGTGCGTTCTCGGCCGAAGCATCCGGCGGCGAGCGGCAGTCGCATCCGCCGAGCGAAGGCCCGATCCAAGATCTCGACGAGTGACGACCATGCTCGAGCGACCGTTTCGAGATCGCGCGCACGCGGGGCACGAGCTTGCCAAGCTGCTGCGAAAATATCGGCACGCGCGGCCCCTCGTGATCGGGTTGCCGCGCGGCGGCGTGATCGTCGCGTTCGAGATCGCGCGCGAGCTCGGCGCGGAGCTCGACGTCTGGATCGTGCGAAAAGTGGGCGCGCCCGCGCAGCCCGAGCTCGGCCTCGGCGCGGTCGTGGAAGGCGGCGCGACGTACCTCGACGAAGATCTCGCGGCGGAGGTCGGCGTCGCGCCCGACGAGATGGCCAAGCTCGTCGAAGAGAAAGAGCGCGAGGTCCGAGAGCGACAACGTGTTTATCGCGGCGACGCAGCGCGGCCGGAGGTCGCCGGCCGCACGGTGATCGTCGTCGACGACGGCATCGCGACCGGCGCGACGGTGCGCGCCGTGCTTCGCGCGATCGCGATGCGCCGACCCGGGCGCCTCGTCCTCGCGGTGCCGATCGCTTCGCGCGACAAGCTCGACGAGCTCCGCGGGCTCGCCGACGACGTCGTCTGCGCCGTGCCGCGCGACGTCCTCTTTTCGGTCGGCGAGGCGTATCTCGATTTCGCGCAAACCGACGACGAGGAAGTCCTCGATCTTCTCGCGCGGGCGCGCGCGCGTACGCCTGCGCCGGCGGAGCGCAGCCATCCATGAGCGACCACCAAGACAAGCTCGAGCGCGTCGCCGCGCAGCTCCGCGCACACGACCCGTCTCGCCCCGTGTCGCTTCGGAAGCGGAGCGTGTCACATCGGGTGCCCAAGCGGGACGACGCGACGCGCCACGACGACAAGATCGACATCGCCGACCTCGACCGGATCCTCGCGGTCGATCCCGAGACGCAGACGTGCACGGCCGAGCCCGGCGTGACGTTCGTCGACCTCGTGCGCGCGACGCTCCCGCTCGGCCTCGCCCCGGCCATCGTGCCCGAGCTCGAGACGATCACCATCGGCGGCGCCGTCGCCGGCTGCTCGATCGAGTCGGCTTCGTTTCGATACGGTGGCTTCCACGACACCTGCCTCGAATACGAAATCGTCACCGCGCGCGGCGACGTCGTCCGCGCCAAGCCGGACTCGCTCTTGTTTCAAATGATGCACGGCACGTTCGGGACGCTCGGCATCTTGACCGAGCTGAAATTTCGCCTCGTACCGGCGAAGCCGTTCGTGCACGTCGTCTACGAAACGTACGCGACGCTCTCCGCATACGAAGCCGCGATCGCGCGTCACGCATCCGAGGAAGATCTCGACTTCATGGATGGCATCATCCACTCGCCGCAAAAATTCGTGCTCTCGCTCGGCCGCTTCGAAGACCGCGCGCCTTACACGAGCCGCTACGACTGGATGAAGATCTACTGGCAGAGCACCGGCGAGCGCTGCGAGGACCACATGCGGACGCGCGATTATTTTTTTCGCTACGACGCCGGCGTCACCAACGTCCACCCGAAATCGCGCGTCATGCGCTTTCTCTTCGGGAAATTTCTCCGCTCGTCGCGCTTGCTCCGCGCGGCCGACAAGCTTCACTTCATGCTCCCGAAGCGGCCCGACGTGACCGTCGATCTCTTCTTGCCGCTCTCGAAGGTCGACCGGTTCATGGATTGGTACGAGCGCGAGCTCGATCATTTTCCGATCTGGTGCGTGCCGTATCGTCGCGTGCGCGACTACGAGTGGATCGCGCCGCGCGTCTTCGACGGATTGCCGGACGAGCTCTTCCTCGACCTCGCGATTTACGGCGCGAAGCAGCGTCGCGGCCACGACGAGTACGCCGAAATCGAGCACGAGCTCGACGAGCTCGCGGCGCTGAAGACGCTCATCTCGCACAATCGCTACGACGAGGAGAGCTTCTGGCGCACGTGGAACAAACCGAATTACGACGCGGTGAAGAAGCTCACCGATCCCGACGGCGTGTTCCGCGGGCTATACGAAAAAACGTGCCGCGCGATGCAGGGGGCGACATGACGCTCGTCTTTCGCGACGCGGTTCGCGTGCCCGGGCTCTTGAGCTTGTCGCGGCTTCCGCTCGGGCTCGTGTTTCCGCTCGTCTGGTCGCAGCCGACGGAAGCGATCGGCGTCATCGCGGCGGCGGCGACGACCGACGTGCTCGACGGCTGGTGCGCGCGCCGGTTCGACGCGGCGACCGAGACCGGCGCGGCGCTCGACCCGATGATGGACAAAACGTTCGCGCTGCTCGTCGTCGGCACGCTGCTCGCGGTGCGCGCGGTCACGCCGGCCGAAGCGGTGCTCCTCTCGACGCGCGAAATTCTCGAGCTCCCGCTCGTCGCGTACACGTTCGCGCGGCGCATCCGAACGACGCAGCGCGCGAACCTCGCGGGCAAGGTCACGACCGTGCTCCAGTTCGCAGCCGTGCTCGCCGTGCTCGCGAATTCGCCGCATCGCAAGCTCGCGATCGCCGCGACCGCGGTCACCGGCGTCGTCGCCGGCGCGGTCTATTGGGCGCGCGCGATCAAAATCGCGACGCCGGCTCAGCGTCGCGAGTAGCGGTGCTTCACGCCGGCGGGGAAATGCGTCGGGTCGCCCTTCGGGTGCAGCGCGACGACCGGCCGCCGGCGCTCGGGAGGCGCGTAGTGCGCGAATTCGCTGTCGAGACGTAGGAGCGCGGCGAGCACTTCGTCGGCGATTTTCTCGCGCAGCGCGTCGCTCGGCGCGGCGCCGGCCGCGAGCTCGACGTCGAGCGCGAGCACGCGATCGTGCGATTCGGTTTCGCGCGCCTCGATCACGAATTTTCCTGTGACCGACTCGCGCACGCTCGGCTGCTCGAGGCCGACGCTGATCATCTCGGGAAAGACGTTCGCGCCGTAGAACGAGATCGCAAAATGCGATCGCCCGAAGACCCACACGAAGGGGAGCTCCGGCGCGTGCGCGAGGTATTCGCGCGGATCGAAGCCGAGCGCGCGGACACGCTCGAGCATCGCGTCGTACGCGAGGACGCCGCCGTCGTCGGCGATGTGGTAGCGAACGAGCGGCACGCCGCCGTCGGCCGAAAACACGAGCGTGCCCTCGTGCTCTTCGAAGAAGCGCGCGCACGGATCGTATTGCACGAGCGTCGGCAGGCGCGTCTGACCGAAGAGCGATCGCGCGGCGCCTGGGTCCTCCGCACAAAAACGACGAATCGCGATCGTGAGCGGCGTCTCGGTGCCGAGCACGCCGGCGTCGGCGGTTCCGTAGAGCGACGCCGAGTCGAAGAGGAGGCGCGTCATCCCGGCGCGCTCGGCCATGAGCGCGCGCCACGCTTCGCTGAAGACTTCGCCGGCGAGGACGAGCTTGATCGAAAAACGCGACCACGCGACGCCCTCGAGCGCGCCGGCGTCGATCACGTCTTTCAAGAACGGCGGATATCCGAGGAGGACGGTCTGATCGAAACCGGGCGCGAGCGCGCGAACGACGCGGAGGATTTCGGCGCGGTCGTTTCCCGGCGTGACCGTCGTGATGCGGAGGCCCCGCTGCGCGAGGATGCGGCACGCGCTCGCCGTGTACATGCCGCCCACCCAGGTCCCGAGCGGAAAGCAGACGACCGCGAGCGTGCGCTTGGCTCGCGCGCCGAAGGAGCCTGCGAAGACCTGCTCGAAGCGCGACGCGACGGCGAGCTCGTCCGTTGCGCTCCGTGGCCAGAGCATCGCCTCGCCGGTCGAGCCGGACGAAAATGCCACCATGTCGTGCGCCGCGAGATCGCCCCCGCGGCACCGGTCGGCGAGCGGGAACCGCCGGAGGTAGCCCTCCTTGGTCATGAGCGGCACCCGCGCGAAGTCCTCGCGCGTGCGGACCGCGCCGGCGTCGACCCCGTGCTCGCGGAGAAACGCGCCGTAAGCCGGCACGGTCGCCGCGGTCTTGCGAAAGAGCTCGAGCGCGACTCGGAACGGCTCGGTCATCGCGACCGAGGTTAGCTCAGTGCGGCGTGGCGGGGCGGCCTTGGCAGTTTTGCCTCACGCCGTTTCGCGCAAACGGATGCCCGATTCGGTCGGCTCGAGGTGCACCGCGAGATGATCGACGACGCGACCGAGCTCTTCGACGAGATGCCCGAGGACGCGCGGATCCGGGCTCCGCACGCGCTCGACCTCGTCGAGCAGGGCTCGGGCGAGTGCGACGTCGAGCTTCAGGCGGGCGATCTCTTCATGCTTCATCGGTGCAAACCTCGGCGTGGCGTCTTGCAATCCGAAGACCACCGCGCCTCGTCGCAAAAATCCGAGATTTGTGACTTTCGCCGCGCGAGGGAGTGCGGCGTTTCGGGCACGGTGTGGATCAGCCGGCGAGGCCGAGTGGCCATCCGTCCAAACGCGCGCGGAGGTTCGCGAGGGTTTCGCCCTCGGCGCGCGTCGTGTCGAGGACGATGTGCTCGCTCGCGGGAACGTCGGTCGCCGGCTCCCAGCGCGCGGCGAATGCGTCCCAAATTTCGTCGCGTCCATCGGAGACGGTCTCTTCGCGCGCGCGACCGGCGAGCCGTTCGCGGCAGACCTCGGCCGGCGCGCGACACTCGACGAACCGAAACGGAACGCGGTGACGCGCCGCGAGGTCGCGTGCGGCACGACGCAACGCCGGCGACCGAAACGAGGCATCGAGCACCACCGGCCGCCCCGAGCGGAGGACGACGTCGGCGCGTCGCATCACTTCGGCGTACACGCGTTCAGTCAGCGCGGGGGCGTAGGCGCCGGTCCAGGCTTTTTCGGGGAGTGGCAGCGTCGGCGCGACGCCGAGCATCGATTTTCGCGTGCGATCGGCGTCGAGGATGGGCGCGCTCGTGTCGGAGGCGACGAGCTCGGCGACCGTGCTCTTGCCAGACGCAATGAGGCCGCCGACGGCGACGACCGACGGTCGGAGCGCGGTCGATCGATCCGCCGCGACGGCGAGCGCGAACGAGCGACGTGCTTCGCGCGCGGCGCGTGCTCGCGTCGCGTCGTCCGCGCTCGGATCACGCGCGAGGATGGCGGCGACCTTGCCGCGCACGGTCGCGCGGTAGCTCTCGTAGAAATCCACGAGCTCGTAGAGATCGTAGTCGTTGGAGGCGCGCGCGTAGCGGGCGAGGAAGAGCTCGGCGAGGTCGACGCGCCCCTGGGCGGCGAGGTCCATCGAGAGAAACGCGACGTCGGCGCACACGTCGGCGAAGCGAAATCGATCCGAAAACTCGATGCAGTCGATGATCGTCGGGCGCGGATGCTCGAAATACACGTGCTCGAGGCGCAGGTCCCCGTGGCCGTCGCGCACGCGCCCGCGGCGAACGCGCTCGTCGAACGCCGCTTCGCGATCGCGCAAGACCCCGCGCTGATATGCGCGGAGCTCGCGCGCTTGGTCCCCGCTCAAGTACTCGCCGATGAATCCCTCGGTCTGGCGAAAATTTTCTTCGACGTTGAACGCGACGGCGTCGCGCGTTCCGAAGCGCGCGGTCTCCGCGTCGCTCCGCGCGTGGGCGTGAAATACCGCGAGCGTCGCTGCGATGCGTTCGATCGCTGCGTGCCCGAGGTCGCCGCGCGCGAGCATGACGTCGGCGCGTCGCGCGTCGGGGAGGCGCCGCATGTGGACCGCCCAATCGACGATCGCGCCGTTTTCTTCGATCGGGACGATGCCGAGGTAGACGTCCGGCGCGAGCCGCGCGTTCAGCTCCACCTCCGCCTCGCAGGCCGCTTTGCGCGCCTCGACCGTTCGAAAATCGACGAAGCCGAGGTCGAGCGGACGCTTGCGCTTCCAAACGTCGTGCTCGTCCACGCGCACGACAGAAAGGTGCGTCGTGACCAACATGCCTCGAATGGTCGCAAGGCGCGTACCGGCGACGAGGCTCAGGTTTCGATGCGATTTCGACCGCCGAGCTTGGCCCGGTAGAGCGCAGAGTCGGCGCGTCCCAGCGCAACTTCGTCGTCCGCGTCGTCGGCGCGCAGCTCGGCGAGACCGACGCTGATCGTGATCTTCTCAGCGTCGCTCGGGGCCGAATGCGCGACCGCGCGCCGCACGCGCTCCATCGCGGCACGAGCGCTGAGGAGGTTCTGATGCTGCAACAGCACGACGAACTCCTCGCCGCCGAATCGATAGAGCGCGTCGCCCGCGCGGAGCTGCGCCTGAGTCACGCGCACGACGCGCTTGAGCGCTTCGTCGCCCGCGAGGTGACCGAGCGCGTCGTTGTACTCCTTGAAGTGATCGAGATCGCACATCGCGACCGCGCAGGGCGAGCCGTAGCGGATGACGCCCGCGCGTTTGGCTTGAACGTCTTCCGCGAGCGCGCGGCGGTTGCGCGCGCCGGTGAGAGCGTCCACGCGGGCGACTTGGAAGTTTCGCTCGCTGTCGTGCCGGAGCTGGCGATTGCGCGCGCGAAGCGTGCGATGAAGCCGGATGACGCGCTCCGCGCAGAGGAGCCGCGCGCAAAGCGTCTCGGGGTCGATCGGCTTCGTGAGGTAATCGTCGGCGCCGCTGCGCATCGCCTCGAGAAGGTGCGCGCGATCGTCGTCGGCGGTGACGAGGATGAAATAAACGTACGGATCGTCGCGCGTGCGAATCGCGCGGCAAAGCGAGAGGCCGTCGACGCCGGGCATGCGGCTGTCGCTGATGACGAGATCGAACTGCGCGCGCGAGAGAAGCGCGACCGCTTCCTCGCCGCCGTGCGCGACGCGACACGAGCTTCCGAGCGAGCCGAGCAATCGACACAGCGCCTCGGCTGCGTCCGGATCGTCGTCGACGACGACGATGGAAAGCGGCTCCACGATTCTCGAGCTCGGCCGTTCGCTCGTGGTGGTCGTCACGCCTTCTTGGGTGCAGATCGCGTGCCCAATTTCAGAACGCGCGCGGGACGCCGAGCGACAATCGGAACGAATTCACCGTCGCACCGCGCTCGATCGTGTCGGTGCCGAAGCCGAGGACGATCTCGATGGGAAGATCGTTCGTCGTCGTGAGCCCGATGTCGGCGGAGACACGGAAGAGCTTCGCGTCGAAACCGGTCCAGTGCTCGCCGAACACGTTGCCGATCGTTCCTTCGATCGTTCCGTCGATCCACGGACCGACGGGCCACGAATATTGGAGCTGCGCGACGGCCATGCTGCGATCGACGAGGCGACCGGGGAAATATCCGTGCATCCACGTGTCGCCGCCGAGCGTGACGAGCTCGGTGAACGGGATCGGTTGATCGCCGACCGGCTCGGCCGACTCGGTCGCTGCGGCGACGCTGATCACGCGGCCGCGATCGTCGAGATCGAGGAACGCTCGCGCGGCGCCGCCCCAGCGAATCCATCCGCTCGCAGGCGCGTGCTCGACGTCGCCGCCGCCTTCGGCTTGCGCTTGGAGGCGGATGCCCGAGCCGCCGATCGACTTGCGCGGTCGCGTGTCGAACGTCGCGGCGAAACGCCCGTACGGCGCGAGGTACCCGCGATTGAACCCGAACGGCAGCGGGAAAACGCCCGTCCGCGACTCGACCTCGAGGCTCGGGTCGCTGCCGTAATGACCCGGCGAGACGTCGACTTTGCGAACGCCCGCCTGCGCTTCGAGGTGCGTGCGCCGCCAGAGATACGAATCGACCATCGCGCTCGCGTCGAAATACGCTTCGGTGAATCGGCTCTGATCGAACTGCGCCGAATTGGGTCCGAGGCCGTAGAAGACTTCGTCCGGGCGCTTGAAAGCTTTGGCGCGGATCTGCAGCGTGTCGTGGCTGTCGATGCGCCATCGGTCGGTGATCGACTCGGCGAACCAGTCGTCCGGCCAGAGCTCGACGTGCAAGAAGAGATCGTTCTTCTTGGTGAACGCGCCGTTGTAGAAACCCCAGACGCCGACGCTCGGATTGAAGCCGAACTCGACGAGCGCGACCGGCGCGAAACCGATCTTGTGGTCCGGACCGAACGCAAAAAAGTTGTAGAGGTTCTCGAAGACCTTCCCGTTCTCGGCCGCGGTGATCGCGCCGCCGATCGGACGCCGCAGGAGGTATTCGCTCGTGAAGTAGAGCGGCGACAAGAGAATGCGGAGCGGCCAAAGCGCGATTTCTTTCGCGATCGGCTTGCTCTGTTTGCGTCCGTCGTAGCTCGGGACGGCGCGCTTCGGCGTCGCGTCGTGCTTCGCCGTGTCATTGGACTGCGCGAGCGCGGTCGGCGAGATCGCGAGAAGCAAAGCGGCGAGGGCGAGGGAAGTGACGCGCACTATTCGCCCCGCGACAAAACCGTCTCGATCGCGCGGTCGCCGAGCGGCGCATTTTTGTTTTCGATTGCCGCGTGCTCGGTTTCGACCGCGCGCGGCGTGCGCACCCATTCCATGCGGGCGTCCCCGTGCATCGGGCGTACCTGCGCCGGGTGTCCCCGTGGGATGCGCCGGCACCCACTTTACGATCGAGGAGCGGAGGTGCGGATGGGACTCGAACCCACGTGTAACGGATTTGCAATCCGCTGCCTAACCACTTGGCTACCGCACCGCGAGGCGGAAAACGTGTACCCGCTCGGGCGCGCCGCCGCAAGCACCACGGACGCGCGGCGCGTGGCTACCAGACGACGACGTGGTAAACGCATCCGCCATGTCGAGTCTTTGGATGCGCCAGACGACGTGGGCCGCGGTCGCGATCGCGATATTCGGCGCGGGCGCTGGCGTGCTTCACGCGCTTCCGTCGACGTCGGCGGCGTCGAGCGCGCCGTCGACCGCGATCGCTTCGAACGACGTCGTCTCGCGCGCCGGCGACTCCGAGTCCGAGGTGTCGGCGTCGCTCGCGTCGGCCGCGGACGGCTCGCTCGCGGTCGCATGGATCGCCGACAGCGGCGGGCGCGACGGCGGTGGTCGCTACGTGGGCGTGCGCGTCTCGGAGCCGAACGCCGGAAAGCTCGGCCCGCTGCGCAAAATCACGACGCCCGGCGAGCGCGTGTCGGACGACTCGGTCGTCGCGCTCTCGGGCGGGGACTTCCTCGTCACGTGGGCCGCCGGCAAAAGCGTGTATTCTGCACGTGTTTCGCGGGACGGCGTTTCGGCGCCGGTGCTCGTCGCGTCCTCGGCGTCGCATCCGCGGGCGGCGGTCACGCCGGGCGGGACCGTGCTCGTCTCGTTCGCGTTCGACGAAGGCGCGAAGAAAGGCCTCGCGCTCGCGGTGTCGCACGACGGAAAGACGTTCGCGCGTCGCGACGTGGGCCCGAGCCCCGACGAGGGCGAGCTCTCGGCGGTCTGCGGTGACGATCAGACCGCGCTCGTCGTGGCCGCCGTCGAGCCGCGCGGCGTCGTCGTGCATCGCGTTGCGCTCGAGTCCGATTCGCCCGCGGACACGTCGACCGTGTCGACGATCGGCGAGCACGTCGCGCGTCAGGCGCCCTCGTGCTTCGTGTCGCCGCAAGAGGCGTTCGTCGTTTATGGACAAACCGAGCGACCGCAAGATCCGGGCGACAGCCGAATCGCCGAGACGCTCGTTTTCGTCCGCTCTCGTGACGGCGCGCGCAATTTCGTGACGCGCGCCGCGCATCGGACGCCGTCGCATCTTCTTTTGCCGACGATCGTGCATCGCGAGGGAGCGTTCACGCTGCTCGCGGTGATGGGCTCGGGCGCGGGCGATGCGCACGCGTCGGCGAGCGTGATCGTGCTCGGCGCCGACGGGCGATCGCAGACCGGTCTCACGCGCACCGTCGTCGCGCCGATGACGATGGTCGCCGCGCCCGACGCGGCCGGCTGGCTCGGCGACTCGCTCGGCCTCGCGATCGCGGGCGGCGTCACGTGGGCGGCCGTGCCCGACAACGGCGGCGGCGAAGCGCACGTCGCGCTCGTGCGCGTGCTTTGATGCGATGAAGCCGGCGGGCTCGATGCGCCGTGGTGCGCTCGCGGCGGCGAGCGCGGCGGCGTGCTTCGGGGTGACCGTCCCGCTGATGCAGCGCTTCGGGCACGGCGCGGGACCGTGGGTGACCGCGGCGCTCTTGTACGTCGGCGCGGCGATCGTGAGCGGCGGCTCGCGCTCGAAAGAGAGGCTCATGCCGCATGCAGCGCGCATCGTGCTCATCGCGCTTCTCGGGGCGGCGGCCGCGCCGGCGCTTCTCGCGATGGGGCTTCGTCGCATCGACGGCGCGAGCGCGTCGCTCCTCCTCGGATTCGAAGCGTCGTTCACGGTGCTCTTCGCGCGCGCGCTTTATCGCGAACGGATCTCGCCGCGCGTCATCGCCGCCGTCGCGCTCACGTTCGTGGGCGGCGCTTTGCTCGTCGTGCCCGAGCTTCGGGCGCCGCGCTCGGCGGCCGGCTCGCTCTTCGTCGTCGGCGCGGTCCTCTGTTGGGCGGCCGACAGCGCGATCATGCGGCCGCTCTCGGAGCTTCCGGTCGCGAGCGTCGTTCGTGCGAAGTCGCTCGTCGGCGTCGCGCTCTCGCTGATCGCCTCGCTCGCGCTGCGCGAGACGATGCCGAGCCTGCGCGACGCGCTCGTGCTCGTGGCGTGCGGCGCGCTCGGTTACGGCATCAGCCTGCGCCTCTATCTGGTCGCGCAGCGAAACGTCGGCGCCGCGCGAACGGCGTCGGTCTTCGCCGTCGCGCCATTTTTCGGCGCAGTCGTCGCGCTCGCGCTCGGTGCGCGCGCGCACTTGCCGACGCTCGCCGCGGCCGGCGCGCTCCTCGCGCTCGGCGTCGCCGTGCAGGCGACGGAATCACGCTGACGTGCGACGATGCGCGGGTGCGCGAAATCGTCCCGCTTCGGCAGCGCCCGGTCGACTGGGTGCTGCTCGTCTTCTTCGTCATCAACCTCGGGTTCATCACGTACATCGTCGATCTCGAGCAGCTCGTCATCGCCGATCCGAAGCACTTCGATTACCCGGTGTGGCCGCCGCGCGCGCTCGTCGATCTCGCGCACTGGTGGGGCGACCACTTCGACCCGCTTCAGAACGCGCGTCCGCCGTGGTGGCGCGCGACCATCTGGCTCGACGTGCTCCTCTTCGGCCCGTTCTACGCGTTCGCGATTTTCGCGCTCGTGAAGGGCAAAGCGTGGATTCGCATTCCGGCGATTTTCTGGGCCGGCGTGATGTTCGCGAACGTCTCGATCATCATGTTCGAGGAGATGCTCGGGCCCCACGCGACGCCCGCGCGCGGCACCGTCATCATGGCGAACCTTCCGTGGTGGCTCTTGCCGCTCTTCGTCACGTGGCGCTTCGCGCGGAGCGAGCATCCGTTCACGCGCGAGACACGGGACGCCGCGTGAGCGCGTTCGCCGAAAAATATGGGCCTTTCGCGGTCGTCGCAGGCGCTTCGGAGGGCCTCGGCGCGGCGTTCGCTCATGCGATCGCGGCGCGCGGCGTCGGGCTCGTGCTCCTCGCGCGTCGCAAGGACGCGCTCGAAGCGGTCGCCGTGGAGATCGCGAAGCAGCACGGCGCCGAGGCGCGCGCGGTCGCGTGCGATCTCGCGGACGACGCGCTGCCGGCCGCGCTCGCCGACGCCACGCGCGGCCTCGAGATCGGGCTCGGCGTGTACAACGCGGCGTACTCGTTCATCGCGCCGCTCCTCGAGCGTCCGATCGAAGACGCGCTCCGCGTCGTCGACGTCAACGTGCGCGGCCCGCTCCGCTTCGCGCACGCGCTCGTCCCGAGCATGATCGCGCGCCGACGCGGCGGCCTCGTCTTGATGGCGTCGATGGCCGGATTCCAGGGTAACCCGCGGCTCGCGGCGTATGCGGCGAGCAAGGCGTTCGAGATCGTCCTCGCCGAGAGCCTCTGGGCCGAGCTTCGTCCGCACGGCGTCGACGTGCTCGCGTCGTGCCCCGGCGCCGTGCGCACGCCGAGCTATCTCAAGACGACCGAGCGCGAAGCCCCGGGGACGCTCGACGCGCTCGCCGTGGCCACGCGCACGCTCGACGCGCTCGGCGGCGGGCCGACTTACGTCCCCGGCGCGGTCAACAAGATGGCGCGCTTCTTCCTCGGCCGGATGCTGCCGCGCACGAGCGCCGTCGGCGTCATGCAACGCAACACCAAAAACCTGCGCGATCCGTGAGCTAGGGCTTCACGAACTTGAGCGTCATGCGATCGCTCTCGCCGATCGCGCCGTATTTCGCGCGGTCTTTGTCGCCGCCGCGGAAGGTGGGCGCGAGCGACCAGACGCCGTTGTCGTGATTGTGGTCGTCCTTCGGGTTCGCGTTGATCTCGCTCTTGCCGCCGAGCTTGAAGCCCACCGACTGCGCGAGATCGATCACGCTCTGCTCGGGGATGTAGCCGGTCTTCGCCGACGTCTTCGGATCGACGCCGGGATTGGCGCGGTGCTCGCAGATGCCGAACACGCCGCCCGGTTTGAGCGCCTTGAACGCCGCTTCGAAAACTTTTTTCTCGTAGCCGTTGTTGATCCAGCCGTGGAGATTTCGGAACGTCAAGACGACGTCCGCCGACCCGTCCGGGCCGAGCGAGAGATCTTCCGGCGGAGCGATGCGCCGCACTTCGACCTTGCCGTAGACGCTCGGCGCCGACGAGAGCTTCTTGTCGAAGCTCTCGGCGAACTCTTTCTGCTCGCCCTGCGCCTTGGCTGGATCGAAGTTCGTGACGGTGAGCTTGCCGTCGTCGCGCAAGTAGGGCGCGAGGATTTCGGTGTACCAACCGCCGCCCGGCCAGAGCTCGATCACGTGGCTCTTGTCGGTCACGCCGAAGAACGCGAGCGTCTCCTTCGGGTGCCGCGCGGCGTCGCGCGCTTTGTCGGCGGCCGAGCGCTGCGGGCCATCGATGGCCCACGAAAGTCGCGCGGCGTCGTCGCCCGGCGCGGGCCCGAGCTCGGCTTGCGTCGTGTGCGTCGTGTTCGGGTTTTGCGCAGCGGGCGCTCCGCCGCACGCGGCGACGAGCGCAAAAAATACGATCGGCTTCAGGGACATGGCCTGACGTAGATACACGAACGTCGCGTCTCGCGCCCGTTGAACGTGATGCGCGAGGTCTGGCTCGGGTTCGTACTCTTCGCGGTGACCGAGTAGTCCATGTGGAACGTCTTCATGTCGGCGGCGTACTGAAACGTCTTGAAGCTCGCCGGGTGCGCGGGCGTGTGGACGTCGCTCGTTCCGTTCGGCGGCGCGCCCATGTGGCCGCACATGTTGCCCGCGCAGGTGACGTGACCGTCGGTGTGGATGCCGTTCCAGAGCGTCGACCATCGCAGCATGCGATCGCTCAGCGTGCCCTGCGCCGAGACGCCGCAGACGTTCGGCGTCGTTCGCGTGTGCGTGTCGTTGGTGACGACCGTGCCGATGCCCATCACCTTCGCGTTGACGGTGAACTGATCGGTCATCTCGTATTTCATGAGCTTCACGTCGCCGCCCGGCTGACCGCCGACGTTTGCAAAATGCAAGACGAGGTCGCCCGGCCCGATGCTGTGCACGCCGTCGCCGGCGCCCATCGCGGTGTCGCTCAGCTCCACGTTGGCGGCGAGCGTGTACTCGACCTCCCACGTGTTGCACGGCGGATCGTCGGCCGACGCCGAGAGCGCCGAAAAAAGCGCCGCGACGAACGCGAGCGCCGCGAGTCGCTTCATTGCTGGCCGAGAATACCGATCCAGACGTTCTCGTGCGCGCCGAGGCTCGACGTGACCACGATCGTCGCCGTCGGCGTCTTGCTCGTGCTCTGGATCGCCGAGGTCGACGTCACGGTCAGCATGATCTTGTCGCCGTTTTGGCCCGACGCCTTGTCGAACTTGAACGAGATCGGCGCGGTGCCTCCGCGCGTGAACGCTTGCGCGTCGATGTTCCACGGGCCGTTCATCGGGCCATCGCTGAAGAGATCGAGCTCGACGGTCTTCGATTGGCCGACGGGAACGTCGACGCCTTTCGTGGTGACGCCGCGGGTCGAGATCGAGTCGGTGAAGACCGGCATCGCGTTGAAGTAGGCCGGCGTCGTGGCGACCGGCTGACACGGGTCGTGGCCCGCTTTCGCCGACGCGTTCGACCAGTTCTTTTGCACCATGTACGGCAGATCGCTCGGCACGTAGAACGACTGCGGGAACTGCGCGCACATGTCGCCGACCTCGCCGCCGCCGAGGAAGAACTCCCACGCGAGGTGATTGTCGTCGACCTGCGTGTAAGCGGGCTGCGTCATCGGGTAGGGATCGGTCGCCGCTTCGGAGAGCTCGTGGCTCGTCGTCGAGGTCGAGACGTCGGCGCCGGTCAGATTTCCGAACGTCGGGCACTCGGGAAGAACCGCGTACGCGACGTCGGCGCTGCCCATCACGAAATCGCTGTGATAGCCGCCGAAGCTCTTGCAGCTCGCCGAATTTCCGAAGTTGCCGCCGCCGTCGGGAACGCCGCCGTCGGGCGGCGGGGCGTTCGTGAGATAGATCGTGGTCGTGGACGGATAGAAGAGCGCATAAATCGTGTTCGGCGCGGGCGCGTTGCCGAACTCGGGGTGCGTGCCGTCGAAGCGCGACGCGAGCCACGTCTGGATTTGCGAATCGAAGATTTGCGCCGGCGCCGTGTCGGCCGCGGTGAGCGTGATGGGCGTCGCCGCAACGATCTTGCCGACTTTGTATTCGGCGAGCGGCGCCCAGTACGACGACGCGCCGAGCTTGCTCGTGAAGTCGGTGATTTGCTTTCCGTAGTCGAAGCCGGGGAAGAACACGGGCTGCACCGTCGGCGTGCTCTCGACTGGGCCGCCGAGCGAAACGACTTGGGGCGCGTCGACTTTGATCGCCGGGAAGCTCGCGTCGACCGTGTCGCCCGCGTCGCCGAGATCCGTCTCGTCGCCGGTCTGCGCGTCGTCCGTCCCGGGGTTCGAGTCGTCGCCGCCGCAGGCCGCCAGAGCGCAGCCGAGAATCAAAAAGATGTAAAATACACGCATAGCGCCAAACCTCTCTACAGAGCCCGCGCGCAGCCTAATCGCGTATCGCGCGCGCGAAACGACTTTCGTTGCGGGTCGATTTTTCCATGTATTCTCCCGCGCCATGATGCTTGCTCGGCGCGTTTGGCTCGGGGGTGCGATCGTGTGTTTCGCCTGCGGCGGCGAAGCGCCGAGCGCGATGAGGCCGCCGCCGCTGCACGTCACGGCGACGCCGCCGGCGCCCGTGCCGCAGCGCGCGCGTTGGGTCTTCGCGAACGCCGATCGCGGCATCGTGGGCAAGCTCGATCTCGGCGACGCTGGCGTCCTCTACATCGGTCGCAGCGGGCGTCGCGCGCTCGAGAAGAACGGCAAGACGACCGACGCGCCGACGCTCGCGGTCGGCGATCTCGCGGGCGTGATGCGCGACGCGCAAGGGCAGTACGTGTTCGTCGCCGCCGACGGCGCGACCTTCGTCACGAAGGAGCCGCTCGGCGCGCTCGACTCGTCGCACGCCGGGCCGGGCGGAAAGCACACGGTGTCCACGACGGGCAAGTCGGCCATCGTCGCGATTCGCGACGGCAAGCTCGTTCGCTCGACCGACTTCGGCGCGACGTGGACGCCGATCGAATACGGCGGCGCGAACAAGCCGTACGGCCGCGCGGGCGCGGTCGCGCTCGACTCGAAGGGCAACGGCGTCTTGATTCATTTTCCGCAGCGGCTCTTCGTGACGCACGACGACGGCGCGACGTGGGCGCCGCTCGCGTCGCTCGGGATCGGCGCGCACCGCGTCGCGCGCGACGGCGACGATCGCATCTTCGTGCTCGGCTACCGCGGAAAGCACGCGCGGCTCGACGGGAGCACGCTCGTCGTGACGACCGACGCGCCGAAGCCGATCTTCGCGCCCGCGACGCTGCCTTCCGAGCCGCCGACCGTGACCGTCGACGAGCCGAACGCGACGCACACGATCCTCACGGGTCAACGTTTCGTCGAGCTCTCGATCACGGGGCAGGGCAAAGGCCGCGCGGTGGTCGTCGGCTCGGCGCCGCTCGGAGAAAAAATCGACAAGCGCGCGACGAGCGGCGATCTCGTGGGCGAGGACGGTCTCTCGCCCCACGTCGCGGGCTTCGGCTCCGATCTCATTTATTTGCGCGCCGACGACGACGCCGACGCGACCGCGCCGACGACGACCGTCTTTCGCAGCAACGACTACGGCGCGACATGGCAGAAGGACGCTCAGCTGAACGGCGTCGAGCCGGCCGAAACCGACGGCCTCGACGTCGCCGCCGGCCCTCGCGGTTGGGCTTACGTCGCGGCGCTCTGCGCGAAGGGCGAGAGCTCCGGCTCGACGTGCGGCCGCCGCCAAATTCGCCCGGCGGGCGCGAAGGCGTTCGAGGATCTCGCGTTCGTCGAAGAGTTCGAGCCGCTCAAATTCGCGTTCGACGAGGCGCACGACAAGGTCTACGCGATCGGTCTCCGTGAAGGGCGCAAGTACGTCTACGCGTCGCCGCTCGATCAGAACAAATTCACGCGCACGCGCTTGCTCGACGTCGCCGCGTTCGCGAGCGCGAGCGTGGGAGTCGACGGCAAGGGCGTCGCGCACGTGCTCTCGTTCGACGGAGGACGCGATGCGTGGGCGCTGACGCGTGGCGAGGACGCGACGCCGTCGTACCTCGCGCTGCCGCGCGGCACCATGGAGCTCGCCGGCGCGCGCGGCGTCCTCTTGTCGTCGAACTCGGAGGCGTACGAAACCGCCGACGCCGGCGAGACGTGGACGCGCATCGCGTCGAACGGCTGGCCGAGCAACCTCGCGTGCACCGAAGCAGGCTGCATCAACGGCGACGCGCAGCGCGTCGGCTGGGACCTGCCGGCGATTCACGGCGACGTCGTCTCCGCGCAGGCCGAAGCGCCGCTTCACGATTTGCCGCACGCGCCGCCGGCGCCGCCGCCGACCGAGATCGCATGCACCGTTTCGGGCGCGGGCGCTCCGCTCACGTCGACGCCGGGCGCCGAGCTCGTCGATGGCGTCGGCCCGGATCGCTGGGCCGGCATCACGTCGAGCCCGAGCGGCGCGATCTCGGTCGTCGTCGCGACCAAGACCTCGGTGCGCGAGCGTCCGCTGCTCGGCGCGTACCCGACGCAAGCGCACGGCACGCCCGTCGAGTGGCGCAGCGGCGAGCGCGTCCTCGACGACGGCGTGGTCGTCGCGCGTTACCGCTTCACGCCGCGCAGCGTGACCGGCACGTACAATCCGGTCGACGTCGATCTCGCGTGGTGGTCGTCGCGCACGGGACAGATTCACCATCACCTCCTCGAGAAGGTGAAGCCGTTCCGCGTCTCGCGTTTCGGCTTCAGCGGCACGCCCGCGATCGTCGACGGCGGCTTCGTCTTTCAAGGCGCCGCGGGCGACCCGGCGTACTTCGTTCGCGACGACGACAAAGTCGAGCGCCTCGCGCTGCCCGAGGCGGCGAGCGATCGCGAAATCGAGCGCGTCGCAAAGCGTTGGCTCGTCCTCGACGGCGTCGGCGGCGTGGTCGACCTCTCGGCGTCGGACGACGCGGGCAAGACGTGGAAGTCGACCGCGTGGGGCCTCGACGACCTCGGTCACTTCAGCCTCGCGAGCAGCGCCGGACGCGCGAGCCTCATGTTCGGGACGCCGACGACGCCGACGCTCCTCTTCGACGTCGACCCTGCGCTGCCCGCGGACCCGCCGGCGCCGACCGTCATCGACGAAGTGCCGAGCGGCGCATGCGACGCGCACGCCGGGCGTCGCCGCTTCTCGGCGTACTTGCCGAGCGGCGAGCGCTCGCTCCACGTTCAAATCGCGAGCGGCAAAGGCGCCGACCATTGGACGTCGAGCTTCTTGGCGCAGTCGCGCGTCACGCACGACGCGCCCGGCGGAAAGACCTGCACGTCCGCCTACACGATGCACGGCTCCGACGTGCACGCCGGCCACTACGATTATCAAACCGTCTACGTCTATCCGGACGTGAGCGGCGCGTGGACCGGCTGGCGCATTCGTCGGAGCGACACACCGGGCAAGAGCGGCTGGCTCGCCGAGCCGCTCACGTGCAAGGCGCCGAAATGAACGTGCGCGCGCTCTTCGGAGTCTTGATCGTCCTCGTCGCGTGCAGCCCGTCGTCGGCCGGACCGAGCGACGCGGGCGACGACGATCAACCGCCGCCGGGCGTCTGGCAGACGCCGCTCGATCCGAATCCGCGCGGGCCATTTCCCGCGGGATTTCTTTTTGGCTCGTCGACCTCGGCGTATCAAATCGAAGGCGGCCTCACCGCGATCACCGACGAAGGCGCGTGGGAGACGACCGCCGGTCACATCGCCAACGGCGATCACGCCGACGACGGCCCGCAAAGTCGAAAGAACTACGCCGCCGACGTCGCCGCGCTCGTCGCGACGCACCAAAACGCGTACCGCTTCGGCATCGAGTGGGCGCGCCTCTTCCCATCGGCGTCCGCGTGGAGCGCATGTCGCGCGGCCGGCACGCTCGGCGGGTGCGAGGCCGCGGCCGACCCGACGGAGCTTGCATACTACAAGGATCTCCTCGCGAAGCTGAAAGCCGCGAACATCACGCCGATGGTCACGCTTTGGCACTCGACGTTCCCGCTCTACATCAACGACCCGACGAAAGACTGGCACACGACCGGCTGGCTCTCGCCGACGATCGGCGACGATCTCGCGGCGTGGGCGAGCTTCGCCGCGGGCGAGTTCGGCTCGAGCGTCACGTGGTGGCTCACGCTGAACGAGCCGTTCATCGCGATTCAAGGCGACTACATCGACGGCAGCGGCCCGCCCGGACAAGTCGATCAGCTCGACGCGCTCAAGCAAGCGCTCCTCGCGATGATCAAAGCGCACGTCGCGATGTACGACGCGATCCACGCGGTCCAGCCGACCGCGATGGTTTCGATCACGCAAGACGTCCACCTCTATTACGGCGAGACGCCCGGCCGACCCGAGGACGATCAATCGGCGAAAGAGTTTTCGTACCTCTCGAACGCGCTCTTCTTGAACGCCATCGTCAACGGCGACGTCGACCTCGACATCAACGGGACGATCGACGCGGGCGAGCCGAGCGCCGACCCGGCTTACAAAGGCCGCGCCGATTACATCGGGGTCAACTACTACGGGTTCAGCATCGTGCGCGGTTACCCAGGTTTCCCGCTCGTCGACGGCGTCACGCTCTCCGACTCGGCCGACCACGGTTTGCCGAAGAACGATCTCGGTTGGGACATCTACCCGCGCGGCCTCGGCGAAGCGCTCGATTTTGCCGCCGGCTACAAGCTCCCGATCGTCATCACCGAAAATGGTTTGGCCGACGCGGGCGACGTGAACCGGCCGCGCTTCATCGCCGAGCACCTCGCCGAGCTCGCCGCGAAGATCGCCGCCGGCGTCGACGTGCGCGGTTACTTCCATTGGTCGCTCCTCGACAACTTCGAGTGGAGCTCGGGCTTCTGCCCGCGGTTCGGCTTGTTCCATGTAGATTACACGGATCCCGCGCGCACGCGGACCGCGCGCCCGAGCGCGAGCGTGTATCAGCAGATCATCGATCAAAACCAAGTCACCGACGCGCTGCTCTCGGCGCAGCCTGCGTACGCCGCGCCGACCGTGACTTGTCAGTGACGTGGCACGCGTGATGCCCGCTTTTTGGGCATGCATCCCATTCGAACGCTCGCGACGCTCGGCCAGAGTGTCTGGCTCGACTTCTTGAACCGCGCCATGTTGCGCTCCGGCGAGCTCGAGCGCCTCATACGCGACGACGCGATCGCGGGGATGACGTCGAACCCGACGATCTTCGAAGAGTCGATCGCGAAGGGCACCGACTACGACGACCTCATCGGGGGCGCCGGCGTGGAAGAGCTCGACGCGATGGTGCTCGAGCGCATCATGGTGCGCGACATTCGCGACGCGTGCGACGCGTTTCGCGCCGCCTGGGAAGCGAGCGGTGGACGCGACGGGCTCGTGTCGGTCGAGGTCGCGCCGGGCCTCGCGTACGACACGCTCGGGTCGATCGATGCGGCGCGGCGGCTCTGGGCCGAAATCGCGCGGCCGAACTTGATGGTGAAGATCCCCGCGACGCGCGAGGGACTCCTCGCGATCGAGCGGTGCCTCACCGACGGGATCAACATCAACATCACGCTGCTCTTTTCGCTCGAGCGCTACGAGCAAGTCGCGGCGGCCTACGTGCGCGCGCTCGAAACGCGGCGCTGCGGGGGCCTGCCGATCGATCGCCTCGTGTCGGTCGCGAGCTTCTTCGTGTCGCGCGTCGACACCAAGATCGATCCGATGCTCGATCAATCGAAGGCGAGCTACGAGCGCGGCATGGCGGGCATTCGCAACGCGCAGCTCGCGTACGAGTCGTATCGCCGGCTCGTCGAGAGTCCGCGATGGCGCGCGCTCGAGGCCGAAGGCGCGCGGCCGCAGCGGCTCCTCTGGGCCTCGACGTCGACCAAGAACAAGGCGTACTCCGACTTGCACTACGTCGACGCGCTCGTCGCGCCCGACACGATCGACACCGTGCCGAAGGCGACGCTGCGCGCGCTGCTCGACCACGGCAAGCCCGAGGTGCGCATCGACCGCGACATCGAGCGCGCGCGCAGCCTCGTCGCCGATCTCGCCGCCGCGGGCGTCGACTACGCGCGCGTCATGCAGGAGCTCGAGAACGAAGGCGTCCGCAAATTCGAAAAGTCGTACGACGAAGCGATCACGCGCATCGGCGACAAGCGCCGTCAGCTCGAGGAGCAGCAGCCGGGAATCGGCGGCGAGAATCCGCCGAAGCGCACCGAGTTCGGCGACCGCGAGAGCGCCCGCGCGATGACGCACCGCGAGCTCAAGCAAATCCCTTGAGCTTGCGCGTCGCGACGAGCGTCCCGATGGCGGCGAAGAACGCGACGATGCCGAGCCACAAAAATCGCGGCTGGTAACGGAACGTCGTCTCGCCGGCGGATTCGGTCACGCGCACCGCGACGAGATCGTGCGTGTCGACGATCGCGCCGGTCGTCGCGCGCCAACCGGGATCCCAATTTTGATTCAAGACGAGCGTGTCGCCGGGGGTCGCGCCTTCGTAACGCACGGTGACGGCGTTCGGCGTCCAGCGCGCGATCGTCGCGCGGCCCGCGCCGTCTTGGAAATACGTCTCCCCGCGATAATCGGGATCGCCCTCTCCGTGCGCGCCGAGCCCCGGCAGCACGCCGGTCGCGTCGCGGTAGAGATAAGACTGACCGGAGAACGTGCCGCACCGAATGAGCCCGACGTTCGCGCGCATCGCGGGGAGCGCGGGGGGCGCCCAATCTTCGTCGGGGTAGGCGAGCTCGGGCGGGATGGTCGCGTCTTGATGGTACGGCGCGACCGATTCGGCGACGTTCGGTAGCGGTCGGGAGAAAAAACCCGAGAGCACGCGCCGTGACTCGAGCGCGACGTCGGCCGAGACGAGCCCGCACACGACGAGCAGCGCGATCTCGAAACGCGGACGCCAGCTGCGCGCGTCGAGCAAGCGCTCGGCGCTCGCCGCCGCGCCCGCGAGGAGCGGAAGCACCGCGGGAAACAGCCACCGCGTGGGCACGTGCTGCGACTTGAAGACCGGCACGTACGCGTGCAGCAGCGCCCACGGCGCAAAACGCGAGACGTGCCCGAACCCGAAGAGAAGGCACAAGACGCCCGCGTACGCGAGCCCGCGCTCGCGAGGACGGCGAAAGGCGAAGAGCGACGCGATCATGATCGCGAACGGAATCCACCCGACGTAAATCCCGAACTCGTGCCAGCCCCACGGCGTCACCGCGGGGTGCGGGTCGGACGCCTTTCGCGTGTAGAATGCAACGAATCGCGCGAGGTCGATGTTTTCGTTCGACGCGACGAGGCGTGGGAAACGGCGCATCGTGTCGAGCATCGGGAAGAGGCGCGGCGCCGAGAGCGCGACGCCGATCGCGCCGGCGATGGCGAGGAGCCGAAACGGCTGGAGCGTTCGGCCCGAGACCGCGAGCGCGGCGCCATACACGCCGAGGATCACGATCGCGTGCGGCAACGGATAAATCGCGCCGCCCCACACCATGAGCGCGAACGTGATGCCGAGACCGATGACGTCGCGCCGCGGCGCCGGCGACGCGATGGCGCGGTCGTAAAAAAATAGCGCCCACGGAAGGGCCGCGTACCAGAGGTGCCACGTGTGTCCGACGGCGAGCTGCATCGCGAAGCGCGCGTTCAGCGCAAACACGATCGCGACGAGCACGGACGCGCCGGGGCTCCGCGTGAAGCGGCGCGCGAGGAGCCACGCGCCAGCGACGCCCGCGATCGTCGTCAGCGTGATCTCGAGACGAATCGCGACGGCCAGCGGCGCGAGCAAATAAAGCGGAAGCCACGGCACGATGATCGTCCCGTTCTCGAAGCCGCCCCACCACGTGTGCCCGCCGCAGCTGTACGGATCCCAAAACGGCACTTGGCCGAAGAGACGGATGGTCTTGTCCGCCAAGTAGCGGTGCGTCTCCATCTGGTCCCAGTCGGTCCAGCCGAAACCCCACGGCCGAGTCCAAACCGGAGAGAGCACCACGGCCGCGAGCACCGCCACGATCGCGACGCCGCACCACTCGAGCCTGCGGCCGCCGCTCAAGAGAAGCCCGAACGCCCTTCTTTCACGCCGAGCGCTTCGTCGGCGAGATCTTCGTAGCTCATCGCCGCCGCGCGCGCGCCCTCTTCGTCGGTGTGGAGCACGCGCAAGAAATCACCGACCCCGACGACGCGGCCGATCGCCGAGCCGAAGAATTTCCCGACGACGGGATCGTTGTACCCCGCTTGGAGCGCGCGCATGAACATGCCGAACCACGTGTTCATCGTCGCGGGCTTGGCGCCGAGGAGCTGCAGACGTTTGAACGCTTCGCGCATGCGCGAGCCGGTCGGGTCGATGCGCTCCATCGGGCCGAAGAAGACGTCGCGGAAAAACGGCTGGCCGAAATAGAGCATGCTCGCGAACGTCCACGCCGAGCGCGCGTGCTCGCGCGCCGTCTTTTTCGGGCGTTTCGCGCGGCGCGCGTTCCACGCGGGCGAGGCGTAGTAGCCGACCATGTAGTAATCGATCGCGATGTGCCGCGACTCGTCGCGGTTGATGAGGCGCATCGCCCGCGCGCTCGCGTCGTCGTCGACGTAGTCGTTGATCGAACGGAGCAGCGCGATGTCGAGGACGAGCTCGCCCGCCGTGATGTACGTGTTGGCGACGTCGTCGTCGAGGTCGGTCACCGCGGTGACGAAGTGATCGAAGAAGCGCGAGAGCGCGGGGCTCGGCCGATAGACGTGCAAGCTCCGCCGGTCGTAGTGATCGGCGAGCATCTGCGCCATCTGCGCGTGGCGGACCTCGTCGACGACGAACGTCTCGAAGATCGCGCGCAGCGTCGGGTCGTCGGTGCGGCGCGCCTGCTCGCGAAAGAGCGCGCCCGCGAGACGCTCGATCACGGACATGTCCGTGAAGAGCTGACAAACCGCCGCCTCGTCCGACTCCGAGAGCGAACGAGGCGGCTTCGTCAGATCCACGTCGCGCACCGACCACTGATCGCGGCGGCAGCGCTCGAGCATCCGCTGGAGGTCCACGACCTCAATTTAGCGCACTTCAGGTCGCGTGGTGATGGATGAGGCGCGGCTCCTCGTTGTCGCTCGGGACGAGCGAGCTCACGAAGATCGCGATCGCGACGATCACGTTGTTCCACACGGTGCCGATGCTCTCCGAAGCGAGCGCGAACGCCGAGATGAACAGCCAGATGGCGAGGATCGTGTTGACGTAGCGCGCTTGAGGCGCGCGCATCGCGACGGCGGCGAAGATCACGGCGAGGACGCCGCAGATCCAGGTGTTGGTCATCTGCGCCATCGTGTGCGGCCAGATGAATGCCGAGATGAAAAGCCAAACACCGAGCAGCAACGTGAATCCGCGAGCCATGTTGTTGCTGCTCATGTGCATGGCCGGGTTTGTCGTGTTCATGAGTCGTCTCCTTTTCCTTCGCGCGGTTACGGTGAAATGCGTGCACCGTGCATGCCGCGCGCGGTCTCCGCGGCCGCTGATTTCGCCTGCAAATTTCGGCGTCCTCCAGCCGTTGGGGCCGCGTGTTTCGCAAGCGCGCCACAGGGAAAAAAAGGGCGACGCGTGCCCTATAGTTCGTCCATGACATTCCTTCCCGAGCAGATTCGCACCGCAGCCGCCGGCATCACGGCCATGTCGCTCGAGGACGCGGCGTGGTCGGTCGGTCTCGCCGCGGCCGCGTTCGTCTTCGGCCGGTTCGTCGCGTGGGTGCTCTTGCGAAGCACGAAGCGCTGGGCGCGCAAGACCGACAAGCTCGCCGACGATCTCGTCGCGCGTCACATGCCGAGCCCGCTGCGGTTGCTCTTGCCGTCGGTCGCGGTCGCGCTCGTTCTTCCGTGGCTGCCGCTGCGGAGCCGCCCGTTCGAGCACGTCGTCTTGCTCGCGATCGTCGTCTCGTCGGGCTGGCTCGCGTTTCGCGCGCTGCTCGTCGGCGAAGGCTGGGTCGCGCAGCGCTACGACTTCAAGAAGGACAACACCGTTCGCACACGCGCGCGCTACACGCAGCTTCGCGCGTTTCGCAACATCGGGAGCTTCGTCATCGTGCTCGTCACGGTCGGCTTCGCGCTGATGACGTTCGACACCGTGCGAAACATCGGCACCGGCCTGCTCGCGTCAGCGGGCGTCGCGGGCATCGTCATCGGGTTCGCTGCGCAGAAGACGCTCGCGACGCTGCTCGCCGGCGTCCAAATCGCGGTCGCGCAACCCATCCGCGTCGGCGACACGGTCGTCGTCGAGGGCGAGTCGGGAACGGTCGAGGAGATCTCGCTCACCTACGTCGTCCTGCGCATCTGGGACTATCGCCGGCTCGTCTTGCCGGTGCAGTACTTCATCGACAAGCCGTTTCAGAATTGGACGCGCGGCGACACACGTCTCCTCGGCACGGTGCAGCTCAAGCTCGATTACACGGTGCCGGTCGACGCGCTCCGCGCCGAAGCGAAGCGCATCCTCGACGCGTCGAAGCTCTGGGACAAGCTCTCGAGCGGCTTCGACGTCACCGACGCCGGCGAACGAACGATGACCGTGCAAGCGCTCGTCAGCGCGAAGAACGCCGACGACCTCGGGAGCCTCAAAAACGAAATGCGCGAGAAGCTCATCGCGTTCGTCTTGAAGAATTACCCCGACGCCCTCCCGAAGCTGCGCACGGAGGGCGCGGATCGAAAAGCAGCGTGAGTCTGTCTCGCGATCCGATCTGGGCAGCCTGGGGCTGAAGCGGCAAGCCAGCGAAGAAAGAAGAGCATCTGGGCAGCCTGGGGCTGAAGCCGCCGGCAAGCGAGAAGAGAAGAGATCTGGGCAGCCTGGGGCTGAAGCCCCAGGCATGCAGCAGATCAGCGTCGCTTGGTTGTGATTGGCCGGCGCCGTGGAGAGAGCTGCAGCAAGCCGTCCTTCGGACGGCTCAGAGTCGGACGGGCGCATTTCTGAGCGCGCCGTAAGGCGCGCTTACCGCCGCTCTCGCGACGGCGCGGTGTGCCGACACAAACGCCGCTTTGATCTCTTCGCATGCCTGGGGCTTCAGCCCCAGGCTGCCCAAATCTGCCTGCAGCTTCAGCCCCAGGCTGCCCAAAAAAATCAAAGATTCATTCCACCGCGCACTCGCGGGCGCCGAACACGTAGTACGCGCGGTGGCAGTGGACCTTGATGGTCGCGTCGGCCCATGTGAAGCCGAGCGTCTGACCGAACGGCGAGCGCGACTCGCTCGTGACGCCGTGCTGGGCGTCGCATTTCTTTTTCGTGCACGCGACCTGCTCGGCCTGCGCGCGGATCGGACCGTCGTCCGAAAAGACGCCGTCGAACGACATCCACACGCTCACGGCGAGCACGCAGAACGCGAGGAGGTTTCGCAGGTGGCGCTTCATGGCTCGAGCATATCGCGAGGTGGCCCACGGCATGCAACCGCCTCGGGCATGAAACGCACGATGCTCTGCCTCCTCGCATCCGCCGCGATGGCGTGCGGGACTCACGTGTCGACGAACGCCACGACGACCACTGCGGCAAAGATGGAGGCGCGCACGAACGGTCGCGCGCCGCTGCCGCCGCCGTCGCCGCCGCCGACGATGGGCCAGCGTCCGGGCGAGGGCATCCAGCCGCTCCCCGAGCTCGGAGGTCCGACGCCGCTTCCGCCGAGCAACACGGTTCAATCGCGCGTGGTCGTGCAGAGCGGCGACCGCGCCGACATCCACATCACCGCGCGCATTCGCTCCGCGGTGCTCGACGACGACTCGCTCTCCGACGCGGCCAAGCACGTTCGCATCGTGACGCGTGGGCGCCGCGTGCTCTTGACCGGCGCGGTCCCGACCGCGCGCGAGCGCGACGACATCGACGCGAAAGCCCGCAATTTCCCGGGCGTCCTCGATGTCGAAGACGACGTCGTCGTGGGCCTCGTTCGCTGAGTTGCAGAGTATGCTGCGCGCCATGCGCAGCTCGCCCCTATTGATCGCGCTCGTCGTCGCGTGCGGCGGCGCTTCGAACGACGCGACGACGCACGTCGCGCCCACGGCGACGGCTTCGGTCGCGCCGCCCGTCGCCGCGAAACCCGTCGTCACCAAACGCGTCGTGGTCTCGCTCACGCGCAAGTCGGGCACGAACGTCACGACCGTCGCCCCGGACGGCACCATCACCGTCGCCCTCGACGTCCTCCAAAACGGACGCGGCCCGCACACCGACGCCAGCATCACGCTCGGTCCCGACGGCACCATCGCCTCGCTCGTCGCGACCGGCCACCACGAAATGCGCACGCCGGTCGACGAACGCTTCACGCGCACCGGCGATACCGCCACATGGAAGAGCCGCGAGGAAGACGGCCACGCGACCGTTTCGGGGTCGGCATTTTTCCTCCCGGTCTGCGATCTGCCCGACGCGATCGGCTGGCTCGCGCAGGCGCTCCTCCGCGCCGGCGGCAGCATGAAGCTCCTCCCGAGCGGCGAAGCGAAAATCGAGAGGACGGCCGAGACCGAGGTGACGAGCGCGAGCGGCGAGAAGCGAAAGGTCGTCGGCTACGCGATCACCGGCCTCGATCTTTTACCGACGCATGTCTGGATGAACGAGGACGGGTCGTGGTTCGGGGTCGTGTCGTCGTGGTGGTCGGTCGTGCCCGAAGGGTGGGAGAGCGCGATCGAGCCGCTCATCGCGAAACAAAAAGAAATCGGGCGCGCGCGGGACAAGCGTCTCGCGCAATCGCTCGCGCACCCTGCGCCGGCGGCGGGCCTCGCGTTCACGCACGCGCGCGTCCTCGACGTCGAGCACGGCCGATGGCTCGACGATCAAACGGTCGTCGTCGTGAACGGTCTCATCAAATCGGTGGGACCTGCCGCGTCGGCGCGCGTCCCGGCGGGCGCGGAGACGATCGACCTCGGCGGCAAAGCGCTCTTGCCCGGCCTCTGGGACATGCACTCGCACCTCGACGAGGACTCGGGCGCGCTCGACATCGCGTCGGGCGTGACGACTGCGCGCGACGTCGGAAATGACCCCGACGATCTCGACGACTGGAAAGCGCGCTTCGACGACGGCACCGCGATCGGCCCGCACGTGCTTCGCATGGGATTCATCGAAGGACGCGGCCCGCTCGCCGCGTCGAGCAAAATCACTGCCGAGAACGAAGCCGAGGCGCGCGCGGCCGTCGACTTCTACGCGAAGCGTCACTACGAAGGCATCAAGATCTACAACTCGGTGAAGCCCGAGCTCGTGCCGATCCTCGCGAAGGAAGCGCACGCCCGCGGCATGCTCGTGACCGGCCACATCCCGGTGCACATGCTCGCCAACGAAGCGGTGCGCGCCGGCTACGACGGCATCGAGCACATCAACATGGTGCTCCTGAATTTCTTCGCCGACCACGAGAGCGACACGCGGACGCCGCTTCGCTTCACGCTCGTCGGCGACAAGGCGGCGAGCTTCGACTTGAAGAGCAAACCGGTGACCGATTTCGTCGCGCTCCTGAAATCGCACGACACGGTCATCACGCCGACGCTCGACGCGTTCGAATATTTGCTCGTCTCCGAGCAGGGAAAGATCATCCCCGGCCTCGAGTGGATGATGGCGCGCTTGCCCGTGCAAACGCAGCGACAGTTTTTGCTCGGGGGCCTCCCGCTCGACGGCGACAAATTGAAGACGTACCGCGCGTCGTACGAAAAGTGTCTCGAGATGGTGAAGCTCCTCCATGACGCGCACGTGCCCGAGGTCGCCGGCACCGATTCGATGGCGGGCGTCATGCTCGATCACGAGCTCCAGCTCTTCGTGCGCGCGGGGATCTCGCCGGCCGACACGCTCAAGATGGATACGATCGACGCGGCACGCGCGATGAAGGTCGACAAGAAGACCGGCTCGATCGCGCCGGGCAAAGTCGCCGACCTCGTCGTCGTCGATGGCGACCCGCTCGCGAAAATCTCGGACGTGGAGAAGGTCGTCTCGACGATGCGCGGCGGGGTCCTTTACGCGTCGGAGCCGGTCTTCGCGTCGGTCGGCGTCAAACCGCCGCACTGAATACGTTCGAGCTGGCACGCGCACTGCTTCAGTCAGCGCATGCGCCATCTCGTCTTTTTCGTCGCAGCGTGCGCCGCGTGCGCGCGTCAGCCGGTCGTGCCGAGCACGCAAACCACCGCGGCCGCGGTCACGGCCCCGCCGGTGTCGTCGCGCGACGTGCGCGTCTCGCGTGACATCGTGCGCCGCTGCGCCGTCCGTATCGGCGATCGCGCGCCCGAGTTCGCGTTCGACGGAACGACGCTCGACGGTCAGGGCCGAGATCTGCTCGCGCAAGTCGCCAAATGTTTGGTCACCGGTCCGCTCGCCGGACGAGCCGTTCGCATCGTCGGCCACACCGACGCGCGTGGCGAGCCCGAGTACAACATGACGCTCGGCGCCGTCCGCGCCGAGAGCGCCGCCGATTTCTTGATTCGCCTCGGCGTCTCGCCTGGGCGCATCCTGCCGACCTCGCGCGGCGAGCTCGACGCGACCGGTGCCGACGAGCCCGCGATGCAGCGCGATCGACGAGTCGACGTCGAGGTCGCTCAGTAGTTTGATTGGTCGCCTCCTTGCAAGATTTTTCCCAGCCAACCAAGGAGCGCCCATGTCCACGTTGCAGGGAAAGAAAATCGCCATCCTCGCCACCGACGGTTTCGAAGAGGACGAGCTTCTGAAACCGCTCCACGCGCTCGAGGCGGCCGGCGCGCAAGTCGACGTCGTCTCGCCGAACGGCGGCTGGATCAAAGGCTGGAAACACACCGATTGGGGTGAAGAGGTCGCCGTCGACGTCGAGCTGAAGAACGTCAAACCCGAAGAGTACGACGCGCTCGTCTTGCCGGGCGGCGTGCAGAACCCGGACAAGCTGCGGCAGATCCCCGAAGCGGTCGCGTTCGTGAAGCACTTCCTCGACGAGCACAAACCCATCGGCGCCATCTGCCACGGACCGTGGACGCTCCTCGAAGCGGGCGGCGTGCGCGGACGAAAGATGACCTCGTGGCCATCACTCAAGACCGACCTCACCAACGCCGGCGCGCGCTGGGTCGACCAAGAGTGCGTCGTCGACGACGGCGTCATCACGAGCCGCAAGCCGGACGACTTGCCGGCGTTCGACGAAAAAATCGTCGCCGAGTTCGCGCGCCCGAACGCGCGCCGCCGCGCGGGCGCCGACGGCCACGCGCACCCGCACGGATGAAGGGCACGGCGCGCATCGGCATCTCGGGCTGGCGCTACCCGCCGTGGCGCGGCGTTTTTTATCCGAAGGGTCTGCGCCAAGCCGACGAGCTCATTTATGCGAGCCGCTCCGTCGACAGCATCGAGGTGAACGGCTCGTTCTACTCGCTGCTCCACAAGACCGCGGTGCTCCGCTGGCGCGAAGAGGTGCCGCCGGGCTTTCTCTTCGCGGTGAAAGGCAGCCGCTTCATCACGCACATGAAGCGGCTCGGCGACGTGCGCGTGCCGCTCGCGAACTTCTTCGCGTCGGGCGTGCTCGCGTTCGAAGAGACGCTCGGGCCGATCCTCTGGCAGCTCCCGCCGCAGCTCGCGTTCGACGAATCGCGCATCGCCGCTTTCCTCGAGCTCTTGCCGAAGACCACGCGCGACGCGCTGAAGCTCGCGCGCCAACACGACGAGCGCATCGCCGGCCGCGATTACTTGCAAACTGCAAAGAATCGCCCCCTCCGCTACGCCGTCGAAGCGCGGCACCCGAGCTTCGCGCACCCGGCCTTTTGCAGATTGCTCCGCGCGCACGACATCGCGATGTGCGTCGCCGACACCGCGGGCGTTCACCCGATGTTCGAGGACGTGACCGCGAGCTTCGTCTACGTGCGCCTCCACGGCGCGACCGAGCTCTACGCGAGCGGCTACTCGCGACGCCTGCTCGGCAAATGGGCGGCGCGCATCGAGCCGCACCTCGCCGAGGGCCGCGACGTCTACGTTTACTTCGACAACGACGCTCGGGTCCGTGCGCCGTTCGACGCGCGCGCGCTCCGCGCGATTTTGCGCGGCGAAAAGTGCGAACCTTTGCCCCGCGGGATTCGGCGCGCGGGCGAGTCACCACGAACTGCGTGGCCGATGGGCTGGTGATATCCTCGCCGCCGATGTTTCGGACCTTCATTCGCTTCGCGGCGCCGTGCGTCGCGATCGTGATCGCATGCGGCGGTGGCGCGCCGGGCGGCGGCAGCGCGCTCTGCGGGCCGAACGGGACGGACGCGTGCCCGAAGGGAACGTTCTGCGACGCCGTCATCGGCTGCGTCGCGTGCCTCGGCGACGGCGACTGCCCCGCGTCGGCGCCGAAATGCTTCGTCGGAAATTGCGTGCAGTGTACATCGAGCGGCGACTGCGGCGCCGCCGCGCCCTCGTGCTGGTCGGACAACCAATGCCACGCGGCCTGCAACGTCGGCACGTGCCCCAAGGACAAACCCGTCTGCACCGCCGGCGCCTGCGTCGGCTGTGAACAAGACAAGGACTGCCCGCAAGACCATCCGATCTGCAACGGCACGCTGCATCAATGCGTCGCGTGCGAGAACGACAGCGACTGCCCGATCGCCGCGCCGCGCTGCTTGCTGCGCGAAGGGCGCTGCGTCGAGTGCCTGGCGAACGGCGATTGCGGCGCCGCGCAGCCCATGTGCAGTCCGCAAGATTACACGTGTCACCCATGAGCGAGTTTTTGGTGATGGGCTTTCCCGCGTCGTCGGACGCGAACCTCCGCGGCGAGTTCGCGACGCTCCTCTCCGAGCTCGCCGAGGTCGATCTCGGCGTCGCCCCGGCCGCGTCGTACGCCGAGCTCGCCGGCAAGCTCCACGACGGCAGCGCGCAGCTCGCGTGGCTCTCGCCGATTCCGTACATCGCGCTCGCGCACACGGGGACCGTGAGCCCGCTCGTCTACAACGAGCGCGCGACCAAGCACTACGCGAGCGCGCTGCTCGTTCAGGCCGATTCGCACGTGAAGCGCATTGCCGATTTGCGCGGCGCGCGCGCGGCGTGGGTCGACAAGCACAGCGCCGCCGGTTACGTCGTGCCGCGCATCGAGCTCGCGCGCGCCGGCGTCGACCCGCGAAGCGAGCTCGGCGAGCAAAACTTTTACGGAAGCCACGAGGCCGTCGCGCGCGCCATCGCCTCGCGCGAAGCCGACTTCGGCGCGACCTTCGCGCACCGCGAAGGAAGCACGTTCGCCGGGCCTTTCACGCATCCCGACGTCGCCGATCGCGTGCGCGTGCTGACGACGTTCGGAAAAATTCCGTCCGATCTCATCGTCGCGCGCAGCGATCTCGCGATGGATCTTCGCGTGCGCCTGACGCGCGCCCTCCGCGCGATGAACGCCGACGAGATCGGCCGTCGAGTCATCCGCGAGCTCTTCGAGATCGAGCGCTTCCGTTTGCTCGACGCCGAAGCCTACGAATCGCTCCAGGCGATCGCCCGCAACGCCCGAGATCAGGGACTGCTGGAGTAGAGACTGCGCACGTTTGATGCTTCGCCTCGCTTCGAGGTGAATCATGGGAGTCGCACACGACCTGATGAACAAATTCGGTCACGCGCTCGGCGGAGTGCGCGCCGGCGTGCCCAAGCTCGCGTCGCGCCGGCTCGGCGGCGAGCGCACGATCGTTCTCTCGAGCCCGGCGTTCGTCGACGGCGAGTCGCTTCCGCCGTCGGCGACGAAAGACGGCGGAGGCATTCCGCCCGAGCTTCGCTGGGAGAGCGTGCCGGCGGCGACGCAGTCGCTCGTCTTGATCTGCGAGGATCCGGACGCGCCGCTCCCCGAGCCGTTCGTCCATTGGCTCGTCTACGACATCGCGCCGGCGGAGGCGTCGATTGGGCCGTCCAACGTCTCGACCGCACGCGAAGGAAAGAACAGCAACCTGAAGCGCGGCTTCACGCCGGCGGCGCCGCCCGCCGGACATGGCGTGCACCACTACCATTTCCAAATCTTCGCGCTCGACGTCACGCTCGGCTTCGCCCATGGCGTCGGCCGCCGCGAGCTCGTCGAAGCGATGAGCGGCCACGTGCTCGCCTGGGGCGAGCTCTGCGGAAGCTACGAACGAAAGTGATCTCTATTCGTCGGCGTCCGCGAGAAAGATTGCAGGCCGTGGCTGCGAAGGCCGCGGCAGCGGAGCCGTCGATTCACTGCGCCGAGCGCCGTCCGCGGGCAGCGTGAACGAGAACGTCGCGCCGGACGCGTCGCTCGCCGCCGACACGGTTCCTCCTTGCGCCTCGACGACTCCCTTGGCGACGTAAAAACCGAGCCCGACCTCGGCGCGCGCCGAGCCGCGAACGCGATTCTGCCAAGCAGGATCGAACGCCCACGGCAGGAGCTCGTCGTCGATCGGCGGTCCCGCGTCGGACACGCTCGTGCGGATCACGGTCCCGACTCGATCGACGCGCACGCTAACGGTGCCTCCCGCCGGCGTCGCGCGAATGGCCGCGTCGAGCAGCATCTCGAGAACCTGCGCGATGCGCGCGGGATCACACGACGCGAGCAGCCCCGGCAGCCTCGCGTGCTCGACCGTCACGCTCCGCTCGTGCGCGAGCCGTTCGAGCTCGCCGATGGCGCGGGCGACGAGCTCGCTCATGTCTTGCGACCGTCGCTCCATCGCGAGGCGACCGCCGTCGATGCGCGCGACGTCGACCAAGTTGCGGACGATGCGCTGAATGCGCCGCACCGAGCCGTCGCCGAGCGCGTCCGCGCCAGACGCCGTCGCGATCTCGTGACCCAAATTTTGCGAAACGACCTCGAGGATCTCGTCGCGCGCGCGCACCGCGGCCTGCGCTTGCTCGAACGCGAGGGCGTTCGCGAGCTTCATCGCGAACCGCCGCGCGAGATCCTGCGCGAGCTCGAAATCGTGAAGCGAATGCGTGCGGCTCGATTGCGTCATCATCATGCCGATGACGCCGAGCTTCTTGCCGCGCGCGGCGAGCGGAAGGAGCATCAGCGCGCGCGCGCCGACCTTCGTCTCGTATCCCGCGCCGAGCGCCGCGGCGCTCGCGGGCTCGAACACCGGCGTGAGCGTGCGCACGAGCTGCATTTCGTATCGCCGCCACGCGCCGTCGTTCGCATGACGTTTCAGTTGCTCGACGACGGCGTCTTGCCCCGGCGCGAAGATTTGGACTCTCCGCAGCGGCGTGTCCTCTTCGCCACACACGTCGAGGAAGCACGCGTCGGCCACAGTCGGCACGCACGCGTGCACCATCGTCTCGAGCGCGCTCTCGGTCGTCTCTGCGCCGGCGAGCGACTCGTCCACGCCGGCGACGAACCGCAGCACGCCCTCGGACCGCTTCAACCGCGTGACGTCGTGCAGCATCGTGCGACACGAGGTCGCCCGAGCGCCCGAACGGCCGAGCGGCGTGCTCACGATTTGCAGCGCGATTTCCCCGCGGCCGCGCACGACGACGGCGAGCTCGCTCGTGACGCGGACCTGTTCGTCGAGGCAGCGCGCGATGTGATCGACGAACGTCTGCTTCTCGACGACGCTCACCGCGCGCGCAAACGGGATGCCCACGAGCGCCGCACGGCTCGTTCGTATGAGTGTCGCTGTGGCACCATTGGCGTCCTCGATGACGCCGTTGCGATCGAGCACGCAGTACGCAACCGGCGCGCCCTCGAACAAGTCGAAGTACCGATTGCGCGCTTCCTCGAGCTCTTCTTGCTGCTCGAGCAGCTGGCGATTTTGCGCCTCGAGCTCGACCTGGTGCACCTCGAGCTCGTGCAAGAGCCGCGAATTCTCGGGCGATGGCTCACGATCGAGCGCGCACAACGCGTCGATCAGCTCTCCGCGCGACATGCTCTCGTATTCGGCGCGGCGGCTGCGGAGCGGGATCTTCAACATCGATCGAATCGAGCTATCCCGCGCGTGGGCGGATCCGTCAATCCTCAATGCGTGGCTTTACGCTCGTGGCAAAGCGCTACGGCAACGATCGCCACTGCGGTTTTTTTTGCCACGCACCTTGCGACGTAAGCCGTTGAATGCGCGACCGGCTGAGGCGATTTTGTTTCGGCACGGTTCTGGACTGTGCGCGCGGCCCATGATTACCAAAATGGCTCTTGTCGCTTGGGGGCTTACTGCTTCGCTCGTCGCATCGAACGGCGCGCGCAAGCTGTCGTCGACCGTTCTCTCGGCGATGGCGGATGCGGCGCTCGCGAACCCGGTCGTCGAAGGCGACGAGGGGCCGCTCGTGACGATGGGCTACGAGGTCGCGCTCGCCTGGCTCGAAGGGTCGAACAACGTCGGCGCGATCGGTGACGGCCACAACTCCTATTGCTGGGGCCAGATTTATCTGCCCAACGGCGCGCACACGCGCGAAGGCTACAGCGGCCCGGAGCTCGTGAGCGATCCGCTCAAGTGCGCCAACGTGGTCGTGCGCATCGTCCACACCTCGATGGAGATGGGCCCGAAAGACTGCGAGCTCTGTCTCTACGCGCGCGGACGGGTGACCGCCGAAGCGCGTCGCATCAGCAAGCACCGCGTCGATCTCGCCAAGCGCCTGCTCTCGACCGTGCCCCAGCCGAACGTCGAGCCGCTCGCGCGGCTGTGACTGCTTTCGCCTGGCATAGCAAAGCTCGATGCGCTACCTTGTCGGCGTCACGGTTCCGAGCTCCTCACGAGACGCGAGGCGCGCTGATCAGCGACAACGCCCCTCTCCGATGCTCGGCCCAGATTGGAAGCGGCGAACGTTTTGTGGGCCGCGATCCGAGTAACTCGCATGTCATCTCGTCTCTACGTTGGAAATCTTTCGTTTCATTCCACCAGCGAAGCGCTCCGTGAAGCGTTCGCACAGCACGGCTCGGTGACCGACGTCCACGTCGTGCTCGATCGTCAAACGGGACAGTCGCGCGGCTTCGCGTTCGTCACGATGGGCGACGACGCCCAGGCGTCGGCTGCGATCGCGGCGATGAACGGCGCGATGCTCGATGGTCGCCCGCTCCGCGTGAACGAGGCTGAAGAGCGCCCGCAGCGCTCCGGCGGCTTCGGCGGCGGTGGTGGTGGTGGTGGCGGCGGCGGCGGCGGAGGTCGCGGCGGCGGCGGCGGTGAGCGTGGCGGTCGGCGCGGCGGCGGTGATCGTCGCGGCGGCGGCTCGCGCTGGTGAAAAACGAACAGCCCGCGCTCCCACTGAGCGAGGCTCTCGAGGCAGGATCGCTCGCCGTGGGCGACGCATGGGTCGAGCGCGTGCGCCACGACCTACGCGCCGACAATCGTCCCACGGCGGGCGGGTGGCCCGGCACGTTGCGCGAAGCGCGCGCGCGGACGTACGCATATTTCACGAACGAGGCGGGCTTGCGCCGCTTCGGCGTCCTCTCTGCGAACGAGCTGGAGCTGGTCGTGCGTGCCGTCTACGAACGGGCGCGCAATCAGTGGCTAGCTTGTGCGCAGATGGACGATGAGGACGGCTGACCAAGGAGACGCATGAACCCCTCGCTACAAAAACGACAGAAAGAGCGCCAGCGTCAGGAGCGCCAGCGCGAGAAAGCCGAAAAGAAAAAGCAGCGGCGCGACGACAAAGCCGCGCAGCTTCCGAACGCGGGTGGCGAAGATCCGGACATCGCCGGCATCGTTCCCGGCCCTCAACCGCCGATCGAATGATGAACTTCCGCAGACGAAAGACCGAAGCGTCGGAGCGCTTCGCCGAACGACGCCGGCTCGAAGAAGCCGCGCCGCGGCTCAAAGAGCGCGCTCCCGACGTCGCGTCGCTGAAGCTCGAAGTCGAAGAGGCGCACGACACGGCGGGCCTCTCGGGGTCGAAGCACGTGCGGCACATCGTCGTCGATCGCGCGCCGGCTTTGTTCGCGATCCCGTGCGGCGATCCTTCGTGTCAGGGCGGCGGCTACGACGTGACGAGCACGATCATGCGCGGCCTCGCGGATCATTCGGAGCGCTTCGAAGCGCACGATCACTGCAACGGCTCGGTCGGTACCGCGTCGTGTCGGCGCACGCTCCACGTGACGGCGATTGCGACCTACGCGCCGTCGAAATGAAACGCCGTTGGACGCTCGGCGTCCTGGCGTTGGGTTTGATGATCGCCCGGTGCGATTTCGGAATCGACACGACGGGCCTCGCGGGTGACGGCCAAGCGCCGGACGACGCGACGAGCGAAGCCGCGCCGCAAGACGGCAGCGACGAAGCGACGATTCCAGACGACGGCGGGACCGAATCCGCGCCGCCGGTCGACGCGAGCGACGAGACGACGCCGGTGGACGCCGCGAGCGACGCACCGACCGAGTGAGCTAAGGATGTTTGCCGAACGGCGCTTGCCGTTTTTGGAGCGCTTCGAGCTCCGCGGCGCCGAGCGCGAGCCGCTCGTGGAAATCGACGCCGACCTCGTGCGTCCAGAGTGAGACGCGATCGTCGGGCAAGCCCTCGACGCGGACGACGCGACCGGTCGCGATGCGCGGCGCGCCGCCGTCGAGGAGCACGTGGAGCTCGAGCCGCAGCTCGTCGCCGATCGAGAGCCCCGGGTTGCGGAGCAAGAGTCGCGAACCGGTCTCGGCGAGATCGACGATCATCGCCGTCACTTTTTCGGCGTCGTGCGGCAGCTCGATCAAGCTCGGAAAGCACGCGATGTGGCGCACGGCGCGCCTTCGGTCGGAGCTCGGCGGTGCTTCGTCGCTCATGCTTCGAGCTTACGGGCTCGCAAGATCGAAGACCAGAACTTCGCCGCCGGTCGTGCCCTCGACGCGCACGGGCTCGCCTTCGATCGACGCGCCGTCGCCTGCGCGGAGCTCGCGACCGTTGACGCGCGCTGCCCCGGTCGCGACGTGCACCCACGCCCCGTTGCTTCCGGCGAGCGCGAGCTCGGCTGCGTCGCCCGCGTCGAACACGCCGGCGTAAACCGTCGCGTCGGCGTGGATCGTCACGCTGCCCTCGCGCCCGTCGTTCGATGCGACGACGCGGAGGCGTCCTTTCTTGTCGTCGCGCGCGAACGTCTTTTGCTCGTAGCCCGGGGCGATGCCGCGCGCGTGCGGCAAGATCCAGATCTGGAGAAAATGCACGCGTTCGCTCTTCGACGCGTTCTGTTCGCTGTGCATCACGCCGCTGCCGGCGCTCATGCGCTGCACGTCGCCCGGACGGATGACGCCGCTCGTTCCGGTCGAGTCTTTGTGCTCGAGCGCGCCTTCGAGAACGTACGAGACGATCTCCATGTCGCGGTGGCCGTGCGTGCCGAAGCCGCGGCCGGCCGCGACGGTGTCGTCGTTGATGACGCGCAGGTTGCGAAAGCCCATGTGCGCCGGGTCGTGATAATCGGCGAACGAGAACGTGTGGTGCGAGTCGAGCCAGCCGTGATCGGCGTGACCGCGCTCGGCGGCGGGGCGGACCTTGATCATGCGCGCATTGTAAGCTCGTCTATCCGCCGGCGGAGGTGTAATGCGATATCGCGCGCGTCCAGACGGCGCGCGAGACCGCGAGCGCACAAGTCGCGGCGAAGGCTGCGCCGAAAATTTCGCCGGCGCTCGCGCGGCCGAGGAGCGCATCGGCGGGGAACGTCGTCATCACGGCGAGCGGTACGATGAACGTGAAGAATACATGTAAAAAACCGCGGAAAACGCTGGCTGGCCAGCGCGCGGCGTCGAAGACGGCGCCGAAGAGGACGGTGAGGTTGTCGACGCGGACGACGTAGAACGCGAGGCTGACGGCGAGCATCCAGAGCGCGTAGAGAATCGCGACCGACGCGACGAGGACGAGCGCCGCGACCGCGACGTCGGCAATTTTCGGCGCGCGATGAAGCTCGACGAAGCCGTACGCGAAGAGCGCAGCGGCGGTGAGCGCGTTCACCGCGCGCCACGGAAGGACGCGCGCAGTCGTGACGAGGAACTGTGCGTCTTTGGGCTTGAGGAGAATGAAGTCGAACGTGCCTTTTCGGATTTGTTCGACCACGAGCGTCATGCTCGGGTTGATCGCGCCTTCGAGGACGCCTTGGAGCAGCGTGAAGAAACCGGTGACCATGAGCGCTTCGCCGAAGGTCCAACCGGCGACGACTGGCCGCGCGCGAAACACGACGAAGAGCGGAACGAGCGCGGTGATCGTCCAGAAGACTTCGACGAATCCATCGGTCACGAAATCGGCGCGGTATTCCATCGCGAGCGCCAGCGACGTTCGAAGCTCGAGCCAGAGGAGAGCAAAATAAGATTTCATCCGCCGTACGCCGCGAAGCGTTTCACGCCGCCGCGCCAGACGAGCGCGACGACCGCGAGCATGACGACGACCATCAGCCACTGGCGACCGAGCATCGCGAGCGCGGTCGCGAAGTCGTGGCGGCCGGTCATGATCTCGACGGGCAGGCCGAGCTGGTAACGAAACGGCAGCCAGTCGATCGCGCGGCGCACCGCGGGCGGAAAGAGCGCGACCGGGAAGAGATAGCCGCTGAAGACGAAATAAAGCGCGAGCCAGACGTCCATCATCTTGGTCGAGCTCTCGACGAAGAGCGCGAGGCACCCGATCGCGAGGTTCGCGAAGAGCGTGATGAGCCACGCGCCGAGGATCGAAAAAATCCAGAGCGCCCACATGCGCGGATCGCGAACGAGCTCGCCGCCGGCGAAGAAGAGGAGCGCGACGGTCGCGAGCGGCACGGCGAGAAAGCTCCGCACCGGAAGCTCGGCGAGCGCAGAGACCGCGTACGAGACGAGCGGGTGAACCGGACGCAGCATGCGCTGCGCGAGCGTGCCGTCGCGCACCTCCATGTTGATCAGCCAGACGGCCCACGAGCCGGTGAGCTGCCGCACGATGAACATCGAGAGGAAGTAGCCGACCATCTGCGAGGCGCCGAACCCGTTGATCGGCGCCTCGCGCGCGACGGTGTGCCAGAGCGCGAGCATCACGAGCGGCATCGTGGTCGCCGCGATCCAGACGAGCGTCTCGGTGCGGTACGCGAGCGCCTCGGAGAAACCGACCCGGAGGAGGGTCGGGACTGCTCGAACGCTCGCGCGCAGGCTCACGCGGTCGGTTTTAGCGCATCACGCAGGTTTCGGCGTGACGCGCATCGCGGGCACCGGCGCCGCCGCCGCCGTCGACGGGGCGAGCAGGTCGGCGAAGATCACGCGGTAGTGCACGACTGCCTGGCGAAGCTGCTCGGTGTCGAGCGGCGCGGCCGCTTTCATGAGCGCGTGAGCGGCGCGGTAATGCTCGACGACGTCGGCGTGATCGACGGAGAGGTCCGCGGCGCGACGCTCGAACGCGTCGTCGGCCGAGTAGCCGCGCGCGCGCATCACCTCGACGATGAGATCGTTGGCGCGCGCGACCGCGCGTCGCGGGTCGTCGACGAACTGAGCCTGAACGTCTTTCCACGAGGCGGCGAAGCGGTTGCGATCCGCGTCGCTCAGGTCACGGACGTGGAATTTTTCGACACGCTCCAACCGCTCTGCCAAGACGCGATCGGTTCGGCTACCGAACTGCTGGCGCGCGCGGTCGTACTCCTCACCGAAGCGCTCCCGCAGCAGCGCGCTTCGACGCTTCGAACGCGCCGAGAACAAGCCGTACGCGACGATTGCCAGCACGACCGCGATGGCGATCGCGACGACGAGCCAAATCCATTGTGCGTTGTTCATGGGACGAAAGGCAGCAACCGACGTGCCGTCTCAGGGCTCTTTCGTCGCGAACACGTCAGCCATCACTTCTTCGAGCGGCGGATCGGCAACGTCGAGGTCGCGGACGTTGAGCTCGGCGAGCGCGCGCGCGACCACGCGGCTCACGTCGGACGCGGGGACCTGCAGCTCGGCGAGCGCCTCTTCGCTTCGCACGACTTTGCCGAGCGCGGCGAGCGCGGCGTCGTCGGCCTTCGACGCGAGGTGAAGCACGACGCGCTTGTCGGGGCGCGTCTTGCGCACGAGGTCGTCGAGGTCGCCGTCGAAGGCGAGCTTGCCGTGGTCGATGACGATGACGCGCGGACAGAGCGCAGCGACGTCGGCCATGTTGTGGCTCGTCAAGATGACCGTCGCGTCGTGCTCTTCGTTGTAGCGGCGGATGAAGTCGCGCACGATCGTCTGCATCGAGACGTCGAGACCGATCGTCGGCTCGTCGAGAAAGAGAACCTTCGGGCCGTGAATGAGCGCGGCGGCGAGCTCGCATTTCATTCGCTCGCCGAGCGAGAGCTGTCGCGTCGGGCGGCGAACGACGTCTTCGATTCGCAGTAGCTCGACGAGCTCGCGCCGCGTTTTTTCGTAGGTCTCGCGCGGCACGCCGTAGATCGCGCGATTGAGCTCGAAGGTCTCGCTGGGCGGCAGGTCCCAAATGAGCTGCTGCTTCTGGCCGAGGACGAGCGTGATTTTTTGCAAGAACGCTTCTTGGCGGCGGCGTGGCTCGTGGCCGTCGACGCGCACTTCGCCGGAGGTCGGGTGCAAGAGCCCCGCGAGAACCTTGAGCGTGGTCGTTTTTCCCGCGCCGTTCGGCCCGAGGAAGCCGACGCGCTCGCCGGCGGCGATTTCGAAGTCGATGCCGTCCACGGCGCGCACCGTCTCGTAGCGACGGCGAAAGAGCGAGCCGACGGCCGCGGCGAGCCCCGGCTCGCGCTTGTGAACGCGATAGTGCTTTTCGAGCGCTCGTACCGAGATCACTTCTTCTTGGTCGTCGCCGTCAGCATGACGTTCAGGCTGAGCGCGGTTTCGACGGCGATTCGCGTCATGCCCGAGACGTTGCTCATCATCACCGAATCGAAGCACGCGAGGCGCGGGTTCTTCTTCGACATCGCGTCGATGTCCTTCGGGAGCGCCTTCAGCAGATCGGCGTTCTTCTTGGCGAGCGCTTGGACGCGGCCGCGGGCGGCCTCGTGCATCATCGCGCCGTGGAGATCTTTTTCGAGCGCGGACTTGAGCGCGTCGGCGGCCTTGGCGTCGGTCGCGTTGTCGACCTGAATCGCGATCTGCTCGGGCGTGCACTGCGCTTTGTCCGCGGCCGTGGCGGCGCACGCGATGGAGCAGCCTTGCGAAGTCTTCGCGGATGACCAGCTGCCGTCGCAGCCGGTCGCGTCGGCTGTGCCGTCGCACTTGAGCGCGTCCGCCTTGCCCTTGAACGTCGGGTCGCACGCGTGGACGCAATCGAGCATCGCCTGCGCGGGGACCTTGCACACCGCCGGCGTGACGCGAGGCGTGAGCGTCGCGGCCGGTCCGGCGTTCGCGCGCGCCTGGTCGATGACGTTCTCGGCCGCGTGGCACGTGGCAGGCGCGTCGCCGAAGTCACCGGAGCACCCGAAGTCGGCGAGGAGCTTGCCGCACGCCTCTTTCATGCTGCCGTCGATTTGCGCCGACGCGTGGTCGAGCGCGACGGTCGCGAGGGCGATGTCTTTGAGCTGCGTGCCGAGCTTCTTGTCGAGCTTGAGCTCCTTGGACATGTCGAGCTTGGCGAGCGCATCGAGCGTGCTCATGTCCGGGCAGCCGGCTTTCGGAGGCGACGCGGGAGTGACGGGCGCGGCGCTCGGCGAAGGACAGCGGATCGCGGGCGTGGACGCCGCGACGCTCGCGGACGGCGCGGCGCTCGTCGTCGCGGGCGCGGATGCCGTGGGCGTCGTCGTTGCGGGGGCCTGCGCGTTGTCGCCGCCACAATCGGCGAGGAGAACGGGGACGACGACGAAGATGGCGGCTGCGGCGCCGGCGAGTCGGAGCTTGGAGATCATGGCGCGCATGCTCGTCGCGCTGGGCCCGGCCTGTCAATCGCCGTGATCGTGCGCGCGGCGGGCGTTCCGCGAGCGCCGCGGACTTCAGCGCGCGCGCCAATCGAAGCGACGTGATCTAGCATGCGCGGCATGAACGACCCGCGCCTCGCGCTACGTGCATCCGATTCGCCCGCCGCGCTCTTCGTCGGGACGATGAACTTCGGCAAGCGCACGCCCGAGCCCGAGGCGCGCGCGATCGTGGCGCGCGCGATCGAGCGCGGCCTCTCGGCATTCGACACCGCGAACGCGTACGGCGACGGCGAGTCGGAACGCATCCTCGGACGCGCGCTCGGCGCGCGCCGCCCCGAATGTTTCGTCGCGACGAAAGTCGGCTTCGGTCGCCCCGCAGGAAAACCCGAAGGTCTCTCTCCGCTTCGCGTGACCGAGGCGCTCGACGAGAGCCTGGCGCGCCTCGCGACCGATTACGTCGACGTCTATTACCTCCACGTGCCCGACTACACGACGCCGCTCGAGGCGACGCTCGAAGCGATGGCGCGCGTGCTCGACGCGAAGAAGGCGCGCGCGTGGGGCGTCTCCAATTTCGCGTCGTGGCAGATCCTCGAGATGTTCGCGATCGCCGATCGGGCGGGAATGCCGCGGCCCGTGATCTCGCAGCAGATGTACAACCTGCTCGTGCGGCAGCTCGAGATCGAATATTTCAAGTTCACCACGCGCCACCCGATTCACACGACCGTCTACAACCCGCTCGCCGGCGGGCTCTTGAGCGGCAAGCAGGGCGCGCGGTTCGAGAAAAATCCGCTGTATCAGCGGCGCTATTTGTCGCGCGCTTTTTCCGAAGCGACGGCCGAGCTCGGGCGCATCGCCGGGCGCGCGGGGATGACGCCGGTCGACCTCGCGTACGCGTGGCTCGCGCGGCGCCCAGGGGTGGACTCCATTTTGGTTGGACCTGCAACCATCGCGCACCTCGACGCGGCGATCGAGGGTCGCGGTCGCGTGCTCGACGACGAGACGCGCGCGGCGATCGACGCCGTCCATCGCGAGCTCGCCGGCACCGACGCGACGTACGCGCGATGAGCGTCCTCGGCGACTATCGCGAGCGCGGCTTCGCGCACGTGCCCGGCGTCGTTCCAGCGGACGCGCTCGTCGCGATGCGCGCGCGGGCCGACGACTTGATGCACGGACGCGTCGTTCACGACGGGCTCTTCTTCCAGCTCGACACGACGACCGGCGCGTACGACGACCTCGAGTTCGGAAACGGCTGGCAAGGCCCGTCGGACAACTACCGAAAAATCGAGAAGCTCGAGCGCGACCCCGTTTTTCGCGCGTGGATCGAGAGCGACTTCGCCGCGCGCGTCGTGCGCGAAGTGATCGAGGGCGAGATCGCGATCTACCGCGCGCTCCTCATGACCAAAGCCGCGAGCGGCGGGACGGTGCTCCCGTTTCATCAAGACGCCGGAAAATTTTGGGGCCTCGATCGCGATCCGCCGATTCAGATCTGGACCGCGCTCGACGACGCGCCGGAGGACGCGGGCTGTCTCGAGGTCGTTCCCGGCTCGCATTTGCGCGGGCTCGCGACGCCGCTCGGCGGTCTCGTGCCCGAGCCGCTCGTCGAATCGTCCGGCGCGGATCGCGCCGCGATCAAAGTTCCGGCGCGCGCGGGCGACGCCGTCGTGCTTCACAACTTGGTGTGGCACCGCTCGGGCACGAACGCGACGGGCAAGACGCGCCGCGCGTTTTCGGTTTGCTACATGAGCGCGCAAACGAAATGCACGCGGAAGAAACGCGCGCCGCGGAGCTTCGTTCGGGTGTTCGCTCAGTAAGTGGGGCAGGTCCAGCCGTCGTCGCGCGGCGGACAGTGCGTGCAGCGACCGCCCATGCATGCGCCGCCGCACGTCGCGAGCTGGTCGATGTGATCGGCGCGAGGACGCACGTAAAGATAAGGGCCGTCGACCGCGGCGTCGCAGTCGATTCCCCAGAGCGGGCCGCACGTTCGCTCGAGGTGGCACCTCGGGCCGTACGCGGATCGAATCGCGGCGTCGCGCTCGGCGTCGGCGCGCGGGTGGAGGTCGAGCTCGCCGGCTCGGCGTCGGTCGGCCTCGCGGCGGAGGCGGCCGAGGAGCGCGGCCGTCCACGGTCCGAGCATCACTGCGTCGGGCGCAGCGGATGACGCAGATGCGACCGGCGCAGCCGAAGACGCGAGAGGCGCAACCGACGACGCGACCGGCGCAACGGAAGATGCTGTCGGCGCAGGCGAGGACGCAACCGGCGCCGCGCGGGACGCGCACGCTGCGACGAGGAGCGGAACCGCGAGTCGACATCGCATCGCGCGATCTTACCTGGTGAGGCACGCGGCCGTCGCGCTTGCCGCGACGCGCGGCGAGTCGGATACTCGAAAAGAAATGACGAACGCACCGAAGCCACCCCAGCGCGCAGGAACGCTGCCCGGTGTCGCGCCGGCGCCCGCGAAGAAGCCTGCGGCCCCTGCGCCCGTGACGGCCCAAAAACCACAGGCTGCGACGACGCCCACGGCGCCCGCCGTCGCGACCAAAGCGGTCGAGACGCTCTCGCGCGACGAAGCGCGCGGCATCGCGACCGCCATCGCGCGCGCGGAAATCGGCTCGCTCAAAGGCGATCTCGGCGAACGGCTCACGCGTATCGAAGAGCGACTCGCCGCGCTCGAACGCAGGCCGCAAACTGCGAACGTCGCGCCTCCGCCGTTGCCCGACGCGCTCACGCCGCTCATGCCGCCGGTCGCGGCCGTTCCTCCGCCGCTTCCGGTCGCGCCCGCGCCGGTTGCGTTTGCGCCGGTCTCGTCGCCGCCCGTCGCCATACCGATGTCGGTCGCGCCGTCGCCCATGGATCTGCCGGTGATCGTGTCGATGCCGCCGCCTCAGCCCGTTCCGACGGACCTGACGCTCACGCGCGACGAGGATTTGCCGTTCATGTCGGGCGCGCGACGTCGCAAGCGCCTCGCGTGGTTCGTCGTCATCTTGCTGCTGCTCGGCGTGGGCACGATCGTCGTCTCGGCGATCGTCAGCCAAGCGACGAACAACCACAGCGCGAGCGCGCCGAGCTGAGGTTCAACCTCGGCGCGGCCGCCCCACGCGACGCGGCCGGCTCGGCGATTTCGGCGGTACGAAGAGCTCCGCGAGCGGCACCCGCAGCGCGTTGGCGATCCGCGCGAGCGAGTGCAGCGTGACGTTTCTCCCGGCCTCGAGCTGCGACACCCACTGAAACGACGTCCCGAGGAGCACGCTGAATTGCTCCTGCGTGAGCCCGCGTTCTTTCCGGAGCTCCGCGATGCGCCGGCCGACGTTTTTGCAGACGCGATCCGGGTCCAAAGGTCGCACGAGCCGGAACATGACGACCTCGTCCCCCGAGAATAAATAAAGTGATAGCTTGAGTTTAAGTTTTCGAGGGACGGGACACTCATGACTCGAGCTCAGCGGCCGCGCATTCTCATCGTCGACGACGACGCGGTGCTGCGCCGAACGCTTTGTCGCGTGGTGGCAGCGCAATTCGACGTGACCGAAGCGTCGAACGGCGCCGAGGCCATCCTGCTACTCGGGAGGGAAAAGTTCGACGCCATCCTCACCGATCTCGAGATGCCCGAGCTCGGCGGTGACGGTTTGGTGAAGTGGCTCGAGCAGAACGATCCGGAGCTCGCCAAGCGCGCGATCGTCGTGACCGGCGGCGCGAAGCGGCGCGATCAGTCGGAATGGTTGAGCGCGTTCGATCCATCGCGCGTCCTTCGCAAGCCGTGCAGCATCGAAGACGTTTTGGCGGCGCTGGACCGCATCCTCGGAGGCGGGTCGTGAAGCGCGGCGCCGTCGACGGCGTCGAGGTGCAGCGCCTGCAGGCGGCGCTCGAGCGCTGGACGCGTCGCGACAAAAAATGTCGCGATCTCTCGCGCCGCGTGCGCGAGGCGCAGCGCGAGCTCCGCGCGCTCGTCGGCGACGACGGCTGGAAGCTCTACCTTGCCCTCGAAGAGCGCATGAACGCGCGGCACTGCGAGGTCATCCTTGCGGCGCTTCACCTCGCGCTCGCGCGCAAGAAGCCGCGCCGGTCCTCGTTGAAGTAAAGTCGAGGGCGCATGCCCGAGCCGCCGCGCGCGTCCCTCCGCCAGATTCTTCTGGGCGCGCTGCTTCTCTGGCAGGTGTTCTTTCTCTTCACGGCGAACCTCGCGACGCTCGTCGACGGCCCGCTCCGCGGCGCGCTCGACGCGATCGATCACGTCTGGGCCGAGGTCGCGTGCCAGCACCAGGTCTGGGGTCAGTACTCGCCGAACATCACGCGTCACGCGATCTTCGCCGCGGTCGAATTTCGCTGGGCCGACGGAAGCTCCATCGAAGTGCGCTCCGAGTCCGAGGAAAACGATCCGTTCGATTACGTGCAAGATGCAACTCCGTATCGCGTCGGCCTCTACGAAGGCGATTTGATTCGGCCGTTCTGGGATTTCACGGCGGCGACGATGAACGAAAAACCCGCCGCGTTCGTCGCCGAAGCGAGCGAACGGATCCGCAGCCGTGAAAAGCCGATCGTCGCGTACTTGGATTGGCAACGGCGGCGTTTCATCGCGCGACATCCGAACGTCGCGCCGCCCGTCGCGTGCGTGCTCCGCGTGCACGTGTGGGTCGTGCCGGAGCACGACCAAAAACCTTGGACGTGGCCGCCGCCGGATGACGTGCCCTTCGCGCGGTGGCGTCCGGACGTCGCGCCGCCGCCCGGCGATCTCGCGGTCGAAGTGTGGGACCCAGCGAAGCACGATTTCGAATACGTCGCGGAGAAGCCATGAGCGTCGTCGGCACCCAGCCGTGGCTGCCCGCGCGACTGCGCGTTCCGTGGCTCGTCGATCCGGTGCCCGCCGTGCGCCTCGCGGCGCTGCGCATCGCGGTCGGTCTCACGCTGCTCGGCGACGTCCTCGTCACGTACGTGCCGCACATGCGCGATCTCTACGGGCGAGGGAGCCTCGGCGGGCGCGCGATTTTTCCGGAGTGGTCGCCGCCGGCGCGCGCGACCTGGTCGCTCTTCGCGCACGTCGAGTCGCCCGCGGCGTTCCAAGCGATCGCGTGGGTCTGGGCGCTGGCCGCGCTTCTCCTCGCGGTCGGCGTCGCGAGCCGGCTCTCGGCGGCGGTCGCGTGGGCGATCACCGTGTCGCTCCTCCATTTGAATCCCGCCGCGCACTACGCGGGCGACATGGTCTGCGCGATCCTGCTGTCGATCCTGATGATGAGCCCGTGTGGCGCCGCGTGGTCGTTCGACGCGTGGCGCGCGAAACGCGCGAGCGACGTGCAGGTCCCCCCGTGGCCGCTGCGTCTCGTCATGCTGCAGATGGCGTGCATTTATTTTTCGAACGGTCTCCACAAGATCACGTTCGAGCACGGGCGCGCCGGCGATTGGCTGCGCGGCGAAGCCGTCTACGCCGTCGTCGCGAACTTGAATTGGGCGCGATTTCCCTATCCGTCGCAGCCGATGCCGTTCGTCGCGACCGAGCTTCTCACCTGGCTCGTCTTCACGTTCGAGCTGGGCTTTCCGATTTGGATGCTCGTCAAAAAAACGCGCACGCCCGCGCTCCTCGTGGGCGCGTCGTTTCACGTGGGGCTGCTCGTCTTCATGCAGCTCGGATTTTTTCCGCCGTGGATGCTCTGTCTTTACGTGCCGCTCGTCCCGTGGGAGCGTCTCTCCGCGTGGCTCCCGAGGACATCGCGAAGGTCGTCTGCCTCGACGGACCCATGATCGGCTCCGCCGAGCTCGACGCGATCGTCACGCTCGCGTACTTGGCGATGACGGCCGACGGGGGCATGGGCGACGACGAGCTCGCGGCGTTTCGCGCGCTCGTACCCTGCGTGCGCGCGCTCGCGTCACCGACCGTGAAGCGCACGGCGTATCGCACCGCGCCGGTCGCGGCGTCGCCGCGCGCGCTCGACGACCGCGAGATCGACGGCATCCTCGATCGTTTGAACGCGACCCTCGAGCACCGTGACCGGCGCGCTCACCTCTACGCGCAGGCCGAGATCCTCTCGCGCGACGCGCGGCGGCTCGCGTACAAAATCGTCTATGCGCTCGCGCTCGTCGATCTGGACGACAGCCCCGCCGAGGTCGACCTCCGCGAGGAGCTCGTGACCGCGCTCGGGCTCGATCGCGAGACCGCGACCGAGCTCGTCGACGAAGTGATCGCGACCCTCAGCGCCTGATCGAAAAATCGTACGGCGCGTGTCATACGCCCGGCGCCGGGCGGACACGAAGAGTCATGAACGCACGATTTTGGCTGTTTTTCGTCAGTTTGATGATGTTTTTGCTCGCGGCGGCGACCGGCTGCGCGAAAATGGACCGCAGCGAGCCGCCCGCCGCGAACGTCGCGGCCGCGGGGCCCTCGGGGACGCCGAGCGCCGACCGGGCGCAGATCGTGACCGTCTCGATGACGGTCCGCGTGAGCGATCTCCGCGACGCCGGCGACAAGGTGCGCCGCGAGATCGAGTCGCGCGGCGGTTACGTCGAAGGATCGAATTTCGTCGCAGGCGAGGACGGGAGCTCGTCGATGGACGTTCGCGTGCCCGCGGCGAAGGCGTCCGAGACGCGCGCCGCGCTGCGCGCGATGGGCACGCTCACCGCCGAAAGCGAGACCGTGCAAGACGTGACCGAGCAGCGCGCCGATCTCGGCGCACGTCTCCACGCCGCACGCACGCAAGAGGACCGGCTCCTCGACATCATGAAGAACCGCACCGGCTCGATCGGCGATCTCATCGACTCCGAAAAAGAGCTCGCGCGCGTGCGAGAGAACATCGAGAAGCTCGAGGCCGAGCAGCGCACGATGGAATCCAAAATCGCGATGGCGACGATTCATCTCACGCTGACGACGCCGAGCACCGCCGCGTGGCAGACGCCCGGCCACAGCGTCGCGCAGTCCTGGCACGCCGGCGTTCGCGGCGCCGAAGCGATCGCGACGTGGTTGGCGATGGCCGTCGCTGCGCTCGCGCCGACGCTCGTACCGCTCTTCGCGCTCTTCGCGCTCCTCATCGTCATCGTGCGTCGCGCGCGGTCGAAGAAGACGATGGTAGCGTGATGCGCGATGCAGCCCGAGCACCTGGCACGCGAGCTCGCGGAGCTTCACGCCGCGAGCTTCGGCTGGGCGCTCGCGTGCTGCGGTCGCGATCGAAGCGCGGCTGCCGACGTGCTGCAAGACGCGTATTGGAAAGTGCTCGACGGCAAGGCGCGCTTCGACGGACGCGCCGCGCTCAAGACTTGGTTCTTCTCGGTCATTCGTTTCACCGCATCCGAGCGGCGACGCTCGGTGCTCAAGTGGTTTCGTCGGAGCGACGAGCCGGAGCGCGAGACGCCCGCGTCGTCGTCGGGCAAACCCGATCGCGTCGCCGAGCGCGGCGAGTCGGCAGCGCGACTCTCTCGGGCGCTCGCGAAGCTCGCGCCGCGGCAACGCGAGGTGCTACACCTCGTCTTCTACGAGGGACTCACGGTCGACGAAGCCGCGTCGATCATGGCCGTCTCGGTCGGCAGCGCGCGCCAGCACTACGATCGCGGAAAGACGAGATTGAAGGAGCTGCTCGATGAGCCAACCGGACCTTGAGAAAGCGTTCGCCGAGCTGCGTCGCGACGACGCATCCAAGGCGCCCCCCTTCGCGCCGATGTGGAGGCCCCGTCAAAAGCGCGTCTCGCTCTTGTGGATCGCGGCGCCGGCGGCGTCGTTCGTCGCGGTCGCGGCGGCCTTCGCGATTTGGATCGGGACGAATGCCGCGCGAAAGTCGGACGCCGCGCCTCCCGCCGCGGCGGTCGCGTCGGGCCCGAGCGTGCGCGTCGCGATGGAGCCCGACCCGCTCGGATTTTTGCTCGAGCAACCTTCCATCGCCTCGCTCCCCGACTTCGACGTCGATCCTACGAGGCGGCCATGAAGCGCGTGCTCTTGTGTCTCGTGCTCGCGGCTTGCGCGAAGCGCGCCGAGCCGCCGCTTCCCGGCGATTCGGTCGGCGCCGATGGATCGGTGGCGCTCTCGCCGCAGAATTTTTCGACCGCGCCCGTCGCGCCGCCCGCGCTCGGCCCCATCGAGAGCAAGCTCTTCGCGCCCGAGGTCGTGATGGAGCACCAAGCGGCGATCGGAATCGTCCCCGCGCAGAAAGACGCGATCCTGAAAGAAGTGCAGCGCGGTCAAGACGACATGCTCAAGATGCAGTGGGATTTGAACGCCGACAAAGAGAAGCTCGTCACGATCCTCGACGCCGACAAAGTCGACGAGGCGAAGAGCGCGGCGCAAGCGCAGCGGCTCATGGACGACGAAAATCGCATCAAGGCGGCGCACCTCGCGATGCTCGTCCGCGTGAAGAACGTGCTCTCGCCCGAGCAGCAGAAAAAACTCCGCGCGCTTCGCGACGAAGGTCGTCAGGCGGAGCGGCCTGACGCGTCGGTCTCGTCGCCGTAGTACGCCAAACGGAGTGGCACCGGAAAACGAGCCAGACCGGCACCCTAATCCGGCGCGCCAACGACTTGCTCCGCGCGTGCGCTCGAGGGCGACGTTCTCGAGAATGCTGCACGAGGTGAGGTGACGTCAGGGTTGCGGATGCACCGACTCCGTCGCCGAAAGCGGCGGGGAGGGAAGCGCGTTTTCCCAAAGGACGTCTTTGCAGGCGCGATGCGGGTTCGATTCCCGTCTACGGCGCTGTAGAGTCCGCGCATGATCACGTTGAGCGACGGGCGCTCGCGCGCCGAGATTTCGGCGGAGCGCGGCGGGATGGTGACGCGTTTTTCGGTCGCGGGGCGCGAGGTGCTGTACCTCGACGAGGAGACGCTCGCGGATCCCACCAAGAACGTTCGTGGCGGCGTGCCCGTTTTGTTTCCGTCGCCCGGGCCGCTCGCCGGCGGGCGCTTTGCGATGAAGCAGCACGGCTTCGCGCGCAATCTGCCTTGGCGCGTCGTCGCGAGTGACTCGAAGTCGGTCGCGCTCGCGCTCTCCGACGACGAGGTCACGCGCGCGCAGTATCCGTGGCGGTTCGCGCTCGAGTATCGCTACTCGGTCGCGGAGGGAACGCTGCGGATCGATCAGACGATCGAAAATCGCGACGACTCGCCGATGCCGTACGCCGCGGGTTTTCACCCGTATTTCTTCGTGCGGGAGGCCGACAAATCGCGCGCGTGCATTCCGACCGGCGCGACGCGCGCGTGGGACAACGTCGCAAAACGCGAAATCGCGCTCGATGGGATCGACCTCACGTTGCCCGAGGTCGATCTTCATTTGATCGATCACGGAAAATCCGAGGCGACGCTCGAGCTCGGCGACGCGCGCGTGGTCGTACGCGGCTCGGACGCTTATCGCCGATGGGTCGTTTGGACTTTGCGCGGAAAAGACTTCGTCTGCCTCGAGCCGTGGACCGCTCCGGCCAACGCGCTCAACACCGGCGAAGGACTGCGCGTCGTCGCGCCCGGCGCGCGCGACGAGCTCTTCGTGGAGATCACGATTCGAGGAACGTGACGACGCCGGTCGAGAGATCGTAGACGGCGGCGGCGATCACGACGCGGCCCTTTTCGACCAACTCGTGGAGCGTCGGGCTCGCGTCGCGCATCTCGCGCGCGGCGGCGATGGCGTTGGCGCGCACGGCGGCGGCGACTTGCGCCTCGTGATCGCCGGGCTTGTCGAAGATCGACTTCACGTGCGGCGTGATGCGGTCGACGATCGCGGCGAGGTTCGGCGACTCGGGCGCGCCGTGCTCGAGGGCGTGCACCGTCGCGCCGACGGCGCCGCATTGCGTGTGGCCCATGACGACGACGAGCCGCGTGCCGAACGCGCCGACGGCGAACTCGACCGAGCCGACCAGCGATGGCGCGACGATGTTTCCGGCGACGCGAATGACGAAGAGCTCGCCGAGACCTTGATCGAAGACGTACTCGACCGGCGCGCGCGAGTCGGAGCAGCCGAGGATGACGGCGAAGGGGCGCTGGCCATCCGCGAGGCGCGGGTGCCAGCTGCGGCTGGCGCCGCCTTCGCCGGCGACGAAGCGTGCGTTGCCTTCACGCAAGCGCGCGAGGCCGTCTTCGGGCGTGACCGAGTCGGGAGCGAACGTGCGGGGCACGCGCACGCTTTAGGACGTTCGGATCGGCGATGCAAGCAAGCTCGCGCGTCGCTCGAACGGCGTGAGGCCGGTCCATCGCTTGAACGCGCGAAAGAACGCGCTCGGCTCGGAGAAGCCGAGCAAAAAAGAAATTTCGGCGAATGTGAGACCTTCGCCGAGGTAGCGATCCGCGAGCTCGCGTCGCATCGTCTCGCGGACCGCTTGGAACGACGTGCCTTCGTCTTTCAGACGGCGCTGCAGGCTGCGGCCGGTCGTGCCGAGGCGCTTGGCGACGACGTCGAGCTGCGCGTCGTCGCTTTGGAGCGCGGTCGCGAGCGCGCGGCGGACTTGATCGGTGAGGGGCGCGTGAGGCGAGCGCTTCGCGCGTTTTTCGTCGGCGGCGCCGCGGAGGACTTCGTGCAAGCCGGCGTCGGCCGACGCGAGCGGTGCGTCGAGGGCGGCGCGGTCGAAGACGAGCTCGGTCGCGCGCGCGCCGAATCGGACCGGCGCGTCGAAGAACGCGCGCTGCCTCGCCGCGTTCGCGTCGCTCGCGCGATGCTCGTAACGAACCTCGCGAACGCGCACGGGCGACACTTCGCGTGCACGCGCGACGACCAGCGCGAAGCACAGCTCGTGCGACGCCGGCGCCGGCGCTTCGCTTTCGCGCAGCACGCGGAGCGCAGTGACATCGTCTTCGTCCACGAGTCCGACGTCGACCGCGTCGTCGAGAATTCCGAGATAGCGGCACCAGTGCTCGAGCGCGGCACGCAACGTCGGCGCCGAGCGGCACACGTATTCGACCACGCCGAACGAACCGGGCGGCGTGCTCTCGGCGATGCGAATCGCGAGCGCCGGATCGTCGCTCGCGCGGATCGCTTCGGCCCACGCGACGCAAAACTGCGCCGGCGAGACGCGCGCCTCCGAATCGGCGAGCATCTCGGCGGTGAGATCGCTCCTCGCGAGCAAATCGGCGAGCGCCGCGGCGTAGGGCGCGAGCGCGACCGCGAGCGGCCGAACGAGCACCACGCTGATCGATGCGCGCGTCACCTCGGAGATCCTAGACGAGAGCGCGCACCGTGAGCCAGCCGATGCCCGCCGGGAGCGCGAACGCCGCCGACGCGAGCGCCGCGCGATCGATGCCGTGCCGCCGCGCGAGCGGAATGACGATCGCCGCGAGATCGCCGAAATCGGTGAGCGCGTTGAACACGAGCACGAACGGGAGCGCCGACTGATTCGCGAGCGCCCAAAAAACGAGCACGCCGAGCCCGACGTCGCGCACGCCGAAGAAACGCGCCATCAAGCGCGCGGTGGGATTGTCGTGACCGGCCGGAAATCCGAGGAGCCTCGACGACGCGCGCGCGGCGACGAACGGTGCGAGCCCGAGGAGGATGCGACCGATTCCCATGGCGAAGATGACGTGGTGGAGCATGCGATTTCTTTCATGAGAAGCGCGCCGAGGAGCGGCAGCGCGAAGGAGGTGGCGAGACCCGAGCTCCAAGAATGAGTGTAAATTGCACGTAAAATGTGATGCGATTCGCCGAGCAAAACGAGCCCGAACGCGAAGAGCACGACGCGACGGGCACCCAGCGCGACGAGCGCGCAGGCGACGATGCCGAGCGCGAAGGTGATTTGAAAAACGAGATACGCCGCGTGACGCGCTCCGAGCGGCGCGAGCCGCGCCCACGCCGAGGCAATGAGCGGGTCGTCGTGCATCCCGGTGAGCGCCTCTTCGACGAGGTGCGCGAGGTCCGCGATGACCGCGATCGTGACCAGTTTCTTCATGGCAGCGAGTCGACGACGCCGCGCATGAAATCGACGACGGCGCGCTCCATCTGTTCGACGCCGGGCTCCTCGGTCGGCATGTGGCTCGCGCCCTCGAGGACCACCATGCGCTTTGGCGCGGCGAGGCGATCGAAGAAGCGTCGGCTGAGCGCGATGTCGGTCATGCGGTCGACGCCCGGGTGAACGAGCAGCACCGGGCACACGCGAAAATCCTCCGGCTCGACGTCGGGCGGCTCGTGCACGAGCGTGCGGAGAAATCGCGCCGGCACCCAGTTGCCTCCGCCGAGCGGATCGCCGGCGCAGAGCGCGGCGAGCTCGGGCTTGTTCGAAATGCGATCCATCTTCGACATGAAGCGCATCGGAAGCGGCAACCCGTCGGTCACCGGACGGAGCGCGTCGAGCGCCCAGAGGCCCGCCGAGCCGAGGAGCTTGGTCCGCGCGAAACCTTGGCGAACGCCCGGCTCGCGCGCGTCGGCGAGCGTGGTCGCGACGAGACCGATCACGCGCTTCGATCGAGCGGCCGCGTGATATGCGACGAGCCCGCCGAGACTGACGCCGAAGAGCACGACCGGCCGCCCGTCGCGCGCGATCTCGGCGTCGATGAGCGCCGACACGCAATCGATCCAAGTTTTGTAGACGAAGCGCGCCGACGCGACCGGCGTGAGACCGTAACCCGGAAGATCCGGCGAGACCGTCTCCCAACCATGATTTTTCGCGATGACGGCGGCCGGCGCCATCACGCGGCCGTAGGCGCCCGCTCCGTGGAGCACGATCACTTTGATCGGCGACTCGGGCGCCGCGAGTCGATCGAGGTGCACGTCGATGCCCTCCCACGACCAGCGCTCTTCACGCGGCGTCGTCGCGGCCGCCACGCGCATGCGCTCGGGAAAAAATTCTTGGTAGCGTTTCCAGTCCTCGAGCTCGGCGTAGGTCGTCGCGTTTGTCATGGTCGACTCAGATACGACCGAGGCGGAATCGCCGCAGTGACGGCGCGCGACAAATGAGTGACTCCGGGCGCCGACAATCCGGCTGAAGAGATTCGCTCCGGCTGCAATTCACGAGATTTTAGCCTGTTTGGAACATCCAGAAGGGCGCCGCTGAGGTAAGAACGGCGACGATGCGCTCGCTGCTACATTTCGGTTGGCTGACCGCGACGCTCGCAGCGTGCGCGCTCGGGACGGCGGCTGACGACGTGACCACGCCCATCCCCGATTCCGGGCCGAAAATCGAAGACGCGGGGCCCACGCCGAAAGACGCGAGCCCGCCGAAGGATGGCGGCGGCGGATTTCAAGACGCATCGCCGCCGAACGACGCGGCGCCGCCGATCGACTCGGGCAATCAAGGCTCCTGCGCGACGCCGTTCTCCGGCACGCTCGCGACGTTCGATTTCAGCGGCGAGACCGGCAAGCAAGTCTCGACGCCGGCGACGTCGACCGCGAGCGGCGTCACCGCCGGCGCGATCGGCCGATCGAGCGCGCTCACCGCGACGTCGGGCGCGAACTCGATCAACGCGAGCAACTGGACGACGGCGAACAAGCTCGACGCGACGCGCTACTACACGTTCACGCTGACGCCCGCCGGCGGGTGCACGCTCGACCTGAGCTCGCTCTCGATCACGACGTCGGCGAGCGGCACGGGACCGACGCTCGCCGCGCTCGCCACGAGCGACGACTCTTTCGCCGCGACGAGCCCGGTGTCGATCGGCGCGACCGCGAACCCGGCGGTGTCGGTGAACGGCGCCACGGGCGCGGTCGAAATTCGCGTGTACGGCTACGCGGCGAGCGCGGCGGCGGGCACGCTGCGCATTTCGAACACGCTCACCGTCACCGGCTCGCTCCAGTAGGCGCGAAAATTCGCCTTGCCTCATGCACGGTTCTGCGTGCGCGAGGTCGGTGCGCATCGCAGAGTTGGCTGCAGCGATGAGGCGAATTGCGACCCGGTGGCGCGAGCGTGCTCGGTATGGACGTTGCGTCGGATGAGCTCGCCATGAGTCGCTACCTCCACATCACGTGGCTCTCGCTCGGCAACGGCGGCGTTCACTTGGTCGCTCGATGCGAGCTGTGTCGCGTCGTCGTCGAACGGAGCATCGGCGAATCGCCGGCACAAGCGCTGCTGAACGTCATCGCGAGCGAAGCGCTGGCGGACGGCGGCTGCGCGCACGTCGACGAGGTGATGCGCACCGGGGCGCGCCGCGTCGCCGCGAGCGGAACCCAGCTGCGACAGCCTGCACGCCCCAACCGCGGTTGATTGGGCCTTAACCGGCGAGGTGTGCGGCCGTATCGGGGGGAGGAGCAAGCCATGCGCATCCTCATCGTGGACGACGAGCCGGCCGTTTTGCGTTGCCTCGAGCGCGTTCTCCGCAAGCACTACGACGTGACGACTGCCGAACGCGCCGACGCGGCGCTCATCTTGATGAGCAAGCGTCACTTCGACGCGGTGCTCGTCGACGTCGACATGCCCGGTATGCGCGGCGACGAGCTGAAGGCGAAGCTCGATGCGTCGCGCGCGGCGCACGTCGTCATGATGTCCGGCGGCTGCGCCGCAGAGAACGCAGACGTGCTGCAGAAGCCGCTCGACCTCGCGCGGCTGATCAGCGCGCTCGACGCGGCCGCGGCCTGAGCACGCAGTCGTCCCGAATCGGGGCGAGGCTCGCTGGAGCACGAGCGGCGAAATGCGCGAGGCACGCGCGGCACGCCCGCTGCTTCGATCCATCCACCATGGGCACCATGATTGGAAACGGAACTGACGTCGTCAGTTTCCTGAAAGCACAACACGAACAGGTCAAGCTGATGTTCCAGGGCGTGCTCAGCGCGCATGGGGACCTGCGGACCAAAGCGTTCAACGAGCTGCGGCGTACGCTCGCCGTTCACGAAACGGCCGAGGAGGAGATCATCCACCCGGCCGCGCGCCGCGTGATCGCCAACGGCGATGCGCTCGTCGCGGCGCGCCTCAAGGAAGAGAACGAGGCCAAGAAAGCCCTCGCCGCGCTCGAGAAGCTCGATGTCGACTCGGACGAGTTCGAGCAGCAGTTCAAAGGGCTGCAGGCGGCCGTGATCGCGCACGCCGAGTCCGAGGAGCGCGAAGAGTTCTCGAAGCTCGCGACGACGATGGACGAGAAGCGCCTCCAACAGATGCGCAAGGCGGCGGAGTTCGCCGAGAAGGTCGCCCCGACGCGCCCGCACCCGGGCCTCGGCGAATCGGCGACGGCGAACATGCTCGCCGGCCCGTTCGCGTCGATGCTCGACCGCGCGCGCGACGCGATCGGCAAACATTGACCGAGCGCCGGGGCTCGCGGCTCTTCAGGCTTGCGGGCTCCGGCGCTTCGCGCGCTTCTTTTCGTACATCGCGCCGTCGGCGCGCGCGACGAGCTCGTCGAGCGGAAGCGATTCGCTCGAGCGCAGGAACGCCGTGCCGACGCTCGCCGCGAGACGGTACGGTCGCTTCGAATCCGCGTTGAACGCGTCGAGCGCGCTCGCGACGCGCTCTTCGACTTTGTCGGCGTCGTCGCTGGCGACGTCGTAAGCGAGCGCCGCGAATTCGTCGCCCCCGAGCCGCGCGACGATGTCCGACGCGCGGAACGCCGTGCGCATCACGCCGGCAAAATCGCGGATCGCCGCGTCGCCCTGCTCGTGGCCGAGGCCGTCGTTGATCGCCTTGAGGCCGTCGAGATCGGCGAACACCAGCAAGAGCCCGCGGCCTTGCCGCTGGGCGAGGCGATGCTCGTGGCCCGCGAGCATCATGAAGCCGCGGCGGTTGCTGAGCTGCGTGAGCTCGTCGGTGACTGCCATCGTCTGGAGCTTGCGCTCGGCCGCGCGTCGCGCGCGAATCCCCGAGAACGCCGCGGCGAACGCGCCCGCGAGGCTCCCGACGAAGAGCGCGAGCGCCCACACGGCGGTCGTCGTGAGCCGCGACCGCCGCGCGTACAAGAGATCGATTTCGTTCGAATCGCCGTTCTCGAGCTCGGTCATCAGGTCGTGCGTCGCCGACGCGTCGCGCGCGCAGGCTGCAGGCTCGAGCTCGCGCACGTGCGCGACGCGCTTTTGCTGCCGCGGGTTGTCGCGCGTCAGCTCGGCGAGCTCGTCGACGCGATGCGCGAGGCGCGTGCAAGCTTCGGTGTCGTGGCCGAGCGAGGTCGTCGCGAATTCGGCGCGTGCGATCGCGACGCGCACGTCGGACGTGTGCGCGACCCAGTCGTACGCATCGGCCACGCGCGCCGTCGCGAACACGAGCGCCGCCATGGCGAACGCGATGAACGCTGCGATCGGCACCCAGCGCGACATTATCCTGCTGCGGATACTACGCGATTTGCACCCTGGCGCGCGCGTTGCTCGACCCAGAGCGCCATGGTCGATTTTCAGCGCCTCCCGGCGCGCGACGAGAGCGGAAATGCCCTCGTCGTGGTGGAAGCGCCGCGCGGCTCGTGCGTGAAGCTCAAGTGGGAGCCGAAGATGCAGGCGTTCGTCTTCGGCCGCGCGCTGCCGCTCGGGACGGTCTACCCGCACGACTGGGGTTTCGTCCCGGGCACGCGCGCGCCGGACGGCGACCCGCTCGACGCGATGGTGATTTTCGACGGACCCACGGCGACCGGCGTCGTCATCCCGAGCACGCCGATCGGCGTCGTCACCGTGTCGCAAAAAGAAAAAGGCAAATGGATATCGAACGACCGCATCATCGCCGTGCCCGCGTCCGACCCGCGCTTCGAGCGCGTCGATGACCTCGGCAAGCGCACGCGTGAAGAGCTCGAGCGATTCTTTCTCGCGGTCGTCGACATGACCGGCAAAGAAGTGAAAATCCACGGCTGGAGAGGCCCGAAGATCGCGAATCGGCTCATCGACCAGACCGCGCGCAAGATCGCGAGGTAGTATGCGCGCCGATGCGGCGCTTCATCGGTCTCGGGTTGATCCTTTGCGCGTGCGGAACGACTGCGCCGGACGCGGGCGACGCGGGTGATGCGTCGATCGACGTCGGAGACGACGGATACAACGGCGCGCCTTCGACCGTTTATCCCGCGCCGCACCCGCCGCTTCCGACGCTCGTCAACGCAGCGGGAGGCCCCGTGCTCGCCGCGCCGAAGGTCGAGCTCGTCTTCTATCCGAACGAAGCGCTCGAGCCCGCGCTCCAATCGTTCGCGAAAGCGATGGCCGGCTCGTCGTATTGGACGACGACGACGAGCGAGTACGGCGTGGGCGCGCTCACGTACGCGGGCACGATCGATCTCACCGACACGCCGCCCAAGACGATCGGCCAAACGGACATTCAATCATGGGTCGCGAGCGAGCTCGCGAGCGGCGCGTTCGGCGTGCCCGACCCGCAAACCATCTACACGATCGTCTATCCGCAAACGACCACGATCACGCAGCCGAACCCCGTCGCCCCCGCGTTCGGGACGGTCAACAGCTGCGACGCGTTTTACGGTTATCACGACAACACCCAAGCGACGATCGGCGACGCGGGCGCGACGAGCTTCGCCTACGCGGTCATCCCGACGTGCGGGCCCGTGGCCTCGCTCACCGAGACGCTCAGCCACGAATGGGTCGAGGCGTCGACCGATCCCGAGCTCACGTCGAGCGGCACGTTCACGCTCACCGGCGGACCGAACGCCGCGTTTTACGCGCCCGACGGCGATCACGCCGTTTGGGCGTTGCTCGGCGGCGGCGAAGCGGGCGACTTGTGCGAGCCCGAAGGCGACTGGGCGTATTTCGCGCCGCCCGAGCTCCAGCACTCGGTTCAGCGCACGTGGTCCAACGCGTCGGCCGCGGCGTCGCACGATCCGTGCGTGCCGACGCGCGGCGTCGCCTTCTTCGACAGCGCGCCGGTGCTCGACGACACCGTGACCTTCACGTCGGGCTTCACGGGTCCGGTCACGAGCAAGGGCGTCGTCATTCCGAACGGACAGAGCAAGACGATCGAGGTCGATCTCTTCAGCGACGGCGACACCGGCGGCCCGTGGACGGTCGACGCGTACGACGTGCTCTCGACTTATTACGGCTCCTACGGATTGCCCGAGACGCTCGGTTTTGCCTGGGATCGCACGAGCGGACAGAACGGCGAGAAGCTCCACCTCACGATCACGGTGACGAAGCCGTCGGTGCTCGGCGGCGCGCACGCTTTCATGATCGTGTCGAAGCTCGCCGGGCGGACTTCGGTTTGGCCCGGGCTCGTCGTCGAGCAATGACCGCCGCGAAGGCGATCGCGCCGAGCGCGAACGTTCGCGAAGACGATCCGCCCGCGGTCGTGCAGCCGCACCCGCTGCTTCCGTTTCCGTCGGGAATGCCGCCGGCGTCCGCGCCGCCGTCGGGGTTCGTCGTGCCGCCGTCGCCGATGACTCCGCCGTCGCCGCCGGTCGTGCCGCCGCAAGCAAAGCTCGTGTTGCTCTCGTCGACGCCTTGCGGGCGTGGGCCGTAGGTCGGCGCCGGGCACCCGAGCTCGAGGGCGCCGAGATCCGGCGCGGCGCCGCGATATCCGTCGTTGATGTTGGCGATGACGGTTCCCTTGTCGATCGCGAGCGAGCCTGCCGCGAGCGTGACGTCGGGCGGCTGAAGAAGCGTCGTGTACACCGCCGGAGTGGCGAGGCCGCTGGCGAAGTTGGAGGCGCCGACCAAGAGCCCATGTTGCTCGAGCCGCCCCGCCGCAACGACCGCCGCGAAATTGGAATAAGTCATGTTGTCGCCGGTCTTCGAATATCCAAATTCGAATTGTCCGTCGGGATAATAACCGTCGTAATCGAGCGTGTTGGAGACGTCGACGACCGGCGTGTCCCAGCGCACGGAATAACCGTCGCTCGGATTCGCGATGAACAAGTTGTTCAAAAAGACGATGTTCTTCGCGACGTCGGGCGTGCTGAGCTGGAGGCTCGAGCCCGCCTTTACCACCGTGTTGTGGAGAATGAGCACGCCGCTCGGCGACGAGACCCCGCCGAGGGCGTGGAGCTTGAAGGGCTCGTCGGCGACGTTCACGATGACGTTGCGAAAGAGATACGCCGGACCGCCAAAAATGGGCTGAAAGCTCGTCGTCGCGTAGCAGTTGGTCCATCGGTTGCGAAACGCGCGGCAGTTGCCCTCGCAGGTGTCGAGCTCGATGCCGTTGTCGTACGACCAGAGCACGTCGTTGCCGTAAAAGTCATTTGCCCGCGTGAGATTTTGCTCCGTTTTCATCGCGTCGCCGAAGCCGCTGATTCGGTTGTACGCGAAGACGTCGCCGCTTCCGTGGATGTTGAGCCCGTCGTCGTTGGCGTGCGCCCCGGAGTCGTCTTTGTAAACGGACGGCCAGGTGAGACGGCCTTCTACCACGTTGTCGGCGAGGTAATAGTCGTTTGCGTCGTCGTTGGTCGTGATGCCCAACGTGACGTTCGTAATGTGCAGTCGCCGAAATACGTTTCCGGTCGTACCTGTCGTCTGAACGCGTATCGCGCGGCTCGCGTTCTGAATCGTCATGTTCTCGAGATGAACGTAACCGGTATTGTAATATTCGATGATGTTGCAGCCAGTGCACCCGCCGCCATCGAGGATGACCGTGGCTTGGTCTTGCCCGCGGATGACGACCGGGTTGCCCGCCGCGCCGCCCGCCGACACGTTGAAATAGGGACCGTACGTTCCGGGCGCGAGCGTGATGACGTCGCCCGGTTTTGCCGCGGTGAGCGCGGCTTGGAGCGACGCCGTATCGGTGACCGCGACCGCGTGCGGCGTCGGCGGATCGCCGGGGACCGGGCGCGTCGTGCCGCTGATCGTCTTGGTCACGTCGGTGCCGTCGGGGTCGACCGCGTGGAGCTCGATGTCGTAGCTCGTGGCCGGCGCGAGATCGAAAACGCTGCCCGCGAACTGCGCCTGCGGCACGTCGGTCTGCACGTTCTCCGGGTGCACGCGAAAGAGCGGCATGCCCGTCGTCCAATTCGTGTCGCTCGATTTCTTGTAGCGCACCGTCACCGTCGCGTTGAAGTTGTCGTCGTCGGTGATCGGCAGCTGCACGCCGAGCGTGGTGAGCGTGGGACGATCGAGCGTCGGATCCGAGACGGTGAGCACGTTGCTCGCGCGCGCGGGCAGGGCGAAGAACGCGCCCGCGAGCGAGAGCGACACGATTCGAAGGAGGCGCATGCCTCGAGGATACCCCTCGCGCGCGATGATGTAGAATCGACGCATGATCCGACGTGGCTGGCTCGTCGTTCTATGCGTTCTCGCGGGGGCCTGCAGCTCGGAAGGTGGCGGCGGCCCCGACGGCTCGACCCCCGACGGCGCGACGCCGGACGGCACCGCACCCGACGCATCGGGCGACGCGTCGCCGACGTCGGACGGCGGTCTCCCCAGCGGACGCTCGTACCCGGACACCAACGCGACGATCGCGCTCTTGGTCGACCAGCTGCCGACGATGAGCCAAGCGCAAATGCAATTTGCGACCAGCCATTACGTCGGAACCGAAAAACAGCTCTTGCCCGTGACGAAGCAGCTCCGCGCGCTCAATCCGAATTTCCTCGTGCTTCATTATCATCTTTGCATGTGGCAATCGGCGCCGGCCACGAACTTCATCATCGACGGCGGAACGTGGGGAAATGATTATCCGACGGTCACGAGCAACGAAACTTGGTTTTGGCACAACGCGAACAACGAGCGCGTGACGAGCAGCGCCGACGCGAAGCTCTTGATGAACGTGACGGTGCCGGCGTTCACGCAATATTGGGAGCAGTCGCTCGAGCAGCAAGTCGCCGACGGCGATTACGACGGCATCATGTTCGACTCGGCGTCGCCTTCGCTGCTCCAGGGCGAATGCGGTGGGAGCGGGACGGGCCAAGATCCGCGGCTCGCGGGCACCGCGGCGAAGGACACGTTCCAGGAGCTCGGCAACACGTCCTGGATCAAAGCTTGGCAGACCTGGATCGCCAAGCTGAACGGGGACCTCGCCGCCAAAGGCATTCCGCTGATCCCGAACACGAGCGCGTTCGTCACCGGTTGGGACAATACCGATTACACGATGACCGCCGGCGCGTTCGTCGAGGGCTTCGCCGACCGCGGCTTCGTCGCATCCGACTGGCAAGCGTCGACCAACGAGCTCTTGAAGCTCGCGTCGCTCGACAAAATCATGATTCTCCAAAATTACTTGAGTGACGCGAGCGACGTCGCGACACGCATGTATTATCTCGGTAATTATTTGCTCGTGAAAGGGCACCACACGTATCTCGATTACTTCGCGGCCGGGCCGCTCGAGTGGTATCCGGAGTGGGGAGCCGACCTCGGCGCGCCGACGACGCCGGCGACGACCGACGTGAGCGCGCTCTTGACGAACAATGTCTACCGACGCGATTTCGCCAAGGGCAGCGTGCTCGTGAACCCGACGGCGAGCTCGGTGACCGTCGCGCTCGGCGGCACGTATCAAGAGGTCACGCCGAGCGGCGGAGGCGCGGTCGACGCGAGCGGAAATCCGCCGGGTACGCTGACGATGACCGCGGTGACGCAAGTCACGCTGGCCCCGACGACGGCGGCGATCGTTCTCAAATAGGAAATCCAATCGAGGGGTCGAGCGTATCCATGTCGGTGGACCATTCGTCTTTGTTGACCGCCGCCGGCGCGCTCCTCGTGGTCGCCGGCACGGGTTGGTCGCTGCTCCGCAGGCGACGGGTCGTGCGTGCCCTCGCGCTCGCCGGGCCGCCGGAATCGAGGCGCGACATCGAGGACGGCACGGTCGCCGCGGTCGAGGGAACGCTCCGCGCGAGCGCGCCGCTCGTGACGCGCATCCCGACGGGGAGCGAATCGCCGGTTCGCGCCGTGCTCGGCGCGGACAGCGACATTCCCGAAGACGCGCGTGTCGAGACGGAGCAGGGCGACGTGGTCATGCTCGACGGCGAAGCGCAAATCATCGTCGGAAGCGAAGAGCGCGCAGCGCGCGGCGGAAGCGTGCACACCGCGCGCGACGGCGATCGCGTGCGCGCGCGCGGGCGCATGGTCCGCGCCGCGCTGCCCGCGTCGCTCGCCGGCGCAACGCGCGGATATCGCGACAGCGCGCATGCGCACAAATTCGCGCCCGAGTCCGCGCCGACGGTGGTCGTCGCGACGAATGGCCCGCGGCCGTTCACGCCGTCGTGGGTTCTCGTGCTCGCCGGAATGCCGCTCGTCGGCTTCGGAGTTTGGTCGTACGCCGACACGCATCCGGCGGACCCGGCCGCGTCGCTCGCCAAGGCGCAAGCCGCGTTCGAACGTGGCGACTTCGGCGACGCGCACGAGCGTTTCGCCGACGCGCGTCTCGTCGATCCGTCCCGCGCCCCGACGGTCGCCGAGATTCAGAGCGCCGCGCTCGCGCACGACTACGAATCGGCGCACGCGCTCACCGTCGCTCTCGAAAAGGTCTGGTATCCCGGCCCGGCGAGCACCGAAAAGACGCGCATGGAGTGCATCGCCGACGCGTGGGCTTCGCGGGCCGCCGGCGGCGCGCGCGCAGGCACGCTCGTCAAACCGAAGCGCGACGATCTCTGGTGCGATTACCTCGCGGCCGATCTCGAGTCGGATCACGACGCACGCATGTGGGCCCTCCAGTGCGACGACGACGACTACGACACGCGTCGCCTCCTCTTTCTCGAGGACGGCGAGCGCGGCGCCTGGTTCACCGCCGGCGAGCGGCCGTACATCGAAGACTATCCGCTCGGCGCGCTCTACGATCCGGCGGCTTGGATCGCCAAGCGTCACATCGCGCTCGAGGACGCGGTCGCGACCACGCTCGATCAGGGCGAGCTCTCGTTCGAGGTCCTCGCGCAAGCTGCGCTGTATCGCGCGGTGATGGGCGACGCGCCCGCGGCGAAGAAATTCCTCGAGCGCATGCTGAAGCCCGGCGCGAGCCGTTCGCCCTACATCCTCGGCGCGATCGCAGCCGCTTACGTCTACGACGACGCGCTCGTCGAGCGTTTGCTCGAGCTCGGCGCGAACGACGCGAACGCGGTCGGCGTGATTCGCCGCGACGTGCTGCCCGCCCTCCGCGGCACGCGCCCCGAGATCGGCAAGGACGAGCCGTGGAACGCCGACATCGACGCGGGAATTCGGGCGCACGACGCGCAGAAGGTCGCCGACGCGTTCGCGAAGGGCGGCAAGACGCATCGCTACGAAGCGCTGCGCGTGCGCGCCGTCTTCGAGCCGCGCGAGCTCGGCCCGCTCCGCACGTGGCTTCGGGACAAGTTCCCCTCGCCCGCGTGGGAGCACGGTGTCAACGCCGTCGGGCTTCGCCTCGGAGACGAGCTCGCGCTGGCCGAAGCGTTCGGCGACGCCGAGCTCGCGGCGAGCTCCGTCCGCGCGTCGCGAAGTTCGAAGCCGCGATGACCTCGCGACCGATTTCGAAGCGCGCGAACGATCCGTCCTTCGCCGACGACCTCCTCGAGCGGGCGCAAGACAAGCCCGCCGAGGTTTACCGCTTCCACCGCTGAGCTTCGCGCTCGTCTACACCCTAGGGAGTATTTCCCGCGCGGCACAGGTGGGTAGACTGCCACTCCGTGCGTTGTCTGATCTTCACCGCCGCCGGCCGCCGCTGCGCGTTGCCAGTCGAGCACGTCGTCGAAACCATGCGAGCGCGACCGCTCGAGCCGGTGAACGACGCCCACCCTTTCGTGGCGGGAATCGCCCGGATCCGCGGGGCCCCGGCGACCGTGGTCGACCTCGCGCTCCTCGCGTTCGGAGTGGCGACATCGTCCTGCAAGCGCGTCGTCACGGTCCGCGTCGAGGGAGAGCGCATGCTCGCGCTCGCCGTCGAGGCCGTCGAGGGCATCGCCGAGCTCGATCGCGCGGGCGAGCTCCCTCCGATGTTCGAGAGCGACGTCCTCTCGAGCGTCGCCTTCGCGGGCCCCGCGATCGTCTTCGTGCTTCGCGCGGCGCGCGTCCTCGAGAGGGCGAGCGCATGAACGCGCCGGTCACGCGCAGTGACGTCGAGCGATTTCGCAGAATGGTGTCACGACGCGTCGGCCTCTGGTTCGCCGACGACAAGCTGGGCGATCTCGAGGGCCTCTTGCGAGCCCGCCTGCGCTCGCGCGAAGCGAACGTCGACCAATACCTGGCGAGCGTCGACGAGCGCGAGGTCGCGAGCCTCGCCGAGCGTCTCACCGTCGGCGAAACCTTCTTTTTCCGCTATCGCGAGCACTTCGAGGCGCTCTCGCAAGACGTCGTGCCCGCGCTCGCGCGCTCGCATTTGCGCATTCTGTCGATCGGATGCGCGAGCGGCGACGAGCCGTATTCGCTGGGGATCGAGCTCCGCGAAAATGCGCCGGGGACGACGTTCGAGATTCACGCGTTCGACGTGAACCCCGCGTCGGTCGAGCGCGCGCGCGAAGGACGTTATTCGCATTGGGCGCTGCGCGAGACCTCGCCGGAGAGGCGATGGCGATATTTCGTCGAGCAAGGCGGACGCTTCGCCCTCGCGCCGGAAGCGCGCGCGGGCATCACGTTCGAGAGACGCAACCTCCTCGACGCCGACGCCGCGTTTTGGAAGCCGAGCGTGTTCGACGTCGTCTTTTGCAGAAACGTGATCATGTATTTCGAGACCGAGACGATGCGCGCGGCGGTGGCGCGCATCGCGCAGTCGATTCGGCCGGGCGGCTATTTATTTCTGGGGCACGCGGAGACGCTGCGCGGGTTGTCGGACGACTTCGATCTCTGTCAGGGGCGCGACACGTTCTTTTATCGGCGGAGAGATTCGCGCGAACGCGAAGCTCCGAAAGAGGGCGCATGGGCCGACGTCATTCGTGACGCGAGCGATCGCGTCGCGAGCCTCGAGCGTGGGGTGACGCCGTCGTCGCCGCCCGCGCGCGAAGGAGACGACGAGGCTTTCGAGCCGCGGCTCGCGCGGGCGCTCGCGTTGACCAACGAAGGCAAGGTGCTCGAAGCGGAGCGCGAATGCCGAGCGCTCCTCGCGGTCGAGCGCGACGCGCGCGTGCACTACTTGCTCGCGCTGTGCCGAGCGCAGGCCGGCGACGTCGCCGGGGCGCTCGAGCACGATCGCGCTGCGACCGACCTCGACCCGACGTTCGTGATGCCGCACCTCCACATCGGTCTGCTCGAGCGCCGCGCCGGAAACTACGAGCGCGCGGCGGTCTCGCTCGCGCGCGTGCTCGAGCGGCTCGCGGGCGCGGACTCGGCGCGGCTCGCCGCGTACGGCGGCGGCTTCGGCCCGGAGTCGCTCGCGCTTCTGTGTCGGCAAGAAATCGCGCGCTGCAAGGAGCGTCGATGACCATCTGGGACGAGCGCCTCGCATCGCTTCGCACCGAGTTCGACGAGACGTTCGCGAACGCGCCCGCGCCGCGGGCCGACACCGAAGATTTTCTCGCCGTGCGCGCGCTGCGCGAGCCGGTCGCGCTCCGGCTCGCCGACGTCGCGCGTGTCGGCAAAACGCCTGCGATCGCGACCGTCCCGACGCGGCGTGCGTCGGTGCTCGGCGTCGCTTCGCTCCGCGGGGCGCTCGTGGCGGTTCACAGCCTGCCGGTGCTGCTCGGTCGCGAGCGCGACGCGCACGCGTGGATCGCCGTGCTTCGCGGAGTCGACGTCGCGATCGCGTTCGGCGCGCTCGACGCGCTCGTGCGGGCGCCGCGCGGCACCGCCGACGTGCTTCGCGTCGGCGAGTCCGCGATCCCGATCGTCGATTTGCGCGCGCTCGCGCAATCTCTCACCGCCGGGCCACGAGACCGGCAAGGAGCCTGAGGAATGAGCAATTGGACGTTCGGCCGTAAAATTGCGTTCGGTTTTGCGCTGTCGCTTTTCGTGTTGCTGATCGTCGGTTGGGTCTCGTACCGAAGCAACGACCTCCTCGTCGAAAACAATCGCGCGGTCACTCACACGCACCAAGTGCTCGAGCACCTGACCCACCTGCTCACGCTGAGCATCGACGCCGAGACCGCGGAGCGCGGCTTTCTGCTCACGGGAGACGAGACGTTTCTCCAACCGTACGACGACTCGATCGAGCCGCTCAAGACCACGCAGAAAGAGCTTCGCGATCTCACGGCCGACAATCCTTCGCAGCAGCAGCGGTTGAACGAGCTCGTGCCGCTGATCGACAAGCGGATGGACGGTCTTCGCACGGCGATCGCCTCGCGTCGCGCGGGCGTGACCGGCGCGGCGTTCCTGCCGGCGATTCAAAGCGGCAAGACGATGATGGACGACATCCGGCGCGTCGTCGCGGAGATGGACGGGGAAGAGCGGCGCTTGCTCACCGAGCGGAGCACCGCGGCGGAGCAAGGCGCGCAGGCGGCGAAGACGACCATCCTCGGCGGCATCGTGCTCGCCGTCGGCATCGTGCTCGCGGCCGCGTGGATCCTCACGCGCTCGCTCACGAGCCAGCTCACGCGCGCGGTGACGAGCATTCGCAGCTCGTCGGCCGAGCTCGAAGCGGCGGCGACGCAGCAGGTCACCGGCTCGCGCGAGCAATCGTCGGCTGCGACCGAAGTTTCGACGACGTTGCGCGAGCTCCTCTCGACGTCGAAGCAGATCGCCGAGAGCTCGCAGCGCGTCGCGCGAATCGCCGAGCAGACCGCGACGGGCGCGCGCTCCGGTGACTCGTCTGTCGTGCGCGCGCGCGACTCGATCACGACCATCAAGAGCCAGGTCGACGTCATCGTGGGCCACATGCTCGACCTCGGACGAAAATCGCAGCAGGCGGGGAGCATCCTCGAGATCATCAACGAGCTCGCCGAGCAGACGAACATCCTCGCGATCAACGCGAGCATCGAGGCGGCCGGCGCGGGCGAAGCGGGCAAACGTTTTTCGGTCGTCGCCGAAGAGATCCGCAAGCTCGCCGATCGCGTCGGAGGGTCGACGAAAGAAATCCGCTCGCTCGTCGAGGACATTCGCGCGGCGGTGAACACGACGGTCATGGCGACCGAGAGCGGCGCGAAGGCCGTCGACGCGGGAGCCAAGCAATTCGGCGACGTGACGGCTGCGTTCACGCAAATCGCGACCCTCGTCGGGACGACGACCGAGGCCGCGAAAGAGATCGAGCTGAGCACGAAGCAGCAAGCGACCGCGGTCGAGCAAGTGACGTCGGCCATGACCAACGTCGCGCAGGCGACGAAAGAAAACGAGACGAGCTCGGCGCAGACGCTCCAGACCGCGGGCGAGCTCGCGACGCTCTCGAGAGACCTCATGCGCCTGGTGGAGCAGCCCGCCGTGTGATGGCCAAAGACCCGTACAAATATTTTCGAATCGAGGCGCGCGAGCTCGTCGACGGGCTTCGGCAAGGCGCGCTCGATCTCGAGAAGGGGCCGGCGGTCGAGGCCGTCGCGCGCGTGCTTCGGCTCGCGCACACGCTCAAAGGCGCGGCCCGGGTCGTGAAGCTCGGCGCGATCGCCGATCACGCGCACGCGATCGAAGATCTTCTCGAGCCTCATCGCGCCGGGGCGGCGATCGCGTCGGCGGCGGTCGACGGCGTGCTTCGGCGCGTCGACGAGATTTCAGCGGCGCTCGCTGCGCTCTCCGCGCCCGCTGCGACGCCGGTCGCCGTGCCCGCCGCCCCGAAGGCCGACGCCGTGCGGGTCGATCTCGAAGAGCTCGATCGGTTGATCGCCGATCTCGCCGAGGCCGCGGCGCGGCTCGCTCCGCTGTCGCTCGCGAACGCGTCGCTCGAGCGGATGGCGCGCATGCAATCGCTCTCCGAAGTGCGCGCCGAGATCGACGAGCTCCGTCGGAGCCTGCCGGCTGCGATCGGTCAGGTCGCCCTCGAGCTCGCGCAGGCGCGCGCCGCGTCCGCGCGGCTTCGGCTCATGCCGGCGGAGCGCGTGTTTTCCACGCTCGAGCGCGCCGCGCGCGACGCAGCGCAGTCCCTCGGGAAAGAAGTTCGCTTCGTCGCGACCGGCGGCGCGACGCGGCTCGATGCGCACGTCCTCGAAGCGGTGGGCGAGGCGCTCCTTCACGTCGTTCGAAATGCGGTCGCGCACGGCGTCCACTCGAGCGGAACGGTCCGGCTCGCGGTGACGCGCTCGTCCAGCCGCGTCGTCTTCACGTGCACCGACGACGGTCACGGGCTCGACATGGTCGCGTTGCGGAGCGTGGCTGTCGCGCGCGGTGCGTCGCGCGATGCCGTCGCGACCGACGAGGCCGTGCTCGCGCTCCTTCTCGCCGGCGGCTTGAGCACGGCCACCGCGGTGACCGACGTCGCCGGGCGCGGCGTCGGCCTCGACGTGGTGCGCGAGATCGTCGCCAAGCTGCGCGGCGAGGTCACCGCGAAATCGCGCTCGGGCGCGGGAACCACGTTCGAGATTCGCGTCCCGGTCACGCTCACGTCGCAAGAAGCGCTCGTCGTCTCGGCGGGCGACGTCACCGGATCGATTCCGCTCGTCGCGGTGCGCGGCACGCTGCGCATTCCGGCGTCGGAGATCGTTCGCGGCGGCGCGGGCGACGCCGTGATGTTCGGCGGGCAGGCGATACCGTTCGCGTCGCTCTCGCGCGTGCTCGGTCGCGAGACCCGAACCGAGGCCGTCGCAATTCACACCGCCGTCGTCGTCGGCTCCGAGCTCGGCGTCGCGGCACTCGGCGTCGATCGTCTCCACGGCACGCGCGAGGTCGTCGTGCAGGCGCTGCCGCCGACGCTCGATTCGGACGCGACCGTCGCCGGCGTCTCGCTCGACGTCGAGGGAAAGCCGGAGCTCGCGTTCGACGCCGACGCGCTCGCCGCTGCGATCGGCGCGGCAGGTCCCGCGCCCGCGATCGAAGCAGTCAAAGCGCGGCCCGTCCTCGTCGTCGACGATTCGCTGACGACGCGCATGCTCGAGCGGAGCATCCTCGAGTCCGCCGGCTACGAGGTCGACGTCGCGACGAGCGCCGAAGAAGCGCTCGAGAAGGCCAAGCGCCGCGCGTACGGAGTCTTCGTCGTCGACGTCGAGATGCCCGGCATGGATGGCTTCGCGTTCGTCGCGGCGACGCGCGCCGATCCCGCGCTCGGCGACGTGCCGGCGATCCTGGTGACGTCGCGCGACGCCGCCGAGGACAAAGCACGCGGCAAATCCGTCGGCGCGACCGCGTACATCGTCAAGGGCGAGTTCGATCAGGCGTTGCTGCTCCGCAACGTCCGCGAGATTTTGGGCTGATGGCTCTCCGCGTCCTCGTCGTCGACGACTCACTCACGGTTCGAAAGCGAATCGTCGAGACGCTCGCGCGCGACTCGGAGCTCGAGGTCGTCGGCGAATGCGGCGACGGAAAATCCGCGATCGAGCTTTGTCAGACGCTCCGCCCCGACGTCATCACGCTCGACATGATGCTGCCGATCATGACCGGCCTCGCGGCGACCGAATGGATCATGGCGCATCGACCGACGCCCATCCTCATCGTCTCGGCGTCGACGAATCGCGGCGAGCTCTTTCGCACGTACGAAGCGCTCGCGGCCGGCGCGGTCGACGTGCTCGACAAACCGCTCGGCGACGAAGCCGACGACGCGTGGGAGGCGAAGCTCGTTCGCGCGGTCAAGCTCGTCTCGCGCATCAAAGTCATCACGCACGTTCGCGGGAAGCTCGCGCAGCCGGACCGAGCGCCGGCTCGGACGCTCCGCGCGCCGGCGCCCGCGTGTCGCGTCGTCGCGATCGGCGCGTCGACCGGCGGCCCGTCCGCGTTGAGCGCGCTGCTCTCGGATCTCGGCGGGGACTTTCCGGTGCCGATTCTCCTCGTGATGCACATCTCGACGACGTTCGGCGCGGCGTTCGCAGATTGGCTCGACGGACTCTCGCCGCTCCGCGTGACGTTCGCGCAAGACGGAATGCCGCTGCCGCAGTTCGGGTCGGGCCGCGTCGTCATGGCGCCGTCGGATCGGCATCTCTTCGTGCGCGGTGATCGCCTCTTTCTCTCCGACGCGCCCGAGCGTCATTCGTGCAAGCCATCGGTCGACGTCCTCTTCGAATCGGTCGCGACCGAGCTCGGCGCGTCGGCGACCGCGTGTCTCTTGACCGGAATGGGAAAGGACGGCGCCGCGGGGCTCCTCGCGATCCAAAAAGCGGGCGGCTACACGATCGCGCAAGACGAAGCGAGCTCGGTCGTCTACGGCATGCCGCGCGAAGCCGCGCTCCTCGGCGCGGCGCGCGAGATCCTTCCGCTCCGGGGAATCGCCGGCGCGCTGCGGTTGCGCGCGGGAAAGGCGCCATGAAGGTCCTCGTCGTCGACGACAGCCTCACGGTGCGGATGGATCTCGAAGAGGCCTTCGCCGAGGCCGGCTTGAGGCCGACGCTGTGCGCGACCGCGGAGACAGCGCGCGCCGCGCTCGCCCGCGAAGCGTTCGACTTGCTCGTCCTCGACGTGCGTCTGCCCGACGCCGACGGCGTCACGTTCATGAGCGAGGTGCGTCGCTCGTCCGAGATCCCGATCATTCTTCTTTCGAGCGAAGCCGAAGTGCACGACCGCCTGCGCGGCTTACGCACCGGCGCGAGCGAATACGTCGGCAAGCCTTACGATCGCGCGTACCTCGTCGCGCGCGCCGAAGAGCTGACGCGCGTGCGGACCGAGACGGGCAAGACGGTGCTCGTGATCGACGACAGCCTGACCTTCCGCGAGCGCCTCCGGGCGACGCTCGAACGTGCGGGTTACGACGTCGCCGTCGCGTCGGGCGGCACGGAGGGTTTGCGGCTCGCGGCGCAGCTTCGTCCTGCGCTCGTCGTCGTCGACGGGGTCATGCCCGACGTGGACGGCGTGACGGTCATTCGCCGACTTCGTCTCGACACGCGCCTCCGAACGACGCCGTGCATCTTGCTCACCGCGTCCGACGATCGCGGCGCCGAGCTCCACGCGCTCGACGCCGGCGCCGACGCGTTCGCACGCAAAGACGACGACCTCGACGTCATCTTGGCGCGCGTCGCCGCAGTCTTGCGGCACGCCGTCCCTGCCGATCAGGGCGCGACGGCAAGCGTCCTCGGCCCGAAAAAAATCTTGGCGGTCGACGACAGCGCGACGTTCCTCGACGAGCTCTCGAGCGCGCTCGCGAGCGAGGGCTACGACGTCATCCTCGCGCGCTCGGGCGAGGCCGCGCTCGAGATGCTCGTCGTGCAGCGCGTCGACTGCGTGCTCCTCGACGTGATGATGCCGGGCCTCGACGGTCACGAAGTCTGCGCGCGCATCAAAGCGTCGCCGATCACGCGCGACGTGCCGGTCATCATGCTCACCGCGAGCGAAGAGCGCTCGGCCATGCTCGACGGCATGAACGCCGGCGCCGACGACTACGTTGCCAAGTCGGCCGACTTCGACGTCCTCCGCGCGCGCCTCCGCGCGCAGATCCGCCGCAAGCAATTCGAGGACGAAAACCGCCGCGTCCGCGAGCAGGTCCTCACGCGCGAAATCGAAGCGACCGAGGCGCGCGCCGCCAAAGAGCTCGCCGAAGCGCGCGCGGTGCTCATCGCCGACCTCGAAGCGTTCAGCTACTCGGTCTCGCACGATCTCCGCGCGCCGCTCCGCGCGATCGACGGCTATGCGCGCATCCTGCTCGAAGATCACGGCACCGCCCTCGGCGAAGAGGGGACGCGCGTCGCCGGCGTCATCGTCAAAAACGCCGAAAAAATGGCCCGTCTCATCGACGACCTCCTCGAGTTCTCGCGCGCGACGCGACGCGAAACCGTCTTCGAAGAAGTCGACATGGCCGCCCTCGCGCGCGAGGTCGCCGCCGACGTCACCGAAAAAAATCGGATCATCGAAATGCGCATCGGCGCGCTCCCGCCGACCTGGGGCGACCAATCGATGCTGCGCCAGGTCTGGCAAAACCTCCTCGGCAACGCGGTGAAATACACGCGCACGCGCGAGCGCGCGGTCATCGACGTCGAAGGCGTCGAGACCGCGACCGAGGTCGTCTACACGGTGCGCGACAACGGCGTCGGTTTCGACAGCCGTTACAAGGAAAAACTCTTCGCCGTTTTTCAGCGGCTCCACGACGCGCGCGAGTTCGAAGGAACCGGCATCGGGCTCGCGCTCGTCAAACGAATCTTGCGTCGCCACGACGGGTGGATCGACGCCGACAGCGTGCTCGGGGAGGGCGCGACATTCCGCATCGGGCTTCCGAAGAAGGCAGGTTCATGAAAAAAAATCTTCGCGTCCTCATGGTGGAGGACTCGGACGAAGACGCCGAGCTCGTCCTGCGCGAGCTTCGTCGCTCGTTCGAGGTCGAGTTCGAGCGCGTTCAGACCGCCGAGGACATGACCGCCGCGCTCGACAAGCCGTGGGACATCATCATCTCCGACTATCAAATGCCGCGCTTCAGCGGGCCGGCGGCGTTCAACGTGCTCAAGTCCAAAGGGGCCGACGTCCCGTTCATCATCGCGTCGGGCACGATCGGCGAAGAGGTCGCGGTCGCGACGATGCGGCTCGGCGTCTCCGACTATCTCCTCAAAGGGAAGCTCGCCCGGCTCGTGCCGGCGATCGAGCGCGAGCTCCGCGAGGCCGAGAGCCGCCGCGCGCGCCGCTCGCTCGAAGATCAATTGCGCCAGTCGCAAAAAATGGAAGCCGTCGGCCGGCTCGCGGGCGGCGTCGCGCACGACTTCAACAATCTCCTCTCGGTCATCCTCAGCTACAGCGAGATGCTCATCGGCGACGAGGGCCAATCCGAAGAGGCGCGCGCCGATTTGGTCGAGATCAAAGCAGCCGCCGAGCGCGCGCGCGATCTCACGATGCAGCTCCTCGCGTTCAGCCGGCGCCGGGTCCTGCAGCCTTCGTTCGTTCGTTTGAACGACGTCGTCACCCACGCGGAACGAATGCTCCGTCGCTTGCTCGGCGAGGACGTGGAGCTGAGCGCCCAGCTCGAGTCCGAGCTCGGCTCGACCTTCATCGACCGCACGCAAATCGAACAAGTCTTGGTCAACCTCGTCGTCAACGCGCGCGACGCGATGCCGACCGGCGGCAAGCTCACGATCGAAACCGCCAACGTCGACCTCGACGACAGCTACGCCGCCGAGCACGTCGAGGTGCAGCCGGGCCCCTACGTCATGCTCGCCGTCACCGACAGCGGCACGGGCATGGACGAAGCGACGCGCGCGCGCATCTTCGAGCCGTTCTTCACGACGAAAGAAACCGGGAAGGGGACGGGCCTCGGCCTCTCGACTGTGTTCGGCATCGTCAAACAGAGCGGCGGCAACATTTGGGTCTACAGCGAGCTCGGTCGCGGCACGACGATGAAGGTGTACTTTCCACGCATCGCCGAGAAGGCCACCGATTCGCCGCCGCCGCCGCCGATCAAGTCGCTCCCGCCGCGCGGAACCGAGACGATCCTTCTCGTCGAAGACGAAGAGAGCGTGCGAAACGTCGCCGCCACGATCCTGAAGCGCCAGGGCTACGCGGTGCTCGTCGCCGAGGGCGGCGACGAAGCGCTCGCGATTTGCGCGCGGCACGAAGCGCCGATTCACCTCTTGCTGACCGACGTCATCATGCCGCGCATCGGCGGCCGCGAGCTCGCGGATCGTTTGGCCGTCCTCCGACCGGCGACGAAGGTGCTCTACATGTCCGGCTACACCGAGCACGCGATCGTTCATCACGGGGTGCTCGAGCCGGGCGTTCAGTTCATCGAGAAGCCGATCGTGCCCGACGCTCTCGCGCGACGCGTTCGCGAGGTGCTCGACGGGTGACGCGCGAGTCAGCCGAGTCGTTCGAGGACCGCGACGACGTGCTGCGGGCTCCGCTCGCAGAGCTTCTGCAAGCGGCCCGCGTCGAAGAACGCGACCGTCGTGCCCGCGCGCGCGACCGCGGTCACGCTCGGCGCGATTTGGTGAATCGCGTCGCGCACGCCGTAAAATCCGTCGGCTTCGATCGTCGCGACCGGCGCGTCCGGTTTTTTTTCTTCGAAGAGGCCGATCGATCCGCGCGCGACGAGACACGCGACCGCGGGCGGATCGTTCGCCGGCAGCACGATCGTCTCCGAGTCGAACGTCTCGAGCCGCTGGATGCACGAGAGCATTTCGTCGCGGACCTGCACGTCGAGCTGGCCCATCGTCTCGTGCATCGAGAAGAACGAGTCGATGCGATGCATCTGCTTGGTCTCGGCGATGCGAATGCCGAACGCGAGATCGTCGTCCATCACGGCGCGGACGGCCGCGGCCGGCAAACAGAAGACCTCGCTCACGCGCTCGGCGCGGAGCGACGCGGTGCACCGCGCGCCCGGACCTGCGAGCACGCTCGACTCGCCGAGGAGCCAACCGGGAAAGCAGCAGCGCACCATCCACGAGCCGCCGGATGGTTTTTCGAGCCACACGCCGAGGAGGCCGCTCTTGACGACGAAGACGCTGCGCGACGGCTCGCCCTCGCTCACGAGCATCTCTTCCGGCGCGAGGGTGCGGAGCTCGGCGGCGGCGGAGAGCTTCGCGCGCGCGGCGTCCGAGAGGCCGACGAAGCTCCGCGCGTCGAAGAGCGTCGCGATGGGCGCGAGGCGCGCGCGGCTCTGCTCGAGCAGCGTGTGAATCGGCGAGACGACGAACGCATCGGGCCCGACGAGCTCGAGGCCGAGCGCCGCCGCGCGCTCGAGCGCCGGCATGTCGAACCGGTCGGCGAACTCGCGCGCCGCGGCTTCGAGATAACCGCTCGCGAGCGCGCTCTCGCCGAGCTTCGCTTCGACCGACGCCATCGTGAACAGCGTGGCGCCGCGTCGCTCGTGCTCGGTCAAGAGACGCGGCAAGAGATCACGCGCCTCGCGAAGCGACGCCGGGTCGCCGCGCGCGATGGCCGCGTCGATGCGCGCTTCGATCGGCGCTTCCATTTCTTCGAGCATGCCGAGCGCGCCGTCGTCCTCGTTCTCGCCGAGGTCGCCGAGCTCGTCGGTCGCCGGTGGCGGCGCGAGCGACGCGCGCTGCGCGCGACGAACCGCTTCGATGACGTGATCGGCGCCGAGCACCGGCGTCATCGCGAGCTTCGCGTCGTCCACGCTCACGTCGGCGACGTGCAGGTCCCCGCTCGGCGCGGCGAGCACGACCGTGACGACCCACGCGTCCCCCGCGACGTGCCGCACGCGCCGAACGTCGCGCACGTCGAGCAGCCGCCCGAAGCCGTCGCGCAGCACGCCGGCGACGTGCTTCCAAACCTCCTCCCGCGTCATCGCTCGGCGCGATGGTAGCACGCGTGCTGTACGCGAGGGCCGCGCGGCGTTAGCTTCGCGCCGTCCACACGATGCAAAAAAGCACAATCATCCTTGCTGCCGGTCTCGCAGCGGCCGTCGCGTTCGCGCTGATCTGGGGCTCGCCCGCGCAGCCGCCGGCGCCGCAGAGCGTCGCGACCGATCCGACCGAACCGAACGAGCCGAACGCGCCGAACGCCAACGCCGACATGCCGCCCGATCATCCCGCGGTCGACAACGCATCGGCCTTCGCGCCGCCGACGACCGAGCCGGCCGCGCTCACGTGGAAAGCGCCGGCGAAGTGGACGAAGGTGCCGAATCCCAACGCGATGCGCCTCGCGACGTACAAAATTTCGGACGACACCGAGCTCGTCGTCACGCGCGCCGGCGGGGACCTGCAGAGCAACATCGAGCGTTGGAAGGGCCAGTTCGAAGGCGAGGCCGTCGTTCAGCAGTCGCAAAAAAAGGTGCACGATCTCCGCGTCACGATCGTGAAGATCGAAGGCACCTACGGCGGCGGCATGGATCCGTCGGCGGCGCCGCACGAAGGCTGGACGATGCTCGCCGCGATCGTCGAGACGCCGGAGCAACCTTACTTTTTCAAAATCGTCGGCCCCTCCGCGACGGTGACGGCCGCGGAGAAACCGTTCGACGAAATGATCGAGGCGCTCGCGCCTACTTGAGCGTCGCGTCGAAGAGCGCGAAGAGCGTCTCGTAGTGACGCTCGGACTGCGCCGCGTCGTAGACCGGCGTGTCGCGGAAAACCCAGCCGTGCTTCGCCGGGTACGTTTCGATTTTGTGATCGACGTTCGCTTTCGTGAGCGCGTCTTCGAGGCGCGCCTTCATTTCGTCGGTGAACGACTGATCTTCGATCGCGCCGGCGACGTAGACGCGCGCCTTCATCTTCGGCGCGAGGCTCGACGGGCTGTCGGGCGCGTCGGTCGCGAGGCGCCCGCCGTGATACGAAGCCGCCGCCGCGATGCGATCCGGATACGTCCCCGCCGCGGTGAGCGACATGAGCCCGCCCATGCAATACCCGGTCGTGCCGACGGGACCTTTCTTCGCCTCGGGCTGCGCCGCGATCCAGTCGAGAAACGATCGCGTGTCCTTCATCAACATCGGCGGCTGCGCGACCGCGAAGAATTTCTCCATCAAGATTTTTCGCTGATCGGGATCGCTGAACACGGTCTTCGGGTCCATCGGCGCGTACGGGCCGGCGCGATAAAAGAGATCCGGAAGCAGCACGAAGAAACCGTGCTTCGCGATCCGCTCGCCCACCTCGAGCATCGCCGGACGGATGCCGATGCCGTCCATGAAGACCAACACGGAGGGCCACGGGCCGGTGCCGATCGGCTTGTAGACGTAGCTCGGGCAGACGCCGTCTTCGGTCTTGATGTCGATTTTGCTCATGGTCGGCTGTTCTATCACGTCGCTCACGGCGCGACGTCGGCGCAGCAGCGAAAGCCCGTCGAGTAATCGTGGTACGTGAAATCGTGCGCGATCGTGCGGTACGCGCAGCCTTCGCCGTGCTGGGACGTGTCGAGCCAGTAGCCGCCTTGGAACGTGCCGTTGGGATCGGCGGTCCACTCGTCGAGGTTGCCGACCATGTCGTAAACGCCGTAGTCGTTCACGCAGTCGGGGTACGCGCCGGTCTTGGCGATCGTGTCCGGAATTTGGTCGAGCCGCGGATCGTTGAGGTCGCTCACGTGGAGCGCGAGCGCGGGCGCGACGCCCGTGTCGTGACATTTGCCGGCGACGCGTGACGCGCCGTACGGATATGCGTTCGCTTGCGACCCGCCGCACGCGGCGCGCCACTCGACCGGCGCGCACAGACGTTTTCCCGCCGCGCGACACGCGCGCTCCGCTTGGCCCGCGCTCACGTAGGCCTGCGGCACCACGCCAGGCGAAGTGTGTGCAATATACACGTGTCCTGCGACGGGCGTTTCGAACGGCGACCACGCGACTTCGCTCCCGTCGGCGCGTCGCTCGGCGAGCGAATCTTCCCAGCGATCGACGCAAAAGCGATTCGCGACGTTCGCCATGGCGGCCGGGCAGGTCCCGCTCGCGCGGCGCGACGGCAGCGTGCCCTCGTCGACCGGATGAAAGCGGCCCGGCGCATACGCGAGGATCGCGCGCTCGAGCGTGCACTGCGCGGGCAGCACCGGCCTGAGCGCGCGGAGCGCGGCGGCGACTTGCTCGCGGCACTCGGGCGGCGCGCGCTCCGGCGACTCGGCGTGGGCCACGATCGCGATCGACGCGACGGCGAGCACGAAGCGGACGTCGGGTCGCATGGGTCTCAAGACTTGCGCGACGCGGTGGCGCCGACGGCGCTCCATTCGCGAAGCTTCGCGCGCGCGTCGAAGAGCTCGCCGCGGAGAAAACGTTCGAGGTGCGGCAGCGAGTCGACGCCCCAGAACATTTCGCCGTCGGCGATCATCGTCGGCACGCCGAAGACGCCCGCGCCGATCGCGTCGTCGGTTTGTTTTCGCAGCCGATCTTTGGCGGACTGCTCGCTCGCGCGTCGCACGATCTCCTCGCCGTCGAGACCCGCGCGCGTTGCGATCGCCGCGACTTTCTCCGGCGTCTCGACGCCGTGACCGTTCACCCAGACCGCGGCGTAGAGCACGTCGACGAGGCGGCGTTTTTCTGCGGCCGTCATGTCGAGCGACGCGGCGCGCAGCGCGACGAGCGGATTGAACGGATGCGAGCTCGGCGGCGCGATCGTCACGCCGAGCACGTGCGCGCTTCGCAGCACGTCGAAGAACATGTACATCCGCTTCGCCGGGATCTCGGCCGGACCCTTGGTCGCCCCGTGCGCGAGGAGCGGCGCGAGCAGCGTCGGCACCGGCGCGACCTCGGGTCCGTATTTTTCGGCGAGCGCGTGAATCTGCGTCCACGCGAGGTACGCGTACGGCGAAATGAAATCGAAGTGGAACGCGATCGGGGCGGCCATGCATTAGAACTAGTCCATGCTCGCCCTTCGCGTCGACGACGCCGGTCTGTCACTCGCCGAGATCGCCGAGCCGCGCGCGGCGGGCGAAGCGCTCGTGCGCGTGCGAGCCTCGGGGATCTGCAACACCGATCTCGAGATCGCCCGCGGCTACGCCGGTTTTCGCGGCACGCTCGGCCACGAATTCGTCGGCGTGATCGAGGACCCCGCCGGCGGCCCGCTGCCGCGCGGCACGCGCGTGGTCGGCGAGATCAACGCCGGGTGCGGCGCGTGCGAACGCTGCGAGCGCGGCGACCCGCGGCACTGCAAGACGCGCACGGTGCTCGGCATCGTCGGCCGCGACGGTGCGCACGCCGAGCTCTTGCGATTGCCGGCGCGAAATCTCGTCGCCGTGCCCGACGCGATCTCCGACGTCGAAGCCGTCTTCGTCGAGCCGCTCGCGGCGGCCTGCGGCGTCCTCGAGCGCTGCCCGATGGACACGAGCACGCGCGTCGCGGTGATCGGCGACGGAAAGCTCGGCCTCCTCTGCGCGATGGTCCTCGCCGCGAGCGATCTTCGCCCGCTCCTCGTCGGCAAGCACGAGAGCAAGCTCGCCATCGCGCGGGGCAGACACATCGAGACCTGTTCGATCGAGGACGCGAAAAAACGCGGACGCGCGTTCGACGTCGTCGTCGAGGCCTCCGGCGCGCCGAGCGGTTTTCTCCTCGCGCTCGACATGCTCGAGCCGCAAGGCACGCTCGTCCTCAAGTCGACCTTCCACGGCGCGGCGCCGATCGACACCGCGCGCGTCGTGGTCGACGAAATCCGCGTCGTCGGCTCGCGGTGCGGTCGCTTCGCGCCGGCGCTCGATCTGCTCGCTCGCCGTAGCGTCGACGTGACGCCGCTCCTGGCCGATTCCTTCCCGCTGAGCCGAGCCCAGGGCGCCATGAAAGCCGCCGAAAGCGTGGGAAAGCTGAAAATAATACTCGCCGCGAGCTCGTGAGCTATTCTGCACTTATGTTGGGCTTTTCGCGTCCTCTGACTTCGATTCTCATTTTCGTGCTCGCGTCCGCCGTCGGGGTCGCGTGCGGCTCCGACGACAGCAACACGTTCGACAGCGGCGCCCCCGACGCGTCGATCGACGTGACGACGCCCGACGCGGGCGGCCCCGAGGTGAGCTTCGGCTTCGACACGGGCGTCACCGACGCGCCGCCGAGCGACGCGGCGCAAGTGCTCGACGTCGAGCCGAGCACGCTCCAGACGATCACGGTGCCGCTCGGACAAACGTCGCCGACGGTGACCTTCAACGCGACCTACGGCGGTCAAGCGGTGAGCGCAGGGTGGGTCGTCGACCGCGGCGATCTCGCGACGGTCGGCGCCGGCCCGTCGCCGTCGACCACCGTCGTCCCGACTGGAACGACCGGCGGCCTCGTCACGGTGACCGCCGGCCTGAACAACCAGACCGTCATGCGGCAAGTCCTCATCAAAGTCACCGCGTCGCAAAATGGTTTGAACTCCAACAATCCCGGCGAGACCGCGCAGACGGCGACGACCACGACGCAGCTCACCGCGGGCGGCGGCGTCGGCGGCGTCGGCGGCGAAGGCCTCGGCCCGGCCGTCACCGACGCGCCCACGCTCACCGCGCTCGGCGCGCCGAGCTCGAACGGCAGCACGCAAAACCTCGCGTTCCTCTATCCATACGGCGGCACAGTCTTTCCGCGCGGCCTCCTCGCGCCGCTCGTTCAATGGGACTGGTCGATCGGCGACGCTGACGCGATTCAGCTCTCGCTCGCGACGACGTCGGGCTCCTTCTCGTGGACCGGCACGTTCGGGCGCCCGGCGATCCTCACGCAGACCGGCGGCAAGTTCATTCGCATGCCGGTGCCGCAAGACATCTGGGACGCGGCCACCAACAGCGCGGGAGGACCCACGCAAAACAACGTGCCCGATCAGCTCACGCTGAGCCTCACGGTCGCGAAAGGCGCCGTCGGTTACGGACCCATCTCGCAGACGTACACCGTCGCGCCGGGCCGGCTCGACGGCATCATCTATTACAACTCGTACGGCACGCAGCTCGCGCAGAACCTCGGCGGCGCGGTCGGCGGAAACGGAAAGTTCGGCGGCGCCGTGCTCTCGATTCACGTCGGCGACACCGGGCCGCAGCTCGTCGCGGGCTCGACCGGCGGGCTCGCGCAGTGCCGCGTCTGTCACTCGGTCGCGGCGAAGGGCGGCTGGCTCGTCGCGCAGCACGGCGACAACTACAACACGAGCTCGGCCTACGATCTCGCTAACTCGAACACCGAGCACGTGCTCACGCACAACGCGACGTTCCCCGGCATGTATCCGGACGGCTCGCTCGCGCTCACGTCGAGCGGATTGCTCCTGCCGATTCCGAACGACACGACGCCGGTCACGACGAGCGGCCTCGGCGTCATGGGCACGAACCTCGGGTCGCCCGCGTTTTCGCCCGACGGCAAGCTCGTCGCGATGAACCCCATGAGCGGGACCTCGACGGTGACCGCGCCGGGCAAGCAGCTCTTCGTGATGAATTACGACAGCAACACGAGCGCCTTCACGAGCCCGACGCTCGTCGTCGACGACACCGGTAAGGCGGCCGGCGTTCAACCGGGATGGCCGGCGTTTTTCCCCGACGGTCAGTCGCTCGTCTTCCATCACCAGAGCGTCGTCGGCCTCGACGGCACGAGCGGCCAGATGTACACGCGCAAGAACTGTCAGGCGCAGATCCAGTGGACCTCCACCGCGAACGCCTCGAACGTCACCGTCCTCAACGAGCTCAACGGCCTCGACGGCAACGGCACGAGCTACCTGCCGAGCATTCCGGGCGCCGCGAACATGAACTGCACGGCCGACGGCAACCAAGTCGGCAACACCGATCCGACGCACGCGAACGACATCAATTACAATTACGAGCCGACCGTGAACCCGGTGCCGTCGGGCGGCTACGTGTGGGTCGTCTTCACGAGCCGGCGGCGATACGGAAGCGTCGCGACGATTCCGCCGTTCTGCAGCGATCCGCGCGGCGTGAACCTCGTCACCAACATCACGCCGAAGAAGCTCTGGGTCGCCGCGATCGATCTCAACGCGCAGCCGGGCAAAGACGCGAGCCACCCGGCGTTCTATTTGCCGGCGCAGGAAATCCTCGCGGGCAACTCGCGCGGGTTCTGGGTGCTCGACCCGTGCCGCGCGAACGGCGCGGACTGCACGAGCGGCGACCAATGCTGCAACGGTTACTGCGAGCAGGCGGATCCCGACGCGGGCGTCTCCGACGGCGGCAACGGCCTCGTCTGCCAGAACAAGCCGCCGAACGCGACCTGCTCGCCGCAAGGCGACTCGTGCCAGACCACGGCCGATTGCTGCGATCCGAACGACGTCTGCTCGGGCGGTTTCTGCGTCGTCAGCGGCCCTCACTGAGGGTCCGCGCCGAGCGTCAACTGAGGGTCGACGCGCGGTAGGTCGCGCGGCCCGCGTCGTCGAGCTCGAACAGCTCCTCGGCGCGGTCGGAGACGCGGTACGTCGCGACCGGCGCGACGCGAACGAGCACCTTGCCGGCGGGCGTGGGCTCGACGCGGTAGCCCGGTTCTTCGAGCGCTTCGACGCGTGCGACGAAACGTTCTCGCCGTCGTTCGCGCGTCGCTGCGCGCAACGCCGCCACGACGCCGCAGCCGATCGCGACGAACGAGAAGACGTGCATGAGCGCGGCGCCCATCCAAGCCGTGGGGCCGTTCGGCATGTGCGTCGTGCCGGCGCAAAGCCAAGCGAACGGGAGCGCGAGGGCCGCGAGCAGCGCTGCGACGAGCCCGATGATGCGCTCGCCGCGCTCTTCACCGGTGAGCCCACGCCGCGCGAGCTTTTGGGCGTGCGCGATCGGCAGGCCGAAGAGCGCGAGCACGAGGAACATCGCGGGCAACCAGACGATGACGCCGAACGTCGCGCCGAGGATCGCGCCGCCGCCGAACGCCTCCGGCGACGCATCGCCCTGCAGGGCGAACATCGTGCCGCACGCCATCGCGGCGTTCATCGCCGCGAGCGGCACCGACAAGAACCAGCCCCACCGGCGCCCGCTGCCGGTTTCCTTCTGCCAGCGGAGGCAAAGCGCCCACACGTAGGCGACGAAGACGGTGGGCAGGCCCACGTAGATGGCGCAAGACCAGTCTGCCGGCGACACCGCCACGCCCGCCGCAATCGTGCACGCGGCGATCGAAGTCGCGACCGCGACGACGTTGAGCAGCCGAATGGATCGCGGCGCGCTGAAAACGACGGGTATCCCGGCGGAGGACATGGGGCCTCTCTTTGAACGTACGAGCCGGCCGAAATGTTCTTCCCGAGAAGTTGGCCCGCGCGAGCGCCCGGCGCGAAAAACGCCGCATGGTCGAACGCGCGCTGGTGACGGGGGCGACGGGTTTCCTGGGCGGCCGGCTGGTGCTCGGGCTGCTCGAGCGAGGTTGGGCGGTGCGCGCGATGATTCGGAAAGACTCGGCGTCGCTTCCGTCGCAGGTCGAGCGCGCGCATGCCGATCTCACCGTCGACGATGGCGCCGTCGAGCGCGCAGTCGAAAGTTGCGACGTCGTCTTCCACTGCGCGGGCGTCGTCGGCGATCGCGTCACGTGGGATCTCGGCCGCGCCGTCAACGTCGAGGGCACGCGCCGTGTTGCGCGAGCGGCGAAAGATCGTGCGAGAGCGTTCGTGCACGTGAGCAGCGTCGCCGTTTATGGATTCGACGCGGGCACGTTCGACGAGCGCGCGCCGCGTCGCACCGTCGGCGAGCCGTACATCGACACCAAAACCGCCGGCGAAGAAGCGTGCGAAGCCGAGCTCGCCGCGAGCACGACGGCGCTCCGCATCCTGCGCCCGTCGATCATTTACGGACCCGGTGACACCGGCATGCTCCCGCGGCTCATCGACCTTCTGAGAAACCGCGTTCCGATGATCGGCGACGGTGGTGCGCCGGTCGGGCTAGTCCACGTCTCGGACGTCGTAGGCGGGCTTCTCGCCGCTGCCGCGCACGAGGGCGACTCATGCGTCTTCAACGTTGCGGGCGCGCCGGACGAAGACGTGACGTGGAAAGAGCTCGTCGACATGCTCTGTGAGCGCCTCTGTTTGCCCCAGCCGCGCACGATGCCGCTCGGTATGGCGACGGTCGCGGCGCGCGCGATGCACCTGTTTCAGAAGGTCGGGCTCATCTCGTCCCCGCCGCTCACGCCGTTCGCCGTGCGGTTCTTGACCGAGACGCGCCGCTACCCGATTGCGCGCATGCGGCTCGAGCTTGGCGTCGCGCCACGGGTGAAGGTCCACGCGGGCCTCGGTCTCGCCCTCGATCGTTTTGCTTCCGCGTTGGAGCCGACGCCGGCATTGGTCTGAGGTATGATGGCGCTACGGTGCCGGTTGCCGCGCTCGACATCCGCTCGATTCATGACCAGCTCGGGCTATCTCGCCGCGTTCGCGACGTTCCCCTCACGTCGAACGTTCGAGGCATATGGTTCTCGATGGCGGCCGACTGCGTGCGCAAGCTCGGGCCTGCGGAAGCTGCGGCGTGGCAGCGAATGGTTCCCCGTCGCCGACGCGTACCGTTTCTGAGTTACTCGTTGGGCGAGTATCTCGAAGAGCTCGCGACCGCCGGTGCCATCATCGATCAAGAGCATCCGGGCGAGGGCGTACGTCGCATCTGGCGTCAGGCAACGCCGCAGTACCTCGCGACGCCGTTCGGGCGCTCGTTGCTGCATTTGCTGAACATCGACCCGCACAAGTACCTGATGTGGTTGTGCGCGAATCGCGACCATTTCTGCAATTACGGAGTCTGGTCGGTCGCTAACCGAGAGCCTGGCTACTCCGTGCTCGAGATCGCCGGCGAGTACATTTGGATCGAGCACGCGATGCGCGGCGGCGCTGAAGGGATGCTCGACACCTTCGGCGTCGACGGTAGCGTCGAGCCCGAGCTCGTGAGCCCGTACGAAGGACGCCTGCACGTTCGCTGGAGGCCGCGGCTGCCGAGTTGAATTCTTGGCCCGCCACGCGTCGCGGGCATATTAGCCGAGCAATGCAAGCAACTCCGTTTCCGCCGGCGGTTGCGCGGCCCGCGTGCCGCGCGGCGACCCAGCTGTTGCGCGTGCTTGCGGAGCGCGGCGTCCGCGCGGCCTTCGGAATTCCGGGCGGCGCGGTCGGCCCGATTTTCGATGCGCTCTTCGACGTGCCCGAGATCCAGCTCGTCTCCATGCGTCACGAGACGACGGCGGTTTTCGCGGCGGCGGGCTATGCGCGCATCACGGGAACGCCCGCGCTCGTGCTCGTGACATCCGGACCGGGTGTGACGAACACGCTAACCGGCATTGCGAGCGCACATCTGGAGGACCTGCCTGTCATCGTCATCGGCGGTGACGTACCGGCGGCGTGGCGCTCGCGCGCCGCGTTTCAGGACGGATCGCCGGGCGCTCTCGACGTCGTCGGCCTCATGCGTGGCGTCACGCGTTTCAGTGCGTGCGTCGAGTCGCCGGCCAACGTTGCGGGCATCGTCTCGCGCGCGTGGTTGGCCGCGACCGGAGGGCGTCCGGGGCCTGTGTTCTTGAGCGTGCCGTACGATATCGCGCAAGCGACGACCGATCGCGGCGCCGTTGCCTTCTCCGAGCCCGCGCCGCACGCCGAGCCAAACGCCGCCGCGACGCGCGCGTCGGCCGAGCTTTTGTCCGCCGCGAAACGGCCGCTGCTCGTCCTCGGGAGCGGCGCGCGCGCCGGGGCTGCCGAAGCCGTCGAGCTCGCCGAAGCCGCGAACGTGCCTGTGGCCGTCACGTCGCACGCGAAGGGCATTTTTCCAGAGCGCCATCCCCTCTACCTCGGTCTCGCGGGCAATGCGGGCCACCCGTCCGTGACCGACTACGTCGCCGACGGCCCCGACGTGGTTTGCGTCGTCGGCTCGCGCCTCGGTGATTTCGCAACGAGCGGCTGGCGTCTCGGGCTCGCGGGCCGCACGGCGACGATTCACGCGGATCGCGATCCCGTGATGCTCGGCCGCAACACGCCCATGACGCTCGGTATCATGGGCGACGCGCGCCGCGTGCTCGCCGCCATCACCGCGGCCTTGCCCAAGGTGCCTCGCGCCCGCGCGTCCGTCTCGCGCCGCACGCGTCCGTGGAGCGTCAACGCGCCGGCCGGCATGGTCAAGCCGCAGCACGCCGTGCTGTCGCTCCAGCGTGCATTTCCCAACGCGACGTTCTGCTCGGACATCGGCGAGCACATGACCTTCGCCCAGCATTACTTGACCGTCGACAGTCCGGATCGCTTCCACTGCTTCACGGGCCTCGGTTCGATGGGAAGCGGCTTCGGTGCCGCGATCGGAATCAAGCACGCACGCCGTGACGCGCGCGTCATCGTGTTCGTCGGCGACGGCGGGTTCCACATGCACGCTGGCGATTTGCTCACCTGTGTCGAGCAGCGTCTCGGCATCGTGTTTGCGGTCTTCAACGACGGCTGCTGGAACATGGTCGATCATGGCTTCCGCGCGGTGTTCAGCCGCAAGCCCAGCGCGTTCGCGTCGCGCATCTCCAACATCGCGGAGATTGCGCGCGGGTACGGCGCGGATGGCCACGTGATCGACGACGCGGCGCTTCTCGAGCCCGCTTTTCTCAGGGGGCTCGCGCGAGACGGCGTGCCGCTCGTCCTCGACCTGCGCATCGATCCAAGCGAGGCGCTGAGCCCCCTGTCGCGCGCGGCAGATCTGGCAACGCTGCTGCGGAGCTTGTGATGGACGAGCGCGTGATGCGCAACGTGGAGCTGGCCCTCACGTGCGGAGCGTCGCCTGCAGCGGTGCTCGCCGTGGCGCTCTTGACCGCAGCGCCCGCAACGCTCGAAGAAGCGGTGGCATTCGTGATGCGCCACGGCGCGGAGCTCGCTGCGTGCAAGCGCGGAAAACTCGACGACCTCGCGCGTCTCGAGCCTGCGCTCGTGCGAGACACGGAGCCGGGCCGCGTCCTCGCGGCGTCGCACGATCACGAGATTCGAGGTCGGCGCCTCTTTGCCGATCTCGTCGGCAAGCGCTCCTTCGTTCAGGTCGCCGCGCTCGGCATCGACGGCGTGGACCTTGGGCCTCGCGACGCCGAGCTGCTCGAGCATCTCGGCGTCAACACGCAGCTGTTCGACGTTCGAATTTGGCCGCTCAACGTCGCGCGTCGCGTCGCGGCCGCATCGGGGCTCGAGCACGGCATCGTCGCCGGGCTCGCCACCGTGCTCAACGCGAACATGGGAGCTCCACCCGTCGGCCGCTTCTTGCGCCTGCTCGACACGCTCGACGAGGGGCTTTCGCGCGACGTGTCCCTCGAGACTCAGCTCGAGGAGACCATTCGACGCGGCGAGCGACTGCCCGGTTTGGGGCGCCCGGCGCTAGGCCCGGACGAGCGCAACGCGCAGGTCTTCGAGCTCGCGCGAGGTTACGGGCGCGACGCGGGTTCGAGCTGGAAGCTTGCGATGGCCGTCGACGCCTTTTTCGCGCAGCGCAAGGGCGTTCGGATCAATTCCGCCGGACTTCAAGGCGCTCTCATGCGCGACATGGGTTTCTCGCCGACCGGCGCGACGGCGTTTTGTACGCTCTACTTTCTCGTCCCCGTCGTCGTCCAGGCCGCGTTTGGGGCCAAAGGAGCTGGCCCCGCGTCGGACTGATCGAATTTCTTTCCCCGCCGCCGAGGAGCGTCTGCGCAACGCGTCAGCCGGAAAGCCTGGCCACGGCCGAGCCGCTTGAATTAGTCTACGGCGTATGTCGCGCGGAGGGTTGGTCACGCTCCTTTGGATCGTCGAAGGTGCGCCCGGCGGGAGCGCGCACGTGCGCGATGTCGCGGGCTCGGGCGTCACGGTCATCGAAGCCGCGCAAGCGACCGTCGAAGAGGCGATCGTCGAAGCGCGCGAGCGCGGCGGCGTCGTCGCGCTCGGCGACGCGAGCGCGCATGCGTCGCTCCTTCGGCTCGGCGCGGACGAGGTCGCCACGTGGAGCGCGTCGCCGACCGAGGTGGCTCTCGCGATCGGTCGCGCGCGCGCCCGCGCGACGTGGCGCGCATCGAACCGCGACGTCCACTCGCCCGAGCTCGACGGCCTCGCGTTCATGAGCGCCGCGATCGGCCACGAGATGCGCAACTCGCTCGCCGCCGCGATGATCAATTGCACGACGATCGAGACGCTCGTCGGCCCGACCGAGACGACCTCCGAGCTGCACGGAACGATCAGCGACCTCAACGAGGCGCTGAAGAACATGGCGAACGTCGTCAATCAGATGATGGCGCTCACCGCGACGGGCGAGCTCGGCGTATGCGAGCTCAGCCGAACGCTCGTCGAGCTCACGACGTACGTGCATCGCGAGGTCGAGATTTCCGCCGACTTCGAGGCGGACATTCCGAGCGAGCCGTGCGTCGTCGGCATCTCGCGCGTTCGCGCCGTCGAAGTCGTCGCGTCGCTCCTCAACAACGCGGTGCTCGCCGTCGAAAAGCTCGCGACGCGCAGACCGCGCATTTCGCTTCGTCTCACCAACGAGGCGGAGATGATCATCGTCGAGGTGAACGACAACGGCGTCGGCATGACGCCCGAAGTGCGGCGCCAAGCGCTGAACCCGTTCTTCACGACGCGCCGGCCGGGAGCGCTCGGCATGGGCCTCACCTTCGCGGCGATGAACGTGCGGCGCGCGGGCGGCGAAATTCTCATCGACTCCGAAGTCGACGTCGGCACGAGCGTGCGACTCTTCTTCCCGCCCGTCGCCGGTCCGCCGCCCGCGCCGCGCATGAAAAACTGATCGCTGCGCTGACCACGCACACAAGCGAATGGGTCGCTCCGCTTGCCACGTGGACGCGCGAATCGCGGCGCGCGCGCGCGGCACGCTCGGTGCTTCATCGGGCCGATCATGAAACGTGTCTTTTCGCTTTTTTTGGGTGCTTGTGCGGCGGTGGGTCTCGTGCTCGCGTGCGGCGGCAGTAACGGCGGGCCGGGCGGCGGCAGCGCGCTCTGCGGCGTGAACGGCGCGAATTCGTGCGGCGGGCAGCAGCCGATTTGCAGCGGCACGCTCGGCTGCGTCGCGTGCCAAGGCGACTCCGATTGTCCGGCGAGTGCTCCGCGATGCATCGAAGGCGGGTGCGAAGCATGCGCGACCAACTCCGATTGCGGCGCGGCGTCACCCGCGTGCTGGGCGGACCACCAGTGCCACGCCGCGTGCACGTCGAACGGGAGCTGCACGCAAGGCCCGGCGAACTTTCCGCTGTGCAACACGGCGACCGGCGCGTGCGTCGACTGCAACGTGACCGCGGACTGCGCCGGCGTCCAAGGCCGCCCGCTCTGCGACACGACCTCGGACCGGTGCGTCGAGTGTCTCGCGAGCAGCGACTGCGGCGCGACGGCGCCGCGCTGCTTCCTCGGCGATCACCAATGCGTGCAGTGTCTCTCGAACTCGGACTGCGGCACGGCCGAGCCGATCTGCGATCCGCACGATTTCACGTGTCGCAAGGGCTGCACCGGCAACTCCGACTGCAGCGGGACGACGCCGCTCTGCGACACGACGACGAGCGAGTGCGTCGCGTGCCTCGGTAACGGCGACTGCGGCGCAGCCGATCCAATCTGCAACACGAACGAAGGCCGCTGCGTCGTCTGCGTCGTCGACACCGACTGCGCCGCCGACGCCGGCACACCCTTCTGCGACAACCAAGGCGGCACCGCGAGGTGCGTCGAGTGCGCGCACGACAACCAGTGCCCGCAGAGCGCGCCCAAGTGCAACAACGGCATTTGCGGCCAGTGAAGCGGGCGACCAACGCGCTACGTTGTCACGCGCCGCCCCGCGGTCCGTAGCGGCGACGCGTGTGCCAGGCGGCGGCAACGTCGTGAAATGCGCCACCGGCGACGCTGGCACAGCCGCTGCTACCTCCACTTGCCGCCATGACCGAAACCAACAAACGCGAGCGCGTGCTGGTCGTCGACGACAACGTCGACGGCGCCGAGCTGACGAAGGAATACCTGGCGATGCTCGGCTACGACGTGGCAGTTGCGCACGACGGCGGCGCAGCGCTCGACGTGAGCGCCGCCTTCACGCCGACGATCGCGCTCCTCGACATCGGACTGCCGGTCGTCGACGGGTACGAGGTCGCGCGCCGCCTCCGCACGCGCTACGGGCGCGCGATTCGGCTGATCGCGGTGAGCGGCTACGGTCAGGAGCGCGATCGCGCGCTCGCGCGCGAAGCCGGCTTCGACACCTATCTCGTCAAGCCAGTCGATCTGGATGGGTTAGTGGCTCGCTTGTCGTCTCCTTGACGTCGGCGCCGTGCGCGAGCCAGCCGACGGCGGCGACGAGACGCGTCGGCTCGATCGGCTTCGCGATGTGCATTTGGTAGCCCGCGGCCTTCGCGCGCTCGACGTCCTCGCGCCGAGCGTACGCGGTGAGCGCGAGCGCCGGCGTGACCGTTCCCGCTTCGCGTACGCGGCGAATGAACGAGTAGCCGTCGACGCCGGGCAGCCCGATGTCGCTCACGATGATGTCGGGCGCCGCGTTCGGTAGCGCGCTCAGCGCGGCGGCGACCGAGTGCGCCGCAGTCACGCGCGCGCCGCGCGCGTTCAGCACGTATTCGATCAGCGCGCGCGTGTCGTCCTCGTCCTCGACGACGAGCACCGAGAGCCCATCGAGCCTTCCGAGCGAGTCGAGTCGTTCGACGGGCGGCGTGTCGTCGACCGTCGCGTCCGCGAGCGCCGGCAGCCGCAGGACGAACGTCGCGCCGCGCCCGATGCCCTCGCTCGACGCTTCGATGCGACCGTCGTGCGCGGAGACGAGCTGTTGAACGATCGCGAGCCCGAGGCCGAGTCCGGTGTGCCTCCGCGTGATCGACGGGTCGCCTTGGCGAAACGGCTCGAACACGTGCGGCAAGAGGTGCGACGCGATGCCTTCGCCGTTGTCGACGACGCGGACGACGGCGTGCCGCCCGTGCCGATAGCACTGCACGGCGACGCGTCCACGCTCCGGCGTGAACTTGATCGCGTTGACGAGGAGGTTCCACACGACTTGTTGCAACCGATCCGGATCGCCGAGCACCATGACTTGCGTCTCGGCGTCGGCGTGAATGTCGATTTGCTTCGCCTCGGCCGCAGGCCCGACGGACTCCATCGCGCGCTTGATGACCTCGTCGATGCGCGTGGGCGTGAGGCTCAACGTCATCTTGCCGGAGATGATGCGCGAGACGTCGAGGAGATCGTCGATGAGCCGCGCTTGGCGGCGCGCGTTGCGCTCGATGATCGCGAGCCCGCGGTCGATGTCCTCCGGCACGCTGCGCGCGCGGAGCGTCACCGCCCAGCCGAGCATCGCCGAGAGTGGCGTCCGCAGCTCGTGCGACACGGTCGCGAGGAACTCGTCCTTCGCGCGGTTCGCGATGTCGGCTTTTTCTTGCTGGCGTTCGGCGAGGCCGCGCGCGGTGTTCGCTTGCTCGAGCATGAGCGCGTTTTCGACCGCCATCGCCGCGCGTCGCGCGAACTCCTCGGCGAACTCGTGATCGGCGCGCTCGTACGACCGGGTCGCGTCGTCGTAGGCGAACGTGATCGCGCCGAGCGTGTGATCATGCGCGCGGAGCGGCACGGTCATCGTGCTCGAGGTCAGGATCGTCGAGAGCTCCGGCGCGTGGCCCGGGTCGAACAAGTCGATCGTGCATCGGTCGGCGAGCTGCGGCACGGCGAGCTGCGAGACGGCGCCGAGCGTCGCGCGATAGTCGATGGGCGACGCGAGCGCCGCGCCGGCGCGCGCCAGGAAATCGCGCCGAGCGCGATCGCGTCGCTCGGCCGTCGCGTCGCGAAACACGATGACGACGCCGATGAGCACGTTGCGATCGTCGCGAATCGGCGCCGCGCTGTCGGCGATCGGGATGCTCCGTCCGCTCCGCGCGCGTAGCACGGTGTCCTCGGCGAGCGACGCGAGCATGCCGGTCGAGATCACGCTCGTCGCCGGGCTCTCGTACGGACGGCGCGTCGCGTCGGAGAAAATCGGAAAGACGTCAGAGAGCGGACGATCGCGCGCTTCGTTCTCGGCCCAGCCGGTGATGCGCTCGGCCGCTTCGTTCATGAACCGAACGTGACCCTCGACGTCGGTCGCGATGACGCCGTCGCCGATGCTTCGCAGCGTCGTCGCGAGCCACGCGCGCGTGTGACGAAGCGAGCCCGTCGCGGTCGCGTTCTCGGACACGAGCCGCCGCCGCGCGCGATAGAGCTCGGCGAAGACCGCGACCTTCGCGCGGATCATCTCGGGCTGGAGCGGCTTCGCGATGAAGTCGACGGCGCCTTCCGTGTACGCGCGAAGCACGCGCGCGGGCGAGCCGTCGATGCCGGTGACGAACACGATCGGCACCGGGTGCTCCCAACGCGTCAGCTTTCGCATGCGCGTCGCGGTCTCGAGTCCGTCCATCACGGGCATCTGCACGTCGAGCAAGACGACGGCGAAGTCGCGCTCCTCGACCGCGCGCAGCGCGTCTTCGCCGGAAGACGCTTGCACGATCTCGTACTGCGCTCCGGGCGCGAGCACTGCTTCGAGCGCCAGTAGGTTGGCCGCGATGTCGTCGACGATCAGAATTGGAACGCGGACGTCGCTCGCGTGGCTCATGCTCGCAAAGCTAGCGCGCGAAAAGGGGACGAGTGCAGCGGCATTTTGTCACGCGCGTCACCCAAGTCGCGCGGCGACCGTTTTCAGCACGTCGCCGGGCGCGTCGGTCATCGGTTTTCCGTGCGAAACGATGACGCGCGCGAGGCCGGCCGTGTCGGCGAGCTTCTCGAGATGGCCGCGAAAAGCCGCGCGATTCTTCATCATGAACCAGCGCGTGATGCGCGGGACGGCCGGCGTGCCGGTCGGCGCGAGAAGGAACCCGAAGAGCCCCGAGAGCTTCGGCAGGTTGTTGACGCAGTCGTTGAAGACGAGCGTCGTCTTGCCGTCGTGCTTCACCTCGACGACGCCTTCGCTCTCTTTGAGCCCGTCGAGGTGAGCGAGCTTCACGTCGTCGTCGATGCGCTCGTCGTAGCTGCCTTCGACCGGAACGACTTGCTCCACTTTTTTCTTCGCGCCGCCGGGCGCGAGGATCTTCGCCTTCGGATAACGCTGCTTGTAGACCTTCGAGTCGAGACGATGGAAACCGTTCGGCACGACGATCCACGCCGGGTCGCCGAACGCTTCGATCTCTTTCATCAGATCGTCTTCGAGCGCGATCGCGTTGTGAACGAGGAGACCGCCGCCCTTCGTCTTGACGATCGTCATCACGCGCGTGCCGTTTCCGTTCGGCAGGTCCCCTTCGATTCGCCAGAGGTTGCGCTCGAGCTTTTCGAGCGGACGATGCGGGAAGACTTGCCAGGAGTCGAACGCTTTGGGCATGGCGCGGCTATATCATGGTGCGGGCACCCGGTTTGCAGCCCGTCCGAGCATGCCGAATCTCGGCGACGTGACGCACGGCCCGTGGCGCGCGCTCGCCGAAAGGCGCGAAGCGAAAATGGCCGAGAGCGTGCACGCGTTTCTGCGCGGCAACACGGCGGCCTTTTACGACTGGCTCAGCGGCCGACGCTTGCCGAAGGGGCCGCCGATTTGGATCGGCGGGGATCTGCACGTCGGAAATATCGGGCCGGTCGCCGCCGCCGACGAAGAGGTCGCGCTCCAAATTCGCGACTTGGATCAGACGGTGATCGGAAACCCGACCCACGACGTCCTCCGCCTCGGGTTTTCGCTCGCGACGGTCGCGCTCGCGTCGGGCCTCGACGGGACCGTGATGCTCGACATGCTCGGGGCGATCGCGCACGGCTACGCTCACGGCGTCGCGCGGCGGCGCGGCGGGGAGCGGCCCAAGCCCGTTCGATTCGTGATGAAGAAAGCCCATCGGCGTTCGTGGCCGGACCTGCTCGACGAACGCGACGTCGAGCACGCGTCGCTGCCGCGCAGTCGCAAGTTCATGCGGCTCACGCGTGGTGCGCGCGCGGCGATCGAGCGCATCGTCGAAAAAGACCACACGGGCGAGCTCGTGACGATGCTCGGCTGTCGAGACGACGACGCCACGGTGCGCTTGCTCGACGCTGCGTTCTGGGTGAAGGGCTGCAGCTCGCTCGGCCTCGTGCGCATCGCGGCGCTCGTCGCGGTGTCGGGCTCGTCGAAAAAGAAAGGCGGCCTCGCGCTGCTCGACTTCAAGGAGGCGCGACCTTCGTGCGCGCCGACCACGCGTCACCCAGCGCAGGCGGAGGCCGAGCGCGTCGTCCTCGGCGCGCGCGCGCTCGCGCCGAATCTCGGCGAACGAATGCTCGCGACGCACGTGCTCGGCAGGAGCGTCTTCGTGCGCGAGCTCCTTCCGCAAGACTTGAAGCTCGAGCTCGAAGACATCGCGCGCAGCGAAGCCGCGAACGTGGCCGCCTACGTCGCGCGCGTCGTCGGTCTCGCGCACGGCCACCAGATGGATGAACCGACGCGCCGCGAATGGCTTCGCGCGCTCCAGTCGAAAAAATCGGCGACGTTTCCCGCGTGGCTCGGAGCCGAAGTGAGCCGGCTACTCGCGCTGCAGGCGCGCGCTTATCTCGAGCACTGCGCCACGATTCGCGGAACGCACCTTGCTCGAAGGTGAGCCCATGAAACGCGAACAATTGGAAGAGCTCGTGCTGCAATCTCTCGAGCACGAGATGGGCGGCGTGAAGATCTACGAGGCGGCCCTCCGCTGCGTTCAGAGCGATGAGCTCCGCGAGGAGTGGACGAAGTATCTCGAGCAAACGCGCACGCACGTGACCGCGCTCGAAGAAGTCTGCGACGCGATGAAGATCGACCCGCAGATGGAAACGCCCGGGCGCCTGATCGTGCGCGGCACCGGCGCGCGTCTCGTCGAAGCGATGACGAACGCGATGCAAGCGGGGGACATGGACGCGGCGGAGCTCGTCGCGGCCGAGTGCGTCGTCCTCGCCGAGACGAAAGACCACCTCGACTGGGAGCTACTCTCCAAGTGCGCGGAGCGCCTCACGGGCGACGAAGCCCGCGTCTTGCGCGAGGCCGCCGAGCGCGTCGAGAGCGAAGAAGACGAGCACCTCTATCACACCAAAGGTTGGTGCCGAGAGCTCTGGCTCAAGTCGCTCGGCCTACGCGCGGTCATCCCTCCGCCGGAAGAGCGCAAGCACGTGAAGACGGCGATCGGCGCCGCGCGCGCCGAGCACGCGGCGCATCACGGCCGCCGCTGACTGGATCGGCGGCGGCGCGTTTTTTTGCGCGTGTGATGGCGCGTGTCGCGGACGATCGGCAAATGCGCTCGTGCGTTTCCGCGCTCGGCGACCGCGTTCGTGTGGTCCTTGCCGGAGCGCGCGCGCGCGAGCTGCTCGGCGGAGTTGATGAGCGCCATGTGCGAGAACGCCTGCGGAAAATTTCCGAGGAGCTCGCGACGCACCGGATCGTATTCCTCCGACAAGAGGCCGACGTCGTTCGCGAGCGCGAGCAGCGATTCGAAGCGTTGCTCGGCCTCTTCGAGGCGCCCTTGCATCGACAGCACGTCGACGAACCAGAACGACGCCATCAAGAACGCGCCTTCGCCGGTCTTGAAGCCGTCCGCCGTCTTGGACGCGCGGTAGCGTCGAACGAGAAGCCCGTCGCACAGATCTTCTTCGATCGCCTTCGTCGTCGCGATCATGCGCGGATCTTTCGGCTCGACGAAGCCGAGGATCGGCAGCAGCAAGAGGCTCGCGTCGACCTCGCGCGAGCCGAAGCTCTGGACGAAGCAGCCACGCTCGCGATCGACGCCGTCGCGCTCGACGGCCGCGCGCACGGCCGCTCGCTCGCTGCGCCAGCGATCCAGATCGGCCGGCAGCCCGAGCTCCTCGGCGGCTTGGATGCCGCGGTCGAGCGCGACCCAGCACATCACCTTCGATTCGACGAAGTGCCGCGGGTCGCCGCGCACCTCCCAGAGACCGCGGTCCGGGTCGCGCCAATGCGCGCACGCGGCGTCGACGAGGCCGCGCAAAAAGCGCCAGCCGTCCTCGGTGAAGTTCGTGCCCGCGCGCCGCCAGAGGTGTGCCGCGTTCATCAGCTCGCCGTAGACGTCGAGCTGCCTTTGCGTCGCGGCGCCGTTGCCGATGCGCACCGGACGCGAGCCGCGCCATCCTTCGAGGTGGTCGAGCGTCTCTTCGGTGAGGCGACGCTCGCCGTAACATCCGTAGAGCACCTGCAGATCGTCGACGTCGCCCGCGGTCGCGCGCTCGATGAAGAGCTTGAACCCGGTCGCGACCTCGGGATGTCCGACGGCGAAGAGCGCGGCGAGCGTGTGCGCGGAGTCGCGGATCCACGAGAAGCGATAATCCCAGTTTCGGTCGGCGCCGATCTGCTCGGGGAGGGAAGTCGTCGGCGCGGCGATGACCCCGCCGGTCGGCGCGCACGTGAGGAGCTTCAGCACGAGCGCGGAGCGCACGACGTCGTCTCGATGCTTGACGTCGTAGCTCCCGCGCGCGACCCATTTTTTCCACCAGCGAATCGTCGTCGCGAGGCGCCGATCGATCGCCGCGCGCGTCAGCCGCGCGAGCTTCATGTCCCACGGGCGCTGCGAGACGAGCGAGAAGCGCTTGCGCTGTCGCTTCCGCACGACGACCTCGCCGGCGAAGCTCGCGTCCTCGTGCGAGATCCGAAGCGCCACGTCCGACTGGAGCACGAACGCGTCGTCGCCGCCGACGGCGGAGTAGATGCCGCGCCCGCCGCCGAGCCACGGCTTGAGGGTGCCGTAATCGAAGCGCGGCTCCACGAGCACGTCGAAAGTCACCGTGCCCGTGACGCCCTCGACGACGCGGAGCATCTGACGGTGCGGCTGCGTGCGCCCGCGCGGTCGCATCGCGAAGCAATCGAGGACGCGCGCCGAGCCGGTCTCGGTCGTGAAGGTCGTCTCGAGTACGTTCGTGTCGGGCAAGTACCGCCGCGCGATCGACTTCAGCCGGCGCGCGGTCAACGCGAACGTCCCGCCTTTTTCGGCGTCGAGCAGACGACAAAAGAACGCGCCGTGATCGAAGCGCGGCACGCACGCCCAATCGATCGCGCCCTCGCGCGAGACGAGCGCCGAGCCGTGACAGTCGCCGATGAGCGCGTAGTCGGCGATGGAGGGATAACGGACGCCGGTCATCGAACGCCACTATAGCTGCGCGCGCGCGTGCCGTAGGTCATGTCATGGGACGGCTGGCGTATGTAGGATTCGCGCTCACGATCATGGCCTCCACCGCGTGCTCCGCCGGCGCCCCGCCGTTCATGCAAGACGGCGACGGCGGCATCATCGTGGAGCGCAGCGACGCCGAGGTCGCCGAAGCATGTGACCAGCCCGCCGAAGGCTGCCCCTGCACCGACGTCGGCACCAAAGCGTACTGCGGCATGACGTACCGCGTGTCCGGCGATCACGTCGACTGCTCGCCCGGCTATTTCACCTGCGGCGACGACGGCCGATGGGGCGCGTGCATCGGCCCGTCGATCTACGACGGCCATTGAGGCTACCCTCGCAGGCGTGGCCTTTCGGTTTCGTCCGCTCGAGCGCGCGGATTTTTCTCTGATGCATCGCTGGCTCGGCCAGCCGCACGTCGCCGAGTGGTGGGGACCTGCGCCGTCGCTCGCCGAAGTCGAAGAGGAGTACGGCGAGTACGTCGACGGCGTCGAGCCGATCCGCGCCTACATCGTTTACGAAGGCGACGACGCGATCGGTCACGTCCAGTTCATGCGCTATCGCGACTACGCGTGGTACGCGCGCATCCTCGGCATCGAGGAGCTCGACGCGGTCAACTGCGACGTCTTCATCGGCGACGAGCGTCGCCTTCACCGCGGCCTCGGCGCGCCGCTCTTGCGCGCCTTCGTCGAGGACGTGATCTTCGCCGACACGTCGGTCACGCGATGTTTCATCGACCCCGACGCGCGCAACGCGATCGCGATTCGAGCCTATGAAAAAGTCGGTTTCCGCTTCGTTCGTCACGTCGACGACGACGGCGAGGGGAGCCCCGTGCACTTGATGGAACGTGTGCGTTAGCGCTTCGCCGGCAGCTCTTCGGTCGGCGCGGACCCGAGCGGAGGCGGCTGCGACGACCACGCTCGCGAGGTCGGCTCCCCGTCGAGCCACGGCTCGAGCGCGTCGCGCATCGCACGCGCCGACGCGAATCGGTCGCGCGGATCCTTGGCCATCGCGCGCGCGACGATCGCGGTCATCTCGGGCGACACGTCGGCGCGATGCGCGTGGAGCGGCGTCGGGGCCTTGCCCTGAATCGCGAAGAGGAGCGCGTTGTAATTCGCGGCCTCATACGGCGCTTTCTTGGTGAGCGCTTCGTAGAGCACGCAGCCGAGCGCGTAGAGATCCCCGACCGCGCTCGCCGGCTCGCCGCGCGCATACTCCGGCGCCATGTACGCCGGCGTGCCGAGCACGGTGCCGGTTTGCGTGAGCTTGTTCTGCGGATCTTCGGAGAGGACCTTCGCGATGCCGAAGTCGAGCAGCTTCACGACGTCGGGGATCTGCGACATCGTCGTGAGGAACACGTTCTCCGGTTTGAGATCGCGATGCACGATGTCGGCGGCGTGCGCGGCCTCGAGCGCTTCGAGGATCTGCGACGCGATGAACGCCGTGCGTCGCTCCGAGAGCGGCGGATCGCGCTGGATGGTCTGCTCGAGCGTCGCGCCTTGGAGGAGCTCCATCACGAGAAACGTCGGCCCGTCCTCGACCGCGACGAAATCGATGATGCTCACGATGTTCGGGCTGCGAATCTTCGCGACGAGCTCGGCCTCGCGCCGAAAGCGCTGCACGATGTCGGCGCGATCGATGAGCCGCGGGTGAAGCACTTTGATCGCGACGCGCAGGTTCGCGAGATCTTCGCGCTCCGCTTCGTAGACGGTGCCCATCCCGCCCGCGCCGAGCGCGCGCACGACGCGGTAGCGCCCGTCGAGGAGCGTCCCGGGCGCGATCGTCCGCGCGCCCGCGCTGCGCGGCCCGGACGCGTTCTTCGAACGGACGGCCGAGTCGATGATGTGCCGATCGGCGAGGAGCTTGCGTCGCTGTTTGATCGCGCGCGTGACACTGTCCATCAGCTTCACGAGATCGAACGGCTTGGTGAGATATTCGAACGCGCCGTACTCGACCGCTTTGATCGCGGTCGCGATTTGCGGCGCGCCAGTCATCAGCACGACCGGCACGTCCGGTTTGCGATCGCGCGAGAGCCGCAGCAGCTCGACGCCGTCCATGTCGGGCATCGTGATGTCGCTCAAGACGAGGTCGACGTCCTCTGCCGCCAAAATCTCGAGCGCCACGGCGCCCGTCGCCGCCTCGAGGATCTCGTAGCCCTCGAGCCTCAGCTTGCGCGCGAACGCGCGGCGCAGCGCGCCCTCGTCGTCGGCGACCAAAATGCGTCCGCGGGGGGACGCGTCTGAGAGTCCGGCAGGCTGCATCTCAATCCGTACACATGAGGGCGACGTAACGGCGAATCTCGGAGACGGCGTCGTCCCCGAGCTCGGCGAGCTCGAAACCCATCGCCGTGAGCGTGCGCGTCGAGCGGGCCCAGCGCGACGTTGCGCCGGTCTCGACGATTCGTCCAGAAATCGGCAGCGCGAACCGAAGGACGACGCGCGTCCCCTCGGGCATGGCGGCGGCGCCGACGAACTGGACTCCGCTCTCGGAGATCTCTTCGATGCGCCCGTCGACCGCCTCGGCGCCCTCCGGGCGAATGCGCGCGAGCGTGAGGTACGGCGCGCGCGCGTGTCTTCGTCGCGTGGCGCCGGCACGCATCTTCGCGATGGGCGCGTCGGCGAGCGTCGCGGTGTCGCGTCCGCCATGCGCGGGTCGATGATCGAAGACGCGCGCGCCCGCGACGTTCCGCACGGCGCCGCGGAGGGCCGCGCCCATCTCGGCGATGCTCGAGAATCGATCAGCCGCCTCGCGCCGGAGCGCACGCACGATGATGTCCTCGACGATCCCCGGCACGTCGGGCCGCGCCAGCCGGAGCGACGGCAGCGGCTTGCTCATCGCGGCCTGCAAGACTTCGCCGTACGTCCCTTCGAAAGGCACGACGCCCACGAGCGCCTCGTAGAGGGTCACGCCGAGCGAATATTGATCGGCTTGCTCGTCGACGTCCGGCGAGAGCAAGAGCGCTTCGGGCGCCATGTACTCCGGCGTGCCGAGCAGCGTGTTCTCTTGCGTCAGCTTCTCGAGCTTCTGCTCGCGGTCGACGATCTTCGCGATGCCGAAGTCGAGGAGCTGCACTTCCTCGTTCGTCGTGACGAAGACGTTCGCCGGCTTGATGTCGCGATGAATGACGCCGCGCTCGTGACAGCGCGCGAGGACGTCGGCGATCGCCGCGCCGACTTGCATCGCCTGATCGACGGCGAGCGTCCCCTTGGCCGCGAGCAAGCCGGCGAGCGTCCGCCCTTCGAGGAGCTCGAGCACGAGGTACGCGCGACCGTCGGCTTCGCCCGCGTCTCGAAAATCGACGACGCCCGGTCCCTGAACCGCCGCGAGCGCCTCCATCTCGCGCAGCATCCGCTTGCGCACTTTTTCGGACGATCCCGCGTCGAGGCTCTTCACCGCGCAGGGCTTGTGCGTGAAGACGTGCTCGGCCGCGTGGACGTAGCCGCCGCTCGTGACGCGGGCGATCGGTCGCACCAAGCGATAGCGGCCGTCGAGCGTCTGCGGACTGACGTCTTGGATGACGAACTCTCGAGTCACGGGCGAAAACCTCGACGGGCTATACGAGTCAGTATAGTAGCAGGATCTCACCGCAACGGTGGCACGACCCCCGTGCCAATGTCGATACTCCCTAGGGTGTAGATGACTGCGCGGACTTAAGGCCGTCGGCGCGCGTGCCGTCCTTCAGGTGTCATGCCCCCCGACCCTCGAAACGACGCCATTCGCGCGGACCTCGTTCACCGCTCGATCGCAGGCCTCGCGGGCCACGTCGTCTTGCTGGCCGCGTGCGTCGGGACGTCGTCGTTCCTTCACGCACATCCGAGCCTATGCGTCCTCGCGACCGCCGGCATGCTCGCCGTCGTCGCGGCGCGCCTCATCGTCGCCCGCGCCTACGCCCGGAAGGCGAGCACCGCCGTCTATACGGTCTTTCGCATCGGCACCCTCGTGTCCGCGGTCATCTGGGGAGTCGGCGGCGCTTCGCTCATCGTCGCGACCTCGTTTTCGCGCGACTCCTGGCTCGTGCTCCTCACGATCGCCGGGGTCAGCGCCGCGGGGATGGCGTCGCTCGCCGGGGACCTGCCGCTCCTCAAAGCGCACACGCTCACCGCGCTCGTGCCGGTGCTCGTCGCCGCCGCAGTGATGCCGGGGCCGCGCCACGTGGCGCTCGGCTTCGCGGTGGTCGTCATCGCGTTCATCGCTTTTTTGATCGTCCAAGGCGGCTACGCGAACGAAACGCTCCGCGCCCTCGAGAACGCGCGCGCGACGAGCGTGCAGGCCAGCCGCATCAAGAGCGACTTCCTCGCGAACATGAGCCACGAGATCCGCACGCCGATGACCGCGGTCATCGGATACTCGGATCTCCTGCTCGACCCGCAGCTCAGCGCGAGCGATCGCGTCGACTACGTCCAGACCATCCGCCGAAACGGCGAGCACCTCCTCGCGCTCATCAACGACATCCTCGACCTCTCCAAGATCGAGGCCGGCAAAATGAGCCTCGAGACGGTCGAGGCCTCGCCGGCTCAAGTCATCGTCGACGTCGCTTCGTCGATGCGCGTGCGCGCCGGCGAGAAGGGCCTCACGTTCGGCGTCGAGTACGAGGGGCCGATTCCGCGAGTCATTCACACCGACCCGACGCGCCTGCGCCAGGTCGTGATGAACTTCGTCGGCAACGCGATCAAGTTCACCGAAAAAGGCGGCGTCCGCATCGCGATGCGCTGCGACGCGCGCCACGAGAAGCTCGTCATCGACGTCTCGGACACCGGCATCGGCATCACGCGCGCGCAGCTCAATCGTCTCTTCGTTTCGTTCGTGCAGGCCGACGCTTCGACCACGCGTCGATTCGGCGGAAGCGGGCTCGGTTTGGTCATCAGCCGGAAGCTCGCGCACCTGCTCGGCGGCAACGTCATCGTCTTGAGCAAGGCGGGCCGCGGGTCGACGTTTCGTCTGACGATTCCGACCGGCTCGCTCGCGGGCGTCGAGATGGTGACCGAGCTCGCCGAGGCCGGCCGCACGGACATGCCGAGCGCGCAGGCCCCGAGCGAGCAACCGCTTCGAGGCCGCAGGGTGCTCCTCGCCGAGGACGGCTACGACAACCAGCTCCTCATCTCGACTTACCTGCGCCGCGCGGGCGCCGACGTCACCGTCGCCGCGGACGGCATGGCAGCCGTCGAGCGCGCGCGCGCTCAGCGCTACGACGTCGTCTTGATGGACATGCAGATGCCGGAGCTCGACGGCTACGGCGCGACGTCCAAGCTGCGCCAGCTCGGCTACGCCGGCCCGATCATCGCGCTCACGGCGCACGCCATGGCGGGCGACCGCGAACGCTGCGAAAAGTCGGGTTGCGACGATTATCTCAGCAAGCCCGTCGATCGCACCAAGCTCGTCGCGGTCGTCGAGACGTGGGCTGCGCGCAGCGGGGTCGCCGAATCCGCCGCAGGCGGGGCGGCGCAAGCACCTCATGTCGCGCTCGCGCCGCTCACGAGCACGCTCGCCGACGACGCCGAGATCGCCGACCTCGTGCAAGACTTCGCGCGCGCGCTTCCGGCGCGTTCGAAAGAAATCGCAGACGCCGCGAGCTCGGGCGATTTCCCGGCGCTCGCCCGTCTCGCGCACCAGCTCAAAGGCTCGGCCGGAAGCTACGGCTACGACGTCATCACCGACGCGGCGCGCGCGGTCGAGGACGCGGCGCGCGGCTCCGACGAACGCGTCGCGCTGAGCGACGCCGTCGCGACGCTCGGGACGCTCTGCCGGCGCGCGCATGCCGGCGTGGAAGGAAGCGCTTCATGAGTCAGACCGTGCTCGCCATCGACGACTCGCCCGACGTTCACCGCTTGCTCGACGTGCGCCTCCGCCCCGAAGGCCTCGTGCTCCACCACGCGCTCGCCGCCGAAGAAGGCCTCGCGATGGCCGCGAACGTTCGGCCGGATCTGATTTTGCTCGACGTCGACATGCCGCTCGTCACCGGCTTCGAGGTCTGCAAGAAGCTCAAGGACAACCCCGCGCTGAGCAACGTGCCGATCATCTTCTTGACCGGCGCCGCCGAGGTTCACACCAAGGTGCAGGGCTTCGACCTCGGCGCGATCGACTACGTGACCAAGCCGTTCGAGCCCGCCGAGCTCCGCGCGCGCGTCCGCGCCGCCCTCCGCACGAAGCGCTACCACGATCTCCTCGCCGCGCGGTCCAACGTCGACGCGCTGACCGGCATCTGGAACCGTTCGTATTTCAACCAGCGTCTCGGCGACGAGATCGCGGCGGGCCGTCGTTACGGGCGCGTGCTCTCGCTCGTGATGGTCGACATCGACTCGTTCAAGTCGCTCAACGACACGTACGGTCACCCGTTCGGGGACCTCGTGCTCCAGCACGTCGGCGAGCTCCTCCACGAGCAGCTGCGCGCGACCGACGCGCCGTGCCGTTACGGCGGCGAAGAGTTCGGGCTCCTCTTGAGCGACACCGACGAAGCGGGCGCGTTGAAGACCGCTGAGCGCCTCCGCTCCGCGCTCGCGGACCACACGTTTCGTCCGCGCGACCGCGCGATGCGCGTCACGGCGAGCTTCGGCGTCGCGTGCACGACGCTCTTCACGCGAGAGATGCTCGAGGCCTCGGCGCTCGTCGTCGCAGCCGACGACGCGCTCTACGAAGCCAAACAAACGGGCCGCGATCGCGTCTGCGTCGCTCGCCAGTCGACTGTGACAAACAGGTGACTTTGTCGGCATGGTGACGAGCGGCGCCGTCTTTGGCGTGACGCGCACTTCGTCGCGACGGTTCAGCAGTGCATCGTCGCTCAGTTTTTCAGCGTGCTCCGCGCGCTGCTCGTCTACCGCGAGGCCCGCGCGCGGGGCGCGCTTTCGTGATCGCCCACGGCGCGCTCGTCGCGCGAATCGTCACCGGTCTCGGAATCGTCGCCCTCACCGTGTTTCGTCGCTTCGAGGACAAGAACGTCGTGCGGCATCGCCTCTCCGCGGTGCTCGCGGGCGGCAGCGGCGTCGACGAGCTCCTCGCGACGGTTCAGCGTCTCGACGCGCGCGTGTCCAACGTCGACTACGCGCACGAGGTGGGCACCGCCGACGAACGCGTCGAGCTCACGCTCGACATTCAGATCGACGACCGCATCGGCGTGCGCGCGCTCGCGAGCGCGCCCACGATGCGTCGCGTCCGGATTCAGCAGGCTTGAGGCGGGTCGATCGCGGCCAAGAGATCGCGGAGGTCGAACGGCTTCGCGAGGACGGCCGCCGCTCCGAGCGACAGCGCGGGACCGTAGACGTCCTCGAGCGGCGACGCGGTCATCAAGATGACGCGAACGCGCGGCGACTGCTCGCGGAGCACGCGCAGCACGTCGAGGCCCGTCATGCGCGGCATCCGAAAATCGGTGACGATGACGTCCGGATTGAAACGTGCGACGAGCGCGAGCAGGTCCGCGCCGTCGCGCGCTTCGCGAACGTCGTAGCCCTCGTCGCGCAAGATGCCGGAGAGCACGACGCGCATCCCGCGCGTGTCGTCGGCGATCGCGACGCGGCGCATGCGCGCGACTGCGGAGGGAGCGATCGCGCGCCGTCGGGTCGAGCTCGATTCGGTTCCGGGAAAATGATCGCTCATCAAGTCCCCTCACGGCAAAGCTTAGCTGCCGATCTCGGCCATGCTGCGTGGCACGTTGTCACGCTCTCCCGCGGGCGTATCCTTGGCGACGTGCCCATCGAAGTCTCCGTCGACGAATCCGCCGGGATGGTCTTGCTTCGTCTGACGGGCGCGATCACGTTCGCCGATTTCCAGCGCGCTCGCGCCGACGTGCAGGCGACGCCCGGCTGGTCCGCGCATTACGCTCACGTGCTCGATTTCACGCAAATCACGGCGCTCGAGCTCTCTCACGACGAGGTCGAAAAGCTCGCGTCGGCCACGCCGATCTTCGCGCCGGACGCGCTCCAGGTTTTGGTGGCGCGCTCCGGGTCGGTGCACTTCGGGCTCTCGCGGATGTTCGAGGCGTACGCCGACGGCAAGCGAGCCGTGCGCGTCGTCGCCACGCTCGAGCAAGCGAAGGCGGTCGTCGCCGAACATCGCCGCACCAGCTGAAATCGTGGCAATTTGCCGCTTGGACGAACGGCCTCGCGCAGCGCAGAGTGCAGCGAGTTCCATATGCAAACCATCGGACCGTCGGCCGACGATCACATCGTCCAGTTTTACGATCACGATCATGTCCTCTGCGAATCGGTCGTCCGCTTTCTTCAAGCGGGTGTCGATCGCGGAGAACCGGTCATCGTCATCGCGACGGCGCAACATCGCGAAGCGTTCGCGCGCGGTCTCGATCTCGAACCCGACGCGCGCGTCCTCATGATCGACGCGCGCGAGACGCTCGACGCGTTCATGGTCGAAGGTCGGCCGGACGCCGAGCTCTTCGAGCGTGCAGTCAGCGGCGCGCTCGAGCGTCTTTGTGAGGGCGCGGCGGGGCGACCGGTCTGCGCATACGGCGAGATGGTCGACATCCTCTGCCAGGAGGGCAAGACCGAAGCGGCGCTCGAGCTCGAGCATCTCTGGAACCTCCTCGCGGCGAGGCGCGGCATCGCGCTGCTCTGCGCGTACGCGATCGACAGCTTCGACGGTCCGGGCGATCCGACGTTCCTTCGCGTTCGCGCCGCGCACGCACGCGTCCACGCGGCGGCCGACGCGCACCGTCGCACCGACGCGGAGATCTTCCGCACGATCGTCGACTCCGTGCAGGACTACGCGATCTTCATGCTCGACGTGGACGGCGTCGTGCGCACGTGGAACCGCGGCGCCGAGCGCATCAAGGGTTACGCTGCCGAAGAAATCGTGGGCGAGCACTTCTCGCGTTTCTATCCGCCCGAGGACGTCGCGGTGGGCAAGTGCCAGACGCTGCTCCGCCGCGCGGAGCTCGAGGGCCGCGCCGAAGATCTCGGCTGGCGCGTTCGCAAGGACGGTACGCGCTTCTGGGCGAGCGTCATCATCACCGCGCTTCGCAAAGAGGACGGGCGGCTCGTCGGCTTCGCGAAGGTCACGCGCGATCTCACGCAGCAGCGCGAAGTCGCAGAGCAGCGGCTCGCGCGCGCCGCGGCCGAGCGCAGCCTCTCTTTGCTCGAGCGACTGCACGACGTCGCGGGCGCGCTCGGCGCGGCGCGCACGCCGGCCGACGTCGCGCAGATCATCGTCACGCAAGGGACGCTCGCGTTCGGCGCAGCGACCGGCGTGCTCGTGCGTCCGATCGCGGACGAGCAGCTCGAGATCGTCGCCGCTTCGGGCATCAGCGACGAAGCCATCGAGCGCTGGCGCCGATTTCCCATCGCGAAGAACACGCCGATCAGCGAGTCGTATCGCACGCGCTCGCCGCTGTGGGAGACGTCGCCCGAAAAAGCCGCGGAGCGTTTCGACGGCGTCACGCACGGCGCGCTCGCGTGCTTGCCGCTCCTCGTCGGCGATCGCATCGTAGGCGTCGTCGCGTTTCGCTTCGAGGGGGAGCGTCTCTTCGCGCCCGAAGAGCGCGCGATGCTCGAGACGATGGCCACGCAGACCGCCCAAGCTCTCGACCGCGCCGAAGCGACCGCGCGCGCCGAGTCGGCGAACAAAACGAAAGACGAGTTCCTCGCCGTGCTCTCGCACGAGCTCCGCACGCCGCTCACGTCCATCTTCGGCTGGGCCTCGATCCTCCGCGCGAACCGCGATCCGAAGGCGATCGCGCAAGGCATCGAGACGATTCATCGGAACGCGCAGGCGCAGATCAAGCTCATCGAGGAGCTGCTCGACGTCTCGCGCATCGTCTCGGGCAAGCTCACGATCGATCCATCCGAGCTCGACATCGTCACGCTCGTGCGCGAGGCGGCGGACGTCGTCGGGCCGTCGGCGCGCGCCAAGAACATCACGCTCGAGATCGACGTGCCGAGCGACGCGCTCGTCGTGCACGGCGATCGCGCGCGTCTCCAGCAAGTCGTCTTGAACCTCTTGTCGAACGCGGTGAAGTTCACCGACGCGGGCGGCAAGGTCACGCTCCGCGCCGTCACCCGCGACGCGCGCGTTCACATCGAGGTCACCGACACCGGCCGCGGCATCGCGTCCGATTTCTTGCCCCACGTCTTCGAGCGTTTTCGTCAGAGCGAAGAGGCCGTGTCGCGTCAGACGGGCGGCCTCGGGCTCGGCCTCTCGATCGCCAAGCACATCGTCGAGCTTCATCGCGGAACGATCGAGGCGAAGAGCGAAGGGCTCGGCCGCGGCTCTTCTTTCGTCATCGCGTTGCCTTTGGAGAACGCGCCCGTCGCGGCCGGGGACGACGACGACGACGACTTCATCATCCGCAGCGGGCGCACGCCGCTCGCCGGCATGAAGATCGTCGTCGTCGAGGACGAAGCCGACGCGCGCGACATGCTCGTCGCGTATCTCGGCGCGAGCGGCGCCGACGTCTCCGCTGCCGCCAATGCCGAAGACGGTTTGCGCGCGGTGACGACCACGCAGCCGCATGTCCTCGTGAGCGACATCGGGATGCCGTTCGAAGACGGCTATTCGCTCATTCGCCGCCTGCGCGGCACGGGGTCGAGCGTCCCGGCGATCGCCCTTACGGCGTACAACCGGCCCGAAGATCGGCGCGCCGCGCTCGAAGCAGGCTTCGATCTCCACGTCTCGAAGCCCGCCGATCCGGACATGCTCGTCGTCACGGTGGCCAAGCTCGCGCGGCGTTGAATTCGGCGGTTTACGCGCCGGCGAGGGCGATGCGATACTGATTTCGTGCGCTCAGCGTTCGCTTTCGCCGTCTTCGTGATCGCGTGCCTTCCACCTCCGCCGTCGCACGTCGCGGCGCATCCGCCCGCCGGTCGCGACGTCTACAGCTACTCGTGGAACGTGCCCGCGAGCGCGCAGCCCGCGAAGGAGCTCACCATCGCGGTCGTGCGTCCCGACTGGGCGCGCGACAGCTCGGTCAGCGCGCAAACGCACAAGGCGTTCGCCGCCGGCTTCTCGAGCTCGCTCGCCGTCGACCTCGACAAAATTCTCGTCGCCAAAGGCATCAAAGTGTCGGGCCCCTTTCCGACGTACGACGACATCACGTACTCCGACAAGAAGTCGGCGGACCTCGTCCTCACGCCGACCGTCTTCTTGACGATGTCCGACGTGAAGTTCGGCGCGCCCGCGCTCGTCGGCTCGGGTGGCGTCGCCGATTACGTCGAACGAAAATTCTCGATGACCCTCCAAGGCTTCGTCGAGTTCGTGCTCGTCGAGTCGCTCTCGCGGCAAAAGCTCTGGGTGAAGAAGCTCGACCTCGACCCGCAGCAAGTCGAGGGCGTCCAAGCGTTCACCGCGACGACCGTCACCGATCCGACGACGAGCCAACCGACGCGCGTCGACATCGGGCCGCCCCTTTATCGCGGCATGGAAGAGGCGATCGGCGACGCGATGATGCGCTGGTACCCGACGATCGCGCAAAAGGCGTGGACGTATCTCGACACCGACGAAATGACGACGCTCAAACCGCAAGTGAACGAAATCCGCGAGCGCTCGGGGGCGCTCATCCGATGAAAGCTTCGATGCTCTTCGCTCTCGCCGCGTCGGTCGCGACCGTCGCGTGCATCGAGCCGCAGCCGGTGACGCCGGCGAACGGCAGCTCGGCGCTCGTCGCGCCCGGTCAGTCGCCGCCGCCGACGACGCCCGACGCGCGCTTGCCCGCGAGCCTCCCGCCGCCGCCCGCCGCGTCCGACCTCGCGCAAAGCAACCCGACGTACCGAACGGGCTCGCGCCTCTCGATCCTCGGCGGCGCTTTGCTAGGCGCGGGCATCGCGTTGGTCGTCGTGGGCGCGCTCATCCCGTGCAAGCTCGGCGACGCAAACTGCCCGACGCAAGGCGACGTCGACAGCCAGAACGTTCTCGTCACCACGTTCCTCGGCGTCGGCGTCGGCTCGCTGATCGTCGGCGGCGTGCTCCTCGCGATCGGCATTCCGGTCTCCGTCATCGGCGCCAACCAGGTTCGGCACCAGCTCGGTTACGCGTTCTTCGCCGACTCGCACGGCCTCGGTCTCCACTTCTGAATGTGGGGCCCAGGTTGCCCGTTCGGATCGCTCGCGATCCGCGCGCGCACCGTAAAACACGCAAAAACACCGCGGCACGGCCCGTGCTCAGGGGGCCTCCCATGCGATTCGCCCTCTTGCTCGCTGCGGCCCTCGTCCTCCCCGCGTGCTCCGGCGTCCCCGACGCGCAGACCTCCGAGGAGGAGCTCGCGAAAGCTCCGATGGAGAACTTCCACAAAGTCCGCGCCGGCCTCTATCGCGGCGGCCACCCGGACACCGCGGGCGTCGCGTATCTGAAAAAGATCGGCATCAAGACGATCGTCGATCTCGAGGTCGGCGATTTCGTCGAAGCAATGCCCTGGGACATCTCGCAAGAGGTCTCCGACGCGAAGAAGGACGGCATCAAAATGATTCGTCACCCGATGTCGGCGCTCGAGCCCGCGCTGAGCGGCGACTTCGATCACATGATCGACACGATGATGGAGCAGCTCGACGACACGTCGCTCATGCCGATCTACGTGCACTGCGCGCACGGCCAAGACCGCACGGGCGTCGTCATCGCGCTCGAGCGCGTCATCGACGAAGGCTGGACGCCCGCGTCGGCGCACGCGGAGATGATGAAGCTCGGCTTCCACTCCGAGTTCATCGGGCTCAATCACTACTTCGAAGAGAAGACCGGCTGGGAAGACTGATTCGCCATCACGGATAACAAGTAATCGTCGGCGCGGGCCACGCGTAAGCGACGAAACCGGTTTGCTCGACGTACCCGCCGCTCTCGAGGTTCGTGATCTCGGCTTGCTGATACGTGAAGACGCGGTCGCCGACGGCTTGGCGATAGAGAAAACGAAATTGCGTTCCGCCGCAGCGCGCCGCGACGGTCGCGTCGGTCGCGACGAAGCCGAGGCCGCCGTCGACGTGGTAGCCGCCGCAGTTGCCGAAATCGAGCCAGTGTCGCGGCGGCGTCGAGCTCGCGTCGCTGCAGCGGAAGATCTCTTTCAAGATGCCGCCCGGCCCCGCGTCCTTCGCGAAATAGAAGTACGGGCTCGGCTTGTCCTCGGTGTAGCCCATGATGCCGAGCTCGGACTCGGTCGCCGTGTAGAGATGATCGGCGTACGTCGCGCTGTCGGTGAGGATCCCGCGGTAAATCGCGGTCGATGCGACGGTCGTCGGTCCGCCCGCTTCGGTGGTCGTTGCATCGGCGGCGTCCACCGCGGGCGCATCGAAGCTCGCGTCGGCGCTCGCGTCAGTCGACGCGTCCGGACCGGGGACGCTGCTGTCGCCGACGCACGCGATCAGAAGGACCGCTGGGAAACTGAAGAACGACGCCCTCATCGATCGGTCACGGTACACAGCCGGACTATCCCTGTCGATGGTGGGCAATTGCCCTTCAGCCGCAAGAAAGTCGGCCGTAACCAAGGCATGCCCCGCCGCCGCGGCCCTCGCTTGAGCGCCAAGCTCGTAGTGGCTCAACTTGCGACGGCGGTCCTTGCGCTCGTCATGGCGCTCGGCGCCGCGCGGTGGCTACTCGGCCAGGAGCTCGCGGACGATGCCAGGCGGGACGATCTCCTCAGCGTGACGCAGCATACCGGGCTTCTGGTCAGCCACGCCGCCGATGCCGCGGGGAGCTATGTCCTCACCGGCAGCGTCGAAGAGCGGCGTCGCGTCTTTTCGGCGTTGCGCGAGGCGAGCGAAACGGCCCACGCGCTGGAGTCCTGGGAGGTCGAGGACGACGAGCGACACGAGATCGATGCCGTCACCCGCATGGTCGACGGCAATTTGGACGATGCGAGCTCAATTTTTGCCGCGCAACCCATCGACATGGATCGCTATGACCGCCTCGACGAGTCGCTCGATCGGACCGAGGCTGAGCTCGATGCGCTCAAGGGCGCTGTCCGCCGCAGCGACGCGCGGCATGCCCAACGTGCCAAGCTGCGGGCGGACATCCTCTTCGTCGTCGTCGGCGTACTGTCTCTCGCCGTCGCCGCTGCGGTCGGGTTCTCCTTGGGGCGCCGGTTGACGCGTCCGCTCGAGGCGTTGCGGCGGGCCGTTTTGGCGTTCGAGCCGGACGGTGCGGGCGGACCGTTGGTTCTTCCACGCACGGACGATGAGGTGGGAGATCTCGGGCTCGCCTTCGGAGCCATGGCGAGGCGCGTCCGAGACGAGCGAGCATTGATCTCCGCCGCACGCGCCGAGCTCGCAGACGTCTTCGCATCGGTCGGCGAGGCGATCGTCGTCGTCGACGATCTCGGTCGGATCGTCAAGGTGAACGCGGCCGCGGCTGCTCTTTCCGAGCGGCAGGATCTGATGGATATCCGCGTCGAAGACGTGTTTCCGGATCTGGGCGGCGCCGCCTTGGCGCACGGCGAGACGACGCTGCGAACCGCGACCAACGACATTCCGGTTCGTGTCGCGGTGTCGGGTCTTCGCGCTGGCAGCGGTCGCGTCATCTGCGCGCAGGACCGCCGCGCCCAGCTCGCGATCGAGAAAGAGCTCCGCGACGCGCGCTCGCTCGAAGAGATCGGTCGCCTCGCCGCCGGCGTGACGCACGAGATCAACTCGCCGCTCCAATACGTCGGCGACAGTCTCTCGTTCCTCGACGATGCCGGCCGCTCGCTACTCGAAGCCCTCGCGCGCTATCGCGCAGTCCCGCCGGCGGACGCGCCCGAGCACGCTCAGGCGTTCGCGGCCGCGACCCGTCTCGCCGAGCAGCACGAAGTCGACGCCTTGTTGCCCGAGATCGGCCCCGCCATCGAGCGCGCCCTCGAAGGCGTGAACCGCGTCGGCACGATCGTTTTGGCCATGCGCGACTTTGCGCATCCGGCGCGCAGCACGCTGGCGGACACCGACGTCAATCGTCTCGTCGCGAGCGCGCTCGCGATCGCGCGACACGAGTACAAGTACGTCGCAGACGTCACGACGAAGCTGAAGCCCATCCCCGCGGTGCCATGCATGGCCGGAGAGCTCGGCCAAGCCGTTCTCAACCTCGTCGTGAACGCGGCGCACGCCGTCGCCGACACCGGCCGGCGCGGAGAGATCGTCGTCGGCACGCGTGTCGCGGGCGACCGCGTCGTCATCAGCGTCAGCGATACGGGCACGGGTATCCCCGAGTCGGCACGGCCGCACATCTTCGCGGCCTTCTTCACGACGAAGGAGCGAGGCCGCGGCACCGGGCAGGGCCTCGCGCTCGTGCGCCGCGTCGCGGAGGCGCACGGTGGCGACGTGCGTTTCGAAACCGAGATCGGCCGCGGCACGACGTTCGAGCTCTCGATCCCGAGATACCGCGCGCTCGCAGAGGCCAGCTGAGGACCCGTCGCACAAAACAGAAACGGGAGGGCCCTCTGCGATCGAGGGGCCTCCCGTCTCCTTGTTGTACTTGCCATCTCTCAGTGCGCCGACCCGTCGAGTCCGTTCAGCGAGAGCACTGAGGGCGCGGCGGCGCCGTTCGTGCCGTTGGTCACGACCGGCGTGGTGACCGCGGGTTGCGACGGAGCGGGCGTCGCGACGACGGGCGCGGGCGCCGGCGTCTCGATCGACCCGTGGATCGCAGCCTTCTGCCGCGAGCCCTTCGTGCCGCGCGCTGCGCGCGTCGCGCGGAGCTTGAGCACCGCCTCGGCGCGCTTCTCCGCGTCGACGTGACCGGTCTTCCGAGGCGAGAACCCGAACGACGCGCTGATTTCGCTCTGCGCGCCGAACGTGTTCTGCACGAAGCCTTTGATCGGTTGGATCAGCGGCTTCACCTTCGCCTCGGCCTCACGCTGCGCGGCGACGGCCGCGATGTACCGCGCTCGGGACTGAATCACTTCAGTCTCGGCCGCGGTCGACTCGTCGAAGAGCTTCGCGAGATCGCCTGGTTTGACCAGCTTTCCGTTGACCGGAATGCTGTTCTTGCACGACGTGCGCAGAGCCTTCGAAATGTTCTGATTGCGTTGGATACGATTCGACTTGTTCAATTTCTCGGTGACGTGAAACCCGAAAATTGGTCCGCCGATAATGCCTTGATGTACGGAGGCATGTATGTCGCGGAAGAGCAAGTTTTCGGAAGCTGAAATCATCGGCGCCATCAAAGAGATTGAAGGCGGAGCGACAATGGCGG
>DASXHD010000052.1:0-85210 GCA_036488725.1 Polyangiaceae bacterium | reverse complement strand
GGCCGGCAGCACGACGTTCAACATCACTTACGCGGGCTGCAAAGACGAAGACCCGTCGAACTGTCCGGGGCCCGGCGGCGATTGCCCGCTCGGCAACGCGGCGACGCCCGGCGCGCCCTGCCTCGGCTACTACAAGACCGGCTCGCAATGCGCGAGCATCGACAACCTGAGCAACAACACGGCCTGCACGTGCGACGGCACGAGCGGCCTCTGGAACTGCCAATGAGCGCCAAACCGCTGATCGTTCCTTCGTTGATCATCTCGGTGACGTTGATCGTGATGAGCGGTGCGTGCTCGGCGCACGAGCCCGGCTCGTACGAGGGTGGCGGTCGCAACACGACGGCGCCGCAGCTGAGCGGGACGACCACGCAAGAGGCGGGCGACGACAGCGGCTTCGACTTCGACGCGTTCGACTTCGACAGCTTCACCTTCGACGCGGGCGGCGGTCAGGGCTGAGGGCCTTCGCCGTGGACGGCCGCGTTGTGCGCGCCGAGCGTCTCGGAGAACGTGTGACGGCCTCCGCCTTTCGCGACGAAATAAAAATAGTGCGTGAGCGCGGGGCTCATCACCGCCTCGATTGATTTCGCGCCGGGGTTCGAGATGGGACCGGGCGGAAGCCCTTCGTGCACGTACGTGCTGTACGTGTTTTCGGGGTCGAGGTTGATCTCGCGCGTGATCTTGCCGGTGAAGTTGACGCACGACGGCGCGACGCCGAGGAAACAGCCGTAAGCCGACGTCGGATCGCACTGGAGCTTCCTCGGCGAAAACGACGGGTCGCGCAAACGATTCAAAAAGACGCTCGCGATGATGGGCCGCTCGTCGTCGACCGCCGCTTCTTTTTCGACCATCGAAGCGAGCGTCACGATCTCGCGCTTGCCCCAGTGGAGCGAGTCTTCGAGGTCTTTGAGACCGCTGTCGTGTTTTTCTTCGAGCGCGGCGTAGCGCTTGTCGAACTGGCGCACCATGCGGCGCACGACCTCGCGGGGCTCGGAGTCGAGCTCGAGCTCGTAGGTCGCGGGAAAGAGAAAGCCCTCGGCGCTCGGACGGTCCGGGTCGAACGGCACTTTGAGCTCCGTGAGGAGATCGCGGTCTTCGGTCGCCGTGAGGAAGCTTCGCAGCGGGCACACGCGGGCGGCGTCGAGGCGATTCGCGATGTCGAAGCGCGTCCAGCCCTCGGGGATGACGATCTTCGTGTGCTCGCCGCCGCGGCGCTCGAGGCGACGGAGGAGCTCGCCCGGCGTGAGGTTGTCGCTCAAATAGTGCGGGCCGAGAACGACCGAGCGGCTCGCGCCTGTGAGACGCATGTACCACGCGAAGACGCGCGGGCTCGCGATGAGGCCGGCGCTTCCGAGCTGCTCGGAGAGCTCGTCGGGGTCGGTCGTCTGCACGTCGATGTGCGCGCTGTTGCCCGCGCCGGGCCCGTGCGATCGCGGATACGCGATGTAGAGGCCGAAGATGGTCACCGCGAGCAAGAGGAGAAAAGCGATGCCCGTCCAGCGGAGCAGGTTCGTCGCGTTCTCGGCGTCGCTGCGCACCTCGTCGGATTTCGGCGCGCGTTTTTTCGCGCGTGTCTTCTTCTTCGCGGCGGGGCTCACGTCGCGTCTCCCGCGCGGTGGGCGTCGAGCCAGGATTGCAAGAGCGCGACGGCGGCGGCTTCGTCGACGTGCGCGCGGATCGATCGGCCGTTTTTTTTCTTCGTGCGCTCGCGCAGGCCGGCGGACGCGAGGCTGCGGCGCGCTTCGGTCGTCGTGAGGCGCTCGTCCCAAAGCTCGACGTCGACGCCGGTCGCGTCGGCGAGCCGCTGCGCGAAGGCGCGCGCTTTTCGCGCCGAATCGCCCTCGCCTCCTTTCATGTCGAGCGGCAAGCCCACCACGAACCTGCGAACGCTCGACTCGCGCGCCATCTTCACGAGCTCCGCGAAGAGCACGGGCTCGGGGTGCGCCGCGAGCGCGCCGCGCGGGTGCGCGAGCGCGCCGAGCTCGTCGTCGACGGCGACGCCGACGCGCGCCTCGCCGTAGTCGAGCGCGCACGTGCGAGATCCGGCCTTCACGGCCTCTCCTTTATCACGAGGCGCTTGCCCTCGCGCCACCGGCCGGATAACTCCTCTCTGCCACTCATGGATCCGCTGCGCGCCGTCAAAGGCATGAACGACATCCTGCCCGACGAGTGCGCGCAGTGGCAGCGTATCGAGGCGGCATTTCGGCGGACGTCGGCGCTCTACGGGTTTCGCGAGGTGCGGACGCCGCTGGTCGAGCCGACGCGTCTCTTCGTGCGCGCGGTCGGCGAAGGGACGGACATCGTCGAAAAGGAGATGTACTCGTTTCGTCACCACGACGAGGATTTGACGCTGCGCCCCGAGGGCACGGCGGGCGCGGCGCGGGCGTACGTCGAGCACAACGTCCAGAACCAGGAGCCGGTGTCGCGCTGGTACTACCTGGGCCCGATGTTTCGCGCGGAAAAACCGCAGCGCGGGCGCTACCGGCAATTTTATCAGCTCGGTGCGGAGATCTTCGGCGACCCGGGGCCTGGCTGCGACGCCGAGACCATCGGCATGCTCGTCGCATTTTTCCAGTCGATCGGCGTCCCCGATCTCGAGGTCCTCGTGAACTCGATCGGGAGCGCCGAGGCGCGGCCGAAATTCCGCGACGCGCTCATCGCCTTCTTCGAGCCGAAGCGTGCCGCGCTCAGCGAGGAATCGCAGCGCCGCCTCGGCACCAATCCGCTTCGCATTCTCGACTCGAAAGACCCGCGCGATCAGGCTGCGAGCGAGGGCGCGCCGCGAATCGCCGACGTCATGTCGGACGACGACAAAAAGCACTTCGACGATCTCCGGCGTCTCCTCGACGCGCTCGGCGTCGCGCACCGCGTCGACCCGAAGCTCGTGCGCGGGCTCGATTACTACACGCGCACCATCTTCGAGATCAAAGGCGCGAAAGCCAAGCTCGGCGCCGGCGACACGCTCTGCGGCGGCGGGCGCTACGACGGCATGATCGGCGATCTCGGCGGGCCCAGCGTGCCGGCGCTCGGATTCGCCGCCGGCCTCGAGCGTCTCGTCATCGCGGCGGAGCCTCAAGGCGCCGAGTCGGTCGTCGATGCCTTCGTCGCGCCGGTCGGCGAAGCGGCGATCGCGCCGGCACTCGAGCTCGCCCGCGAGCTTCGCGCGCGCGGGGTCGCGACGAGCGCCGACACGCGCGGAGCCTCGCTGAAAGCGCTTCTTCGTCGCGCGAACGCGCAGGGCGCGCGGCTCGTTTTGATCCTCGGCGACGGCGAAATCGCGCGCGGCGTCGTCACGCTCAAAGACCTCGCCGGTCACGCGCAAGAAGAAGTCCCGCGCGAAGGCGCGGCGGCGATCGTCGCGGACCGTCTCGGCGCCAGCGGCGCGGTCCGCCGGCAGGAGCAAACATGAAAGCCAAGCTCACGCTCGCGCTTTTGCTCCTCGCCGCGGCGGCCCACGCGCAAACCAAGCAGCCGCAGCAGCCGCAAGACCCGAACGCCGGCGGTCAGCGCCAAGAGCCGAACGCGCCGACGCCGACTGATCCGCTCGCCGTCAGCCCGACGATCGCCGCGACCATCGGCAGCGACTACGAAGGTCAGCCGCCGCCGGAAGGCAAGACGCGCCGCCGTTTCTACGGCCTCTACGAATCGCGCAAAGGCGACTATCGCTTTCGCACGCTGCCGCCGTTCGTCTTCGAAGAGACGCGCGGGCTGCTCGACCCGCTTCATCCCGAGCTCGGCCAAAATCCGGATCGCCAGGGTCTCTACGGCCTTTTTTATTACCAGCGTCGCTCGCCGAAAATTTCGGCCGACATTTTCTTTCCCTTCTTCTGGCACATTCGCGACGAGGAGAGCCACCTCACCGCGCTCGGCCCCTTCGTCCACCAAGAGAGCCCGACCGGCCACGACAACTGGCTCGCTCCCCTATTTTTTGCCGGAAATCACAAGGTCAAAACCGGCGGACAGACCGGCTACGCGATCGTGCCGCCGCTCTTGACCGCGTCGGTGTGGACGCCGGACAGCGCGTTCACGACGTCGATGTTCCTTTATTTCCGCACGCGTTCGGGGAGCGACGTCGACTCGGGCGTGGTGCCGTTTTATTTCCACGGCGACAACGGCAACGTCGATGGCGTGCGCCGCACGTACACGCTCATCCCGCCGCTCATTTTTTATCACTCGTGGCACGAGCTCGAGCAGACGAGCTTCACCGTCGCCGGCCCGGTCATCGCGTCGAGCTCGCCGTTCCGCGACGTGCTCGACGTCGCGCCGTTCTTCTTCCACATCCAGGGAAAGCCCGAGACCGGCGGCATCCGCGAATCGCACACGACGGTCTTTCCGTTTTTTCACTACGGCAAGACGCCCGACGAGCTCCTCGTCGCGACGCCGCTCTTTCTCTATCGCCGCGCGACCGACACCCAAGCGCGCACCGTCATCACGCCGATTTATTCGCAGGCACTCACGCGAAACGGCGCGGCGAAGCTCGAGTTCGCCGGCCCGGTGCTGCCGCTTTGGATCAGCTACCGCGACAAAGACGTGTCGCAGCACTCGTGGGCGATCATCCCGTTCGTCTATCGCAACACGAGCGAGACGCGGAACGATTTCCTGACGCCGCTCTTCGGCCGCTTCGAGAACATCGGTGTTTCGCGCACGTTTTGGGCCTTTCCGACGATCACCGCGACCTTCGATCAGCACGGCTTCGAGACCGACATCCACCCGCTCGTCTACGTCGGGCGAAGCGATCAGTCGCGTCACACCGTCGTCGCGCCCGTTTATTGGGACTTCGCCGACCCCGACAAGCGCCTCACGATCGGGTTTCCGCTCTACTGGCGCTTCGCCGATCACAAGAACGACGCGGTCGTCGAGGTCGCCGGCAACATGCTCTACACGCAGAAGCACATGGAGGGCGGCACGGGCTGGTCGTTCCGGTTCCTTCCGTTCTTCTCGTACGGCGAGAGCCCGACCGGATATTTTTGGGACGTGCTCCTCGGCCTCGCGGGCTTCGAGAAGACGGCGAAAGCGAACTACGTGAAGGCGCTCTGGCTCCCGATCAAGGTGAGCGACAACACGACGCGCGCCGCCTGGCGCTGAACACGCGTCTGGGATCGTTCCATTCAATGGAACGAAGTCGCGCGCGCGCGGAGACGCACCAAAGTTTCCATTCTTCGCGCACTTGCGCGCGGGCGTTTCAGAACCGGCTTCAACTTCGCGCCGAACGTTGAAGTACTTCTCCAAAGACGCGCGCGGCGAAATCGATCTCGTCGTCGGTCGTTTCTTCGCCAAGCGAGATGCGCACCGTGCGGCGGGCGCGATCTTCGCCGTAGAGCATCGTGAGCGCTTTCGAGGGCTCCATCGTCCCGGCGCTGCAGGCGGGACCGGCCGAGACCGCCACCCCTTCGAGGTCGAGCGCCGCGACGAGCTCGGGTCCCGAAAAACCGGGGATTGAGAGACTCGCGACGTGCGGCGCGCGAATCGACGGGTCGCCGTTTCGTTCGGCGCCTCGATCGAGGAGAACGCGTTCGAGGCGGTCGCGTTTCGGACCCAGCGCGGCGTACGCCCGGGCGCTCGCGTCGGCGCGGCTCAATGCGGCCGAGAGGCCCGCGCAAGCGATCGGATCGACCGTCCCCGGACGGAGCCCGCGCTCCTGCGCGCCGCCGACGAGCACGGGAACGATGCGACGCCCGGGCGAGGTCGCGAGCGCGCCGACGCCCTTCGGTCCACGGAGCTTGTGCGCGGCGAGGCTCACGCTGTCTGCGCGCCGCGCCAAAATGGTTGCATCATGCACGCGTCCGAACGCCTGCACCGCGTCGACGTGGACCCAAACGCCGCGCGCCTGCGCCATTCCGATCGCGCGATCGAGCGGTTGCACGATGCCCATCTCGGCGCTCACCGCTGCGAGCGCGAGCGCGCTCGTCTCGCCTTCGTCCAGCGCGGCGCGCAAATCCTCGAGATCGATCGCGCCGCTCGGGAGGACCCGGAGCCACCGCGTTCGCTCGGGATACCGCTCGGCGACGCGCGTCACCGACGGGTGCTCGATGCGCGAAACGAGCAGTTTTCCCGGCCGATCCGCCATCGCCGAGACGAGCGCGAGGTTGTTCGCTTCGGTTCCGCCGCTCGTGAAGATCACGTCGCGCGCGTCTTTGCCCGCGAGCTCGGCGACCGCTTCGCGCGCGCGCTCGACCCAGCGGCGCGCGGCGCGTCCTTCGGCGTGCACGCTCGACGGGTTGCCCCACGCGTCGCGCGCGGCTTGGCCCATCGCTTCGAGCACAGCGGGGTGCGGCGGCGCGGTCGCGTTCCAATCGAGATAAGCGCGCATCAACGAATCAACGTTGCAGCCGCTTCGTTCGGGCGCAAGCCGATGACGCGCGCGCCGTTCGGTACCTCGTCCGGAACATAGAGCGCCCCGCCGTCGGCGTGGTCGTACGGAAAGAAAAACGCGGTGCTCGTTCGGCCGCCCCAGCTCACCTCGCGCGGCTCGCCGCGCGCGATCCACGGCTCGCGCAGCGCGACGCTCGAGACGCGCACCTCGCCGCTCGCCGTCACGGGTGCGACCTGATAGCGCGCGCCGCCGCGGCGGACCCAGTCGTTCGCGTACCCGTTGTCGCCGCGAACGCGATCGAAGATGAGGTTGTAGTCGTAGTCGCTGATCCACTTGGGATCGCAGTAGCTCATGATGTCTTTGTACTTCGCCGGGTCCATCATCGTCTGGCCGAGCGCGTCGTAACCCCAGACGCCGATCGATCCGGTCTTGTACGGAAAGTTCGGATCGACTGCCGACGCGCCGCCGCACGGCGCGTGATTGAGGCCGTGGGCATGACCGACCTCGTGCGCCGCGGTGTCGAACGTCGCGGAATCGGTGTAACCGATGCCCACGCTGAGCGGCGCGCCGGTGAACGAGAGGCCGGTCACGCACCCGCCGCCGCAGTAGCTCGCGAAGCTCGCGGTCGGCTCGAACGCCGCGTAGTAGTAGACGTCGGCGTCGGGCTGATCGTTGCTGCGAAGCTCTTGGAGCGCTTGAAGGAGCGGCAGCGTCCCGTTGCCTCCCGCGTCGAGCACCACGTTCGATGGCCACGGATCGTGCACGGTGATGTCGACCTCCGCGGCCGGATAGAGCTGCGCGAAGCGCTCGCGATACGACTCGATTTGCGCGTCGCTCGTGTCCGGCAATCGATGCGAGCCGTCGGCGTCGTATTGCACCGGCACGATTTCGACGCGCAAGTGGTCGCCGCCGCTTCGCACGCCGAGATCTTGCGTCGAGCCGTCGTTCGGCCAACGCGCGACGCTCGACGCGATGTCGGGCGGATCGCCGTCGGCGTCGTTGAGCACCACGGTCACGCTCGACCCCGGCTCGAGCGCGATGCCCGGAATCGGAATGTTGAAGCTCGTCGTGAGGTCGCCCTCTTCGGTCGTGCGATCGATCGTCGCCGTCGCGGAGAAGACCTGGGCCGTCGTGCCGAGCGGGCTGCTCGTCACGATGCGCGCGCGCGCCGTGATCTCGTGCGGCTGATAATCCGACTGCGGCTGCACATAGACGCGCAGCACCGAGTCTTTCAGCGCGACGATCGGAATGCCCGAATGATCCGCCGCCGCTTGGTTCTGCATGATGGGCGTCTTCACCGCTTGAAGCAGCGCGATTTCGGAGATCGCGAGGCTTTGCGAGAGCGGTTGATCGAGCGCGGTCGGATCGCCCGACGAGCCTCCGCCGCTGCACGCGGCGACTAGCGCGACCACGACGATGCGTTTCATCACGGGGCGGTCTCGCCGAGGCAGCGCGCGACCTCGGCACACTCGGGCGCGGTGTAGAGCGACTCGGCGCACGGGTCGCTCGCGTCTTTGTCGCGACACTGCTCCCACTCGGTGACGGTCACCGTGCTGCACGCGCCGAGGAACGCGTCCAAGCACTGCTGGAGGTTCGAAAAATTCGAGACGACGAGCCCGCTGTCGCAAACGAGCGACGCGTCGTATCCGCCGCCGGCTTCGACCGTCCACGTGCAGAGCTGCTCGCGCTCGGCGTCGGTCAGATCGGTGAGCGTGCGCGGGCTCGCGTCGTCACCCGGGTCGACGCCCGACGTCGGGCCGACTTTGGGTGCGTTGCTCGAACAAGCCATCAAGCACGCGGCGACGGCCGCGTAAGCGCGCATGCTGGAAAACTATCACAGCTCGCCTGAATAAATGGTCCCTCGGACGAAATCCCAGAGCGGCACCGTCACGTTGAAGTTCCATTTCTGCATGAGCGGCGGGTGATGATGCGTCGCGTGGTGACGGCGCAAGACGCGCACGATCGCGAGGCGTCCGATGAAACCGTCCGGCGCCAAGTGGTACGCGAGGTGCAGCCACTCGTACGAAAGCACGTACGCCATCGTCGTCGCGACGAAGAGGCACGCGAGGTTTCGCTCGGTGAGCCAGAGCGCGATCGTGATCGGCGCGGTCATCGCGAAGATCGCGACGATCCCGAACCACGGAAGAAGCACGAGCGCCCACTCGCGCCGGTCGCGGATCGCCATGTCTTTGGCGACGAAGATGCGGTGATGAATCGGCGTGTGGCGATCGAAGAGAATCGTGAGACCCGGCGTGCGCCGGTGGAGCGCGCCGCGATGCGCGCGGTGCTCGACCGCGTTCGAGAGGACGTAGACGGCCGGCACGAGCAAGAGCTCCCACCAGCGAACCGCGCGCAGACACGCGAGCGCGCACGCGATGAGACCGAGGCCGACGACCGCCGGCACGACGAGATGAAAGACTGGCGAGTAGCGCGCGGGAATGGCCGACCGAATTTTCTCGCGGAACACCTCGCGCGCGTCCGGCTTCTCGGCCAACCACTCCATGAACATTCTGTAAACACAGAACGCACCTTCGGCAAGGTTTTTCAGGCGGGCGGGCGGATGCTGGGCGGCGCGGCGCGGAAGGCGACGCTCAGCGTGAGCGCTGCGCCGCGGAGCTCGTGGCCACCGATGACTGCCCCGCCCGGCTGGAGCTGCACGTCGCCGCCGAGCCCGCGCGCCACGCGACGCGCGATCGCGAGGCCCACGCCGACGCCGCCGTGCGCGCGCGTCGGCGACCCGTCGAGCTGCACGAACGGCTCGAAAATGGCGGCCTCGCGCTCCGGCGGAATGCCCGGCCCGCTGTCGGCGACGGTCACGGCGTAGCCGCCGTCGCTCGCCCAAACCGCGACGCCCACGACGCCGCCCTCGGGCGTGAACTTCGCCGCGTTGTCGAGCAGCTGCCCGATCGCGCGCAAGAGCCGGTCCGAATCGCCGAACGCCGGCGCAGGTCCCCGCGGCAATTGCTCGACGAGCGCGATGCGTCGCTCGGCGAGCTTGTCCGACGTCTGCGCGATCGCGCGGCGCACGGTGTCGAGAAAATCGTAGTCGCGATGAAAGAACTTCATGCGCCCCGTCTCGAGGCCGGTCACGTCGATCAAATTGTCGAGCGTCGAGCGGAGGCGCCGCACGCAATCATCCATCGCGCGGAGCGCCTTCAATTGCGGCTTGGACACGTCGCCGAGCTCTTCGTCGAGCAACATGCGGAGGTAGCCGACGATCGGCGTGAGCGGCGTCGCGAGCTCGTGCGAGATGTTGCGGTAAAACTCTGCGCGGACCCGCTCGACCTCGCGGAGGCGTTCGTTCGCCGCCGAGAGCTCCGCGACTTTTTCCTCGAGGTGCGCGACGATGCGGCCGCTCTGCAGACGCAGGCGCTCGCCGGTCGCGTCCGGCGACGTCGCGAACGACGGCCGGTGCCCGCGGATGTAGCTTCGGATTTGGCTCGCGAAGACGCGCGCGTCGATCGGCTTCTGCACGAACCCGTCGCACCCGACCGCCGCGCTCGTGTCGCGATCGCCTTCGGCGGTGATGGCCACGATCGGCACGGTCGCGAGCGTCGGCTCGCTGCGCAAACGCAGCGTCACCTCGTAGCCGTCGAGGCCCGGGATGTTGAGATCGACGAGCACCAAATCGGGCCGATGCGAAAGCGCGAGGCGAACGCCGGTCAGCCCGTCGGGCGCGTCGATGACCTCGAGGCCTTCGGCCGTGAGGAGCTTTCGAACGAGGAGTCGATTGCGAGGGTCATCCTCGATGTGAAGGACACGCGGCATGGCACTTTACATCCGGTGGGTAAATACTAGCTTTCCCTTCCTCGATGCATCTCGTTCGTGCTTTTTCGACAGCCGCGCTCGGCGGCCTCCTCGCTTGCTCGAATCTCACCTCGCCGCCGGCGCCCGAACCGATCGCGTCCGACACGCCGGTGACGATGGCGCCGGCAAGCGCCCCGCCGCAACATGGCCGCGAGCGGCCGCGGCCAGACGAAGGTCAGCCGCAGCAGCCGTCGGGCGAAGAGGGCGAGCTCAAGATCGACGACACGGTCGTCGGAAAAGGTCCGGCGGTGAAGCCGGGCGACGTCGTCGTCGTGCACTACGTGGGCACGCTCACCAACGGCACCAAATTCGACGCGTCGCGAGACCATCCCGCGATGCGCGGCGAGCCCGCCGGCGCCCCGTTCACGACACGGATTCCGGGTGGCGTCATCGAAGGGTGGAACAAAGGGCTCCTCGGCATGCGCGTCGGCGGCAAGCGTCACCTCGTCGTTCCGCCGTCGATGGGTTACGGCGCGCGTCCGAAGCCCGGCATTCCGCCGAACTCGACGCTCGTCTTCGACGTCGAGCTGCTCGAGATCAAAAACGCGCCCCCGCGCCCGCAGATGCAGCTGCCGCCGCGGCACCCGTAAGGATTCATGGCCGACAAGAAGCGCATCCTGGTCGTGGAGGACGACGACAGCGTCCGCGCTCTTCTCACGCGCCAATTGCAGACCGAGTACGACGTGCATCAAGCCGCCGACGCGCAAGCGGCGATGGTCGCGCTGAAGGCGATGACGCGCGTGCCCGACCTCATCATCTGCGACGTCATGATGCCGGGCATGACCGGCTTGCAGTTCGCCAAGCAGCTGCGCGGCACCAGCGAATACAAATCGCTGCCGATCATCTTTCTCACCGCGCGCACCGGCGCGCTCGACGTCATCGAAGGCATCAACGCCGGCGCGCGCCACTACATCACCAAGCCGTTCAACATGAAGGACCTGCTCGATAAGGTCGCCAAGGCCATCAAGTAATGACCCAGGCCGCCGCAGCGCCGGCCGCGCGGGGAGTCTTTCCGCTCGCGCTCTCGTGGGCGATGCCGCTCGCGGCGCTGTCGGCGGTCCTCTACTTCATCGCGTTTCCGGGCGTGATCGACTGGTGGCCGACCGCGCTCATCACGTGGCCGCCGCTTTTTCTCGCGCTGCGCGGGCAGACGCCGCGGCGCGCCGCGTGGATCGGTCTCTTCGCCGGCTTCATCATGAGCTGGGAGGGGTTCTGGTGGCTCAACGAGATGCTCCAGAACTTCAGCGGCTTCAACGTCGTGCTCTGCGCGCTCTTCACGACGATCCTTTGCTCGTATCAAGCCGGTCGCTACGCGCTCATGGGCTGGCTCTACGCGCGCGCGCGGCAGCGCGGCTGGCCGGCGGCGATCGTGATGGCCGCGGTCTTCGTCGCGAGCGAGCAGCTCTTTCCGCTGCTTTTCCCGTGGTATTTCGCCGATTGTGTGCATAGTACACCCATCTTTTCGCAGGTCGCGGACATCGGCGGGCCGGTCTTCTGCAGCTTGCTGCTGCTCGGCACGAGCGTCGCGATCGAAGAAGCGATCGCCGCGCGCCTCGAGAAGCGCGCGCTCGACAAACGCGTCGTCATCGCCGGCACGCTCGCGACCGCGCTCTCGGCGCTCTACGGTTTCGTGCGCATCAAACAAGTCGACGCGATGGCCCAAGCCGGCGACCCGCTCCACGTGGGCTACGTGCAGGGCAACCTCGGCTTGATGCAGAACTACACGCGGCCCGACGAAGCGCTGCGCCGTCATCTGCGGATGACGAAAGAGCTCGAACGAAAAGGCGTCGGTCTCGTCGTGTGGAGCGAGTCGTCGGTCACGCACGGCGCGCCGTCGAACGCGTACCAGGCCGAGTACAAAAATTACCTCTGGCGCCTCCGCGGAGTGCCGACGATTTTCGGCGGCATCATCTACGACGTCGACGAAAACGCGCCGCGCACGGCGGGCCATCATCGCGAAAAGCTCTATAACACCGCGCTCGCGCTCGACGCGCACGGCGACGTCGTCGGCCGTTACGACAAAGAGTTCCTGCTCGCGTTCGGCGAGTATCTGCCGTTCGGCGAAACGTTTCCGATCCTCTACGACTGGTCGCCCAACAGCGGCCGCTTTTCGTCCGGCACCTCGCTCGATCCGCTTCCGGTCACGACCGACGACGGCAAGAAGCACGAGGTCTCGGTCCTCATTTGTTACGAGGACATCATTCAGTCGTACACGAACCGCATGGTGAGCCACGCGCACCCGGAGCTCCTCGTCAACATGACGAACGACGCGTGGTTCGGCGACACGAGCGAGCCGTGGGAGCATCTCGCGCTCTCGCAGTTTCGCGCGATCGAGCACCACCGCTACTTCGTGCGCGCGACCAACAGCGGCGTGTCGGCGATCATCGACCCGGTCGGCCGCGTGATGGTGCACTCCAAGCCGTTCGACCAAGAGAGCGGCGACGCGATCGTCCACTGGCTCCAGACGTCGACGATCTACGAGACCGTCGGCGACTGGCCCGTTTGGCTCATCACGCTCTTCGCGATTTTCGCGGCCTTCGTGAGCCGAGAGAAATTGAACGGGAAGCTCAAAAGCTCAGAAGCGTGAATTTCAGAGCTTTGCGGCTTTGCGGAAGCGCTTCGCGTCCGCGAACATGTCGACGTTCGCGAAGACGTACGTCACTTCGTCGTGCGTCGCGGTGCGGGCGAGCTCGCCGAGCTTCTCGATCGCCGGGTCTTCGTAGCGGCTCTTGTGACCGGCCGGGCCAGGCAAGCGGTAGTACGCGACGGCGCGCTTCGAGAGGCCCGAAAGGAGCGGATCGCGCGCGGCGATCGTCTTCGCGCCCTCGGCGATCTCTTCGGCCTCGTCGGCGTCCCAGCTCGGCGGCGCTTCCCAAATCACGCGATCGAAGCGCTTGCGCACGCTCTGGAGAAACTCTTTCACCGCCGTTTTGTTCGCGCGGCCGGATCCGAAATCTGGCGGCGACACGAACACGGCGATGCGCGCCGCAAGCTCTTGGCCGACCTCGGCGAGGTTCTTGAGCGACGCGTCGACGACCTTGCCGGCGCGAAAACCTTCTTGGCCGATCTCGCGCGGACCGAGCATCGCGAAGCGAAACTCGGCCGGCGCCTCGCGACGCCAGCGACGCAGCGTGCCCATCCCAGGCATCCCGAGGTGCGTCTCCTGAATCTCGACGAATGCGAAGTCCTTGAAGTACCGCGTCGGCGGGACGGGAAATCCGGCGCAGCCGATGATGACGTTCCCGCGGGGCGGCGCTGCGTTCGGTCGCATTCGGTGGACGACCGTATCACGGTTCAATCGGAAGGCGCGGTGACGACCGGATGGCCCAGAATTTTGAGCGCGATTCGTCCGCCGAGTCGATGCGCGACGGCGCGCAGCGAATCTTCGCGCTGCCAAATCGCCGCGGTCGCGCTGTCGGGCACGGCCGCGACGTCCTCGGCGCGGAGATCGCCCGTGTCGAGCTCGGTCGCGCCGCCCGCGCGCCGCGCGACGAACCCGCGCGCGACGACCGCGAGATCGCTCGCCGTCGCCTCTGGCGCCTCACCGCCCACCGTTTGCTTCGCGACGACGCCCTCGCTCGTCTCGTCGGCGCGCAAGACTTCGATCTCGATGCGCGGATATCCCTCGTCACCCGCCGCGAGCGCGCCCTCTTTCGCGAGCGTCTCGCGCGCCCCGCGCAAGACCTCCTCTGCGACCATCGCGCTCGCCGTGCGATTGCGTGTAAGATGCACGTGATACGCCTCGCCACCAGGCGTCGCGTAGAGCGGCTGATACCCGCACGCGCAGAGGACCGCGATCGCGAGCCGCTTCATCCGACGATGAAGTTGAGGATCTTCCCCGGCACGTAGATGATCTTCTTCGGCGTCTTGCCCTCGAGGTAGGTCGCGATCTTCGACTCTTTGCGTGCCTCGGCGACCGCGACGTCTTGCGACGCGCCCTGCGGCAGACGCACCGTGCCGCGCGCCTTGCCGTTCACTTGCACGCCGATTTCGATCACGTCATCGACGACGAGCGCCGGATCGAACGACGGCCACGCGGCGTACGCGAGCGACTCGCGATGCCCGAGCCGCTGCCACAGCTCCTCGCCCAAGTGCGGCGCGAACGGCGACAAAATCAGCGTGAACGCCTCGGCCGCCTCGCGCGGAACGCTCTCGAGCTCGCGCAGCCGGTTGACCAAAATCATCATCGCGCTGATCGCCGTGTTGAAGCGCAGCCCCTCGATGTCCTCGGTCACCTTCTTGATCGTTTTGTGCAAGAGTCGCCGCGTCTCGTCGTCGCACGCGTCCGAAATAGGACCGGTGACGGCCAAGAACGCGCGATCCAAAAATCGCCGCACGCCGTCGATGCCGCTCGTCTGCCACGGCTTCACGCTCTCGAGCGGGCCCATGAACATTTCGTAACAGCGGAGCGCGTCGGCGCCGCTCGCCTCGACGACGTCGTCCGGGTTGATGACGTTGCCACGCGCCTTGGACATTTTCTGCCCGTCCTCGCCGAGGATCATCCCCTGGTGGACGAGCTTCATGAACGGCTCGGGGTCGGTCACGATGCCCATGTCGAAGAGCACCTCGTGCCAGAAGCGCGCGTAGAGCAAATGCAAGACCGCATGCTCGGAGCCGCCGACGTAGAGATCGACGGGCATCCACGCGTCGTACGCTTCCTTCGAGAAGAGCGCGCCGTCGTTCTTCGGATCGAGGAAGCGCAGGTAGTACCAGCACGAGCCCGCCCACTGCGGCATCGTGTTGGTTTCGCGCGCGAACCACTCGCCATTCTTTTGGAAAAATCTCCAATCTATTGCCCGAGCGAGCGGGCCGGCCGGATCCGTCCCCGGCTTGAAATCGCTCAAATCCGGCAGCAAAAGCGGCAATTCGCCCTCTTCGAGCGGAATCGGCTGGTCGTAACGAATCGTGTATTCTGCACCCTTTCGAGGATCGCCCGCGCACTCGACCGGGAAATAAATCGGAATGGGCTCGCCCCAATAACGCTGCCGCGAGAAGACCCAGTCGCGGAGCTTGTAGGTGACCTTCGCCGCGCCCTGCCCTTTCGCGGCGAGCTCGGCGGTGATGCGCTTGCGCGACTCGGCGCTCGGAACGCCGCTCGAGATGCCATCGTCGGTGAACGCTTCCTGCTGCACGTCGACGGCGTGGCCGTCGGTCGGCACGACGACCTGCACGATCGGCAAATCGTATTTTTTCGCGAACGCGTGATCGCGCTCGTCGTGCGCGGGCACGGCCATGACCGCGCCGGTGCCGTACGTCCCGATGACGTAGTCGCCGATCCAAATCGGAATCGACTCGCCGTTGATCGGGTTGATCGCCGACGCACCCAGCGGGACGCCGGTTTTTTCGCGCGTGACGTCGGAGCGATCGATGTCGTTCTTCTTCGACGTCTCGGCGATGTATTTCTCGACCTCGCTGCGGTGCGACTCGGACGCGAGCGTCGGCACGAGCGGGTGCTCGGGCGCGAGCACGACGTAGGTAGCACCGGGCAGCGTGTCGACGCGCGTCGTGAAGACCTCGATCATCTGATCGCCCGCTTTGAAGCGCACGATCGCGCCTTCGCTGCGGCCGATCCAGTCGATCTGTTTCGCGCGCGTCTCGGGCCAGTCGAGATCTTTCAGGCCGGCGAGCAAGCGATCGGCGTACGCGGTGATCTTGAGCGACCACTGGCGGATCTTCAGCTTCTCGACCGGGAACCCGCCGACCTCGCTCTTGCCGTCGGACGTGACCTCGTCGTTGGCGAGCACGGTGCCGAGCTCGGGGCACCAGTTGACCGGCGTGTCGGAGCGCTGGAACGCGAGGCCGCGCTCGAAGAGCTTCAGAAAAATCCACTGCGTCCAGCGCACGTACTTCGGATCGGTCGTGTCGAGCTCGCGCGACCAGTCGTAAGAGAAGCCGAGCATCTTGAGCTGCCGGCGGAAGTTGTCGATGTTCTTGAGCGTGGTCTCGCGCGGATGCGTGCCGGTGCGGATGGCGTGCTGCTCGGCGGGCAAACCGAACGCGTCCCAGCCCATCGGGTGCAAGACGTCGACGCCGCGCATGCGCGTGAAGCGCGCGACGATGTCGGTCGCGGTGTAGCCCTCGGGGTGCCCGACGTGGAGCCCGGCGCCCGACGGATACGGGAACATGTCGAGGATGTATTTCTTCGGTCGCCCCGCGTGGCGCTCGGCGCGGAAGGTTCGATGCTCTTCCCAATGGCGCTGCCACTTGGGCTCGATCTCGGCGGGGTTGTACCGCTCTCGTTCCATCACCGCTCCTCGTTAGCACAAAATGCCGGTCACCCCTTTGGGACGAAGAGGCGCGCCCGCTTCTGACGCTCGGCTTTGCGCGCGAGGCGCGCGCGGCGTTTTTCGAGCGCGCCGTCGGTCTCCGCGACGCCTGCCGCGACGAGGTCGAGCGCTGTCCCGGCGTCTTTCACGTGGTGCTCGTAGAGCTTGGCGAGGTCGAGGCGCGCCGCGGGATCGTCGACCTCGGCGAGGAGCGCTTCGAGATCGGCGAGCGCACGATCGCGATCGCCCCGCGCCCGTGCGATGGCGGCGCGCGCGCGCAGCGCATCGGGACCGGCTCCGCGATCGCTCGCGAGCGTCGCCGCGTCGAACGCGCGATCGAGCGCGCGGGCTCGCTTGAGCGTCCGCGCGACGCCGACCAGATCCGCAGGCGCGAGCGCGCTCGACTGGAGTGATTCGCCATAGAGGCCGACGAGCGCGATCATCGAGATGACGTCTTGCGCGTTGTGCTCGACGACGCCGAGCAGCGCGCTCTCCTGCCCCGTGCGCAAGAAGTGGAGGTAGCGCTCGCTCACCTCGCCCGATGGAACGTCACCCTCGCGGAGATAACCGAGCACTTTCTCCTCGAGCATCGTGAGGCGGTTGCCTCGCCCGTGGAGTCGCCGCGCGACGTGGAGTAAATCGAGGTGCGGCTTGTCGCTCGGCGGAGGCATGCGCGACATGAGAAAGCGCGTGCGGAGCAGCGGCATGTCGAACGTCTTGCCGTTGAACGTGACGAGCGCGCTCGCCGCCTCGATGCGCTCGCGCACGTGAGCGAGCATCGGCGCTTCTTCGCCGAGGCGGCGCACGAGGATCTGCTCGACGAAGAGGCCGTGCTCGTCGAACGTCGCCAAGCCCACCAAAAACGCGACCGTGCCCGTTCCGCCCGAAAGGCCCGTCGTCTCTGTGTCGAGGTAGAGCGCGCGCGCAAAGTCGATCTTCGCGAGGGTTGGGTCGAGCGCGAGGAGCGAAAGAAGCGTGCAATCTACATCTTTCGCGGCGTACGCCGGCGCGCGCCCGGTGCGGTGCGCGGCCGAGAGCCGAAGGACGCGCCGATGGAGCAACCCGGCGGCCGTCTCTTCGGCGAAAAATGGGAGGCGATGCTCGGTGTCCTCGGCCGAAACGGTCGGCGGGGGCCGCGCGACCGCGGTTCGTTCGAGCACGCGCCGCATGCGCGAGCGGAGATCGTCGAGCAGCGCTTCGCGAGCGGTCGGAGCGGCGGTGAGACGTGCGAGCCGCCCGTGGAGCGACATGCACCCGAGCATACTACACATCCGTATAGATTACAGATGCTCAGTGCCCTCCTCTTTCCATGGCGCGGCGGATGGCGGCCTTCGGCGCGGAGTCGTCGAACGTGACCGAGCCGTGGTGAACGACGCCGAGCTCGGTGAAGAGCGCGTTCAAATCGACGCGCTCACCGCGGACGCCGTACCGCTGAACGAGATCCGACATCACGTTCGTGCCGGTCGCTTCGCGCGCGACGGCGAGCACCCGCGCGAGCGACCACGCGACGGTCGCGTCGCCGCCTTTGCCGAGGACCGCGCGCATGACGTCGTCGAAAGATTTTTTTCCGTCGGTCGCCGAGCGGATGCCGACGTCGGCGAGGAGCATGAAGATCGCGCCGCCCCAGTAGATGTCGTCGATGGTGTCGCGCTTGTCGAGCGCGAGCTCGCTGCCTGCGTCGGGCACGCCGCGCGGCATCTGTTCGACGAACCACTTCCAAAGCGCCCTCGCGTCGATCCAACCGGCGCGCTCGCGAAGGATCGGCTCGTAGTACGTCGCGAGGCCCTCGGTGAGCCAGCGGATGCCCATCGTGGGGAATCCGAGGTGCGTCATCTCGTGAACGACGACCCAATCGGCGTGCGTTTTGTCGGCGGGCAGGCTCGCGCCGGTGAGCGCGATGATCGACGCGCCGCCGAGGGAGAGCACTTTTCCGAAGCGCACCGTGTCCGAGCCTTCGATCGGCACGACGAAGATCGTCGCGCGCGGAACGGGAAAATGGACGTAGAGCTGCGCGACGCACGCGGCGTCGTCGGCGATCCATTTTGCGATCGCGGCGTCGTCCATCGCGAGCTTCGTGGCGCCGACGAGCACGATTTCGATCGTCGCGCCGGCCACCTCGATCTTGCGGTGTCGCAGCTTGCCGAACGCGGCGAAGCTTCCTTCGTAATAGTCGGGCGTCGGGAGGAAATAGTGCGTGGCGTCTCGCCGGCGAAGGCCGGTCGCGAATCCCACGTCGGTGAACGTGTCGGTCGGCTCGGCGGCCCCGTCGATCGTGATCGCCATGTCGCCGGGCGGCATCGGATCCGGGTGCGCGATCCACGCGGGCGTCGGCGCGACGAACGTGCCGTCGCCGACCGAGACGACGCCCTCGAAGGAGCGTTCGGCTTTGCCGAGATCGATCGTGTAGCGGAGATCGCAATCGCGCACGCACTCGGGCGCGTCGATTTTGGTCGGGTCGACGCGGCGGAAGGCGCCAGCGGTGCCGACCTCGAACGACGTGACGCCGGGCACGGTCTCGTCGGGCAGCGCAAGAACGCGCGAGCTGCCGCCGCGAAAATGACCGGTGACGCGGACGGCGCTCGGGTCGCGCGCGTCGACGTGGAGCTCGAGCTCGGCGCGCGACGGCGCAGGCGCTTTCGGACGCGCGCCGCACGCGACCGCGATCGTCGCGGCGAACGCGAGCGAACGTCTCAAGGAACGAGCCCTCGCGACGACGTCCAGCGAAAGTGATCGACGAGCTCGCGCGGCGAGTCGCCGAGCGGATCGGCTTGGCCGATCACGAACGTGTCGATGACGGTCTCGTCCTCGGTCTCGCGCACGCGGATGCGCGCGAAGTGTTTGTGCGTGGGCAGGCCGAGCGCGGCGAAAGGTTGCGCGTGATTCAAACCAAAGCGAGCGATGAGGAGCAGCATGAATCCGAAGCCGGCACCCGACAAGAACGTCGCGAGCGCCCACGCCGCGAGCAGCGGAAAAATCCCCGAGCCGCGGCCGCCGCCGATGGCATGGAGCGCGTGCACGCCGGCGCGGTCGAGCAGCATGGCGACGGCGAGCGGCATCGCGGCGACGAACACGCCGATGCCCACGGCGAACGGGAGGACCCGGTGTTTGCGGTGCCTGCGCCAGCCGACGAGGAGCGCGGTGCCGACCGCGACGAGCGCGGTCTCGACCGACGCGACGCCGAAGAGACCTCCATAATGATGTGTCGCGCGCGCGAGGAGCCCGGCGGCTTGCATGATCGCGAAGAGCGACATGAGCAAGAAGCCCGCGCCGCCGACCGCGACGTGGAGCGGAAGATGTTTGAGCATCGACCACGACGCCTTCGGGCCGGGGAACTCGGCGAGGATTTCGTACGCGGCGTTTTTGACGATGCGCGCGCCGTGGAGGAACGCGCCGCCGCCGCCGGCGATGACGTGCACCGAATCGCCTTCGCGCGAGCGCTCGTAGTGGTGGACGTCACCGGCGAGCACGTACGTGCGCTGCGATTTCGGGTCGACGCCGATCGATCGCAGCGACGCCATGCCGTGCGGTCTCGTCTCGCCCCACGCGCGCGCCGGGTCTGGCAAGACGACGAGCGGCGTTTGGGCCTCGGACGCCCGGAAGTATTCGCGCTGGCGGCGATCGATGTTTTTGAGCTGCCGGTCGACCGCCCAGAGCTCGACGCTCCTCGCGAGCGGCAGGCGGAAGTAGCTCGTTCGCTGCACCGGAAAATATCCGTAGAGCGCGAGCGCGCCGGGCTTTCGCACGGTGACGCCGCGCGTGAACGCTTCGGCCCACGCGAGCACGGGGAACGCGCTCGTCTGAGGATGCAGGAGCTCGCTTCGCGGCGCGGGCGTTTCGAAATCGCACGGCGCTTGGCAGAGACGCGCGAACCCGTCGAGACCGTCGTACCAATCGTGGTTGCCGGGGACCGCGAGGAGAAGACGCGGCGTCTCGTCGGCGCACGCTTCGAGCACGCGATTCCACGGGGCGATGAGCCGGCGCGTGATTTCGCGCACGGTCGCCACCGGGTACGCGAGATCGCCGCCGAGAAAGAGCACGTGTCCGCGCGGCAACGAGAGATCGCGCGACGGGTCATCGGGATCGCCGGTCTCGTAGTCTTGGAAGACGAGCTTCGCGACGGCCTCGCTGACGCTCACGTCGTCACCCGTGTCGGCGACGAAGTCGATCCAGATTTCTCCGCCGAGCGACGCGGTCAACGTGGGTGCGTTCTCTTTGGCGCCGCGCGGCGTGAGAACGCCGATCGCGCGCACGAGCAAATCCGCCGGCGACTCCGGCGTCATCCATTGACGCGAGTCGACGTTGTCGGTCGCGATCGCCGACGCGAGCAGGTGCCGCATGTGGCCCCAGAACGCGCTGAATCCGAACCACGCGATCGCGCGCGGCGCCGTTCGGCCGCGGCGAAACGTGACGGGGCCGTCGGGACGCAGGCGCTCGAGCCGCACCCCGACGTTGTATTGAAATCGAGATCAGAAGGCGAGGTCCGTCGCGGCCTGCGCGTTCTTGCGGACTTGAACCGCCGCCGCGTGGGCGTGAGCGGGCGCCGGCGCCGCGCCTGCGACCGTCGTCGCCATCGGCGCCATGTTTTTCTCGGCTTCGGCGACCGCGCCGAGCTGTTGGTCGAGATCCTTGTCGAGGGCCGCGCCGCCGCCGCCGAGCCCGTTCGCCGCGAGGCGCACGGGGCTTCGGTGCAGATCGGTTTCGCGCGTCGCGAGCGTGGCTTGCGCCTCGGCGAGGTGACCCGATTCGAAGAGCTCGTTGGCTTTGGTGAGCGTCTCGGCGGTGCGGCTTCGCTCGACGCGATCGCCGACGAACGGATCGATCTCGCGCTGCTCGCTGCCGTCGGTCTTGACGAGAAGCGCGACGCTCCCGTCTTCGTGACGATCGCTCCGCGCGACCAAGTCGCGATACGTGAGGCTCATGCGCGCGACGGGCGTCGTGCCGTCGTGATCGGTCGGCACGCGCAATTTCACGAGCGCGGTCTTTTGTTGCTTGGCGGAAAAGACGCCGAACGGGATGACGATCCGATCGCCGCCGGCCGCATTTTCACGCCGAAACGTGCGATCGAAGACTTGCTCGACCTCGACGCCGGGCGCCAGATCGATCGCGAGATCCGCGTCCTGCGCGACGCTCGCGACGAGCGAGTCGAACTCTTGCGAGAAGATCGCCGGAAGGCCCGCTGCGCTCGCGACGAAGTAATGCCGGCCGTTGGATTCTTGCGCGAGCGCCGCCATGACTTTTTCGTCGAAGTCGACGTCGACGCCGATGGTCGTGATCGAGCAGCCGCGGTCGCGCATGCGTCCGGCGATGGAACGAAGGCCGGGCAGATCTGTGACGCCGTGGTTGGTCGCGCCGTCGGAGAGGACGATCATGCGCGTCACGTGATCGCCGAACAGCGGCGCGGCGCGGAGCTGCGCGGCGGCAGTCTCGATGCCGCACGAGATGCAGGTGTCGCCGCCGAGTCGAATGCCGCGGATGGCGGCCTCGACGCTCGGGCGGCTCGACGACGTGAGACGCGTCGGCGCGACGACGATCTCGGACGCGGTGTCGAAATCGACGACCGTGATCGTGTCTCCGTCGCGCATGCGCTCGACCACGCCCACGCCCGCGTCGATCGCGCGCGCGATGCGCTCGCCTTTCATCGAGCCCGACTTGTCGATCACGATCGCGAGGTTCAGAGGTGGCGCGCTCGACGTGCCCTCCGCCCCGGTCACCGACGCGAAGAGAAACGTCGACCCGTCGCTGCCTTTGGCGACTGACGCGCGTCCGAGACGAGCCTCGAGCTTGAGCGTTTGGTCGACTTGGAAGCGCGAGAGGTCGGTCGTGTCGGCCGCGGGGCCGGACGGCGTCCAACTCGGTTTCGGGTCGTCGTAGGTCGGCAGCGGCGCGAAAACGCCCGCGAGGACGGAGCTACTGGCGGCGAGCATGGCGGCGAGGACGGCTGTGCGGAGCTTCACGGAGCCTTGGACGCGCCAGCCTCGGAAAGGATCTGCCGCACGCCTGCGCGCTCGAGGAGGTCCCACGACGGCACGCCGCCGATCAGCACGAAAACGGCGTCGGCGGCGAGCTCGGCCGTTCCGTCTGGCGTGCGAATTCGGGCTGTTTTTCCGACCGAAATGAGCTCCGTGCGGAGGCGGAGGTCGATCTTTCCGCGTTCGGCGAGCCATTTCACTTCGCTCACGTTGCGCGCCTTGCCGCGCGTGAAGCCTTCGCCGCGGTGACACACCGTGACGTGCGTGCCGGGCTGCGACGCGAGGGCGACGATGGCCTCGAGCGCGACGTCGCCGAGCCCGACGAGGACCACGCGCTGCCCCGCGAGCGAGCGCGCGTCGGCGAGGTGATGAAAAATCTTCGACTCGGCGCCCGCGGCGACTTCGATCCGGAGCTTGCGCGGGCTGCCGCGCCGCCCGGTCGCGAAGATGACGCGCCGCGCACGGAACGTGACGTCCGAGCCTTCGTGCTCCGCGCGAACGACGAAGACGCCATCTTCGGTGCGCACCTCGGCGACGCGGTGGCCTTCGCGGATCGCGAGCGCGTGCTTGCGCGCGACGCGCGTCCACTGCGCGAGGAGCTCCTCTTTCGTCGTCTCGCGAAGCCACAGCTCGCCCTCGACCGGCACTTGGAGCGGTTGGTCGTAGACGAGCTTGTGTCGCGGAAACGCCTGGATGCTCGCGGCGAGCGTGAACTGCTCGAGCGTGACGTAGGAGAGCCCGCGCTCCTTGGCGCGGAGCGACGCGGCGAGACCCGCGGGACCGCCGCCGACGATGATGACGTCCAGCAGGTCGTCGTCGCGTTTGTTCGGCAGGTCCCCGGCGATCGCGTCGATCGCGGCGGCGCCTTGTCGAAGCGCGTTCTTGATGAGTGGAAGGCCCGTGAGATCGCCGGCCATGAAGAGGCCGGGAACGTCGACGCTTTCGAGTCGGTCGTCCACGAGACGCGGGATCGCGGCGCCCTCTTCGGCCACGCGGAGCGATCCGTTCGGGCACGCCTGCTCGCACGTGACGACGCCGCAGCAGTCGTCGGGCCGCGCGACGACGGCGACGAATTTTTCGACCTCGATGACGCCGAAGGGGCACGCGTCGACGCACGCGTGGCACCCGAGGCACGTGCTCGCGTCGATGATCGGCAAGCGTTTGATCGCGGGCGGGGCGATCGGAGCGTCGGACGTTTTTCGATCGCGGCGGCGACGACGGAAGACGAGCGCCGAGCTCGCCGCGACGAGACCCGCGGCGGCGAAGCCCCACGGACGCGGCTCTTCGCGAGGGGCGGAGAGCCACGGCGTCGAGCGCGCGACCTCGGACGCCGCGGTCCACGCGGCGAAGCGTCGCGTGTCGCCGGCGCGTTGATGCTCGTCCATGCACGTGACTGCGGTGCGCGTCGGGTCGCCGGATCCCGAGACGCACGTGGCGATCGGATCAGCGCGCGACGTCGCGTCATGACAGCGCGTGCACGTGGCGAGCGAAACGAGCGGCACCGTCGCCGAGGGCGCGCCGTGTGCGAGCTGTCCGCGCGTCTCGATGCCCGCGCCGGAGCGGACGAACGCGCCGCTCGTCTCGAGCGCGACGGTCTGGCCCTCGCCGTGCGCGCGGTGGCAGTCGACGCAGCCGAGCCCGGCGCGCGCGTGGCCGGGGCGCATCGAGCGATGCTTCGTCGCGTCGTGACATCCGGTGCAGCTCGCGGCCGGATCGCCTTTGGCGTGGCACGCGTCGCACGTGACGTTCGCGAGACGATGCGGACGCGAGAGCGCGCCGGGCGCGGTCGCGCTTCGACCGGTGAATCGCGTGGCAGCGGCGAAGACGCCGATCCCGATGGCGCACGCGGCGGCGGCGAAGAGCAGATCGCGCGCGCGACGGACGTCCGAGCTCATCGCGTCACCTCGACGAAGACGTGGATCGCGACGAGCACCGCGAGCGCCGCGGCGAGGACGACATGCGCGAAGCTCGCGCCGCGAAGGAGCGCGTCGAGGAGGCGTTGCGCGCGCAGCGCTTGACGCTCGGCCGTGCTCGCGACGAGACCATCCAAACCCGCGAGGCGCTCGTCGGCCTCGCCGACGAGGCCGCGAATGCGTTCTCCGAGCCGGTCGCGGAGCGCGCGCTGGCTCGTCCCGCGCGCGCAGATCGACGCGAGCACGAACGGCGAGCTCGAAAAGGGTCGGAGCACGCGCGCGTAGAGACCTTTCAGCAAATCGCTCCGCCCCGTGAGATCGCGGAAGACGCGCGCGTCGAGGAGCGCGAGCTGCTCGGCGATTTCTTCGGGCAAGAGGGCTTTTCGTTCGATCCGCGCGAGCCGCGGCGGCACGAGCTTGCCGAGCGTCCCGGCGAGCGCGCCGAGGATCGCGCACGCCCAAAAAGCGACCGCGAGCGCCGACGTTCCACCGGCGTGCGCGATCGCGACGCCGAAGCTCGCCGCCCCGAGCCCGAGGTGCACGACGAAATGCGGCCGGACGACGAAGACGCGCGCGGCGCGCCCGCGCACGCGAACGCCGAGTCGCTTGACGCCCGCGTACGAAAAAAGCCCGAGGATGAGCATCAGAAGAAGCACGCCGCTCGCGCTGCGCGACAGCGCGGTCCCCGAGAGCGCTGCGCCCGCACCCGCCGCCGCCGCTCCGCCCACGATCGCCGAAATCGGAAACGCGCGCTTGCCCGCCTCGGCTCGCGGACGTCGTTCGAGGACGGCGGCGACCTCGTCGAGCGCGACGCTCGGATCGATCCGCTCGATCGCCTCGGCCGGGCACGCCGCGACGCACGCCGCCTCGGCTCCGTTGCGGTCGTGGCACAAATCGCATTTCACCGCGACCGCGTCCGACGCCGTCACGAGCGGGAGCCGCCGGCCGCGCGGCGCCATCTGAATGTTGTCCCACGGACAAGCCTTCGCGCAGCTTCCGCATCCGGTGCAAAGCTCTTCGCGGATCTGCACCTCCCCGCGCGCGTCGCGCGTGATCGCGCCGGTCGGGCAGTCGATCATGCACGCGGGGTTCTTGCAGTGCTGGCAGCTACTCGGGAGGAGCAGCGTCTTCGCGCGGCCCGAGACCTTCGCGACGACGACGTCGCCGCGCCGGAGCAAACGCGAGACGCCATCGTCGTGCGTCGCCCCGCAGCTCCACGCGCACGCGCCGCAGCGAATGCATCGCTCTTGATCGATCGCGAGGAGCGAGCGCGACGTCTCGAAGCGATGCAAATCGTCGAGCACGTGGCGCGTCGCGTTCTCGCGGATTTCTCGCTGGCGAGCGCGCGCGGCCGTCTGCACCCGGAGCGCGCGCCCGAGCGCATCGGGATGGCGCGCGGCGACCTCGCGCACGACCTCGGCGCGAACCGCGAAGATCCAAGCCTCGCTCGTTGCGGTCGCGGTCGCGTCGCGCACCTCGTCTTCGATCGCTTCGTCCCCGAAGAAATCGCCCGCCTTGTGATACGCGAGCACGCCGCCTCCGCCGGCGACGCGCACGATGCCCTCCGCGAGAAAGTACGCTTCGCTCGACGGATCGCCTTCGCGATGCAGCACGTCGCCGCGGCGAAGCTCGATCGCGCGGCCCGCGTCGAGCATGATCTCGCGCTCGCGCGCCGGCAGGTCCCCGGAGAACGCGGAGCGCTCGAGCGCGTCGCTCGCGAGCGCACGAAGAAGCCAGCGGCGCGTCCGTGCGCCGGCGTCGCTCGACTCGCCGCGCGCCATCACGCGACGAAGCAGCGCAGACGGGAGCAGCGCGATCTCGGCATCGGTCGCGGCGGACGCGTCGTGGCGGCGCGTCGCGTGCGCGCGTGCGACCGACTCCTCGCCGACCGCGTCGCCCGCGCGTGCGCGACGAAGCTCGGCGGTGCGCGCGCCGGACCGAAGCGCGATCTCGCCGCTCGTCACGACGAAGAGCGCGTCGGCCGGGTCGCCCGCGCGAAAGAGCGACTCGCCCGCCCGAAGCGCGCGCACCTCGCCGGCGCTCTCGAGCTCGGCGCGCGCGCGCGCGTCCAGCGCGGCGAGCAGCGGATGCCGGAAGACCACGTCCGGAAATCGTTTCGCAACGGTCGCCGCCGCGCTCACGGCACGTCGGCCTCCACCGTCGCGAGGTCGAGCACCTCGAGGCGCTCCACCATGTCGCGCGTCACCTGGGCCCCGCTCGGTCGCAAGCCGCGCGACGCCGCGCGCGCTTCGTAATCGGCGAACGCGCGAAGTAAAAACGGCGGAAAAGCCCTGAAATGCAACGTCGCGCGAACGTGCAGCGGGCCGGCTCGTCCGGCGGCGTCGAGCAAGTACGTGTATTCTACAGGTACGCCGGGAGCCGCCGAGCGCGTGTCGATGATCGCGTCGGGCGCGCGCAAGACGCCGCGGTCCGCGTCGAGCGAGCCCACAGGAAAGTACGTCTCGAAGAGCGCGTTCGTGCCGCTCAAATTCGAGCGGCACTCGCCCGTGTCGAGATCGTATGCGCCGTCGGCGAAACGATCGGCGCGCGTTCGCCCCTGCCCTTCGCCCGGCTGGCACCGGCCTTGGTCGTCGATCGTTCCGATGCAGCGCACGCAGCGCAAAAATCCGTTTTGAAAATTGACGAGGCCTTTGCCCTCGAAGCGCGTGCCGCCGGCGCTCGGCGGAGGCGACCACGCGGGCACGTCCGGTCCGTCGACGACGTCGGCGCCGAAGACGCCGAGCGGACGACCGAGGCCGTCGCGCACGTCGTCCGAGGTCGTCACGCGCAAGAAGCGTTTGTCGCCGAGATCTTCGCTCGGCGAGTCGACGTGGCCGACGCGGTAAACCAGCGCGCCGCGCGCGTCGCGCACCTCGAGCTCGAGCCAGATCTCGCGCTCCTGACTGAATCCCGCTGGGACCCGGTGGCCGGCGCCGACGTTTTCGATGCGAACCGGGATGCGAAGCGAGTCGCCGGCGCGCGTCGCGTTTTCGATCGCGAGCGAAAAGACGTGACGCAGCATCATGTCGCGCCGCTGGCGCTCGCCGATCGGAACGCCGAACGCGTCGAGCGTCGCGTCGGTGGCGAACGAATCCGGATAGCCCGGCGTGAGCGGCACTTCGACGCTCGTGAAATAATGCGACACCGATTTCGGATCGACGACCGCCGGCCGCGACGAGAAGCGAGTGCCCGGCGGACAGTCGGCGTCGCCCTTCGATCCGGGCGCCGATTCGCAGACGCCCGGGTACTGGCTCATGTGGCAGCCCTGACAGGTCGCCGGCTCGCGGCCCGCGCTTCGCTCGCCGTCGGCCCACGCGCGCCACTCGGAGTACGCGTTTCGGAGGCGCTTGAAGTGCTCGCCGCGCTCGGTCGCGCCGAGCACGTCGGTGCCGAAGAGCCGCACGTCGTGGCACGCGCCGCAGAACTCGCTCGAGCGCAAATACGCACGCGTCGTGGTCGAAGGATCGCCGTGCACCACCGCGCCGGCGTCGCGCGCGTCGCGGAACGCGCGCGGGTCGAGCAAGTAACCGCTGTTGCTGACGCCGAACGTGCCGCTGCGATCTTCGGGGCGCGACAGAAACTCTTCGCCCGTGACGAAGCTCGTCCAGCCGGCGTTGCCTTCGTACGCGCCGGAGCGATGCGGTCCGACGGGGCCGATCGTCTGATGACAAACGGCGCACGAAATCCCTTCGAGCGACGCGGGCGCGAGGACGTCGCGCAGTGGCTCGCGCGACACGCTGGAGCCGAGCGCGCTCCAAGCGGGCGCGCTCTTTTTCAAGTTCTCGCCGGGCGCGTGGCAGTTGATGCACCAGCCTTCGCCGCCCGAGCCGGTCACGCGGAGCCCGCTGCGATCGTCGAAGCACGCGTCCGGCCCTGAAGCGCGAAGCACGCCCGCGCCGAGCGGACAGCGCGACGACCGATCGACTTGTTCTTCGACCGCGCTCTCGAGCGCGCCGAAGAGCGGGCTCTTGCTCGCGTGCGCCATGACCGAGCGCTTCCATTCGGAGACTTCGCGCGGGTGGCAGCCGGCGCAATCTTCGGCGCGCGTTCCGCGAAGCGCGACCGGCGCGACGCGCTCGTGTCTCGCGTCGGCTTCGCTCGGCCGCGCGAGCGCGCCGAGGGCCGCGACGGCCACGCCTGCGACGACAATGCCTGCCGCGATGGCGCGCCGTCGAAATGGATTTTGCGGAGCAACACGCGCCAGCCGCGGGGCGAGCGCGCGCGGCGCCGGGATCGCACGCGTCGACTTGCGTCGTCCGGGGCTCGTCTCGGCCAAGAGCGCGCTGCACTCCCGCGCGATCTCGGTCGCGCTGCGCGGGCGATCCGGCGCGCGCGGCGCGAGCATCCGAAGCACGAGGGACTGCACGCCGGGCTTCAGCGCCGCGGCGATCTCGTCGGCGAACGGCGGCACGCCGCGCGTCGCGCGCTCGTCGAGATCGCGCCGCAGACCCTCGCCTGCAAAGGGATGCGCGCCCGCGATCAACCGATACGCGACGAGCCCGAGCACGTATCGACGCGCGCCGTCGTCCCACGGCGCGCCTTCGACTTGCTCCGGCGGCGCGTGCCGCGCGGGCGGCGACTTGCGGCTAATTTCGGCGTCGACCATTTCGGCGACGAGCGCGTCGTCGCGCAGATGCGGCACCGGCGCGATGACGAAATCCCAAGGCCCGAGCGGCACGTCCGCCGCCGATCGCCCCGCGCGACGTTCGTGCTCGGCCATCGCGCGCGCGAAGGTCTCGATCAACGCGACCGCTTCGCGCCACGCCATCGCGCCTGCGTGCTCGATCGTCGCGCCCCCGCTCGCGCGGAGCGCGCGCACGCGACCGTCCTCGAGCCGCTCGAGCGACACGAACCCGCCGAGCCCGCGTTTCTGGAGCGAGACGAGCGCTTCGGCGACGCGCGCATCGGCCGCTTCGAACGTCCACTCCTCGTCGCCGCCTTCGCGCGAGACGCGCTGCGCGCGCCCGAAGGAGCTCATGTCACCGCTCGGTCGTCGCGGGCGCAGCCCACTTCGCATGCGACTGGTGCACGCGCAGGCCGTAGGTGATCCCTCCCGAAAAGATCGACGCGATCGCGATCGCGACGATCGCCGTGCGCACGCGGATCTCGCGAGCCGCGGTCGCTTTCTCGAGCAGCGCGACCGTGTCGACCCGCTTCGGCGATCGCAACGTCCCGCTCGGCGTCACCGCGCCGGTCCGAACGCTCTCGGCGCGCGCCGACCGCTTCGAGCTCGAAGGCGTCGCCTTCGGACGTTTCTTCCCGACGCGAAACGGCGACAGCGTCGCGAGCACGTCCTCGGCCGACTGCGGTCGCTCCTCGCGCGCCTTCGCCAAGAGCTCGAAGACCAAATCGACGACGCCCGCGGGGGCCTCCACGTCCTCGGCGAACGCCGGCGGCTCGGCGGTGCATTGCAAGTTCAAGAGCTCGCGCGGCGACGCCGATCGAAACGGCGGTTTGCCCGTGAGCATCTCGTAGAGCACCAAGCCGAGCGCGTACAAATCCGTGCGCCCGTCGATCGCGCCCGCGTCGATCTGCTCGGGGCTCATGTACTGGAGCGTCCCCAAGCTCTGCGTCGACTTTCCCTGCGCGTGCTCGAGCACCTTCGCGATGCCGAAGTCCATCACCTTGGTCGTGCCGTCCTCGAGCACCATCACGTTCTCGGGCTTCAAATCGCGATGCACGATGTCGCGCTCGTGCGCCGCGGCGAGCGCCGACGCGACCTGCGCGCCGATGTCGACCGCTTCGGCCCACGACAAATCACGCTCGTTCAAGAGCGCGCGTAGCGTCTTGCCCTCGAGATATTCGAGCACGAGCACGAGCTGCCCTTCGTGCTCGAGCGACGCGAGGCTGCGCACGACGTTCGGGTGCTCGAGCGACGCGAGGATCTGCATCTCGCTCAAAAACATCCGCCGCCCGTCCTCGTCTTTGACGAGCTCGGGCCGCAGCACCTTCAGCGCCACGCGCCGCTTGCTGAGACGCTCCTCGGCCTCGTAGACGCGGCCCATGCCGCCTTCGCCGACGAGGCGCACCACGGAATACTCGCCGATCCGCTCCATGCCCTTCGGTACGGCCGAGTTCGTGAAAGGATCTTATTCGAGGTGCGGCTCGCGTTTTTGGCGAACGACGTCGAGCATGTCGTGCATTCCAAAAGCCATTTCAGCCGGCAGGTCCCCCTCCGCGAAGAAACGCGCCTCGTGAATTTCGACGGGGTTCTCCGGCCGCGGCGCGGGTGCCGACACGCGGCACTCGGCGACGACGGTCACTGCGTGAAAGCGCGGATCGCGCGACGGCTCGGAGTAAACGCCGACCAGGCGCGGCTCGCCGATCGGAACGGCGTTCGTCTCCTCCCGGAGCTCGCGCACCAAGCACGGCCGGAGGCGCTCGCCCCACTCGAGCGTCCCGCCCGGCAGCGCCCATGTCCCCGTGTCGGCGCGCCGAACGAGCAGGAAGCGTCCTTCTTCGTCGCGCGCGACGACGGCGATGCCGACGACCGGTCGCCGGAGCACGTGCCGCAAGATCTCTTTGACGACGACGAACGCGCCGCGCGGAATGCCCTTCAACGGCCGCCCCGATGGAGGTTGCGGAGCGCCACGAACAAGCCGGCCCACGGCCCGGCGACGACGGTCGCCGCGATCACGGCACCGCTTCCCGGGCCGCGCGGCTTGGCCGACGCGAGGTGCGCGTCGACGATGCGCGCTTCGTTCGCGAGCGATTGATCGACGCGGTCCCATTTCTGGCTCTCCTCGATCGCCGCCGCGCTCGGCCGCGCGTGCCCACCGGCCCGCGCGCGCACGTAGTCGAGCACCATCGGCAGCTCGCCCGCGTCGAGCCACATCCCGTGCGACGCGCAAATGTCCACGACGAGCTCGGCACGCTCGTCGAAGCGCGCGCGATCCATTTCGCGCGGACAGTGCGGACAGTGCACGAGCGCGAGCAGCGTCTGACGCGGCAGCGTCCCGCCCGCAGGAGCGACGAACGGGAGCTCGACGCGCACGCCCGCTTCTTCTTCCTCGACGAGCTCGCCGAAGTCCTCGGTGCGAACGAAGCACCCGAGGCAGCGCGCGCATTGCTCGGCGTGGACCGCGCCGACGTCGACGCGCTCGAGCCGCCCCGTGCACCGCGGACAGCGAAGCTCGCGCCCGGCCGCGTCCTTCCACGCGAGACACGGCGTGCCGCACGCCCCGCATTGATCGAGCGGCGACGGCACCGATTTCCCGCAGCCACGGCACGCGACCGCCGGCGAGCCAGCTCCGCATCCGCGGCAGGTCCCCGCCGGATCGCGATGCGCCCCACAATAAAGGCAGCGAACGTGAGTCACCATGGCATCGAGGATAGCGGGTGCGATAAAAGGTCGGGCGAGGTTTCATGAAGCTCGTCACGTTCCACCATGAGCTGGGCCACGATCGCGCCGGCGCGCTCGTTGGCGATCAAGTCGTCGATCTCGCGCGGGCCTTCGCCTTCTACGAGCATTCGCACGGCCGCCGTTGCGACGAAGCTCACGTCTTCGAACGCTACGGCCGAGGCGTTCTCGGTTTCGTCGAGCGCGCGGAGCACGCGCGACCGGCCGCCGACGAAATCGTCGAGATGCACGCGCGCGGCGCGCTCCCGCCGACCTTCGAAGGCGCCCCGCTCACGACCCCGCTCGCGAAAGTCACGCTCTCGGCGCCGATCCCTCGTCCGCCCTCGATGCGCGACGGCTACGCGTTTCGCCAGCACGTCGAGACCGCGCGCCGAAACCGCGGCCTCGACATGATCCCCGAGTTCGATCAGTTTCCGATTTTCTATTTCACGAATCACGCGGCGGTCACCGGCCCGGGCGACGTCCATGTTCGCCCTCGGCACACCGAGCGCCTCGACTTCGAGCTCGAAGCCGCGATCGTCGTCGGACGCGAGGCGCGCGACGTGACCGCGAAAGAAGCCGACGATCTCGTCTTCGGCCTCACGATCATGAACGATTGGTCCGCGCGCGCGCTCCAAATGGAGGAGATGAAGCTCAACCTGGGCCCCGCGAAAGGAAAAGACTTCGCGACGAGCCTCGGGCCGTGGCTCGTCACCGTCGACGAGCTCCGTGATCGCACCCAGCCGTCGCCCGGAGGCAACCGCTTCGACCTCGCGATGCGCGCGCGCGTGAACGGCAAAGAGCTCTCGCGCGGCAACGTGAAGGACATGACCTGGACGTTCGCTCAAATCCTCGAGCGCGCGAGCTACGGCGTCACGTTGCATCCGGGCGACGTCGTCGGCTCCGGCACGTGCGGCACCGGTTGTCTCCTCGAGTTGAACGGCTCGAAGATCACAGACAATTTGTGGCTGAAGCCGGGCGACGTCGTCGAGCTCGAGATCGACCGCTTGGGCGTCTTGTCGAACAAGGTCGTGCTCGACAATCGGTGATATCGTAGAGCATGCGCCGCGCGCGGCTTGGCTTGCTTTTGGGGATGATTTTCGCGGCCGTCGCGATCGCGGCGTGCGCGCTCGACGAATCGGGGACGCCCGACAGCGGCGCACCGGACGTCTTCGCGCCGGACGTCACGCCCGGCGACGGCGGCCTCGACGTCGGCTACGACGTCCCCGATCTCGGCGTCGGCGAAACCGAGAGCGGCCTCCCGTGCACGTGCGTCACGAGCGTGCCGAGCGGATATGCGGTCGTCGAGTACGATCCCACGCAGCAGCCGGCGTGCAGCCCGGGCTATGACGCGTCGACGCCGCTCGACGAGGTCCTCTCCGCGCCGCCCGCGCAGTGCTCTTGCCAATGCGGAGCAGTCCCGACGACGCCTCCATCGTGCAGCTGCGGCACCGACCCTGCGACGTTCACGATTCACGGCGGCCAGAGCGACTGCACCGGCTACACCAATCAGTCGCTCCAAGCGAGCACCGGCAGCTGTTACACGACGTCGCAGGCGCTCCCGGTCACGGGCAACGGCGCCGATTATCTGCTCGCGATCCCGACTGCGCCGTGCGTTCCGGGCGGCGGCACGTGCGGGGCGGGCGTGCCGAGCCAGAGCGTTCCCGACGCGTCGATCGCGCAAGGCCGCGCGTGCGACATCGCGTCGCCCACCGGCTCGTGCAACGGCGGCGTCTGTCTACCGACGCCGGGCAGCGGATACGAGCTGTGCATCACGGCACACGACGCATCGACGTCGTGCGCCGCGTTCACCGATTTTCCGGAGCAGCATCTCGTCGGCGACGGCGTGAGCGACAGCCGCGGTTGCAACGGCACGTGCGGCTGCGGCTTCGTCGACGCCGGCTCGTGCGGCTCGCCGGTCGTCGAGCTCTGGAACAACAGCGGCAACTGCAACGGCACGCCCGACGTCGTCCTCGACGCAGGCTGCACCAACGCGCGCCAAGGCAACAACCCGACGTTCCAATCGGCGCACTACGACGTTCCGCACTCGGGCGGTGCGTGCGGCACCATCGGCGCATACAATCCGACCGGCGGCGCCGTCGTCACGAATCGATACGTCATCTGCTGTCGTCCTTAGGGGTGCATCATGATTCGAGCATCGCTCTGCGTGTTCTCCGTTTTCTGCTGCGTCGTGAGCGCGTGCGCGACCGGTGGCGTCGGCAGCGGCGAGGACGGCGGCAGCATCGTCGGCAAGGACGGCGGCATCGTCATCGGCAAAGATTCGGGCGGCGGAGGTAACGACGCGGGCGGCGGCGGCGACGCGACGAAGCCCCCGCAAGACTCCGGGCTCCCGCCGGTCGACAGCGGCGGCAACTGCGCGAAGGCTCCGCCGAGCAACGTCTGCGGCGTCTATCCGCAATGCGGTTGCGCCGGCCAGCAGACGTGCGAGGTCGATCAGACTGCGCTCGACGGGAGCTCGTCGTGCATCGGCGCGGGCAGCGGCGCCATCGGCTCGGCATGCACGCAGACCCAAGGCCAGTGCGCTCCCGGCCTCACGTGCATCTGGAACGAGTGCCACGCCTACTGCGGCACCGACGGCTCGCAGTGCAACGACCCGAACACCAACTACTGCGTGAACCTCACCGACAACAACTCGAACCCGATCCCGAACCTGCTCATCTGCCACAACGACTGCCAGCTCCAAGACGCGAGCTCGTGCGGCGGCGGCAGCGAGGGCTGCATTTACTTCGACGTCGACAAGGTCGATTGCTATCCGGTCGGCCCGCAGACGACGTGCAGCGCGGCCAACCCCCAGTGCGCTCCGGGGCAAGTCTGCGTCTTCGACGGCATCAGCTCGTACATGTGCTCGAAGTGGTGCCGCATGAACGGGAGCGACTGCGGCGCGCTCACGTGCAGCGCATTTGCCACGCCGCCCACCGTGAACGGCGTCGAGTACGGCTACTGCCAGTGACCGTTCTGCGGTAGGGTCCGCGGCCCGATGCCGACCCTCCGAACGTACACGGTCGTTCCGCGTCTTCCTGCGTCGCTCGAGCGGCTGCGCGAAATCGCGGAGAACCTCTGGTGGTCTTGGGCCGCCGACGCGCGCGAGCTCTTCATGCGCATCGACGGCGAGCTCTGGGAGCGCGTGCGCGGAAACCCGATCGAGCTCCTCGTGCGCGTCGACCAGAAGCGCCTCGACGAGCTCGCGACGGACGACGCCTTCCTAGGCCGCCTCGACTTCGCGCACGCCATCCTCCAGCGCTACATGACGCGCGAAGGTTGGTTCGCCAAGACCTTCCCCGCCTGCGCCGGGGCGCGCATCGCGTACTTCTCGATGGAGTACGGCATCCACGAGTGCCTTCCGATTTACTCCGGCGGCCTCGGCGTCCTCGCCGGCGACCATTTGAAGACCGCCAGCGATCTCGGCCTCCCGCTCGTCGGCATCGGCCTCGCGTACGCCGAAGGTTATTTCCGCCAAGCCCTCAACCGCGACGGCCTCCAGCAAGAGCGCTACCCGGTCAACGACTGGCACCGCATGCCCGTCTCGCCCGTCATGCAGTCGGGCTCCGACAAACGTCTCGTCATCGACGTCACTTACCCCGACCGCGTCGTCAAAGCGCAGCTCTGGAAGGCGCAGGTCGGCCGCGTCCCGCTGTTTCTCCTCGACACGAACATCGCCGAGAACCGCGCCGAGGACCGCACGATCACCGGGCCGCTCTACGGCGGCGACTCCGAGTTCCGCGTGCGGCAGGAGATCATGCTCGGCATCGGAGGCGTGCACGCGCTCGAGGCGATGGGCCTCTCGCCGACCGTTTGCCACATGAACGAAGGGCACTCGGCGTTCCTCGCGATCGAGCGCATCGGGCGCCTCGTGCGCGATCGCGGGGCGACCTTCGCCGTCGCGACCGAAGCGTGCTCGGCCCAAAACGTCTTCACCACGCACACGCCCGTCCCCGCCGGGCTCGACGTCTTCGCCAGCGATCTCGTCCGCAAGTACCTCGAGCCTTATCGCTCCGCGCTCGGCATCACCGAGGAGCAGGTCCTCGCGCTCGGCCGCGCCGGCGGCGAGGACGAAAAACAAAAGTTCCAGATGCCCGTCCTCGCGATCCACACGAGCGACCACTACAACGCCGTCTCCGCGCTCCACGGCGAGGTCTCGCGCAAGATGTGGAGCAAGCTCTGGCCCGACTTGCCCGAGCACGAGATCCCGATTCAGTCGATCACCAACGGCGTCCACACGCCGTCGTGGGTCTCGGACGAAATGGGCGCGCTCTTCAACCGTTATCTCGGCCCGCGCTGGAGCGAGACGCCCGACGACAAGAACCTCTGGGCGCGCGTCCACGAAATCCCCGACGCCGAGCTCTGGGAAGTGCACGAGCATCGCCGTCATCGCTTGGTGCAGCTCTGCCGGCGCTGGCTTCGCGCCGCGGCCGAGCGCCGAGGCGAGTCGCGCGAGGACGTCGCCGCGTGCGACGAGCTCCTCGATCCGCGCGCGCTCACCGTCGGTTTCGCGCGCCGCTTCGCGACCTACAAGCGCGCGACGCTTTTGTTCTCGGACATCGAGCGCGTCACGCGACTCCTTGGCGACTCCTCGCGTCCGGTGCAGCTCGTCTTCGCCGGCAAAGCGCACCCGCAAGACAAACCCGGCAAAGAGCTCATTCGCTCGATCGTTCACCTCGCGCGCTCCGCCGGTCTCTCGGGCAAAGTCTGCTTCATCGAGGACTACGACATGCGCATCGCGCGCGCGCTCGTCTCCGGCGTCGACGTCTGGCTCAACACCCCGCGCCGTCCGCTCGAAGCGAGCGGCACGAGCGGCATGAAAGCCGCGATGAACGGCGCGCTCAACGTGAGCGTCCTCGACGGCTGGTGGGACGAGGCGTTCGCGGCGCACGGCCGCGACGTCGGCTGGGCCATCGGCCACGGCGAGGAGTACACCGACGAGAGCGGCGACGCCGTCGAAGCCGAGCTCCTCTACGATCTCCTCGAGCGCGACGTCATCCCGACGTTCTTCGAGCGCGAGGCCCACGGCAGTCAGAGCGAAGAGCGCGCGATGAGCGCCCTGCCGCGCCGATGGATCCGAAAGATGAAGAACTGCATCGGCTACCTCACGCCGGAGTTCAACACCGCGCGGATGGTCCGCGAATACACCGAGCGCTTCTACGTTCCGTCGCATCAGCTCTGGCACCGCATGGTCGATGGCGATCTGCGCGGCGCGCGCGAGCTCTGGGCGTGGAAGGAGCGCGTGCGGAAGGCGTGGCCCGCGGTGAAGGTCATCCAAGTCGCGCAAAAGACCTCCGACAGCGTGCGGGTCGGCGACGCCGTCCGCGTGAGCGCGACGGTCGATCTCGGCGAGCTCACCCCCGAAGACGTCGTCGTCGAGCTCTACTACGGCCCGACCGCCGGCGGCCTCACGCTCGAGCACGGCGCCGTCCTCCGGATGAAAGTCGAAGAGCAGGAGGTCGACGGATCCGCCGGAGGCGGGACGTCGCACACGGGAAGCGGCCGTGGGCGATACCGCTACGTCGGCGAAATCCCGACGCGCGAAAGCGGCGCGCACGCCTACGCCGTCCGCGTGATGCCCTACTCGGCCGCCATGAGCCACCCGTACGAGACCTCGCTGGTTCGTTGGGATTGATCTTTCAGAGGCCCCACCCTGCCGTGCTCGGCGTCGTGCTCGGCCGGGCTCGGCGCCGCACCGAACGCGCTGCCCCCGAGCGCCTGCACGCGCCTCTGCGCCCGACGCCTGCGCGCGGCAGACGTCCCCTCGGCGTCGCTCCGCGCCGCCGCGGAGGTCGCGCAACGTCACACGCGGTACTTCGCCCGAGCTTGCTCGACCGAGATGACCGCCAAACGCGGCGGGCCGCCACCGTGCATCTGACCTTGGGGATACGTGAGCTCCCAGTATCGGCCGTCCGCGGGATCGAGATAAAGCGTGTCCCACCCGCTGGCATCCGACGCGACGCGCTCGAGGACATCGCGAGCGAGACTGCGCACGCGCTCGGCCACGTCGTCGGGCGCGATTCGACCGTCGACGACGTTCCAGCGCCCTTCGAGAACGAGCTCGCTTGGACGAAGCTTCACGTCGACATGCTAACGCGCCGGCGCCGACGGCGTACCAGCGTGTCTTGACGAGCATCGCGATTGCCGGTTTTCATCGCACGCATGGGGACCATTCAAGCCAAGAACAATCCGAGCTCGCGCATCACGGCGGGCGACCGTGTGATTCAGGGAGCCAAGAGCGTCAACACGACCGTGATCAAGGCGAAGCTCGCGCGGTTTGCCAAAGCGCACACGGCGTATTCGGCGGCGCAGCGCGCCGTCGAGGTGGCCGAGCAACGGCTCGTCGCCGCCGAGGAGCGGGTCGGAGAGACCGACGGCGCGCAGGACGCGCTCGTGAAGCTCCTCGCCGCGAAGATGATTGGCGACGGCGCGCCGAAGGGTAATCCGCTCTCGCTCTTCAAGCTCCCGCCGCCGAGTGAGCTGGTCATCGTTCGTGTCGAGGTCGAAGTGAAGAAGACCAAGCAGCTCGCGAAGCAGGCGGCGAGCTGGAAGAGCGCGAGCAGCGCGACCAAGAGCGTCGCTGCGAAGCTCGGCAAGGCGGCCGCGGCGGTGGAGAGCGCGCTCAAGAAAATCGCGCCGCTCGCGAAGGCTCACACGGCGGCGATCGCGAAGCGCGACGCGCTCGGCGTGGATTGGGTCACGTCGTTCACGCATTTGAAGAACGCCGCGCGCGTCGCGGAAGACGACGGCACGCGCGGCCTCTTTGCGGCCCTCTTCGAGGCGCCGACGGCGCGGCCTGCGACGAAAGCGAAGCCGACTTCGGCCGACGGAGCGGCGACCGCACCCGCAGCGCCGCTCGCTCCGGCGACGTGATCGTCGCGTGAAGACCGTGCGCGCTGCGCTCGAGCGCCCGAAACCCGACGCGGTCGCTCATCGCGCAACGCTTCGGCGCACGGAGCCTGGCGCGAAGGCTGTTCGCGCCGTACTTCGGCGGCCGAAACGCGGCGCGAATAGGCCGTTTTCAGCTCTTTCGTCGCTTGGCGTCCTGACGGCCGCTCTCTCGGCTTGTCACGCGGCGCGCGAGCCGGCGCCGGCGGCACGATCGCTCCCGCCTCCACCGCCCGCCGACGTCGCGAATCCGGATGCGCCCGAGCTCGTCGCGTTTCCGAGCGGTGCGCTCACGCTCCACGGCTTTCTCTGGCGGCCGAAGACGCCTGGGCGGCATCCCGCCATGGTCTTCAACCACGGGAGCGAGCGGCTCCCCGGCGACAAGCGTGGGCAAGCCGAGTTCTTCGTGCCGCGCGGGTTCGTCGTCTTCGTTCCACATCGCCGCGGGCACGGGCGCTCCGCGGACGCGGGACCGTATGTCGGCGCGATGAACGGCGCCGAGGCGCGCGTCACGGCGCTCGAGACGCAAGTCGACGACGTGAGCGCCGCCGTCGCCTACGTCGCGTCACTGCCGTTCGTCGACGCGTCGCGCGTCGCCGTCTCGGGATGCTCCTTCGGGGGCATCGAGGCGCTCTTCGCCGCCGCGCGTACGCCGGGCATCGTCGCGGCGATCGATTTCGCGGGCGGCGCGATGAGCTGGGCGCGCTCCTCGCTGCTGCAAGAGAAGATGAAGGCCGCGGCGCGGGGCGCGCGCGTGCCGGTCTTCTTCCTTCAAGCGGCGAACGACTGGGATACGCGTCCGAGCGAGCAGCTCTCGAGCCTCATGCGCGACGCGGGCAAACCGGTTCGCGTTCGAATCTTTCCGGCGAACGGCGCGACGCACGAAGAGGGCCACGCGTTCTGCGCCGGCGGCCCGGCGCCCGCGTGGGGTGACGACGTCCTCGCGTTCTTGCGAGCGGCGGGTCTCTAGTTGTTGCAGGTCGCGCCGAAGACGTGGATGTTCGCGGCGGTCGTCGGGTTGGTCTGGTCGGGGGTCGCGACGTAGGCGAAGCCGTTGGACGTCGTGACGGCGAGCTCGCTCGGGTGGAACGGGAGCGTGTACGAACGGCTCGGGACGACCGCGGGGGTGCCGTTGCGCGTCGCGACGAGGACTTGGGATTGCGCGGTGTTCGTCGGGAGCGCCGAGATGACGACCATGTCGTTCGGGTCGAGCCACGCGAGCGGGCCGGAGAGGTCCGGGGTCGGCAGGCCGGGCAGGCCGTAGCTCGCGACGTCGACGTGCGCGCTCGCGTCGAACGTCCCCGCGTCGCCGTCGGCGAGCACCCACGCGACGCGCGCCGACATCGTTTGTGCAGCGCCGCCGTCGTTCGGCACGATGACCGACTCGGTCGACCAGAGGAGGCCGCCGGTCGGCGTCTGCGCGAGGTAGTGATTCTGGTACGTCTGCGCCATCGTCGGCAGCGTCGACTGCTCGGACGTCGGCTGCGGCGCACCGGCCGCCGCGTTCGTCTCGAGGCTGAAGAAGGTGTCGTACGCGCCGCCGTTTTGCGGACGGAAGGTCACGAGCCGGGTGCCGCTCGCCGCCGAGACCGTGCTGTTGGCGGGCAAACCGGACGTCGAGGTGAACGTGACGATGTCGAGATCCTTGAGCGGCGCGGTCACGAGCTTCTCCGGATCCGAGTTCACCGCGTCGTGGTGGACGAGGTAGATGCCGCCCGAAGCGTCGGGCACGACCAGCTCGACGCTCGGCTCGTTGACGGTGTCGAAGACCGTGTTCGCGGTGAGCTCGCTCAGCGTGGGATCGGTCGGCACCGTGAGCGACGCGATCGGAAGCTTGTAGGTCGGCCCCGCGCCCTGGACGCTGCCGACGAAATAGACCGTGCTGCCGCTCGCGACGATGAAGCTCGGCAAGAAGGGCAGACCGCCCACCGGGATCGCCGGAGGAGCCGTCGCCGTCGGGTCGTCGACCGGATACGCGACGACGCCGTTCGTCGTCCCGAAGAAGACGTACGGGTAGACCGCCGCGAGACACCTGCGCGCGCCGGGCCCGCCGCCCGGGTTATTGCCGTTGCAGCCGGCGGCGCCGATGGAGACGTGGAAGGAGCCCGCGTGAAACGGAAGGACCTTCGGCGCGGAGCACGTGTGCGAGCCCTCGTCGCAGACCGAGACGTTGCAGCTCGCCGTCGTCTTGCAGAGCGTGTAGACGCACTGGCCTCGGACCGTGTCGCACGTGCCGGAGAGACAGCCGTTGCTCGACTTGCAGTCGGGGTCTGCCTTGCACGCGACCGGGTTGGGTGCATCGGTGCCGGCGTCGCTGCCGCCTTCGAACGACGCATCGGCGTCGGGGATCTTGTTCGGGTCGAGGCCGAGCGAGCAGTCGCCGGCGAGCGCGATCGCGTCGAGCGTCGAGGCGACGATGACGGAGGCGAGGACGAGACGCGCGCGCATCAGAAGCTCCCTCGAAGGACGAGACCGCCGAGCGCGGGCGAGACGACCAGGCGCGCGTCGGTTTTTTCTTCCTGCGGCTTGGCGTCCGGTTTCGGTGCCTGCGTTTCGGTCTGCGCGGCGGGCTTCTCCGGAATGAGAACGAGCGCGACGCCGGCGGCGACGAAGATGCCGGCCGTGATCCACGCGCCGGTCGACCAATCCGCGAGGGCGTTGGCGTGGACGTAACCGGCGTGGCTCGGCGCCGCGTTGTACGCGTCGCCCGCGTCTTGCGCCGAGACGCCGAGCAGGATGGCGGCGAGCACGGTCGTCGCGCCGACGCCGATCGACGCCCAGCCCGCGGCCTTCAGCACCGAGATGTGCGAGACGGATTTCTCGACGACGACTTCCTTCGGCGCGACCACCGGCGGGGGCGTTTGCTGTTTGACGACGACGGGCACGGGCGCGACGTCGAGCTTTTGCGTTTGGCCGCCCTCGAGGAGGACCTCGCGCTTCTCCGCCGGCTTGTCGGGCGCGAAGACGTTGAGCGTGTGCGTGCCCGCGGTGCCGTGGACGCGCGAGGGGACGGGCGCCTGCGAGAACTGATCGAGCTGGACCTTGTATCCGTCGGGGCCGGTCACGTCGATCGTGCCGAGGACCTTCTCGAGCGCGACGAGACGATCCTTCGCGGTGGTCGTTTGCTGCGCGTTGAGGTTGCCGCCGGGGAGCGCGAGGGCGCGGCCGTAGTCGTCGGCGGCGCGCTCGGACTGGTTCGCTTGCTCCCACGCGAGCGCCGCGGTGTAGAGCGCGACGCCGTTGGGCTTGAGCGCGGCGGCCGCTTCGAAGGCTTGCGCCGCTTCGGCGAACTTGCCCGCGCTGAAGTCTTTCGTCCCCGCCAGGAACTGTCTCTTGGCTTCGGCGGTGGTCGGATCGTCTTGCGCGCGCGCGGCGGCGGGCACGAGGGCGACGGATGCGGCGAGCGCCGCGCAGAGGGTGAAGCGATGAAAGAGCGTACGTGCGCGCATGCGACCAATCCTATGAAGCGCTGAAGCGTTTCAGTACGGGTTCGCCGGGAGCGCCACTTTGTGAGTGGGCGCGGGGCCGGTCGAGCCGCTCGTCGAAGTCGTGGTGGTCGTCGCCGTAGGCTGCGGCGGCGGCGATTGAAGCGTCAACGCCACCTCTAGCGAGGACGGGGTGCTCTCGTCCAGCGTCACGGTTTGATCGGCGAAGCCGGGCGCGGAGATTTCGAGCGTCGCCTTGGCGCCGTGCGCGGGACGGGCGACCGCACGGATGCCTGCGGCGAGCGCTTGGCCGTCGACGCGGACGGTCGCTTCGTCGGGCAAGCCGCGGAGCTCGATCGTCGGCGAAGGAGTGGGCGCAACGGGCGCGACCGACGCGATCGGCGGCGCGGCGCTCTTCGGTGGCGCGACGGTGACCGCGGTCGTCGCGGCGACGGGGACGTTTTGCATCGCGCGATTTCGCGCGACGACGATGCCGACCGCGCCCAGGCCGGCGACGACGCTGACGCCGATTGCGGCGGCGAGAACGTATTTCGCGGCGCTCGGAGTCTGCGGCGCCTGCTGCATTGCCGCGACGATCGACGGGCCCGTCGCGTCGACCCGCGGCGCGCTGCTGCCGGTCGAGGGCGTGAACCCCGCGCCGCGCGTGTGGACTCCGCTCGCGATCGCGCGCTGCGGCGCGGAGGGCGTGCCGCCGACGGCGCCTCCGCCCCCGCTGATGTCTTCTTTGCCGGGCGCGTTCGCCGCCGCGCGAATGCGATCGCGACGTCGATCGAGGACGCCGCCGACGCGCTGATGAACGAACGCGCCGACGTTCGACTGCGAGACGATGGGGCCGCTTCGCGCGAGATACTCTTCGAGCGCCATGCGCATGCGCTCCGCCGTGCCGAATCGGCCGGCCGGATCTTGCGACATCGCCGAGAGAACGATCTGCTCGAGCTCGGGCGGGTACCCGCGGATGATGCGCGACGGCGGCGTGAACTGCCCGCTCAAGATCGCGTGCATCACTTGGGGATCGCCCTCGCCGGTGAACGGCCGGCGCCCGGTCGTCGCCTCGTACAGCGTCACGCCCATCGCGAAAATGTCGATGCGTCGATCGGCCGCGCCGCCGGCGATCTGCTCCGGCGCCATGTACGCGATCTTCCCCTTCACCTGCCCCGCGACCGTCGCCGAGTGCATTTGGCCGAGCGCCTTCGCGACGCCGAAGTCGGCGACCTTCACGTTGCCGTCGGCGCCGACGAGGATGTTGTGCGGAGAGACGTCGCGGTGCACGACGTTCATCGGCTTGCCCATGTCGTCGGTGAGCTGGTGCGCGGCGTGGAGACCTGCGCACGCGTCGGCGATGATGCGCGCGCAGAGACGCGGCTCCATCGGCGCCATCTTTCCGGAGCTGCGAAGAATGTGGACGAGCGACTCGCCGTTCACCCACTCCATCGCGAGATAAAGGACTTTGCCTTCTTCGCCGAGCTCGTAGATTTCGCAGACGTTCGGATGATGGACGAGCGCGGCGATGCGCGCTTCGTCGAGGAACATGCGCTCGAACTCGGGCTCCTCGGCGAGGTGCGGGAGGATCGTCTTGATGGCGACCGTCTTCGAGAAGCCGCGGTGGCCGTGCTGACGCGCGGCCCAGACGCGCGCCATGCCGCCTTTTGCGATCGCGAGGAGGAGCTCGTAGCGACCGAGGTGCGTGCCCGGCGCGAGATCCTCGGTGGAGGGCCCGATCTCTTCGACGATGTCGTCGGGCGCGACCTGATCCACCATATCCCTTCAATCTAGCACGCAACGAGGCCGGATTTCACCCTACTCTCCGACCCCGTGACGGAAGAAAACGGCATCGCGCCGGGCCGCGTTCGCGGGGTCATCGCGGTCTCGACGCTCGCCATGACCGTGAGCTACGTCGACCGGCAGTCGATGGCGTCGCTCGGGCCGACCGTGAAGCGGGCGCTCACGCTCGACCATGCGCAGTGGGGCGCCCTGACGAGCGCGTTTTCGATTGCGTACCTCGTCGGGGCGCCGCTCGCGGGGATGCTCGTCGATCGCGTGGGCGCGCGTCGCGGGCTCGCTGCGGCTGTGCTGGTTTGGTCGGCGGTCGCGGCGATGCACTCGCTCGCGCTCGGGTTTTGGGGGCTCTTCGTGCTTCGGATTTTGCTCGGCGTCGCCGAGTCGCCGACGTACCCGGCGGCGGCGCGCTCGGTCGGCGCGGTGACGCCGGAGCGGTCGCGTTCGGCGGCGCTCGCGTGGCTCTTCACCGGGAGCTCGATCGGCGCGGCGGTCGCGGGGCCCGCGGCGATCGCGCTCGAGGTGCGGACGCACAGCTTCCGCTGGGCGTTGATCGGCATCGCGCTCGTGGGCGCGGCGTACACGCCCATCTTTCTGCGCGTCACGGCGCACCCGAGCGTGCGCCCGATCTTGGAGCGACGCGAGCGCGCGAGCGCGCGCACGCCGCTCAAGGATTTCATCGCGCTCTTCGCCGAGCCGGCGGTGCAGCGCGCCTGCGTGCTCGTCATCGCGAGCGCGCCGGCGATCATGCTCGTCCTCAACTGGGGACCGCAGCTCCTCGAGACGCAGCTCGGCGTGGCGCAAGAGCATCAGGCGCGATGGGTTTGGGAGGCGCCGCTCGCGTTCGACGGCGGCGCGGTGCTCTTCGGCTGGCTCGCGTCGCGTCGCGATCGCGCGGGGCGCGGCATCGGCGATCTCGTGCTCGGCGCGGGCGCGCTCGAGGCGTGTCTCGCGTTCGTCGCTCGGACGCGCGATCCGGCCGTCGGCATCGCGCTCTGCTCGGTCGCGATGATGGGCGGCGGCGCGCTCTACGCGCTCGCCGCGGCGGATCTCTTTCGTCGCATCGGGCTCGCGCGCGCGGGCGCGTCGGGCGGGCTCGCGGCCGCGGCGCAATCGCTCGCGTACATCGTCGCGGCGCCGCTCGTCGGGCACGTGCTCGATCGCACGCACAACGACTATCACGGCGTCTTGATCGTGCTCGGCCTCGTCGCGCTGCCGGGCGCGCTCGTGTTTGCCGCGTGGAAGCCGCGGCCTGCGTCAGCCTGAGCTCACTCCACGTCCATGCGGGCGCGTCGCGCTTCGACCGCAAAGAGGTACGCGTCGATCGCGCCGCGCGCGCCGACCTCTTCGCGACGACGCGCCGCGCGAACCGTCGTGCGAAACGAGAGATAACGCGGCCCGGAGAGCCCGAGGAGCATCGCGACCACCGCCGGATCGCGCGGGGCCTCCACCGTGCCGGCGAGCGACGCGCCCGACGCCAGCACGCGCGCGACGAGCAAATCGCAAGCGAGCACCGCGCCGCCCCAATCGCCCGCTGCGAGCGACGCCTCCGCGTGGCGCACGGCGTGACGCTCGTCCTCGGGCCAAAGCTCGGCGAAGCTCAAGACGCCCGAAACGGGCGGCGGCGAAGCCGTGAGCGGAAGCTCCGACGAGCTCGGCGATGGAGCTCTGAACGATGCGGCCGCGTCCTTGTCCGTCGTCGGCGGCAGCGGCGAGCTCGAGACCACAGCCGGCGCGAGCTTCGTCTGCGACGAGTGGCGCACGCTCGTCGGAGCAGGCGATGCTTTCGGCGCACGGTCGGACTCGGCGAGCTCGCGCACGGCCTCTTCGATGCCGAGATCGTCGGCGTCGAGCGCGGCGATCCCGTGATCGGCTTCGCGCGGGACCTTCGACTTGTACGACTCGACGACCAAACGCGTGATCTTCTCGAGGCTGTCGAACACGCCGACGCCGCGCGTCGCGACGCTCGCGGTGGTCGGCGCCGCGAACAAATTGAAACGTCGATCGAGCTCGCCCTCGCTCACGACGTCTTGGATGTCGCGCTTGTTCCACTGAAACGTGTGCGGGATCTGCGAGAGGCTCCGCCCGTGCTCGGCGAGGTTGCCGCTCAAATCCTCGAGCGACTCTTGGTTCGCGTCCATGCGCGCGGGCTGCGAGTCGGCGACGAAGACGATGCCGTCGGCGCCGGTCAGCACGAGCTTGCGCGTCGCGCTGAAATAGACCTGCCCCGGCACCGTGAAGAGCTGGAGACGGACGTTCAGGTTCCGAATCTTCGGGACGCGGACGGGCAGGAAATCGAAGTAGAGAGTCCGCTCCGTGGGGGTCGCGAGCGAGACGAGCTTGCCGCGGTGCTCGGGCTTGGTGCGCTCGTGAATCGCTTGAAGTGTCGTCGTCTTACCGCCGAGCCCGGGTCCGTAAAAAACGATCTTGAAGACGAGCTCGCGTGTGAGCGGGTTGAGGGCCGCCATCGGTGGGGTCAGGCGAGCATAGCCCGAATCCGTCCCGCGTTCGGCGAATCCGCGGCTCGGCGCGCGCAACGAACGGCCAGGCCTATGCTACAAACGGCCCGGTTTTCCCGATGGGCGGCTTCATCGACCTTCATTGCCACTGGGTCGCGGGCATCGACGACGGCGCGCGCACGCGCGAGCAGGGCCTCGACATGCTGCGAAGGTTGCAGAATGCAGGTTTCTCGAAGGTCGTGGCGACGCCGCACATGAGGCCCGGCATGTTCGAAAACGACAAGCCGGCGCTCGAGCGCGCGTACGCCGCGATGATCGAGGATCTGCCGGCGGGCCTGCCCGAGGTCGGGCTCGCGAGCGAGCATTTTTTCGACGACGTCGTCTTCGCGCGGCTCAAGAGCGGCGCGGGCGTCCCCTACCCCGGCGGAAAATCGGTGCTCGTGGAGCTGAACGTCCAGCAGTTTCCGATCGCGCTGCCGGCGCGTTTGCTCGATTTGCGGCGCGCAGGTCTCAAGCCGGTCGTCGCGCACCCCGAGCGATATCAGCCGGCGTGGCGCGACACCGAATCGCTCCAACCGATCCTCGACGCGGGCGCGTGCCTCTTGCTGGACGTCTGCGCGCTCGTCGGAAAGTACGGCGAGGCGCCGAAGCGCGCGGCCGAAAAGCTCCTCGAAGAAGACGCGTACGAAGCGGGTTGCAGCGACGCGCACCGCGCCGAGGACGCCGACGTGACCGCGCGGGCGATCGCGCGACTGCGAACGCTCGTCGGCGAAGACGAAACGGACCGCTTGATGAGACGAGGCCCGGAGGCGATTCTCCGCGGCGACTGGAGCTAGAGGTTCACCACGATGCTTCTCGAAAAAATTCAAAACCAAACCGCTCACGTCGTCGTCGTCGGCATCGGCTACGTCGGGTTGCCGCTCGTCGTGGAGCTCGCGCGCGCCGGTTTCAAGGTGACCGGCTTCGACCACGACGAGCGCAAAGTGAAGCTCCTCGCGGAGGGCCGCTCGTACATCGAGGACATCGCGAGCGAGGACCTCGCGCCCCACGTCAAAACGGGGAAACTACACGCATCGATCGACGAGCGCGTCCTCGGCCAGGCCGACTGCGTCGTCTTGTGCGTGCCGACGCCGCTGAAGAAAACCAAAGACCCCGACATGACCTTCATCGAGGCCGCGGCGGACGCGGTCTCGCGGCATCAGCACAAGGACATGCTCGTCGTCCTCGAGTCGACGACTTATCCCGGAACGACGCGCGAGGTGCTCTGCGAAAAGCTCGGCGGCGGCTTCGTCGTCGGCAAAGACGTGTTCGTCGCGTTTTCGCCCGAGCGCGTCGACCCGGGCAACGCGAAGTTCGGCACGCGCAACACGCCCAAGGTGCTCGGCGGCGTGACGCCCGCGTGCATGGAGGTCGCCGGCGCCCTCTACAAACAAATCGTCGACCGCGTCGTGCCGGTGAGCTCGCCCGACGCCGCCGAGATGACCAAGCTCCTCGAGAACACGTTCCGCGCGGTCAACATCGGCCTCGTCAACGAGTTCGCGCTCATCTGCGAGCGGCTCGGTCTCGACGTTTGGGAGATCATCGAAGCGGCGTCGACGAAGCCTTTCGGCTTCATGCCGTTTCGGCCGGGGCCCGGGCTCGGCGGGCACTGCATTCCGATCGATCCGCTTTATCTCAGCTGGAAGATGCGCGGCCTCAAAGTGCCGGCGCGCTTCATCGAGCTCGCCGACATGGTGAACACCGCGATGCCCGAGCACGTCGTCGAGCTCGTCGCGCGGGCGCTGAACGACCACGAAAAATCGATGAAGGGCTCGAAGCTGCTCGTCTCGGGCGTCGCGTACAAAAAAGACATCAGCGACGTCCGCGAGTCGCCCGCCATCGACGTCATCGCGGGTCTCCTCGCGCGCGGCGCGAACGTCGCGTACCTCGACCCGTTCGTGCCGTCGTTCAAGGAGCACGGACATTCGTTCGAGTCGATCGATACGAAAGCGAGCTTCGCCCCGTTCGACGCAGTGGTGATCGTGACCGACCACACCGGCATCGACTACGCGCGCATGGTCCGCGAGGCCAAGGTCGTCGTCGACACGCGCAACGCGACGCGCGCTCACGCCGGCTCCGCCAGCGCCAAAATCGTCCGACTGTGAACGACAATGCTATAGACGCGGACCGGATGTCAGCCGACCAGCCGGGGTTCTTCCGCCGTCACGCGGCGCGATTCGTCGGCTCGATCGTGCTGCTCGTCTGCGTCGTTTGGGCGGCGCGTCACTCGGGGCTCGAGCTTCTGCCGCCGTGGTCGCGTTTCCACGACGTGCGCTGGTGGGCGGCGCCGCTCTATCTCGTGCTCATCGCGGTGTGGACTTGGTTTCGCTCGGTGCGCTGGCGCTTTCTCTTGCGCCGCGTCGCGCCCGACGTGCCGAAGAAACGTCTGCTCGCGATTTCGGTCGTCGGTTTCGCGGCGATTTTGCTCTTGCCGTTCAGGCTCGGCGAGTTCGTGCGACCGGGCCTCCTGCGCGAAAAAGGGAAAGTCTCGTTCTCGGCGGCGACCGGCAGCATCATCGCCGAGCGCATCGTCGACGGCGTTTTTCTCAGCGTCGTGCTCGCGATCGCGCTCCTCGTCGTCCCGACGGTTCATCCGCTCCCCGAGCACGTCGTCGGCTTGCCCGTGAGCGTCGCGCAGACGCGCGCGTACGCATTCATCGTCGCGGCGTGCTTCCTCTCGGGCCTCGTCGTGCTCGTCATCTTTTACTTCGCGCGCGACTTCGCCAAGCGCGCGACGCTCGCGGTCTTCGGCATCGTCTCGCGCCCGCTCGCCGAAAAGCTCGCCGCCGAGGCCGAAAAGCTCGCCGACGGTTTCCATTTCTTCTCCGACTACCGCGCGGCGGCGGGGTTCCTCTTCGAGACGACGCTCTACTGGGGCTTCAACGCGCTCAGCATGCTCGTCCTCGCGTGGGGCTGCGGGCTCGTTCACGGCGACGGATCCGCGGCCACGTTTTGGGAAGCCTGCGCGCTCATGGGCATGCTCGGCGTCGCGATTCTCATCCCCGGTCCGCCCGGGATGCTCGGCGTCTTCCAAGCCGGTCTCTTCGCCGGCATGACGATGTACTACCCGGAAGAAATCGTGCGCGATCGCGGCGCGGTGTACGCGTGTCTCTCGTTTTTGATTCAAGTCTTCTGGCAGCTCGCGGCGGGCGGCGTGGGGATGCTCTCGGGGCACACGAGCTTCAAAGAGCTCGCCGTCGAGGACGCGCCGAAGGCCGAGCTCGCAAACGACTGACGCCAGAAACTTGGCCCATGCGCGCGCGCTTCGATAAGCGTCGACCATGCTCCTTCGACGTTTGGCGCCTGCGGTTTCCGGTGCGCTCCTCGGCGTCGTCGTCGCCGCCGCGATCGTGACGAGCGGCCCATCCGCTTCGGCGCGCTCCGACTACGACTCGGCCTACGGTTACGACCGAACTTGGAACGCCGCGCTCCGCATGGTGCGAGTCGACATGGGATTCAAAATCACCGAGCAAGACGCGACCAACGGCTACTTGATGTTCGAGTACAAGTCGCCCGAGAACACGAAGGCGACGCCGGGATCGATCGAGCTCGTTCGCTCGCCCGACGGTCCCGTGCGCGTCGTCGTGCAGCTCGCGCAGATGCCTCGCTATCACGAGCAGCTGATGGTCGACGAGCTGGTCAAAAAAATGCGACGCGAGTACGGCGACCCGCCCGACCCGCGCCCCGCGCCGCCGAAACAAGATCCGCCGGCCGACGCGGGCGAAGACGGCTGACGATCAGTGAGGCACGGGCGGAACGATGACCGAGTTGATGGTCGATAGATTTCCGCCGGCCGGATAGCCGTACGACGCGGCGCTGTCCTCGCCCCACACGGTGATCCCGAACGGCCCCTTGCTCGACGCCGTGTGCGGCCCGTTCTGGCAGTTGTTGTGTTGCGCGACGCCGCCTTTGACGATGTCGACCCACGCGTATTCGTACGTGTCGCCCGCGTCGACCGGCTTCCACCCGGTGACGGTGCCGACGCAATCGATCGTCACGTCTTGGAAACCCTGCGAGGTCTTGTTGCGGACGACGGTGAAGTTCGTCGTGCTGTAGGTCACGTCCGAATAAAAGACGTAGCTCGCGAGGAACTGCGCGGGCGGAACCATCTGCACGTAATCCTCGTCGCCGAGCGAGTTCGTGCCGTTGCTGCCGGGCATCATCAGCGCCACGTGGAACGGGTGCTGCGCGTCCTGGCTCTTCACGACGAACTCTTTCGTCGATTCGAACTCGAGCTTCTGCCCGAGGTCCACCTTCGTCGGCAGGGTCGGTTGCGGCGGGTCGTACGTCAGCTGCGTTCCATCGACGATGCCGGTGAAGTCGTAAATCACCGACTCCGGCGTCCCGGCTCGCGGCTCGAACGGCACGATCGTGTACAGCGATCCGAGCGCTTGAATCGGTGCGATCTGCTCGTGATCCGAGTCGCAGCCGCCGCCCGACGACGTGGCCGATCCCAAGCAGAGGTAACCGTTGCCACCGTTGAACGCGATCGGGTTGTTCGACGAGATGATCGAGCCCGACATGTCCATTCCCACGCTCTCGGCCGGATGCTGTTGCCACGTGTAGCCCGGCTGCCATTGCACGTACTCGCCCGCCGCGAGCGTGTATGTGGTCTTGACGTTTTTCACCGCGGCGCTGACGTTGGTGCCCGACGGGAGCGCGACGGTCGGAACGATGTCGACGGTCGTCCCGTTCTCGAACGCGACGATCTGGCCCCAGTGCGGCCCGCCTTGATCGGCTTGGTCGCCGCTGCCGAGCTTCGGGAGCGCGGCGATGTAGTTCGTGCCCCACGCCGTCGTCGGATAAAGGAGCGTCGCGCCCGGCAGATACGACGCGGCGCCGCCGAACGGAAGAATGTCGTACGCGCTCACCGGGAAGCTCGTCTTGATGTGCCACGCTTGTCCGCGTCCGGTGCCGCTCACTTCGGTCGTCGATTGGATCGCCGGCGTCACCGGGCACGCGAAGCTCGCCGACGGCGAGTCGTCCATGAAGAGCACGGCGACCTTGCTCTGCGGCACGCCGCTCACCGGGATCGCGCCCCAGCTCGCGGGCGCAGTCCCCACGGCGGAGATGCGGCCGAACTTCGTCGCGTCGTACGTCACGCCCGCGCGATCGACGGTGACGACCGTGTCCTTGCCCCAGTTGTTCGCGAGAAAGATCGCGAAGCACGGCGCCGAGTACGCTGGCGGGTCGTAGAAAAACGATGGCGTCGCGACCATGAAATCGCAGCCAACGCTTCCCTTCGCTGCAGCCGCCGCATCACACGCGGCGACGCACTGGCCTCCGGCGCATCCTTGGTCGGCCGGGCACGTCGTGATGACGTTCCCGTTCGGGTCGAGGATCTCGTGCAGATCGGGCGAGCACGTGCTCTGCGGTCCCGAATCGCCGCCCGGCCCGGAGTCGACTTTGCAGAACGGGCACGACGCGTCTCCGATTGGGCCGCCGTCCGCGCCGACGCTACCGTCGGCACCCGCGTCGCCGAACCCGGAGAGCGTGCTCCCGCACGCAACCACCGAGGGCACCACGAGAAACGTGCATAGTGCAAGCAATTGGCGCATCGAAAACCCTCCGCCCGCCCCTATGGCCGAGAGTTTAGCGAGTCAGCGCGTCAGCTGCCCGCGATGATTTCGTGACGCACCGAGCCGGCGCCTTGCGTCGTCGGGCTGCCGCAGCAGCGGAAACCGATTTGGTAGAACTCGAAGTTCTCGTCGTGCGCCGTCGTCATGGGCCGGCAGCGATCGCGCACTGGGCCCCAATAGCCGCCTTTCAGGCCGCTCTTGTGCGGGTGGCCGCTCTCGTTGACGACCCACTCGTCCACGTTGCCGGTCATGTCGAACGCGCCGAACGGGCTGACACACGACTCATTTGCACCGGACGGATCGCGCTGATCGAGGCGAGCCACCTCGGCGTCGCGCGTGCGCGGGTCGGCCAAAAGCCGCTCGTTCGGCTCGGGGTGCGGCTTGTCGATGTTGCAGGCCTCCGGGTTGCGCGCGTAGCCGTACGGATACGGGAGCCGCTCCGAGCCTTCGCACGCCAGGGTCCATTCCGACTCGCCGCAGAGGCGTTTGCCCTCGCCCGCGCAAACTTGCTTCGCCTGGTTCCAGCTCACCATGACTTGGGGCTTCTCGCCGGGCTTGTTCGGGTACTCGTATTGATCGATGCAGAAGTGCTTGTGCGTCGGGCGCACGGGGCACTCGGAGGTGGGGGCGAACTCGGCGCACCGCATATGGGTCTCAGGATCCAGCCACCGGAGGCATTTCTGCTCCACGTACGGACAGAAATCGCCTTCCACCTCGACCATTCCGGGGGCGCACGCCCTCGAGACTGGGGCCAGCGGAGACGTCGCGATTTTGATGGCAGCGTTCGTCTGCTCCGGGACGGTGGCGTCCGGCGTCTGGATCGCTTGCTCCAACGCGGGTCCTTCGACCGCCGCGGGCGCGCTGCGCACGCCGACGAGGAACAAACCGGCCCCGAGCAGCAACCCGAAACCGAGAACCCTACCGACCTTCTTTGCCGCCGACCCCATGACCGCCCGCTCCGACTTCAAACGGACAACTGCGCGTCGCCCGTCTGACGAAAGACTCTGCAATTGCCTCGCCAACGTCGAGGCGAGCGAACGCGTGTACGCGGTGACGATCCCTTCGCGCCCGTTTTCTCGTGCGGCGGCAATCACGCCTGGTGATCGTATGCGGCCGCGCGCTCGACGCCCAACTTTCGAGAAAAAATCTCGGCGAAAGGACGAATGAGTTTCGCGTTTGTTCTGAAGCGAAGTGACGATCGAATCCGTCTTCGCGCGTACGCGTCGTCGCCGTATAGACCGCTTTACGGATCCACGACTGCGTTGTCGCGGATGCACATGACCGACGTCGCTCCGCCGACGTCGACGCGCGGGTCTTCGAGCGTCTCGCCTTCGCGCGCGCAGCCGCGCGTGCAGACGGCGACCGGCACGGCCGAGTCGTTCTTGGGGCACGCCCAGACGGTTCCGGCTTGGCAGAGGAAGCGCTCGCCTTCGTTCGGGCATGTCGCGCTTCCTGCATCGAGTGCGGGTCGCGTTGCCGGAACCTGCAACGACTTGCAGAGCGACGCGGCTTCGTTCGGCTCGCGCACGAGCTCTTCGTTTTCAATCGCGCAACCCGAGGGGCAGCCGAGCTGGCGCGTCCACGCGCACGGGCAGCTCGGGCAGCTCGACCGGCCCGCGCTGACCTCGACCACGCCGTCGATGCAGCGCGCGAGGCCCGTCGGACAATCCTGTTTGACGGCCATCGCCGACGCGAGCGATTCAGGCCCGCTCAAGGACGCGCAGCCGCGGTCGCAGCCGAGCGTGGACAACGCGGCGCACAAGATCCATAACTCGGCCATGACGGAAAAGCGCATCGAGACCTTCGAGGAATTCTGGCCTTATTACGTCCGGGAGCACTCGAAGAAAGCGACGCGCACGATTCATTTCGTCGGGACGACGGCGGCGATCGCGCTCGTTGGTTACGCGGCGGTGCGCCGCAAAGTTTGGCCGCTCTTCGTCGCGCCGTTCGCGGGTTACGGGCCTGCGTGGTTCTCGCATTTCTTCGTCGAGGGCAACAAGCCGGCGACTTTCAAATATCCGCGCTGGTCGCTCCAAGCCGACTTCGTGATGTGGTCGAAGATCGTTCGCGGCACGATGGACGAAGAAGTCGCGCGCGTCATGAACCGCGAAGCCGCAGAAAAGGCTGCTTCGACCGATCGCACGGCGCACGCTCCGAGCTGAGAGCCGGTCACTGTAGACAGCTGGCACGACTCTAGCGATCCTGCCGGTCCTACGAGGAGGACCGCACATGGGTCTGTTCGATTCGGTCAAGAAGGCGTTCGGTGGTGCAGCGAAGGCGGCGCAAGACGCCGTGCAGCAGCAAGTCAATCCGCAGCAACAGCAGCAGCAGGCGCCGCAGCAGCAGTACCAAGCGCCGCCGCAGGCCGCTGCTCCTGTCGAGGAGCACGAGGAGCACAATCACGAGGCGCTCGACCTCGCGGGATTCGATCCGGAGAACGACGAAGACGGGTTCTGGGAGGCGCAGCTCTACATGGAGAGCGAAGGGATGATCGCTCCCAACGTCACCATCGGACCGGCCGACCGTGATCGCACGATGCAGAAGTACGGCATTCGCGATTCGAGCCATTGGCGCGACGTGAAAGCGTCCGTCTATCACGCGCTCGTGCACAAGCACGGGAGCGAAGAGGTCGTGAACCAGCGCATGATGAATCACCGCATGGGCATGACGCAGAAGCTCATGAGCCAGGCGGCGACCAAGGCCGCTTCATCCGGCGAGCTGAAGCCGGTCGACGGCATCTCGCTCGAGCAATGGGCCGCGATGAACGCGGCGATCGCGCAGGGCGTGAGCCTCGACGACATGCTCAAGGGTCAGGGCGTCGACAAGGCGCGCTGGGACCGCGCGAGCGCCGAGTGGAACGCGCGCATGTCGCGCGACACGACGTTCGTCGTCGCGCAGGTGTACGGCAACGCGTTCCAGAACGCGTCGAAGGGCAAGTACTCGGCGTTCGCGAAGGAAGCGAACGCGGCGCGCGCGGCCAACACCGACGTCACCTCGCAACCGCCGATGTCACTCGAGGACTACTGGAGCATCCTCTACGAGCAGGCCTACGGGGCGAAGCAAGGCAAAGACCCAGTCGAGACGCTCAAGGGCTGCGGCCTCAGCATCGTCGACTGGTGCGATCTCTCGGCCTTCATGGGCTACCACCTGATGCGGACGTACATGCTCAACACGGACAAGTACAACGCGACGATGGAAGGCGTGAAGAAGAAGTTCGAGGCCAAGTATCCGGGCGTCAAGGCGGATGTCGACATCCAATTCTGATCCGCCCCCGAAGAAAGAAACCGTCGGCGTCGCGGGTCTCTTCGCGAAAGCTGTGGCAGCACAGCAAGCGAAGGGGCCCCCGCCGAAGGCGGCCCCTGCGGGCGTCGAGAACCTCGTCTGCGCCGCGTGCGGCGCGCCGCGCAAAAAGGAAGAGCGCGTCTGCGCATACTGCGGAGAACGAATATGAGCGGAGCGGCCGAAGCGCGGTGGACCGGGTTCCTCCAGCAGATCCGCGAGCGTCACGCGGCCGTCTGCGCCGAGGCCGAGGAAGGCACGCGCGCGGCGCTCGCCGCGACCGAATACGACTTCATCCCGATCTCGCATGCGTGGATGGCGGTGACCGATCGTCTGAAGGAGCTCGAGCGCCGCATCATCGACACTTGGATCGCGAAGGTCGAGTCGGTGTTCGAGAGCGAAGGCGTCGACCGCGACACGATCAAGCGCCAGCGGCGGCGCGGCGAGGACCTCGCCTTCGAGCTCGAAAATCTCCGCGAGGAAACCGAGATGCGCGCCTACGCGAACGGCGCGCGCGAAATCCACAAGCGCGCGCTCGCGACGCAGGCGGAGCACAAGTGCCGTCAGTGCGGCGCGCCGTTGCCGATCCCCGTCACCTACCGCGCCGTGAACATCCCCTGCCCGCACTGCCGAACGCTCTGCACCTTCGAGCCGGGAACGCTCGCGCGCGTCGCGATGGCGTCCGGCTCGCACGGGATGGCGCGCGAAGCGGCGCACGCCGAGTGGCTCGCGATGCGAAACGCCGAGCGCGCGATCCACGACACGCGTTCGCCGACGCCGTTCGCGCTGCTCAAGGCCTACGAGCAAGCGCAGATCGCGTACTGGCGAAAGTACATCGCGATGAGGGCGCAGCTCGAGCCCGAGCTCCAAGATCTCGCGCTCGAGGTGCGCTCGCGCATGCAGTTCTGGTGGACGCAGGTCGAATCGGAGTCGGAGTGGCGACGCGCGGGGAGCCCGCGCGAGCAGATTTGAGCCGCGCCTGATCAGTTCGCGATGATCGTGGTCGCGGCGACGAGACGTCTCCCGTCCGGCAGCATCGCTTCGGCGTCGATCCAAATCGATCCGGCCGCCGGCGTGAACGTGAAAGACGTTCCGCCGGCGAACGGCTCTTGGCCGGCCGCTTCCCACGTGACGCGCGCGTCGGCGAGATCGATTCCGTCGGGCGACGAGAGCGTGACGGTCACCGGCTTGGACGCGCTCGTCGTCGCGGGCGCGGCGATCGTCGCGGAGCGCGCGATCCACGGCGTTTTTGCAGCATTCGTCTTCGCGGCGAGCGCGACGGCGGCGGCGAAGCCCCAGCCCTCGTTCACCGTGTCGGACTCGGTCGACGTGTCGAAGTCGTGCGCGAAGCGATCGTAAAACGCGTACGCGCCGCTCTGCGCGCCGTCGGACGGAAACGTGAGCGCGCCGAGCTCGGCGTCGTACGGGTCGAGCCACATGAATCCCGTCGCGACGTTTCCGCGATCGATCCCAGTCGGCGGCAAGCGATGTCGATCGTTTTCCATGAACTGGCTCACCGCCTCGCGCACGCGCTGCCAGCCGAGGCCCGCGAGGTACGAGACGTTCACCGGGTTCGCGCCGCCTTCGTAACCCAAGTTGGTGACGATCGCGTCGACGTACGCCGGCTTGGGCGAGAGCGCGTTCGCGACCGCGAGATCGAAGGCTTGCGTGCCCGAAAAATACCAGCCGGCTTGGTCCGTTGCCTTCGTCGGGTCCGGCAAGCTCGTGCCGTACGCGCTGTGCGCCGCCCACGTCGCCTGGTCGTCGCCGGCGCCGGTGACCTCGGCTTCGCACTTGGCGAGGTAGCCCGCGTCGAGTTGGTTGGAGCTCAAACGACCCGAGCGCGCCGCGAAGGCGTAAGTGCGCGCGGCGTTGCCGAAGCCGCGCCACATCTTCCACCAGCCCCACTGGTACGTATTGCCGTCGCCGGGGTCCGGGTACCACTGCTCGAGCGCGCTCTGATACGTCGCGTCGCCGGTCGCGGCGAAGAGCGCCGACGCGGCCCAAGCGATCATGTCGTCGTGGAGAAAATTGTCGTCCTGATAGATGAACTGATACGCGCCCTCTTTGCCGTGCTCGGAAACGGCTTTTTGTAGGGCGTTCCAGCCGGTCTTTGCAATCTGCAAGTATCTCGCGGCGTCGCTCGGGAACTCGGCTTTGAAGCGCGGCGACGAACCGATTTCGGCGAGCGCGGCGGTCGCTGCAGCCGACGCGTACGTGTTCTTCGGCCAGACGATTTGCGGATCGCCGTGGCTCGGGAGGACGTCGTTTTCGTACGCGCGATTGCGCGGGTAGACGAGGTAGTAAAAGAGCCCGTCGGCGTCCTGCATCTTGGCGGCGAAGTCGGCCTCCCACTTGGCTTCTTGGAGGACGTCGCTCTTGCCGTCGCCGCTCTCGGGGATGCCGAGGTTGTCGAGGTCGGCGACGCCGTCGAAGTTGTCGGCGGCGAAGACGAGCGTGTGGATGAGAAAGCCGGAGTCCATCAGGTACTTGCTGTAGTCGCCCGCGTCGTGGTGGCCGCCGGCGACGTCGAGCGTTCCCTCGGTGACGTAGGGATAGAGGCTCGTCGTGAAATTCGTGAGCTCGGGCGCGATCTGTCCTTGTGGGACGTGCGCGTTCGACCCGAGGAGCTGCGCCGCGTAATCGTACGACGAGTCGCCCGTCGGGACCGACGCGGGCGCGGTGTGGTCGGCGCCGTCGACGAACTTCGTGAACGGCGCGCTCTTCGCCATGCCGCAGCGCTGATTGAACATGCCCTCGGCGTAGGTGCGCGCGAACGCCATCGCCACGCCGTCGGTCACGTAGAACGGATACGAGCGCCCGAGGCCGGCGACTTGGATTTGATATTCGCCGGGCGTCTGAAACGCCGAGAAATCAGCCTCCAAAACGCGCTGGTACTGCGGCGGCGAAAAGGAAAAACCTTGGTCGATGCGCGCAGTGAGCGCGCCTTGGAAGACGCTCGCGCCGGTCGCGGCGTCGACGAGCGAGAACGTGGTCGCGTTCGGATCGAGCTCGCCGAGGCTCCCGAGGTAGTAGCCGACGAACGCGTGCTTCGGGAGCGTCGCCTCGTAACCGGTTTGATTGGCGTGAATCGCCGGACTGAAGCGCGCCGGGTCGGCGGTCGCTGCGAAATGGTCCGTGCCGAAGTCGACCGTGACGCTCGCGCCGTCGGTAATCGGCGCCGCGAGGACCAGCTCGAGATCGTTTCGAATGCGAAGATCGTAATGCCCGACGGGCGCGTAGAGCGGGCGACGCTTGAACCCGACTTGACCGACGCTCGCCGTCGCCGAGCCCACGTGCACGGCGAAGCTCGACGCGTCCGGCATCGCGCTCGCAAAATCCCACTCGGTGAGCGGCGCGGGGTCGGCCGCTTTGGTCGTGATTTTTTCGAGCTCGATCATCGTCGGCGAGAGGACGCGCATCGACGTCGTGCCGATCGCCGGGAGATCCAAGTTGGGATAGCCAGGCGGCAGGTCCCCGCCGTTCGCGTTCGGAAGCGACGGCACGTCCGGCGGCGCATCGGCGCTCGCGTCCGCTCCGCCGGCGTCCGGATTGTCGCCGCCGCCGCTCGGCCCGCACGCGAAAGCCACCGCTCCGAGCGCGACGAAGATCAGCGTTCGCTTCATGACGAAGTTCTAGCGCGTCCGCCGCCGAGCCCCCGTTACTTCGCGTTACGGCGCGCTGCGCCGCGACGGCATTTTTTCAATCAATGCTGCGACTGACACACGAACGTGGCCGGCCCCGCGCTGGGCTCGACCTCGACGCACGTCCCGAGCTTTCCGGGCGCGAACGTGCACGACTGTCCGATCGCCGTGCACACGCTCGGCCCCGCGTCACGCTCCGGGCTCGGCGGCGCATGACACGCGCCGAGCGCGAAGAGAAACGCGAGGACGATCCTCACGTCTCGATGAACGGCTTCAGCTGCTTGCTCCGCGACGGGTGGCGGAGCTTGCGGAGCGCCTTCGCTTCGATTTGGCGGATGCGCTCGCGCGTGACCTCGAAGTCTTGGCCGACTTCTTCGAGCGTGTGGTCGCTCTTTTCGCCGATTCCGAAGCGCATGCGGAGGACTTTTTCCTCGCGCGGCGTGAGCGTCTTCAGCACGCGGCGCGTCTGCTCGGCGAGGTTCATGTTGATGACCGCCTCGGCCGGCGAGACGACGCTCTTGTCCTCGATGAAGTCGCCAAGGTGCGAATCTTCCTCTTCGCCGATCGGCGTCTCGAGCGAGATGGGCTCTTTCGCGATCTTGAGGACCTTGCGGACCTTGTCGAGCGGCAGCTCCATCTTCTCGGCGATCTCTTCCGGCGTCGGCTCGCGGCCGTACTCCTGAACGAGATAACGCGAGGTGCGAATGAGCTTGTTGATCGTCTCGATCATGTGCACGGGGATACGAATCGTCCGCGCCTGGTCGGCGATCGCGCGCGTGATGGCCTGACGGATCCACCACGTCGCGTAGGTCGAGAATTTGTAGCCGCGCTTGTACTCGAATTTGTCGACCGCCTTCATGAGGCCGATGTTGCCCTCCTGAATCAGGTCGAGGAACTGGAGGCCGCGGTTCGTGTACTTCTTCGCGATCGAGACGACGAGACGAAGGTTCGCCTCGACGAGCTCGGCTTTCGCTTTTTCGGCGACGCGCTCGCCGTGACGGATGTCGTCGTAGGTCGCGCGGAGCGCTTTGATGTCGAGCTGGAGCTCTTCTTCGACCTTCTTCAGGTTCTTTTGCGCGGCCGAGTGCGACGCGAGGACCTCTTCGGTCGTCACGCCGAACTTCCGCTTGAACTTGCGCTCTTCGTTCGGGTCGCCGCGCGACGCGCGCGCTTCCTTGCGGAGCACTTCTTGGTCGATGCCCGCGCGGCGCGCGAGGTCGATCGTGCCCGACTCGGCGCGCTCGATCTTCTGGATCAACCCGCGGAGCTTCATGACGACGCGGTCGATCGTCTTCTTGTTGAGGCGCATCTCCTCGAGCGTCTCCACCATCTTCTGGCGGACGCTCCAGAGCTCGGCCTCGATCGTCTTCTTGCGCGAAGCGGCGCACGTCTCGAGCTGCTCGCTCGTCTCCTGCGCGACCTTGTCGAGGTGCTTCACCTTGTCGATCAAACGAAGAATGCGGCGGTCGGCCTCTTCCTCGTCGAACTCGCGGTCTTCTTCTTCGACGTCGCGGATGATCTCTTTGACGCGGATCTTCCGTTTGCGGAGCTTGTCGCCGAGATCGATGATCTCGCGCACCGCGACCGGCGAATTCAGAATCGCGCCGAGGATGGCGTGCTCGCCCTGCTCGATGCGCTTGGCGATCTCGACCTCGCCCTCGCGCGTGAGGAGCGAGACGCTCCCCATCTTGCGGAGGTACATGCGAACGGGGTCGTTCGACTTCGAGTAATAGCCGTCGACGTCTTCTTCCTTCGGCGAAGCGGGCGTGCTGCCGCCGCCGCTCGCGCGCGCGTCGGCCTGCTTCTTCTCGACTTCTTCTTCGACGATGCGCTTGGGCGCGATCTTCACCTGCGTCGCCGCATCGACGATCTCGATGTCCTCGTCGCCCAGCATGCCGAGCGCGTCGTCCATCTGATCGGCCACGACGCCCGCGTCTTGCGGGACCGCGTCGTTGACCTCGTCGTACGTGAGGAAGCCCTTCTGCTTACCCTCGGCGATGAGCGCCTGGAGCTTGGCGTTGTCCTTCGCCGAGCCTTTGCCGTTCTCGGTCGAGCGTTTGCTCGGGCGATCCGACTCGAGCGAGCGCTTCGACGTGCGCTCGGGCTCGAGCGCTCGCTTCGAAGGCTTGGCTACCGCCGTCGCCGCCGCCGCTTTACCGTTCTTGGAATGGCCGTTCGTATGCTTCGTGCCCATCGCGCCTCGTGTGTTTGCGTTGCTGCGCAGTCAGTTTTGCCCACTACCCCGATTGGCGTTGCCGATCCCCGCGCGTTTCATTTGCTCGCGCCTCCCGCGTAGCTCTCTGCGTTCGAAAAACCGGTCGCGGGGATGCGAGCCGTTGGGCCGCAAAGGAATGGATCGCGGGAGGCATTTGCGCAAGAAACTCCGCCCTGTAAAGCGTTTTTTCCCCGTTCGGTACAGTTTTCGTCGCGGTCGAGCCTGCGCCACTTTTCATGCCGAAGCTCGCGTAGTGACCGGCTTTTTCTCCGGCCGCGCCAAAGCCCAGCATTTCAGGCGTTTTGGATGAGGCGCACATCATTTCAGACCGCGCCGCTCGCGTTGTTTTCGCGCGACCTCGCTCGCGAGCGCCTTCTGTTCTTCGAAGTCGACGTTGCGGCGCTGCTCGCTCGAAATTTCGGCGGTCTCTTGCTCGACGAGGATGCGACGAAGCTGGCTCGCGGCGAGGAGCGCCTCGGTCTTCGCCTCGGCGGGCGTCTCGTATTTCGGCCCGGCGAAATGTTTCGCGGCGAACGAGCGCAGCGGCTCGTCGAGGCGAGACAGAAATTCGGTCGCGTAGACTTTGGTGCCGCTCTCGGACGAGAACGTCCGCACGAGGGCGACGGCCTTCGCCGCATCGCCGCCGAGGAGCTCGGTCGCGACCGCCATTTCGCTGTCCTGAAGGAGCTCGGGAAACTCGATGACCGCGCCGACGAGCGTGTACATCGCCGAGAGGCCGGGGAGGCCGGGGCCCTGCGCGTAGCGGGCGCGACCCGGTGGCGCCGAGACTTCGCCGGGGCGGAGCTTCTGTGCGGGCGCGCGGCGCTGCGCGGCGATGCGTTTGACCGCGGCCTCGAGCGCGCGGAACGCGTCGGGCGAGTGCTCGCCGCGCGCGCTCTCTTCGCGTCGCACGAGATCGAGTCGGCCCGCGAGCGAATCGACGCGCTGCTTGAGCGTCGCGCGGAGGAGCGGATCTTCCTCGTCGCCCAAGATCGTGGCGACCGCTTGCACGCGCGCCGTCTTCTCGCTGCCGTCGGCCGCGTTGAACGACTCGTCGAGCAGGTCGTCGATCAAGAACTCGACGATGCCGCGCGCTTGGGCGATCGCGTCTTTCACCGCGTCGATCCCTTTGTCGCGGGCGAGCGCGTCGGGGTCGGTGCCGTGCGGCATCATCGCGACGCGGGCCGCGAGACCCGCCGCGCCGCACGCGCCGCGTGAGGCGCGCGTGGCCTTGCGACCGGCCGCGTCGCCGTCGAAACAAATGACGACGCGCGACGCATAGCGATGAAGGAGCCGCGCCTGCTCCTCGGTGAACGCGGTGCCGAGCGGCGCGACGACGTGCTCGAGGCCGCGCGCGTGAAGCGATACGACGTCGAAGTTTCCTTCGACGAGCACCGCCGTGTCCTCGCGACGAATCGCGTGGCGGGCTTGGAAGAGACCAAAGAGAAGATTGCCCTTCGTGTAGATGGGGCTCTCGGGCGAGTTCACGTATTTGGGCGGCGGGTCTTTGTCCGGCTCCTTCGTGATCTCGCGGAGCGCGCGCCCCGAGAACGCGACGACTCGACCTTGGGTGTCCATCACCGAGAACATCAAGCGATGACGGAAACGGTCATAGTGACCGCCGCCTGAAGACCGTGGCACCAAAAGTCCGACTTCTTCGGCGAGCGCGGGCGAGAGGCCGTGCGCTTTGAGGTGCTGCGCCAGCGTGTCCCACGCGGCGGGCGCGTAGCCCATCCGAAACTGTTGGATGACGTCGTGCGTCTCTTCGAGCGCGCGTTTTTGAAGCTCTTCGATCGCGTAAGCGCGGTCCGCGTGCTCGCGGAGCTGGCGCTCGTAGAAGGTCGCCGCGACGTTCATCACCGAGAGGAGATCGTCTTTGTGCTTTTTCTGACGGTCGACCTCGCTGCGGTTGGGTGACGCGCCGCCCCGGTCTTCGACCACTTCGATCCCGCAGCGGTCGGCGAGCGCGCGCACGGCCTCGGGAAACGTGAGGCCGTCGTTCTTCATCAAGAAGTCGATCGCGCTGCCGCTCTCTTTGCAACCGAAGCAGTGGAAGAACCCGCGGTCCGGGTTCACGTGGAAGCTCGGCGTCTTTTCTTTGTGAAAAGGACAGAGACCTACGAACGAGCGACCGCGCTTTTTCAGCGACGGCACGCTCTCTTGGAGGACCGCGACGATGTTGGTTCGCTCGCGGACGAGAGCGATGGTCTCGGGGGAGATCATCCGAACAGCGGCGTGTGCAACGGGCGGGCGTCTGTGTCAAGGTGCGCGCATGCGAAAGCTCATCCTTGCTTTCTTTGTCGTCGCTGCGGCCGGCTGCTCGAACGGCGACGGCGGGAGCGACGCGTCGACCGATTCGCCGGCGGGCGACGGCGCGACCGGCGGATGCACGACCGACCTCGACTGCCCGAGCCTCGGCGACCATTGTTACTTCCCGGTCAACGGCGGGTGCACCGCGGCCGGACGCACGGGCGCTTGCACGCCGTACACGGTGCCCGCGACGTGCGCGACGCCGATCGTCGCCTGCGGCTGCGACGGCACCACGATCACCGAGTGCACGCCGCCTGGGCTCGTGGATCGCGCGTCGATGAGCGCGGGCGCGTGTCCGCCGTCGGACGCGGGCGACGACGGCTCGAGCGACGACGGCTCGAGCGACGCCTTAGCGGAATGAGTCCGCGAGGCGGCCGCTCTCGGTCTCGATGACGGTCTCCCCCTCGTGCCAAGCTCGCGACGAAAGAACGCGCGCGACGAGGATGAGGATCAACCAGATGACACCTGGAATGAACGTCGAGACGCCGGACGCGCGCCGCTCGGCGCCGGGCTGCGACGTCGCGCTCACGACCGACGCGATGCACGGAAACGAATCGCCTTTCTGCGTCGCATCGAACGACGCGGAGGTCACGTCCCAGCCGTCCTTGAAGCGGGCGCCGCGCGGGCCGCTCACTTCGACCGCGAGGTGCGGCTCGCCGTCGCGATGCGACTTCTCGGTCACGACCGCCGTCGCCGGGACTCCTGTCAGGAGAAGCGCGTCATACGAGCCCTGCGCGAGCAGCATCACGCCGAAGAGGATCGCGAAGTAGACGCCGAAGGTCGCGCCCGCGCGCGCGCGCTTCGAGAGCGCGGCTTCGGGAGCTTGGGTCGCGATGACCATCGGCTCCTGGCGGCGCGGGCGCATCACCCAGCCTTTGCCGCCGCGGTACGCGCCGGCGGCCTCGCGATCGAGCTCGCGGCCGAGGATGCCGGTCACCCAAACGTCCGTGCCCGTGGCGACCGCGGCGATCCGCTTGCGCCGCGAGAGGCTCGTTCGCTCGGTCGCGCCGAGCGGCGCTGCGAGCTTGGTGTCTCGGCCTGGCTCGACGCGGACGCGCTCGCCCGACGCGTGTCGCACCGAAAACGGCTTCACCTCGATCTTGCGCGAGCGCTCGGTCCACGTGACCGACCACGAGCCGGACCTCTCGGCCTCGGTGCCTTCTTGTTCGACGATCGCGCGCACCGCGCCGTCTTCTTCGACGCGACCGCGCAGGAGAAGATCGCCTTCGTCGAGCGCGAGCGTCTCGGACTCGGCCGCTTCTCGCACCGCATGGGCCTGCCGTCGTGCGCGCGCGCCGCTGCGGAGCGAGCGCACCGTCGAAACACCCGACGTCAACACCGGAAACGCGTACGCGAAGAAGAGCGACGCGGCCGGGCCCCACGTCCAAGCCGAGAGCTCGGGCGTCACCAGAACGACAAGTCCGCCGTCAGCCGCGCGCGAAGCCCCGCGACTTGGCCGAACTGCTCCGACGTGAACGGCAGCATGTACCCGGCGCGAAGCGCGACCTCGGCGTTGTGACCCGAGTAGACGAGCACGCCGGCGAACGGCGTCATGAGACCGAGCGTCGTGATCTGCTTTTGGAAGAGCGCGCCGCCTTCGAGCCCGAAGAACGGGATCATGAACCTTCGTCCCGGGTTTTTCTCGAACGACAAGTCGAACCCCGCGAGCGGAAGAAACGCCGGGTCGATCCCCGCGTGCGTCGTGAAGAGGACGTCGAAGTCGAGGTAGACGCGTCCGTGGCTCGGCCCGCGCTTGTCGTTTTGGTGCACCCAGCGGATGCCGAGGAACTCGATCGAAAATCCCTGGAAGACGCCGAAGGTTGGGACGTCACCCGGCACCCAAAGGGTGTAACCGACGCCGGGCATGAAATAGCTCTCGTGCTCTTCTTCGACGATGATGCGTATCTCGCGCGTGACCGTCGTTTTTCCGTCGGTGACCGTGGCCTTCACGGGGTAGACGCCGAGGTCGCGCGCCGTCGGCGTCCACGAGACTTGCACCGAGCCTTCGGTGGCTTCGGCTTTGGCGCCCGCCGGCAAGCCCGAGAGGCTGTACGTCAGCGGATCGTTGTCGGCGTCGGTCGCGCGAACCGTGAAGTGAATCGCCGACGTCTCGCTTCCGGTCGACTCTTTCGGCGTCGCCGCGTCCCACTCGGGCGCGTGGTTGTTCGGGTCGAACACGAGCGCGCCGGCGGCGACGACGAGAACGGACGCGAGCACGTCTCGTTGGTATCACATGCAGCGTGGGCCTTGGGTCACCGCCGGCGGGCCTGAAACGAGCACGCTCGGTCGCCATCTCGGGCTCGCCGGGCAGGCGACCGCGCGTGCTGGTCTCGAGACCAGGCGAGCTGGGCCGAAGACCACGCGCCGCGGTCTCGAGACCAGGCGTCCTCGGGCGATCCAGGCGCGCCCAGCGCGCGCGTTCAGCTCGCCTTGGGCTTGTTCTTCCGCGTCTCGACGCCTTTGCGAGCGATGCGCGCGTAGTAGTCGATGGCCTTCGCGATGAGCGCGCGCATCTTCGGGTTCGTCTTCGCGACCGATTTGGCGATGCCGTAACCCTGCTGCAAGACGGGCTTGGTCTGCGCCGACAGCTGAAGGACCGTGTCGTCGATCAAGGTCTTGGCCCCGTCGAGCCTCTCGGCGAGCGGCATGAGCAGCGCGATGCGCTGGAGTCGGTCGCGCAGGACGTCGGTCTCGAACTCGTCCGGGTCGTTGCCGAAGTCCTTGTCGGCGAGCGACTCGAACAGCTTCGGATTGGCGTCGGCAGCGTCGAGCACGCCAAGCAGCGCCTCGGCCTCGCCGTTGCGGAACTTGTCGCTCTTCAGGCGTTCTTCGGCCGTCAGCGCGGCCAGGCCTTCGAGGCCGAACAGCACCTTTTCGATCGCGGCCGCGGCTTCCTTCACCTGCTTCTCGAGCGCATCGAGCGGCATCGTGAAGACGTCGTTCTTCTTCCCCATGTGAGTGCCTCCTCCCATTCGCGCATCGCACGAAGCGGGGCACTTTGACAAGACGCGCTCGTCAAAAAGAAACGCGGACCGCTGCTCCGCCAAGGTGTGGGCCGACGAGAGGCGTGAGGGCGACGCGCGGCGACGACGCGACGTCGACCGCCCGCCAGACGAGCGCGCTCAGCATCAGGCTCGCGCCGAGGCCGATGGTGATGCCGCTGCCCACCTCGAACGCGACGGCGATGTCCGATTGCGGGCAGTCGCGGCCGCACATGACCGAGCCGCCTCGCGACGTGTTCACCAAGAGCTCGGTCGGGATGCCAGCCAAGAGAAGCGTCCCGCCCACCGCGAGCATGATCCACGGCCCGACGGAGCGATGAGGGCGCGGAGCGGGTCGCGTGTAGTCGTCTGCCGCGGCCGGACGCGTCGTCAGCAGCATCATGGCGACCGCGATCGTCGCCGACCCTCGCATCTCGGAAGCTTAGCACGCGCGACTTGAGCGCCGGAGCGCGCGACCCTACTTCCGCGGCCGGGCGCACCGTGCTAACAGCGCGCTCGCGAAAGCACTCCAAACATGACCCAGAGCTCGCTCAATCTCGGTTCTAGCAACGGCAAAGTCGTTCAAGTCATCGGTCCGGTCGTCGACGTGGAGTTCGGCGCGGGGAAGCTGCCGAAGATTTTGAACGCCCTCAAAGTGTCGAACCCCGGCATCTCGGAGGGAAAAGACAACCTCACGCTCGAGGTCGCGCAGCACCTCGGCGAGAGCACCGTCCGCACCATCGCGATGGACACGACCGACGGCCTCGTGCGCGGCATGGAAGTGCGCGACACGGGCTCGCCCATTCAGATGCCCGTCGGCCCCGAGTGCCTCGGCCGCATCTTGAACGTCATCGGCGAGCCGGTCGACGAAGCGGGCCCGGTCAGCGCGAAAAAGAAGATGCCGATTCATCGGCAGCCGCCGAGCTTTCAGGAGCAGTCGACCAAGGTCGAAATCTTCGAGACCGGCATCAAGGTCATCGACCTCCTCGCTCCTTATCGTAAGGGCGGCAAGATCGGCCTCTTCGGCGGCGCCGGCGTCGGCAAGACCGTCCTCATCCAAGAGCTCATCAACAACATCGCGAAGAAGCACGGCGGCGTGTCGTGCTTCGCGGGCGTCGGCGAGCGCACGCGCGAGGGCAACGATCTTTGGCTCGAGTTCAAAGAAGCGAAGCTCGAGAGCGGCGATCCGGTCCTCTCGAAAGCCGCGCTCGTCTACGGACAGATGAACGAGCCGCCGGGCGCACGCGCGCGCGTCGCGCTCTCCGCGCTCACCGTGGCCGAGCACTTCCGCGACGAAGAAGGCCAGGACGTGCTGCTGTTCATCGACAACATCTTCCGCTTCACGCAGGCGGGCTCCGAAGTGTCGGCCCTCCTCGGACGCATTCCGAGCGCGGTCGGTTATCAGCCGACGCTCTCGACCGAGATGGGCGCGATGCAAGAGCGCATCACGTCGACCAACAAGGGCTCGATCACGAGCGTCCAGGCCATCTACGTCCCGGCCGACGACCTCACCGACCCGGCGCCCGCGACGACGTTCTCGCACTTGGACGCGACCACCGTCTTGAACCGCGCGCTCACCGAGATCGGCATCTACCCGGCCGTCGACCCGCTCGACTCGACCTCGACGCTCCTCGACCCGAACGTCGTCGGCGCCGACCACTACCAAGTCGCGCGTCAGGTCCAGAACACGCTCCAGAAGTACAAGGACCTGCAAGACATCATCGCGATCCTCGGCATGGACGAGCTCAGCGAGGACGACAAGCTCGTCGTCAAACGCGCGCGCAAGATTCAGCTCTTCTTGTCGCAGCCGTTCGCGGTCGCGCAGGCGTTCACCGGTTTGCCCGGCGCGTACGTGCCGGTCGGCGAGTCGATCGACGGCTTCAAGGAGATCCTCGCGGGCAAGTACGACGACGACGCGCAGTATCCGGAGAAGGCGTTCCACCTCGTCGGCAACATCGACTCGATGAAGGCCAAGGCGCAAAAGCTCGTCGCCGAAGCGAAAAAGTAAATGGCGACGATCACGCTCGAGATCGTGACGCCGAAAGGGCGCGCGCTCCAGACGTCGGCCGACGAGGTCAACGTGCCGAGCGCCGACGGGGAGTTCGGCGTTTTGCCCGGACACCTCGCGACCCTCGCCGCGGTGCGCGCGGGGATCGTGTCGTACCGCACGGGCGCCGAGTGGAAACGCTGCGCGGTCGGCGCGGGCTTCGTCGAGGTGAGCGGCGGTACGGCGTCGGAGAAGGTGCCGAGCGATCGCGTGCTCGTCCTCACCGAAGAGTTCGTCGTGCGCGACACGGTCGACCCGGTCGTCGTGCGCACCGAGCTCAAAGACGTGCAGGTCGAAATCACGAAGACCGAGGTCGACGCGAGCGACCAGAGCACCGAGAAGGGCCGCGTCGCGGCCGCGCGTTTGCGCGGGCTCATCGAGCGCGAGAACTGGCTCGCCGCCGAGCTCGAGCTCTACGGCGATCCGCCGCCGCCGACGATGCGTCCGTACGAAGAGTTCGGCCCGTCGCCGATCGACGACACCGCGGGCGGCGCCGGCGAGGACGAGCTCGCCAACGTCACGACGAAGGATTGATTGGTGGCCGCGAGCGCTGCCGCGACGCGCACGCTGTCGATCGTCCTCGGCCTCGCGGCCGTCGGGCTCGCGGTGGCGATCACGTGGCAAGGCATGAGCCGGTGGCGGCCGCCGAAGATCGAGAGCGACGCGGGCGCCGACGCCGGCGCGGGATACACGTTCGATCTCGACGCGTCGCTCGCGCCGATCACCTTCGATCTCGACGCCGGCGACTTGGCGCCGCGCGCGCCGCGCGATGGTGGGCCCGGCTTCACGATGCCGGACGGTCACCCCCCTCCCCCGCTCCCCGAGAATGCGCCGGCCGCCGTTCGATTCGGCGTCGTGCTCGTCTCGTACGCCGGCGCCGAGGACGCGCCGCACGGCGCGCGCAGCAAGAAAGACGCGCTCGAGCTCGCCGAAAAGCTGGCCGCGCAAGCCAAGACCGACTTTCACGCCGCCGTTCGCCGCGGCGACGACGGCTCGCTCGACGACGTCGGCTCGATGCGCCGCGGCTTCGTCGAGCCCGCGCCCGAGTACGTCCTCTTCACGCTCCCCGTCGGCGGCGTGAGCGACCCCATCGACACGCCGCGCGGCTTCTGGATCGTCAAGCGAATCGAATGATTTGATGATAGGAATGACGGTCGGCACTCATGGCCACCATCGACATCACTCGCGCGCACTCGCTGCCCCTCGAAGACGCAAAAAAACGGGCTGAAGACTTCGCCAAGTCCATGGAGACCAAGCTCGGTCTCACGTGGAAGTGGGCCGGCGACAAGATCAACTTCGAGGCGCCGTCGGGGGCGGCCAAAGGCACCAAAGGCGACGTCCACGTGACCGACAAAACCGTGCGCGTCACCGTCGATCTGCCTTTCATGCTTCGTGTGATGAAGGGCACGATCGAAAACAAGATCAACGAGAAGCTCGCCCAGATTCTCTGAACGTGTCCGAAGCCGCGCAAAACTCGGGTGAGGCGGGCGCCGAGACGGACGCGGCGTTCCTGCGGGCGGAGATTTCGGCGACGCAGGACAAGACGCGCCAAGCGCGTTTGCTCGGGGAGGCCGGCGAGATCGCGGAGAGCGAGGGCGACGAGCCGACGGCGGCGCGCGATTATCTCGCGGCGTTCAACGCGGACCCGACGTTTCGCGAGCCTCTCGAGGCGCTCGTTCGGCTGCTCGAGCGAAGGCGGTCGCTCAAAAATCTCGGGCGCGTGATCGATGCGCTCGTGCGCGGCGCGCTGACTCCGCCCGAGAAGGCGCGCGCGCTCGTGATGCGTGCGGCGTACGCCGAGGACGTGCAAGGCGACGTCGAGGTCGCGAAAGGCTCGGCGCTCGAAGCGCTGGCGGCGTGCAAAGAGAGCGAGACCGAGGTGCCCGAGCACGGGAGCGTCGCGCTCACGCTGGAGCTCCTCGCGGCGAAGATGGAGGACGCGGCGCTTCGCGAAGAAGGGCTCGTCGAGCGGACGAAGGGCGCGGGCGATGCGACGTGGAAGGCGCTCCTCCTTCTCGACATCGCGCGCATGGCGGCCGGGCGCGGCGAGGTCGAGCGGGCGCTCGCGATTTATGGGGAAGCGCGCGCGCTGGGATCCGAGGCGACGTTCGCCGCGGCGCTCGCGGCCGAGCGGCTCGCGAAGACGGATCCCGGCTTGCCGGGCAGCGAGGAGCATCGCGCGCGGAGCGACGCGTACGCCGACGCGCTCGAAGCGCAGGCGGCGATCGTCGGCGAGGCGATTCAAGATGCGGCGCGCGCGAGCGAGCTCGGCGTGCCGAAGTGGGCGCTTCATCGGGCGTTCTTGGTCGACGCGTATTTGCGCGCGGCCGACGTGCGCCGGCAGCGAAGCGAGGTCGGTCGCGCGGCGAGCTTGCTCGATCGCGCGATGGAGGCGGTGCCCGAGCCGCCGCCCGTCACCGACGACGCGCCCACCGAGACGCGGATGACGGCCGACATGCTCTTGCGCGACGCGGTCATCTCGGCGCGCATGCGCGTCGCGGAGCTGCTCGGCGACACGGCGCACGCCGCGCGGCTCGCCGAAATGCGTCTGCAGCACGAGAGCGACGGGCCCACCGCCGCGGCGCTCGCGATGCGCATGGCCGAGCAAGCCGCGTCCGAGGGCGACGCCGGTCGCGCGCTCGAAGCGGTCAATCGCGCGGTGAAGCACGATCCGTCGTGCGTGCCCGCGCGCGCGCTCCAGCTCGACATCTTGGCTGACTCGGGTGACGTCGGCGGTTACGCCGAGCAGCTCGAGGGGCTCAGCGACGCGTTTCCGACCGACGAGGCGCGCTCGCGCGCGTTCTTGCTGTCGGCGTTCGTGTGGGCGGTGCGCGCGGGCGATCCGAGCGCGGCGAAGGCGGCGCTCTCGCAAGCGACGATGTTCGGCGTGCCGCAGCAAACCGCGGCGCGCGTGTCGCGTGCGCTCGCGCTCCTCGCGGCCGACGGCAATTGGCAGGACGAAGCGACGCGCCGCGTGATCGCGAGCGGCGCCGAAGGTGGCGAGCTCGCGCAGCTGTGGTTCGAGCTGGCGCGTCTTCGGCTCGCGCGAAACGACGTCGAGGGCGCGCGCAAGGCGATCGCCGAGCTCGCCGCGCTTCCGCAGAGCGCTTGGCTCGGTCGCGCGCTCGAAGCGTTCTTGCCGGGACTGCCCGCGCCCGATCCCACGGCGGCGCTCCGGGCGCTCGGCGCGCAAGAGACGGACGCCGAGGCGTCGCGCGCGCTCGAGATCCTCTCGGCGCTCCGCGCGGTGCAAGCCGACGACGTCGACGGCGCGCGCGGCGTCTTGCGCGAGCTCGCCGGGAGCAAGCGCGACGACCTTCTCGTGACGACGTTTCTCGCCGACCTCGAGCTCACGGCGGGCGACCCGACGGCGTCGGCGATCGCGCTGGAGCAGTCGGCCGCGGTCGTCGATGATCCCCTCGCCGCCGCGTCGCTCTGGATTCGCTCCGGGCTCTTGCGGTGGCACGTCGGCGACAAGAGCGCCGCGCTCGATGCGTTCGCTTCGGCCGCAGAACGGCTGCCGAGCAACGACGAGAAGCCGAACGTCGCGCAGACGCTCCTCGGGTGGGCTTCGCGCGGCGTCGAGCCGGACACGACCGAAGCGCGCAGGCGTGCGATCGCGCGCGCGCTCGAAGCGGGCGGCGACGAGCGCGTCCTCGGGCTCGAGCGCTTCGTGACGGAGATGATCGCGGGCGACGGGGGCGCCGCAGCCGACGCGCTCGCGACGGTCGAGTCGCGCGCGGCCGGCGGAGATCTCGCGATCGCAGCGGCGCTCGGGCGGCTCCTCTGGGCGGATGGAACGGCCGATCGCACGGCTTTCACCGCCGCGATGGACCGATTGCGCGAGGCGGGCTCGGCTGCGCTCGCGGCGTCGGAGCGATATCGCGCGGTCCGCGACGGCGACGCGCACGAGGCGATGCTCGCGGCGCGCGAGTGGTTCGACGTCGGCGGCGGCGCGAGCGCGGCGCTCGAGTGGCTGCTCTGCGCGACCAAGCTCGGCGACGTCGCCGCCGAAGCCGACGCGCGTGACGCGCTCGCCCGTGCGCTCGGCGGCACCGCGGGCGAAGCCATCCACGCGTGGTCGGCGCTCTTGCGGGGCCTCCACGGCGAGAGCCCGCTCGTCACCGGAGAGAGCGCGCCCGCGCGGCTCGCGGCGCTCGAGCTCGCCCCCGCAGGCTGCGATCCGCGGCGACGCGCGTCGGCGCTCTGCACGCTCGGCGACGCGCTCGGCGAAGAGACTCGCGCGGACGCGATGGGCGTGGGCGCGTGGTCGCTCCTCGTGATGGGCGACGTCGAAGGTGCGCTCGATGCGTTCGCGGCGGTCGCGCAAGGGAACCCCGACGACCTCGCCGCGTGGGAAGGCATGCGCACGGCGGCCGAAGCCATCGGCGCGAGCGAAGCGCAAGCGCGCGCGGCCGAAGAGCTCGGCGCACGATGCGGCGACGCGGCGCGCGGCGCGGCGTTCTGGGAAGAAGCCGCGACCGTGTGGCTCGCGCTCGGCAAAGAAGACACCGCGGAGACCGCGTTCGCTGCAGCATTCGAACGCGACCCGCGGCGCGCGACGGCGTTCGACAAACTCTTTCGTCGCGTTCGCGATCGCAAAGACGGCGAGCGCTTGCTCGACATCATCGGAACGCGTCTCGACAACACCGACGACTCCGCCGAGGTCGCCAAGCTCTATTGGGAGCAGGCGCGCGTCCTTCGCGAGAAGGGCGACGCCGACGGCGCGCTCTCGGCGCTCGAGAACGTCACGATGATCGAGCCGGATCACGTCGGTGCGCTCGCGCTCACGGGCGAGATCTTCATTCGCAGGCAGATGTATCCCGAGGCGGCCGATCGTCTCTCGCGCCTCGCGAGCCTCTCCGATGCGCCGCCGAAGAATCGCGTCACCGCCGGCGTCGCCGCGGTCGACTTGTTCGAGAACAAGCTCGACGAGCCGAAGCGCGCCGTCGAGGTGCTCGTGATGCTCCATGAGGCGGGGCTTTCGACGCTCCCCGTGCGCGAGCGTCTCGCGAAGTCGGCGGCGCGCGCCGGCGAGTGGCAAGCGGCGACGCCGATCCTCGAGCAGCTGATGGAGGAGCGCGAGGAAGCGACGGGCCGCATCGACGCGGCGCGGCTCGCGATGGCGATTCATCGCGACAAGATCGGCGACAAAGAGCGCGCCGCGGCGAGCGTCAGCAAGATCCTCGCCGAGTTTCCCGGCGACGGCGAAGCGCTCGATCTCCTGCTCGAGATTTCGACGGACGAAAAGCGCGGGCAGCTCGAACGCGCGCGCGACGCGCTCCTCGCGACGCTGCAAAGGGCGCCCAACGACGTTCCGAACGCGCGGCGGTTGGTGCGCGTCGCCGGCGCGCTCGGCGATGCGTCGCTCGAGGGCGCGTCCGCGGCCGTCGCGGTCGCGATCGGCGGCTCGGATTCGGGGGTCGATGCCGCCGTCGGTCGCGCGCGCGCGCGCAGCGGTCGCGCGATGCCGCAGTGGGCGCTCGCGCAAGAGCATCTGCATGCGCTCGCGGCGCCCGGTGACGAAGGTCCGATCGCCGCGCTCTTCGCGACGCTCGCGCCCGCGCTCGCCGAAGCGCTCGGCCCGACGCTCCAAGCGCTCGGCGTCGGCAAGCGCGATCGCGTCGACCCGCGCGCGGGTCTGCAGCTCCGGGCCGACATCGGCGCGTGGGCGGGTGCGTTCGGTCTGCCCGAGTTCGAGCTTTATGTCGGCGGCAAAGATCCGCTCGGTGTCCAAGGCGTCGCCGGCGAGGTACCCGCGATCGTCGTCGGCCCGAGCGTGAAGTCGCCGTTCGATTCGATGACGTGCGCGCGCGTCACGCGCGAAGTGCTCGCGCTCGCTCGCGGCTCGAGCATCGTCCGGACGCGCGACGAGACGACCATCGCCGCCATCGTCGTCGCCGCGTGCCGCATCGCCGAGGTGCCGATCAACTCGCCGCCCTACGCGATCTTGGCCGAGGTCGAAAAGGCGCTGAAGAGCGCGATGCCGCGCAAGATCCGCAAGGCGATCCCCGAAGTGTGCGCGGCGGTTGCGCAGAGCGGCGTCGATCCGAAGTCGTGGGCCCGCGCGGCGCTCGCGACGCAGGCGCGCGTCTCGGCGACCGCGTCCGGCGAGATCGGCGTCGTGCTCGTCGACATGGCTCCGCCGGCGACCTCGGGCGACGCGCGCGCGATCGAGCTCTGCAAGTTCGTCCTCTCGCCGGCGTACATCCAGATCCGCCGCGCGCTCGGGCTCGAAGGAGGGAAGTCGTGACCGACGACGACAAGAAGTCGCCCCTCGACGAGTTCGATTGGGACGCCGCCCTCGCCGAATGGGACAAGAAACCGTTCGAGCCGGAGGTCGCCAAGGAAAAGAGAGAGCAGCAAGCGCAAGACAAGCGGCCGCTCTATCGGCCGCCGATGAAGACGGTCGATCCTGCCGGCGCTCAGCTCGCCGCGCCGCCCGCGAAGGCGCCGCCGCCGCCGCCGGCCGCGCCGAAGCTCGGCGTTCCGCGTCCGCCGGTCGCTGCAAAGCCGCCGCCGAAACCTCCGGCGCCGCCGCTGCCGCACGTCGCGGCTTCGCGACGAGGTGGCGGTCTCGGTCAGCTCTTCTCGCGCCCCGACATCCGCAAGCCGACGGCCGAAGAGGAGCACGACGCGATCGACGTGCTCATCGAAGAAGGTCCGCCGCGCAAACGCTTCCGCGCCGAAGAGGACGACGAAGGCGTCGTCACGAGCGCCGCGCTCGTCGAGACGAGCGAAGCCGAGGTCGAAGACGCGAAGGCGCACGCGCTCGACCTCCACGATGTTGGCGAAGGCGAGATGTTCGATCCGTTCTCCGAGCCGCCGCCGAAGACGCGCGACGCGCCGACGGTTCATCCGCCGCCGCCGTCCGCCGTGCCCGACGTGCGGCCTCCGCAGCAGACGTCGCCCGCGCTCGACGAGCTACTCCCGGACGACGCGATGCCGAGCAGCGCGCCGAAGCACGCAGCCGAGCCCGAGCCGACCTCGACCGCGCCGCCCGAGCCGGCGCCCGAGATCGAGTCGGCGCCCGCGCGCGTCCAGAGCATCACGTCCGAGGTCGAGGAGGTCCACGACTTCGAAGCGCCGAAGCTGCCGTCGGTCGCGCCGCCGGTCGTCGCCGCGATCGAGGACGAGCGGCCCTCGGCCGAGTGGCTCGACGAGGAGACGATCGCCGCGCTCCGCGCGCGCGCGATCTGGCTCGAAGAAGAAGCGCGCAACGTCGTCGACAAGACCGGCAGCGCCAAGTGCCTGCTCGCGGTGAGCGAAATCCGCGCGACGGTGGGCGATCGCGAGGACGCGGCGCGGCTCGCCGAAGAGGCCAAGGGCCTCGCGCCGCATCTTCCGCTCGCGTATCGGCAGGCGCGCGCGCTCGCGGCGGGCGATCCGGGCGCCATCATCGAGAGCCTCGACGACGAGCTCAGGCGAACGACGCTTCCGGCCGCGAAGCTCCACGCGACGCTCTACGCTGCGCAAGCTTTCGCGTCGCAAGCCGACAGCGACGACGCCGCGCGACGCTACGACCAAGCCGCGCGCATCGCGCCCGGCGACGCGCGCGTCGTGCTCGCGCGCGCGCTCCGCGCGATTGGAAAAGGCGAGCTCACGAACGCGGCGCTTCGCGTCGAGGCCGAGGGCGAGCTCGAGCGGCTCGCGACGGCGATCTCCGCCGTGCTCCGCGCGCGCGGCGCGGCTTCGGGACCGGCGCCGTCGGGCGAAGGCGCGCTCGACACGCTCGGCCGCGCGCGCGAGGCGCTCGAAAAAGGCGACGTCGCCGGCGCGGTCGACCGTCTCGGCGAGCTCGCTGCGACGAAGCCGGACGAAGGCGACGAGCCCGTCCTCGCGCGCGGCGCACGTTGGCTCGCGGCGGCGCTGGCCTCGGTGCGCGCGCCCACGCGGCGGCGCGCCGCCGAGCTGCTCGACGTGCTCATGAAATCCGGCGACGCGCTCGCGCCTCGTGCGCTCGCGGCGCGCGGCATCGAGCTCGGCGACAGCGAGACGGTCTCGCGCGCGACGGCGACGGGCGAAGCGTTCTCGCCCGCCGACCGTGCAACGCTCGCCGCGCTGCTCGCTTACAAGAGCGACCGCGAAGAGCACGACACGAGCGCGCTGATGAACGATCCGGGCGACGCGACGCTCGTCGCCGCAGCCGCGACCCATCGCGACGATCCCGCCGGCTACGTCGAGCGAACGGCGGGCTCGCCCGAGTCGCGCGCGCAAGTTCGCGTCGGTCGACTGCTCGCGACCGGCACCAAGGACCTCGACGCGGGCGCCGACGCAGCCGAGTCGATCGCGCCGGCGTTCGCGCGTGCGCTTCGCGTCGAGTCCGCGCGTCTCGGCGAACGTCACGAAGAGATCGTCGCCGCGCTCGAATCGTGGGGCGGCGGCGGCGTGCAGCGTGCGCTCGCGGCGGGGCTCGTCGCGGAACGCGCGCGCATCGCACCTCGCGCCGTCGCGGCGTATCAGAGCGCGCTCGAAGCCGACCCCGAGAGCGAGGCGGCCGCGCGAGCGATCGCCGATCTCGCCGATCCCGCGTCGATCCCCGAGATGCTCCGCGCGATCGCCGCGCGCACCACGGACAACTTGCGCGGCGCCTTGCTCGAGCTCGAGGCGCTCGTTCGCTTTCCGCCCGACGACGCGCAGGCCGAGCTCGGCGCGCTGCAGAAGATTTACGACCTCGCGCCGCAGCTGCCGTTCGCGACCTTCCTCGCGCAGCGCGTGGCGCGTCGCGCGGGCGACGAGAAAGCCGTCGTGCACTGGCTCCGCGAGCGCCAAAAGGTCACGACCGATCCGCTCGAACGCGCGCTCGACCTCGTTCGCGAAGCATGGCTCGTCGCGGACAACAATGCCGGCGCCGCGGACGAACGCGTCGAAGAAGCGCACCGCGGCCGTCCCGACGACGTCGCGCTTCGCGAGCTCCACGAACGTCTCGCGCAAGAGCCGCTCGGCGATCGCGCGACCTGGCGCGAGTCGCGCGCCGAGCGTGCGAGCGGCGCCGCGCGCGATCTCCTCCTCATCGAAGCGGCTTACGAGCACGAACGAAACGGCGACACGAACGGCGCGCTCGGCGCCGCGCGCGCCGCGGACGCCGACGGCAAAGGCTCGCGCCTCGCGCGCATCGCCCTCGAGCGCGCCGAGCTCCTCGCGGGCGAAGTCGCGCGCCTCGCCGACGCGCTCCTCTCGGCCGCGCGCACCGCCGAAACGCCCGAAGAACGCCGCGAAGCCTACGAGCGGCTCGCCGATCTCGACGCGACCGCGCGAAGCGATCCGGGAAGCGCGCTCCTCTGGCACCGGACGATCCTCGAAGAGAGCCCCGCGCACAAACCCAGCCTGCGCCACGTCGAGCACGCGCTTCTCGGCGAACGGCGCGACGACGAGCTCGAGCCGATCCTCGGCGCGATCGCCCGCGCGCTCACGGGGGGCGGAGCCGAGTGCAGCGCGCATGCGCAGGTCGCCGCGCGCTTCCGGATGCGTCTCGGCGATTGGGAGGGAACGCGCGAGTACGCCGAGATCGGCGCGAAGCAACCGTCGCCCACCGCCTGGGCGCTTCGCCTGCGAAACGCGCACGCTCGCGCTTCCGCCGACGACGCCGCGCTGCTCGAGTCGACGCTCGCGCTCCTCGAGCGCGCGACGCGTCCGATCGAAGTGGCGACGCTCGCGACCCGCGCCGCCGAGGCTGCGCTCCGAGCGAACGATCTCGAGCGCGCCGAATCGCTCGCCTCGCGCGCCGCGGAAGCCGACTCGGCCGACGTCGTCGCGCTGCGCCTCCTCGCCCGCATCCGCACGCAGCGCGAAAACCCGGCAGGCGCCGCCGACGCGTACGAGGGCCTCGCGCGCAGCGCAGCCACCGACCGCCACCGACTCGAAGCGGCCTACGCCGCCGCGTGCCTTCTCGAAGGAAAAGACGACGCGCGCGCGATCGCGGCGTTCGAGCAAGCCGCGGCGATCGATGTATCTTACAAGGACATTTTCCAGCGCCTCTCGAAGCTCTATGCGCAGAAGGGCGCGCGCGGCGAGCTCGCGTCGCTACTCGAGCGGCGCATCGCGACGGTCCTCGACCCCGAAGAGCGCGTCTCGCTCGAGGTCGACCGCGGCGAGGCGCTCGCCTCGGCCGGCGATTTCGCCGCCGCGAAAGAAGCATACGACGCGGCGCTCGCCGTCCAGCCCGATCACGTCGGCGCGCTCCGCGCGATGGCCGAGCTCTGCGCGAAACAAAAAGATTACGAAGGCGCAGAAGCCGTCTGGGTGCGTCTCGCGCGCCTCCTCGCCACGCCGGAGGAACAGCTCTCCGCGTACCGCCAGCTCGGCGATCTCTACGCCGAGCACCTCACGAACTTGCCGCGCGCCGAGGTGGCCCTGCGCGAGGTGCTCAAGCGCGCCGAGGGCGACGTGCAAGCGCGCGAGCGTCTCGTCGAGGTCTACAAAAAGCAAAACGACGCCGCGCGCGCGCTCGAAATCCAGCAAGAGCTCCTCGCGCAGGCGCAGGACAAAGAGACCAAGCGAAAGCGTCTGATCGAGCTCTCGTCGATTCACGAGACCGCGAGCCGCGACTTGCGCAAAGCCGAGCAGACGCTCGAATCGGCGCGGCGCGAGTTTCCGACCGACGTGGGCATCTTGCGCGCGCTCGCCGAGTTTTACATTCGTCACAAGCAGACGCCCGCGGTCAGCATCCTTCTCGATCGCGCTGCGGGCGATGCGCGCCGCGCGTTTGCCTCCGGCCGATTCACCGCGCCGCTCTTCGAGACGATGGTCACCGTCTACGAATTGCGCGGGAAACAAGACGCCGCGCGCGTCGTCGCCGCGACGCTCGCCGCGTACAACGGCGAGACCTCGACGCTCCAAGGCGCGGAAGGCCGCGCGTTCGATCCGCGCCTCGACGATCTCCTCGCGCCCGACATGATGACGCCGGCCGCGCGGATGCTCCTCGGTCGCACGGGCCAAGCGCTCGACGCCGCGACTGCGCTCGACCCGCGGGCGCTCAAAGCGACGCCGATGCCGCAAGGCGAGGCCCTCGCGCGGCTCGCGGCGGGCATGGCGCAAGCGGCGGGCATCGGTCAGGGCGTTCAAGTCTTGGTCGCGCCGCAGCTCGGACGGCAGTGCGTCGCGAGCGGCGACGCGCGCTCCCCCGCCCTCGTCGTCGGCGACGCCTTCGCGCAGCTCCCCGACGCGCCGCGCGTCTTTTTGATGATCCGCGCGTTCAAGCTCATGCAGGCTCACGGCTCGGCCTTCTCGCGCGTCCCGCCCGCCGAAGTTCCGGTGCTCGTCGCCGCGTGGCTTCGCGCCTTCGCGCCGAGCTACGCGCCGCCCGGCATTCCGCCGCAAGCGCTCGCGCAAGCGACCTCGCGCCTCCAAAGCGCGCTCCCCAAGCGCCCCGAGCCGGATCTCGGTCTCGCCGCGCTCGAGGTGGCCGGCGCCGTCGGCCCCCAGCTCGGCCTTCTCGGCGGCTCGGTGCTCGCGTGGGCCAACCACGCCGCGCTCCTCGGCGTCGGCGATCTCGGCGCCGCCCTCGACGCGCTCGCCTACGCGCAGAGCCCGCGCGGCGAGCCTCCGTCCCCTTCCGAGCGACAAAACTTCATCGCGCGGACCCCCGAAGCCAAGGACCTCGTGGCGTTTAGCGTCGGCGACGGCTACACAGAGGCCCGCAGCAAGCTCGGACTGCGCTGAAAGTCATGACTCAACCTCTACGAAACGTCGCCATCGTGGCGCACGTCGACCACGGCAAGACTACCCTCGTCGATCACATGCTTCGTCAAGCGGGCACGTTCCGCGAAAACGAAGTCGTGGCCGAACGCGTGATGGACTCGAACGATCTCGAGCGCGAGCGCGGCATCACGATCCTCGCGAAAAACACGTCGGTTCGTTACAAAGACGTGAAGATCAACATCGTCGACACGCCAGGCCACGCCGATTTCGGCGGCGAGGTCGAGCGCACGCTGCTCCTCGCGGACGGCGCGCTTTTGCTCGTCGACGCCGCGGAGGGCCCGCTCCCGCAGACGCGCTTCGTCTTGCGCAAGTGTCTCGAGCTCGGCTTTCCGGTCATCGTCGTGATCAACAAAATCGATCGCAGCGACGCGCGCCCGAAAGACGTGCTCAACGAGGTCTTCGATCTCTTTTGCGATCTCGACGCGAGCGACGACCAGACCGATTTTCCGACGCTCTACGCCGTCGGCCGCGAGGGCATCGCCAAGCACGCGCTCGAGGACGACAGCAAGACGCTCGTTCCGCTGTTCGAGACGATCCTCGAAAAAGTGGCCGCCCCGCGCGGCGACGAAAACGGCCCGCTGCAGATCCTCGTCTGCAATCTCGATCACGACGACTACACCGGCCGCCTCGCGGTCGGCCGCGTCGTCTCCGGCACCGTGCGCGCAAACCAGCAAATCGGTTTGATCGGCGACGGCAAGCAAAGCAAAGGCGCCATCAAGGTGCTCTCGACCTTCGAAGGTCTCAAGCGCGTCCCGACGCAAGAGGCGCGCGCCGGCGAGCTCGTTTGCATCGCGGGCATCGAGGACGTCTACGTCGGCGACACGATCACCGATCTCGAAGACGGTTGGGAGACGCGCGCGCTCCCGCGCATCCGCGTCGAGCAGCCGACGATCAAGATGCGGCTCGGCGTGAACACGTCGCCCTTCGCCGGAAAAAACAAGGCCTCGAAATTTCTCACGAGCCGCCACCTCCGCGAGCGGCTGATGCGCGAAACCCGCAAAAACCTGGCGATTCGCGTCGAAGAAACCGACTCGCCCGACACGTTCGTGGTGCTCGGCCGCGGCGAATTGCAGCTCGCGATTTTGGTCGAGACGATGCGCCGCGAAGGTTACGAGATGCAGCTCGGAAACCCCGAGGTCGTGACCAACGAAATCGACGGCGTCGTGCACGAGCCGATGGAGCTCGTCGTCGTCGACGTGCCCGAGTCGTTCATCGGCATCGTCACCGAGCGTCTCGGCGAGCGACGCGGCCGCATGACCAAGATGCACAATCCCGGCTACGGCCGCGCGCGTCTCGAGTACCGCGTGCCGTCGCGCGCGCTCATCGGCTTCCGCGGCGAGTTTCTCACCTCGACGCGCGGCACCGGCCTCCTCAACACGATGTTCGACGGCTGGGAGCCCTGGGGCGGCACGATGATGAAGCGTCAATCGGGCGCCATCGTCTCCGACCGCAGCGGCACGAGCACGCCCTACGCGCTCCACCACCTCCAGCCGCGCGGCTCGTTCTTCATCGGCACCGGCGTCGAGGTCTACGAAGGCATGATCGTCGGCGAGCACAACCGCCCGAACGACGCCGACGTGAACGTCGTCAAAGAAAAGAAGCTCACCAACGTCCGCAACCACGGCAAAGACGAAAACGTCTTGCTCGCGCCGCCGCGCGTGCTCACGATCGAGACGGCCATGGAGTGGATCGACGCCGACGAGCTGGTCGAGGTGACGCCCGACGCGATCCGCGTGAGGAAGCAAATCCTCTCGATCAACAAGCGGCCGCGGCGAAGCGATGCGATCGAGGACGCGCAGAGCGTTTGAAATTCTCTTGGCGGCGTCGCTCGCGCTCGCTGCGCGAACGGCCTCGGCGAGCTCGTGCGACGAGCTCGTCGCTTCGGCGCAGGCGCACGAAAAAAACGGCGAGCCCGAGATCGCGCTCCGCCAATACAACGACGCCGTGACGCTCGACCCGACGTGCGGCCCCGCGTGGCTCGGGCTCGGCGCGCTCCGCGCGCGCACGGGCGACGCGGCCGAGGCCGAACGCGTTTACGATGCGGCTCTCACCCACGTCCCCACGCTGAGCGAAGCAGTCGCCGGCCGGGCCCGCTCGCGCCGGCGGCTTGGCCGAGCCGACGAAGCCGAAGAAGACATGCGCGGCTACGCCGACGCCCTCGCCAGCCGCGGGGATCTGCACGGCGCGCTCGCCGCGCTGGTCGAGCTGGCCTCGTGGTTTTCGGCGGAAAATAGGCCTCCGGCGGAGCTCGCGTGCTGGCGCCGGGTGGCCGAGCTCGCCGGCGGCGTGGATTCGGCGCTCGAATCGCGCGCCCGCGCGACCACGGCCGCGCTCGTCTGGGTCGTGGGCTCGGCCGATCCGGTCAGCCACCCGCACGGAAGCGGATTACTCCGCTCCGTCGCTGCTCGTTTGCGGCTCCGCTGACGCCGGCGGCGGCTTGCGCGTCTCGCCCCGAACGAGCACGTAGAGCACCCAGAGCGCCAAGACGCCGAGCACGACTCCGGCGACCCAAAAGAGGAGTCGCGGGTCGGCGGTCGGAATCGGCGACGACGGATCGGTGACCGTGAGCGTGGGAACCACGGTGAGCATCACGAGCCATGTGGTAGTCCCTCGCACCGCGCCGCGAAACCCCGAATCGATCCAAAACGACGGCACATCCAGTGCACTTGTCCTTTTACGCCCCCATGGATCGTCCCCTCGCCTCGCTCGTTTCGGCCTGTTTTTGTGGGGTTTTCGTGATCGTCGGGTGCGGCGACGCCAGCGCCCCGCGGATCGATGGACCAGGGGCCCACGACCAAGGCAGCTCTTCGGTCGGCTCGGGCGGGACGGCCGACGCGGGCCCTGACGGTCCGGGTTACCGCGATCCGGCGACGGAGGACGGCGGCTGCTCGGTGCCAAACCTCGTGTGCGGCGGGGTCTGCATCGCCGTCGGTTCCGACCCGGCCAACTGCGGCGCGTGCGGCAACGCATGCATCGGCGACGACTCGACCTGCGTCGGCGGCCAGTGCGCCTGCGGCTCGCCCGGCATGGACTACTGCGACGGCGCCGGCTGCATGGACATCACGAGTGACTTCAACAACTGCGGCTTCTGCGGCAACGCCTGCGACCCGAACAACGATCAAGCGTGCTCGAACGGCGTCTGCGTGCCCAACGACTAGCCGCTACTCGACGGCGACGAGCTCGATCTCGAATTTCAAACCGGCGTCGCCCGGGATGTCCGGCGGATGCCCGGCCGCGCCGTAACCCATGTCGCTCGGAATCGTGAGCTTGCGTTTGCCGCCCACTTTCATGCCTTTCATTCCCTCGAGCCAGCCTTTGATGAGCCCGCCCTCTTCGAGCTTGAACTCGGCGGGCTGGTCGCCGCGGTCGTGCGTGCTGTCGAACTTGCGGCCGTTCATGAGCGTGCCCGTGTAGAGCACCTTCACCGTGTCGCCCATGTGCGCTTCTTTTCCGGTGCCGACGACCTCGTCCTCGATTTGAAGCGTCTTCGGTCCCGGCGGGAGCGGCTCGCCGACCGACGGCGTGAATTTGTCTTCTTTGGGCTCGTCGACTTTTTTCGAGCAGCCCGCGAGCGCGAGGACCAGCGCGGCCGCGACGCACAAATGAATCGTTCGCATGCGGCGCGTTAAACCACATCTCGCCGGGCACTTCACGGGTGCGGCGTGGGCGGCGGGAGCGTGACGCCGACGCGGCCGGCAGCGAGCGCGAGGAGGGCCTCGATTTGTTGCTGCGTTCCGTTGATGTGGAGCTCGATCGTCGGGCCGCGCGTCGTGATGTCGACCTTGTTGAGAAAGCCAGCGGTAAAGAGGCGCACGGCGAACACGTTTTTTTGCTGAATGAGCGTGCGCAACGATTCAGCGTTGGTCTTGGCGGCGTCGTCGCTCGGACAGTCGGCCTCGGCGTAGAGATCGCCGCCGCCGTCGGAGGGGCGCGGGATGATCCACATGCGCATCTCGCGGATGTCTTGCGGGATGACGTTGACCGACCCGCCCGGCCTGAGCGCGCGCATGCTGAACGCCTCGCCTGGCCGCACGCGCGGCGTGACGGGATTCCGCGCGAGCACCGCCGCGAACTGACGCGCGTGCGACGACGGGACGATGACCGCCACGTGGGGGCTCGGTCGTAAGAAGACGCGCTCGCCGTTGTCGGCGAAAGCTTTCCACGCTTTGACGCGGGGCACGCCGACGTCGATGCGCCCGCCACGCGCGTAGCGATGGCTCACGGTGTCGATGATTTTGTCGACGGTCGCGTCGGGCGTCGAATAGTGGACGAAGACGGCGTCGTTCTTCGTATCGAGGAGCGACGGGCCCATGATGATCATCCAGTCGGCGTCGCGCATCGGGTCGAGCAGCGGTGCGCCCGCCGCGTCGGACATGAACGCGCGCCACTGCGGGATGCCGCCGAGCACCATGCCGAGCCGCGCCGCGTCGGGATGCTTTCGCAGCTCCACGAAGTTCACGAGGATCGTGATGTTGTTCGGACCGGCCGAGACCGCCGCCGCCGCGCCGAGGATCGATTGCGGATCGCGACCGACGCCGCCGTCGGCGACTGCGATCATCCCGCCGTCGTCCCATGCGGTGCCGGCCTCTTCCGACGATCCGTCGGACTCGCCGTCCGCGCCCGCGTCGAGGCCCTGATCGGCGGCGTCTCCTTCGGGCGCATCGACCGCCGCGTCGCCGGCGCCGGCGGTCGTTCCACCGTTTCCGCCGTGCTCGATCGAGTCGCTCGATTTTTTTCCCGGCGTGTCGCCCGTTCCTTCGCTGATGAAGTCGACCGGAATCGAAAGATCGCCGCTCTGATCGTGCACCTCGATCGGCGGCCCTTGCGGCAGCACCGAGAGCGGCGAGATGAGCCAGTGAAAAAGCACCGAGGCCACGACGCCGAAGACGAGCCCTCGCTTGACGTGTCGCGCGCTCCAGAAGCGCGCGGGTCCGGTGCGCTCGTCGGCGGGCTCGCGCGGCGGGGTCGCGTGCGGCGCGGTCGGTGCGGTCGCGCCGGCGCCCTCCACCGAGAGGCGTGTGCGCTCACCCACAGAGGCCTCGACGGTGAGCCACACGAAAGGACGCATTCACGCGGAAACACGCGGGCATCCGCTCAGGCACGAAACACGCAGTCACCGAGCCCCATCATGCGACGCGGCTCGAAAACATGCCATGGTTGCGAGGGGCGAAGCAGAAAACTGGATCGACACCCGAACACGGCAGTACTAACAAGATCGGGTCGTTTCATGACGCGCTGGTGTT
>DASXHD010000044.1:0-72500 GCA_036488725.1 Polyangiaceae bacterium | reverse complement strand
AAGAGCGCGCCGCCGGTGCACGACACAGGAATCGAGATGACCGCGACGACGGTGTCGATCCAGTTTCGTGTCGCGAAGTAGACGAGGAAGATGATGAGCAGCAGCGTGATCGGCACGATGATGACGAGCCGGCCGAGCGTGTCGTTGAGCTCGTTCATCTCCCCTCCCCACTCGAGGTGCGAGTCGTACGGGAGGTGCACTTTTTCGGCGACCTTCTGCTTCGATTCGGCGACGGTCGACGAGAGATCGCGTCCGCGCACCGAGAATTTCACCGGCACGTAGCGCTTGCCGTCCTCGCGGAAAATCAGCGCAGGTCCCTCCTCCAAATTCACTTTCGCGATTTGTCCGAGCGGAACGACCTGACCCATCGGCGTCGGCACCGTGATCTCGCGAATCGCTTCGAGTGATTCGCGGTACGGCTTGAGCCAGCGCACGACGAGGTCGAAGTGCTTCTCGCCTTCGTAGACTTGCGTCAGCGCCTCGCCGCCGATCGCAGCCTCGACGGTTTGCTCGACGTCGCCCGTGTTCAAACCGAAGCGCGCGCACGCGGCGCGGTCGGGCGTGATTTTCACGTTCGGCTGCCCGAGCGAGCGGAATACGCCGAGGTCTTTGACGCCATGCACGCCGCCCATCACGTCGGCGATCTCGTTCGCGTTCTTCTCGTTCTCGTAAATGTCGCTGCCGACGACTTTGACCGAGTTCTCGCCTTTGACGCCGCTCATCGCTTCTTCGACGTTGTCGCCGATCATCTGCGAGAAGTTGAAGACGACGCCCGGGAAGGCCGCGCCGAGCTCTTCGGTGAGCTCGTCGGTGAGCTTTTCTTTCGTGAGGCCGTGCTTCCATTTGTCGAACGGAATGAGCGGCGCGAAAATCTCGATGTTCTGGAAACCGGAGACGTCGGTGCCGTCGTCGGGCCGTCCGATTTGCGAGACGACGGTCTGCACCTCGGGGTGCTTGCGGTTCGCGTCGGTGCAGGCGCTCCCGTCGCTCGGACAGCCGCGGAGGATGTCACGCATGCGCTGGACGTATTTGCTCGACTGCTCGAGCGACACGCTCGTGGGCAGCGTCGCACGGATCCAGAAATTTCCCTCCTCGAGCTTCGGCATGAACTCGCCGCCGAGAAACGGAAAGACGACGACGAGCCCGACGGCCATGACGAGCGTCATCACGCCGCCCCAAAGCGGCCGCTTGAGGAGCCAGTCCGACGGCGGCCGATAGACGCGGTGGAGCGCGCCCATCACGAAGTTTTCTTTTTCTTCGGTGTCGGGCGAGATGAGCTTGCTCGCGAGGACCGGCGTCAGCGTCAGCGCCATGACGACCGCGCCGGTCAGCGCGAACGCGTACGTCCACGCCATGGGCGAAAAGATCACGCCCGAGACGCCCGTCATCGTGAAGAGCGGAATGAACGCGACCGCGAGGATCAGCTTGGAGAAGGTGATCGGCGAGACGACCTCGCGTGCGCCGGTCAAAATGCGGTCCTTCATCGTCCCGCGGCCGTGGCTGCCGAGGTGCCGGAAAATATTTTCTATGACGATGACCGTACTGTCGACGACGATTCCAAAATCGACGGCGCCGATCGAAATGAGGTTCGTCGAAATCCCGGTCGTGACGAGGCCGATGAACGCGACGAGGAGCGAGATCGGGATGTTGATCGCCGTGATGATCGCCGCGCGCGTGTGCCCGAGAAAGACGAAAAGCACGACCGCGACGAGCCCCATGCCCATGCACAAGTTCTCGAGCACGGTGTGCGTCGTGAGCTTCACGAGGTTGCCGCGGTCGTAGATCGTGACGATCTTCATGCCGGGCGGCAGCAGGTGGTCCTTCTCGATTTGCTCGAGCTTCTCGTGGATGCCTTTGAGCGTCTCGGGCGTCTCGGCGCCGTAGCGCATCAAGACGATTCCTTCGACGATGTCGCCTTCGTTGTCGTGGCCGACGCGGCCTAGACGCGGCGCGCCGCCGATCTCCACTTGCGCGATGTCTTTCACGCGCACCGGGACGCCTGCCTTGCTCTCGATGACGACGTCCTCGATGTCGTGAATGTTGCGCAGGAGCCCGATGCCGCGAACGTTGTAGCTCTGCTCGCCGATGATGAGCCGCTGGCCGCCGACGTTTTTGTTCGCGTTGGAGATGGCGTCCATCACCTGCGTGAGCGTCACGTTGTGGCCGCGCAGTCGATAGGGGTCGACGCTGACTTGGTACTGCTGCGTCTCGCCGCCGAAGCTCGTGACGTCGATGACGCCGGGGACCTGCCGGAATTGGCGCTCGAGGATCCAGTCCTGCGCCGTCTTCAAATCGCGTTCGCGATAGCCGTCGCCGACGAGCTGATACCGATAAACCTCACCGATCGCGTTCCAGGGCGAGAGGCCCGGCTGGACGCCCTTCGGCATGTCGACGAATTGGATCCGGTTGATGACCTCTTGCCGCGCAGCTTCGTATTTGGTTCCCCACTTGAAGTAACACTTGATGTCCGACAGGCCGAAGAGCGACTGCGATCGAATGTGATCGAGCCCCGGCATGCCGGAGAGACCGACCTCGAGCGGCACGGTCACGTAGCGCTCGACCTCTTCGGCGCTCCAGCCGTTCGGCTGCGTGATCACTTCGACGAGCGGAGGGACTGGGTTCGGATAAGCCTCGATGTCGAGATCGCTGTACGCGAAGAGGCCCATGCCGATGACGACCGCCGTGCAGACGAGCACGACGACGGGCATGCGCAGCGCCAGCGCGACGAGCTTCTGGATCATGGCTCGCTACATCATCCCGGAAAGGAGGATTCCGCCTGAGACGACGACGCGCTGGCCTTTTTCGACGCCGTGGTCGACGGGCACCCACTTGTTGCCTTCGCCGGGATCGACCGAGACCGGGCGGCGCTCGAACTTCATGCGGCCGTCGGGCGTCTTGCCGACCTCGACGAAGACGACGTTCTGATCGCCCATGCGCACGATCGCGTCGTGCGGGAGCGCGAGCGCTTTCTTCTGGTCGACCGAGATCGTGACGGTCGCGTACATCTCCGGCTTGAGGAGCTTGTCCGGGTTGTCGAAGCTGCAGCGCACGCGCACCGTGCGCGTCAGCGGGTCGAGCGTGCCGGAGATCCAGTCGATCTTGCTGTCGAAGACGCGGTTCGGGTACGCGACGATCTTCACCTGCACCGGCGAGCCGATCTTCACGCGCGCGACGTCCATCTCGTAGACGTCGGCGAAGACCCAGACCTTGTCGATCTCGCCGACCATGAAGAGCTCGACCGCGGTGCCGCCGCCGTACTGACCTTGCACCTCGATGCCGGGCGACACGTTGCGCGACATCACCTCGCCGTCGATCGGCGACGTCAGCGGAAAGCCCTGGCTCACGTAGTTGCCGTCGCCGCCTTTCAGCAGACGCAGCTTTTCGCGCGCGCGCGAGAGCTCGGCTTGCGCCTTGTGGAAGTTGTCCTCGGCTTGCTCGACGTCGACCTGCGAGGCCGCGTGTTGATCGAAGAGGCCCTTCTTGCGGTGGTAGTCGTTCTCGGCGGCGATCATGTCGGCTTGCGCTTTCCCGACGTCGGCCGACGCGTTGCCGAGATCCGGCGAGTCGATCACGGCGAGGACGTCGCCCTTTTTCACGGGCTGCCCGAGCGTGGCGTCGATGCGCGTGACCTTGCCGGTGACCGGCGAGTAAATGTGAGCGACGCGCGCGTCGTCGAACGCGACTTTGCCGCTCGTCACGATCGTGTCGTCGACGTCTTCGTCGTCGACCGGCGCGACGGCAATCTTCGCATCGCGGATTTGCGTTTCGGTGAGCCACGCCTGACCGGGCGGTGACTCGGAGCTCGGCGCTTCGGTGGGGTGATGACACGCACCGATCAAAAGAAGCGAGACAGCGAACGCAGCACGTCGAATGGACATCGTCGGTCGCGTGGCAACGTAGCACGGCATGCGCCAAGCGATCATCGCACGCGAATCATGGAAGCAGCCATTTTCCGGTGCGGGACAGCATGGAGCGTCTCGCGCGCGACGACGGGCTCTTGCGTCCCGCATGTGTTCCGCCGCGCGCGCATGGTTGCGAGCGCTCGTCCGTTTCTGGTAATCACCAGTTGCTCATCCATGCACGGTCGTAAGGCGTTTGCTTGGTTGGTGCTCCTCGCGTTGGTCGTGCTCGCCGCGACGCCCGCCGCCGCCGACGACGTCATTCCGGGAGCGACCGAGCTTCCACAGACGCTCACGCTCGACGAAGCGCTGCGCATCTTCAAGACGACCGGGCTCGACCTTTTGATCGCCGATGCGAACGTCCGCAACGCCGAGGGCGCGCTGAGAATCGCCGGCGCGATCCCGAACCCGGTGTTCAGCGCGAGCGTGGGCAACGCGTTCACGTACAACGCCGGTGGCAGTGCCGACTGCGCCGTGACGACTGGAAGCGTCTCGTGCTCGCCGTGGATCTACGAAATCGGGCTCAACGACAACGCGGCGATCTCCGATTCGGTCTCGGGCAAACGCTACCTCCGCACGAAGGTCGCGCGCACCGCGCTCGCCGCCGCGAAGATGAACCGCGCCGACGCCGAGCGAACCATCACGCTCCAGGTGAAGACCGCCTACGCCCAAGTCGCGCGCGCCGAGCTCGGCCTCAAGTTCGCGAAAGAGGTCGCGCAGTCGAACGGCACCACGCTCAAGAAATTCCAAGACCGATACAAGGCGGGCGCGATTCAAGAAGGCGACCTCATGCGCATCGAGACGCAAAAGCTCGAGTCGGACCAAGCGCTCGACTCGGCGCAGGGCGCGCTCGACGACGCGCGCTATGCCCTCGCCTTTCTCCTCGGCGTGCGCGGCCGGGTGAACGCCTTCGACGTCGACGAAAAAACGCTCGACTACGCAGTGCCCCTCGCGCTCCGCGACGCGACCGTCACCGGGCTTCTGCGCTCGGCGTTCGATCATCGGCCCGACTTGATCGCCATCGGCTACCAGCGCGCGTCGGCCGAGGCGCAGATCGCGCTCGCGCGACGGCAACGCGTGCCGGATCTGAATTTCGGCATCAACTACGCATGGGGCGGCTACGGCGGCACCGGCACCAACGGTCCGCTCCAGACACCGACCATCACGTTCGGCATCAGCCTCGCGCTGCCGCTCTTTTATCAGCAGCAGGGAGAAGTGAAACAAGCGCAAGCAGCGTACGACACGACGTCGCTCGAGCACGCCAGAGCGACCGCGCAAGTCGTGAACGACGTCTCGACCGCGTACTCCGATTTCGCGACGGCCAAGCGCCTCGTCGAGCGCATGGAGGGCCCGCGGCGCGAAGGCGGCGGTCTCCTCGAGAGCGCCAAGGGCGCGTTCGAGCGCATCGCGCTCATGTACGAAAAATCCGCGATCAGCTTGACCGATTATCTCGACGCCCTCCGCGCGCACATCGCGACGCGGGCCGAGTACTTCAACGACCTCGCGAATTATTGGTCGTCGATCTACGCGCTCGAAGCCGCGGTCGGCGTGGACCTCCGCAAATGAAGTGGCTCGCCTTCGCGTCGCTCGCGCTCGCGTGCTCGGAGAGCGTCGCTCCGCCGCCCAAGCCGCCCGTCGATTGGGCGTCGTTCAAGCGGCCCGAGCCCGTCGACGCCGGCCGCGCGCGCGCGACCGAAAAAGAGCGCATGGTCGCGACCGAGTACGCGCAGGCGTTCGCGAGCGACGGCTTCCGCGCGCTCACGCCGCTCCTCGGCGAGGACGCCCACGTCACCTTCGCGCAGAAGACCGCGCTCGGCCGCGACAAGGTCGTCCAGATGCACCAACAAGTGTTCGGCGCCTTCGACCACCGCGTGCTCACGCTCCGGCGCGTTCTCTTCACCGACAGCGAGCAAGCGATCGCGTGGACGCTCACCGCGACCCAAGCGCTCGACTGGGAGGGCATCCCGGCGACGCACAAACCGATCGCGACGCGCGGCATCTCGCTCGTCTGGACGAAAGACGACGGATCGATCGGCGACATCCACGTCTACTTCGACGAGAACGTCGTCAAAGCGCAGCTCGGCGTGGGTCCTCCCGAGCTGCAGAGCCTCCCGCCTGCGCCCGTTCCGAGCGGCGCGCCGCGCGTCGTCGAGCAAGCCGGCACCGCCGAAGAAGCAGCGAACGTCCTCACGCTACGAAGCACGATCGACGCGCTCGAAGACAACAAGCCCGCGATCTACCTCGGCGCATTCGCCGACGACGTCTCGATCGACGGCCTCGAGCGCGCGCAGCCGGCCCACGGCAAAGACGCGGCGAAGGCTTACTTCGAGACGATGCGAAAATCGATCGGTCAGCTCGACACGCTCGCGCAGGGCGGCTTCGGCGCCGGCGACTGGGCAGTCCTCGAATATTCGATCTCGGGCGTGCAGCAAGCGCAAGTCGACCGCGTGCCGTTCGTCCACGGCCGCGCGATTCGCCTGCACGTCGTGGACATCGCCGAGATCCACGACGGCAAGATCACCGACGTCGTTCGGTACGACGATCCTGCCGAAGTGAATCAGTGAATCAGTTCGGCGGACGAACCGTCGAGACCTGCTGATCGCCGGCCTGCCACTGCCAGTTGTCGAGGAGCACGCTCGAATCGTAGGCGTCGTCGCCGGTGTTCCACACCATGAACTGCAGCTCGATCGTTTCGCCCGACTGGACCGGCGCGGTCGTCGTGAGCCAGCCGGTCGCGCCGCCACCCGTCTCGTTGCTGCCGCAGTAATCGCTCTTCATGTCGAACCCCGTCCCGAGCAGCTGCGACTCGCCGAGGGTGCAGGTTGCGGGGCTCTGCATGTTCGAACAGTCCGTGCCAGCCGGGGCGCAGACCTGGAAGAACCCGTTGTTGACGTTGATGGGGTTGTTCTTGCTGTCGAACGAAATGTTGAAGTCGCCGCTCTTGCCGGCCCAGGCGCCCGACTTGAGCCACGCGACGAACGAATCGTTGTATTCGGTGCAGACGAAGTCCGGCCACTCACCCGAGTAGAAGTTGAAGTCGAACGAGAAGCCCTTGGCGTTGTTCGGGACCTTGATCTGAAGGTCGACGTTCATCGCGTTGTTGATGTTGCTCATGACCGGGCAGCCGTTGACGCTCTTCGGGTAACCCGGCGGCGGAGTGCCCGCGGCGGTCCCAGCGCAGTTGAACGAACCGTTGAAGTTTCCTCCGGCGCAATCTTCCGCGGCGGCGAAGCCCGACGAGATGATGCCGATGGACGAGCCCTGACGCGGCGTCACGGTGGTGCCGAATTTCGGCAGGGCGCCGGCTTGCTTCGCGTTTGGCGCCTTGGCGTTCTGATAGCCTTGCGTGAACTTCGCCGAGACGACGCCCCACGTGTCGCCCTTGTTCGGGCAGAGACCGATGGCTTGGGCGAGCTGCGTCGCGCTCGGGTTCGCTGGAAGGCCGGTGTCGCACGCGCCCTGCGGGTTGTCGACGATGCCGTCGCCGTCGTCGTCGCAGTTGTTGCCCGGGATGTCGTAGTTTGCTGGATCGGGCGTGCAGACGAACGGGCCGCCACCGTCGCCTCCGGAGCCTCCCTCGACGCCGCAGAGCGGACAGCTCGCGTCGCCGTTGATCGGGTTGCCGCCGTCGTCGACCGGGTTACCCGCGTCGTCGAACGTTTGGAAATGACCGCCGCCGCATGCGAACGCAGCAGCCGCCGACAAGCCGAGCAAGTGAATGAGCCGCATCTAGAACCTCTTCCTGCAAAACGCATGGCCGCACGAGTGCGGATCCGTCGACGGTGGGTTCCCCCGCGAAGCTGCTTCGCTCTCCACCAACATCGTCGGAATCTACCTCCATTGCCCCGCTGGCGCTCGACGAAAATGCCCAAAATCAGCTGGATCCATGTCGATCCGAACGGATCGAAGAGGGATCGTTTCGCGGTGTGGCGCGAATTTTCGCGTCGTGTCGCGATGGGTTTCAGCGTGACGAGAGAGTTCCAGTCACGTGAGCCAATCTCGATCGCGGAGCTTCTTCGGGAGGTATTCCTCGGAGATGAAGGAGACGCCCTTGGTGAGGAACGAATCGACCTCCATCTTGAACCCGTTCGAGAGCGTCGCGTCGATCTCGCGCTGCCACTTCTTGTCGGCGAACCACGGATAGGCCTTCATCTCTTTGGCGCGCGAGATGTCTTTGTCGGTCAGCTTGATCTCGACTGACTTGGTCAGCTTGAACTTCGCATAGTCGAGCGCGCTCATGCCGATGAAGCGAACGCCGGGCACAGCGAGACGCATCGATTCGTATGCAAGCGAGATCGAGCCCTGCTTGAGGACCGAGTAGATGTAGAGACCCCACGGATCGTTGTCGACGACCACGTAGACGGGGATCTTGAGCTCGTTCGCGAGACGCTGGAGGAGCCGGCGCGCGCCGCGCGTCGCTTGACCGCTCGACGTCATCAGAATGCAGTTCTGCGAGCGCCAGAATTTGTCTTCGTTGAAGCGACTGAACATCGCCTCTTTCTCGACGAAGAGGACGTATGCCGCTTTGTTGCGCACGAAGCGAACGGTGCTCGGCTCGCAGATGCTCGGGATCGCCCAGCCGCCCGAGCCGAGGCGCGCGAGATCGATCTCGTCGCCCGAGTCGTTGATGACGAGATTTCCGACCATCGCGCCTTTGCGGTTCGCGAACAGGTGAAGCTCCTCGCGCAGCGAGTCGGTCGAGACCTCGAGGTCTTCGATGACCGGGTCGCTCTCGTTCTGCTCCTCGAAAGTGTTCTCGCTCGAGCCGGCGACGTTGTGCTTCGACATGTAATACATCTGACGGATGCTGATCGTCTTGCCGGCGTCGATCAGCGTCTTGCAACCGTTGGCGACGATCATCGTCTGCATGAACTTGCGCGCCATCGCGGTGTTGAAGAACTCGCGCGACTGCGTCTTGTCGCCGAGCTCGATGATGCGACGCTTCTCGTTGAAGGCGACGTTCGAGAGCGCGCGCACGCGGATTTCGATCGCGGGGTTGTCCCCTTTATTGACGACCTTGTAGATGTCCTGCGCGAGCCGCTGGATCTTCGCGAGTGTCTTCGCGTCGGTCTCTTTCGTCGTGCCGCGGCCTGTCGAGGGCGATGCTTTTTTCTTGGATGCCATCTTTCGTCCTCAGTGAAGGAGCGAGAGCTGCTCGCCGCGTTTCTTTTTCTTGCCGGCCGGCGGGGCCTTCCCTTGCTTGCCGGATTTCTTGGCGGATTTTTTCGGAGGAGCCGAGGGCGCGGGCTCCGAGGCCGGAGGCGTCTCGGGCGCGGGCGGGGGCGTCGAGCCTCCGTCGTCGTCGTCGGGGGCGTTGACGTTCACGAAATTCGGAAGCGCTTTGTAAAAGCTCTTTTCGATTTTTTCTTTGTCCGAGCCGAGGATCTCGCTCATCGCCGCAGCGACCTCGGGGATGTAGCGCTGGAAGAGCGAGAGTCGGCGCTGCTCGCCGACTGCTTTCTCGCGCGCGCGAAGATGCGCGCCGAGCTTGCGGCCGCACTCTTGGAGCGCGAGCTTCATCTCGCGGAGGAGCTCGTCGTAGTGCGCGACTGCTTCTTTCGCTTCGCTCGTGAACGGCACCCACACGCTCGCGAGGTGAATCGCGATCGCGAGCGGGCCGAACGGGAGCGAGCCCTTCGGCTGCGCGAGGCCGTACGCTTTCCAGTTCGTGTCGTAGACGCTCTCCGAGATCGCGCAGGCCTTCGGTTGATATTGGAGCGGCACGCGGTTCGCGAAGCGCATGATCTCGCCGGGCTCGTCCGCCGGCAGGTCCCCGCCGTATGCGAGGCCGACCTCGACGACGAACGGGTTGCCGCGATAGACGCTCGGCGGGCGCGTCGTCGATTGATAAAATTCGGCCGCGGGAAAGCGGCGCTTGAGACCTTCGATGAGGAGGGTCTCGCCGATCGGCACGACGCTCGTCGCCGGCGGCGCCATCACTTTGACTTGGCCGAGCGCGCGATGAAGCCGATCGAGCGCGTCGCCGTGGATGTCGGGCGCTTTGGTCTTCGGCGAGATGCCCGCGAGCTTGCACGCTTCGTCGGCGATCGCGGGGCTCACGCGCGAAAAATCCGACGTGAGGACTTGCTTCACCGTCTTGCCCGTCGAGTCCTGCAGCATCGCGAGGAGCATGCCGAGCTCGATGCCGTGCGGGTGCGGCTTGATCTCTTGCGGCTCGCGCGGGAGCTCGTCCGATACGCGCGGAAAAAGGAGCGGCTCGCCTTTCGGCGGACGAAACTCGAGCCCGAGGTGCGGGTTCGCGACGGCGGTTTGCTCGAGATACTCCTGCACGCCGGTGCGCCCGCCGCGATACACCGCGACGAGCTCCATCTCGACGCGCGTGCCGTGATCGCGATCCCACTCGACGGTCTCGTCTTTCACGATGTCGGGTTGGTTGCGCTTGGTGTCGATGCGCAGATCGATGCGGAACGCCGGCCGCCCTTTTCCGGTCTTCGACGTGATGACGACCGGCTTGCCCGTCGTGAGCTGCGCGTAGAGCCCCGCCGCGCTGATGCCGATGCCTTGCTGCCCGCGCGCTTGACGAAGACGGTGGAACTTCGAGCCGTAGAGGAGCTTCGCGAAGATTTTCGGAATCTGCGGTTTGACGATGCCCGGCCCGTTGTCCTCGATGACGACGCGGAAGCGCGACTCGGGAACGACCTTCTTCGTCTCGCCCTCTTGCGCGCCGCCGCCGCCGCCGAGGTCCACGATTTCGACGAGCAGCTCCGGGAGGATGCCCGCCTCTTCACAAGCGTCGAGCGAGTTGTCGACGGCTTCCTTCACCGTCGTGAGGAGCGCCTTCGCCGGGTTGTCGAATCCCAAGAGGTGACGGTTCTTGGTGAAGAACTCGGAGACCGAGATGTCGCGCTGCTTGGCGCCCATCGCTTCGGCGGTCGTACGCCGGGCCGGTTTTTCCTTGGTCTCGCTCATGTTTCGACGCCTATCGCGTACAGTGAACGGATGTCAAGCTCGCGGCGGAGGTGTTAGCGTGCGCCGCGACTGACTCGATGATCAAGCGGCCGGCATTCATCGTCGCGATTCTCACGGCGATCAACCTCTTCAACTACATGGATCGCACGGTGCTGGCGGCGGTGCTGCCGAGCCTCCAGGCCGATCCGAAGCTGCGCTTCGACGACTTTCACGCGGGCGCGCTCGCGACCGCGTTTTTGATCGGCTACTTCGCGACCAGCCCGAGCTTCGGCGCGCTGGCCGACGCGTCGCCGCGGCTTCGCACGCGCCTCATGGCGCTCGGCGTCTTCGTCTGGAGCGTCGCGACCGTGCTCACCGGGCACGCGACCGGTTTTTGGTCGATGCTCGGCGCGCGCGCGCTCGTCGGCGTCGGCGAGGCGAGCTACGCGGTGATCGCGCCGACGCTCATCGACGATCTCGCGCCGCAAAAGAGCAAGAGCCGCCTCCTGGCGATTTTTTATCTCGCGATCCCGGTCGGCTCGGCGCTCGGCTACGTGCTCGGTGGGTTTCTCGAGAAGCATTTCGGTTGGCATCGCGCCTTCAACTTCGCCGGCGGTCCGGGCGCGGTGCTCGCGCTCCTTTGTTTGTTCGTCGACGATCGCGGCGCGCGCGCGGCGCGCAAAACGGCGACGCGCTTGCTCGATTTCATCGCGCCATGGGCGCGCGCGCTTCCGATGGTTCGCGGCAACGGGCTCTACGCGCGCACCGTGCTCGGGTATTGCGCGCAGACTTTCGCGCTCGGCGGGTTTTCGTACTGGGCGCCGAAGTACATTCACGCGCGTTACGGCGTCGAGCTCGAGCACGCGAATTTCGTCTTCGGCGCGCTGCTCGTCGTCGCCGGTCTCATGGGCACCGGAATCGGCGGTTTTTGGGGCGATTTCGCGGCGCGCGGGCTCGGTCGCGAAGACGCGGCGCGCGTTCAGCTTCGCATCTGCGGGATCACCGGTCTCGCCGCGGCTCCGCTCGCGGCGGCGACCGTTCTCGCCCCGGGGCCGAGGACCTTCTTCACGTTCATCTTTTGGTGCGAGATCGCGATCTTCATTTCCACGTCGCCGCTCAACGCCGCGATTCTCCAATCCGTCGGCACCGCGTCGCGGGCGAGCGCGATGGCGCTCAGCATCTTCGCGATTCATCTGCTCGGCGACTTGTGGAGCCCACCGCTCGTCGGCGCGATCTCCGACCGAAGCTCGATGCGCGTCGGCATGCTGCTCCTTCCTGTCGCAGTTCTCGTGAGCGGCGTCGTGTGGATCGGGAACAAATCGCCGTCGACGTCGGTTCCGTCGCGCCGGGCAACTGAAAATCGCCAATGACAAGGGGAATGTCGTCGTTGACCGCGTGTGCGCAACTGAGCTACGAGCTTGGGCGCTCTTGACCCGATTTCGCCGACGGTGCCCGGACTTAGACGCGCTTGCCCTCTTCTTCGGGCTAATCGCGGCGGCGCTCTTGTCGCTCATGGCGAAGCCGGCGCTCGCGCAGACCGCCGACGCGGGCGTCTCGGTCGCGACCGACGCGGGCAGTAGCGACGCGGGCGCGCCGCAGCAAACGCCGGGAAATGGCCTGCCGCCGTCGATTCGCCTGCCGCAGTCGCCCTCCGAAAAAGCCGAGGGCGAGCCGATCGTCGGCATCGAAGTGAAAGACAACCGCCGCATCGCGACCGAGGACATCCTCTCCTACGTTCACGAAAAAATCGGCCAGCCGTTTCGCGTCGAAGCGCTCGCCGCCGACGTTCGTTCGGTCTGGGACACGGGAAATTTCGAGGACGTGCAGGTCGATCTCACCGAGGTCGCGCGCGGCGTGCGGCTTCGATTCAAAGTCGTCGAGCGCCCCAACATCAAATCGGTCGAGTTCGAAGGCAACGACGAGCTCGACAACGACAAGCTGAACGAGGTCGTCGAGGTCAAGGCAAACCAAATCCTCAACTTGCCGGCGGTGCGACGCAGCGTCGACAAAATCAAAGACGCGTATCGCGACAAGGGCTACCTCCTCGCCGACGTCACCTCGACCAACGAGCCGCAGAAGGACAACGAGGTCATCGTCCGGTTCAAAATCGTCGAGCACAAAGAAGTCACGGTTCGCCGCGTGACCTTCATCGGCAACGAGCACGTCTCGGACTCGGATCTGCGCGACGTGATGCAGACCGGCCAAGGGAGCTTCTTCGATTTCGGAAGCGGCGGCTCGTACAAGCAAGACGTCCTCGAGCGCGACATCCTCCTCATCAGCGCCCTTTATTACGACAAGGGCTACATGGCCGTGCAGATCGGCACGCCGCGGGTGATGCTCACGACCGATCGTGAAGGCATCGACATCACGATCATCATCCACGAAGGGCCGCGCTTCAAAATTCGGCGGCTCGACATCTACGAAGAATCGGCCGACGGCTCGCACCACGTCGACCCGCTGCCCGGCCGCAAGAAGCTCCGCGAGATGATCCGCGCCAACGGCGGCGATTGGTTCAATCGCGCCGAGATCGTCAAAGACCTCGAGGCCGTCCGCACGCTCTACAAAGACGCCGGCTATTACACCGTCGAGGCCGAGCCGCAGACCGAGGTCGACGCGGCGAACGCGCAGGTCGACATCATCATCCCGATCAAGCGGGGTCCTCCCGTACGGATCGAGCGCATCGAGATCAAAGGCAACACCAAGACGCGCGACAAAGTCATTCGGCGCGAGCTCGAGATTCAAGAAGGGCAGCTCTATTCGGAGACGGGCGTCGAGCTCTCGCGCAAGCGCGTGATGGCGCTCGGCTACTTCGAGCGCGTCGACGTCACGAAAGAGACCGGCTCGTCGCCCGACAAGGTCGTCATTTATTTCGAGATCGGCGAGCGGCCGACCGGCACGTTCCAGATCGGCGCGGGCTTCAGCTCGATCGAGAGCTTCATCGCGACCGCGCAGGTGCAGCAAGCGAACTTGTTCGGCAACGGCACGTCGCTCGCGCTCCAAGCGCAGGTGAGCGGGCTCCGGCAGATCATCAGCCTGCGATATTTCGAGCCGTACTTCTTCGACACCGACTGGTCGATGAGCGCCGAGGCGTACGACCAGCTCTACATTTTTCCGAACTTCGCGCGGCGGTCGCTCGGCGGATCGCTCACGTTCGGCTACGCGCTCGTGCAGCCGTGGCTGCGTTTGAGCCTGACCGGCACGGTCGAAGAGGACACGGTCGACACGTCGGACCAAACTTTCTTCGGCGCGTTCGGCGCGCAGTCGAGCGTCTACGCGGGGCTCTTCCAAAAATTGCCGCTCGCGAACTTGTTCAACGCGGGGCTCACGATTTCGCTGCGACCGACGCTCGTGCTCGACACGCGCGACAACCGGCTCTTTCCGACGTCGGGCGTTTACATCCAAGCGTCGACCGAGCTCGCGAGCGCGGCGTTCGGCAGCGAGGTCGAGTATTGGCGTCACCGCTTCGTCGGACGATTTTATTATCCGCTCGGCGGCGCGACGCCGGGGCAGCCGGGAAGCGGCTTCGTCATCAAGCTCAACACCGAGCTCGGATACATCTCGTCGCCGTCGCCGTTCGGCGTTCCGATTTATCAGCGCTTCTTCCTCGGCGGCATCCTCGACATTCGCGGGTTCTTGCTTCGAAGCATCGGCCCGCGCTTGCCGCTCAATCAGTCGCTCGACCCGAACTCGCCGCCGATTCAATACGGCGCGACCATCGGCGGAAACCTCGAAGCGTTCATGAACCTCGAGCTCGAGTTTCCGATTTTGGACAAGGTCGGCATCCGCGGCGTCGTCTTCTTCGACGCCGGCAACACGTGGAACACCGAGGACCAGTTCTGTCACACGACGCCCGCGCCGCAGCTCGACCCGCTCATTCAACCTTGCTTCAGCGCCGACTCGCTCGCGCTCTTGCGAACGAGCGTCGGCGTCGGCATCCGCTGGTTCTCGCCTCTCGGCCCGCTGCGTTTCGAGTGGGGCTTCCCGCTGTACAGGCTGCAATACGAGCAGCCGTACGACTTCGAGTTCACGATCGGGAATTTCTTCTAGCTCCCCAGCGCCCGAACGGCTCGGGCCACGAATCGCGCTATCATCGACTCATGCGGCGGCTCGTTCTTGCTTGCGCGATCTTCGTCGCGTGCTTGCCGACGCACAATCCGCTCGAGGGCGACGACGCGGGACCGCCGCCGAATCAGAATCTGAACGGCGACGACGCCGGCAAGCTGGACGTGGATCTCGGCGACCCGTTCGCGATTCAGGGGCTCGATCCGTCGCACGGGCCGTTCACCGGCGGCACGCACACGATCATCGCGGGGCGCGGGTTCACGTCGTCGCTGCGCGTGTTCGTCGCGGGCACCGAGGTGCCGGCGAGCGACGTCTTCGCGAGCGACCCGACGCGCGCCGCGATCACGACGCCGCCCGGGCCGCCTGGGCTCGCGGACGTCAAAGTTCGAAATGACTCGTCCGCCGAAGAGCGAACGCTCGCGCAGGGATTTCTCTACGACGCCATCGCGCTGACGCCGACGACCGGCGCGACGACCGGCGGAACGCGCCTCGCCATCCTAGGTAGCGGGACAACTTGGTCCAATGGTACCACGGTAACAATCGACGGCCTCGCGTGCACGAACGTGTCGGTCACCGATGCGACGCACCTCCAGTGCACGACGCCTGGGGACACGCCGGGCGCCAAAGACGTGGTCGTCACCGACGCGAGCCAATCGAGCGTGCAGGCGCGCGAGGCGTTCACCTACGACGACTCGCCCGACGGTTATCGCGGCGGCCTCACCGGCGGCGCGCTCGCGGGAAACTTGAAGGTTCTCATTCTCGATGCGTGGACCGGGTTTCCGATTCCGGGCGCGACGGCGATCGTCGGCAGCGACGCGCCGAGCGCGCTCGTGCACAAGACCGACGCGTCGGGCGCGGCGAGCTTCAGCGACGCGGGCCTCACCGGCGCGGTCACGGTGACCGCCGCCGAAAAATGTCATCAGCCTCTCACCTTCGTCGACGTGCCGGTCGACACCGTCACCGCGTACCTCTCGCCGGTCTTGAGCGTCGCTTGCGCGAGCGGCGATCCGCAGACCGTGAGCGGCACGCCGCGCGACGTCGGCGACGTGCAAGGCGAGCTCATTTTTCCGAGCGGCATCGAGTTTCAGACGCGCGGCGATTGGGTCGGCGTGCCGAAGGCGCTCGGCCCGAGCGAGCGTCGCGCCGCGTACGTCTTCGTCGGCGTGGGCGATCCCCTGCAGCCTTATTATCAGCCTGATTCGAGCACGGCGACGACCGAGCAATCGCCCGGCGCAGTCGGCTACGGCTACTCGCTCAACAGCTATCCCGGCGACGTCACGCTCTACGCGCTCGCCGGCATCGAGACGACCACGTCGAATCCCGCGAAGTTCATGCCGTGGGTGATGGGCGTCGTGCGCGGCGTGCCGGTCGTGCCGAAGACCGAGACGACCAACGTCGACATCAAGATGAATCTCTTGCTCGATCACGCGGTGAAGGTCACGCCGGTGCCGCCGCCGACGACGTATCGCGGGCCGAATCGGCTCGAGACGCAGGTCGCGCTCACGCTCTCGGATGGAACGTACGGGGTCCTCCCGAACGGCGATCAAGTGACGCTCTTGCCGACGTCGTCGACGCTCTCGCTCGTCGGCTTGCCGGCGCTCGACGGCGCGCTCACCGGCGAGTCCTATGCGCTCTCGGCGAGCGCGGCGACCGGGCCCAACATGCAAGCGCCGGGATCGGTCCTCGCACACGTGCTGACGAACGACGGAAACGATCCGATCGCGCTCACGGGATTCGTGCCCGTTCCGGTGCTCGGGACGCCGGGCTCGGGACAATGGGACGGCAAGACGGTGAGCTTTCAGGAGAGCGCGCCCGTCGATCTCGTGCTCGCGAACGTGAGCACCGGCGGCGGGCTCGTCACGTGGAGCATCGTGAGCCCGGGGAAGACGTCGTTCACCGTGCCCGATCTCGGCGCGATCGACGCGACGCTCGCGCTCGCGCACGGAACGATCGGCACCGAGATTTACGTCGCGCGCATCGATGGGTTTTCGTACGCGTCGCTTCGGTCCGGTCAGCTCGCCACGTCGGCGTGGAGCGCGTACGCGTTCGACGTTGCCGGCGGCGCGTACTGAGATGCGCTCGCGCGCGGCGCTGCTCGCGCTCGTCGTCGCGTGCCGGTTCGACTCGGCGTATCGCGACGTGCCGGGGCCCGCGCCGGTGCCGGCGTGCACCGCGGGGCAAGTGAGCTGCAGCGGGGACGTGCTCGAGAAATGTCGCGACGACCAAACGGGCGCCGACGAGCTCGACGATTGCGGGAGCCGCGGGCTCGTCTGCTCGAAGAGCCTGCTCGCGTGCGCGAGTTGCGACCCGGGCTCAGGCACGTGCGACGGGCAGACGACCGCGACGTGCGCGGCGGACGGTACATCGTACGTTTCCGGCGCGACGTGCGACACGACACAAGGCTCGGCGTGCCGCGGCGGCCTCTGCGTCGAGCTCTGTCAGCAGGCGGACTCGCAGCACTCGAACGTCGGCTGCGAGTACTGGGCGGCGGATCTCGACAACGCCGTCGAGAGCGCGTCGCTCAACGCCGCGGCGCAGCAATATGCCATCGTCGTGTCGAACGCCGAGCCCGACGTCGCGACCGACGTGACGATCGACGAGGACGACGCGCAGGTCGGCAATCCGGCGAGCCTGCGAACGGTCGCAACTGCAACCATTCCGGCCGGGAGCCTCGAGGTGTTCAAGCTCGGGCCGCGCGAGGTCGACGGCTCGCCCGACGGCGAGTTCAACACCGGCACCGGCACCGCGCTCACGCGTCACGCTTACCGCGTGCGCTCGTCGATGCCGATCGTCGCGTACCAGTTCAACCCGCTCGACAACGCGAACGTCTTCTCGAACGACGCCTCGCAGCTCTTGCCCGAGTCGGCGCTCGCGAACAGCGCGGGCGCGACGTCGTACTTGGTCGACGGTTGGCCGCAGACGATCGCGACGAGCGACATCCCGTCGCAAAACTTCGGGACCGACTTGCGCGCCTTCGTCGCGATCGTCGCGACGCGGCCGGACACGCACGTGCACGTGCAGTCCACCGTACGCGTGATCCCCGGCGGTCCACTTCCGAACGGGCTCCCGGCCGGCGGCGCGACCGACGTCGTGCTGCAACCGTTCGAGGTGCTCAACCTCGAGACCGGCGGCTTCAACGCCGACTTCACCGGCTCGAGCATCATCGCCGACAAGCCGGTCGCGGTTTTTCCCGGCAGCGAGGCGTCGGACGCGCCGTTTTATCAGACGCTCGCGGATCGATTTTGCTGCGCCGATCACCTCGAGGATCAGCTGCCGCCGATTCACACCGTCGGAAAGCGTTACGCGCTCTCGCGCATGCCGAGCCGGTCGAAGGTCGTGCTCGCCGCCGGCGCGGACATCGGCGCGATCGACGAGCCCGAGCTCTATCGCGTGCTCGCGGTCGCCAGCGGCACGACGCACGTCGTCACCACCCTGCCCGCGCCCGACGACGCGTTCGATCTCACCGCGGGCCAAGACCGCGTGCTCACCGCGCATCAGGATTTCACGCTCACCGCGTCGCAGCCGGCGATCGTGATGGACGTCCAAGTCAGTCAACAAGCCGCCGGCATCCCGAACGGTTTGCCCGGCGGCGACCCGAGCACGACGTACGTCTCGCCCGTCGAGCAGTGGCGCGCCGACTACGTGCTACTCACGCCCGACCAATACAATTTCGATTTTTTCGTCATCAGCGCGCCGACCGACGCGCAGCTTTATCTCGACGGCCTGCCACTCGACGCGACCGTGTGCGACGTCGGCCCGGGCGACGGGCTCACCGCGCAAGAGCGAGGGTCGGCGACGCCGCCGTTTCTTTCGTATCGATGTCAGCTCTCGTTTCCGATCATCGACACGTCGACGAACCCGCCGACGATCTCGCCGGGAAAACAAAACGACGGCGCGCATCACCTCCAAGGCGACGAGCCGTTCGGCGTCGTCGTCTACGGGTTCGACACGTTCGTGAGCTACGCGTATGCGGGCGGGACTGACCTCAAAGAGATCTACGTTCCTTAGCGAAGCACGAGCGGGCTGAGCGGCCACGGCTTCAAGAGCGGCGTCGGAGAATGCGGACCCGACTGCCGGATGGCGCGCGCGCACTCGGCGAGCGTGAGGCGGCGTGGACCGAACGGGGAGCTGTCGGATGCGTCGGAGTCCATCAAGAGCGTCGGCGTGTCGATCGCGTAGTCGTCGGGGTGCCCGGGGGCTTCGAGGAGCACGTGACCGAGCTCGTGCGCGAGCGTGAAGCTCGAGCGACGCGCGCGGATCCCGCCGCGATCGAGCAACACGACGTTGCGCATGCTCGGCGAATCGCCGGTGATGAAGGACTCGCCGATGCGGCCCGTGCCCGCGAAATACGGCACGACGACGAGCTCGACGGTCGTCGGGTCGCCATCGTCGAGCGCTTTGACGAGCGTGCGTTCTTCGAGCGTGCCGGCCATCGAATCCATGTCGCCGAAGTGCTCGATGCCGTCGGCGGGGTCGACCGCGCCGACGCGCACGCTGAGCGTGGCGTCGGTCGTGAGCGCGACGTCGCCCCCGTGACCGTGCGACGAGTCGAGCGACGCGAGCGTGCCGTTCAAACGGCGCACCGAGAGATCGATGCTGCCGCTCGCTCCCGGGAGAATGCGCGCGTTCGAAGATTGGGTCACGAGGAACCCCGCGTGGACGATCGCCGCGGCGACCTCGTGCGCGACGCGTTCGACGCTCGCGCCGCGCGCGACCGAGACGTCGACCGGTTTGCCGTCGACGCGGAAGCGGATGTGACCGCCGCTCGCGGGCAGACCGAGATCGTCGCCGATGGAGAGCAAGTGGCGCGGCGGCGGATCGACGACGTCGACGTCGAGCTTCGCGGCGTCGCCGAAGCTTATGCCGCACTGGCCCCACGTGGCCGACGCGAGCGCGAGCTCGGTGCGGAGCATCGCGACTGCGCCGGCGTCATTTCCGCCGATCGCGGGCGCGCCGCCATGCGTCGCGCGAAGGACGAACGTGCGCACGGTGAGCCGGTAGCGCGCGATCGGACCGACGTCGCTCTCGCGCGGGCCGAGCACGCGAATCGCTTGTTTTCGGCCGCCCGAGCGCACGACGATGGCGCCGCCCACTTCGGCGCGCAGCGAGCGATCGACGACGAGCGGGTGCGTGCGATCGACGTCGTCGACGACGAATCGGAGCGGCGCGGTCTCGAGGCAATGCACGTTCGCGAGCTGCGCGGGGCAAGTCGTCGGCGCGAGCGCCACGTTCGCGAGCGCGTCCATCTTCACGCCGCTCGCCGCGTACGACTCGACGGTCGCGTCGAGCGCGGCAGATCCGTCCGGCACGATCAGGACGGCGCGGAGCGCGTCGGTGTCGCCGGCCGTGCCGACCGCGGCGGGCGGCATGCGATCGAGCGACGCGTGGCTCCGCGCGAGGTCCACGTTCGCGCCCGCCTCGTCGCGCATCGCGACGCCGCGGATCTCGAGGACCAGTTTTTTCTCGTGGCCGTTCTTGAGCCGCGCGTCGATCTCGACGCGACCGGGCGCGACGCCCTGAAAAGCCGCGCCGAGCGCGACGCGGCCGCCGAGAGGTCCCGCGATGTCGGTGAGACGCGCGCCGTTCCAGACGCGGACCTTTCCGGTGCCGCCGGTGATTTTGAGGGTTGCCTTGTCGAGCGATGCGTCGATCGGGACGAGGTCGGCGCGCGCCGCGACTGGCAGGAGCTTCTCTTGTCCGTCGGGCGTGCCGTCGACGTCGTCGTCGTCGGTGTCGGCCATGAGCACGATCGTCTGCGCGCTCTCCGCGTTCGCGCGGCGCGCCGGTGACGACGTCGCCGCGAGCGCGATCAGGATTGCGAGCGCAGCTCGAGCACGGCTCCGCATGTTGCGATGAAGCTTACTCCAGCCAGCCGAGGTGCACCCACCGGACGTGCGGCTCGCTGCAGAGGAATCCGTCGTCCTGATTGCGCAGCGCGGCCGCGCGAAGGAGCGAGCCCCAGACGACGTTCGCGAGACACTTGGACGCGACGAGCTCGCCTTCGAGCGCGCGCGCTTGATCGCGCTCGCCGACGTCCCAGAGCGCGGCCGTCGCGAGACCGCGCAAATCTTCGCGTCGCTCGCCGCGCGCGACCGACACGAGCTCGCGCCGCAAATCGTCGCGACCGTAATCGCGCGCGAGGTGCATCGCCGCGCGCACCGCCGTCTCGTCGCCGAGCGGAAGCGGCTTCACGAGCGACTCGAGCATCGAACGCGCGCCCGGCGCTTTCGCCCGCGCGAGACGGAAGAGAAACGTCATGTCGCGATCGGCGCTCGGGCGATCCGAAAGACGCGCGACGAGCTCGACCGTGGGTCGCGCTGGCGGCGGAGGCGGAGGGGGTTCGTTCTTCGCGCGAGCCCAAACTTCCTGAAGCGCCCAGCGCGCGAGCGACCACGCGGCGCGCGAGCTCGACGGCCCATCGCTCTCGCGCGCGATCGCATCGTCGAGCGCTCCACGATCGCCCGACTTGGTCGCGACCTCGCCGAGCACGAGCCATCGTCCGAGGTGACGCTCCGCCTCGCCGAGCACGTAGAGCGGACGCGCGATCGCCAAAGGGAGCGCGTCGCCGCGCGCGAGCGGCACGAAGAGCTCGATGCAAAGCGCGATGCGATGGCTCTCCTTGATCATCGGCGCGAGCGACAAGAGATGCGACCCGTTCGACTCACCGCGCGCGACACGCGCGACCTCGGCGCCGAACGCGAGATGCGACTGGCGGCTCGCCGCGATCTTCGAGAGCATCGGCCCGAGCTCGCGATCGCCACACGCCGCCGCCGCGCTCAGCGTCGCGGTCCCGCCGGCGTCGCCCTCCGAGAGCGCTTGCTGCAAAATTCCGCCGGCCGCTTTGTCTTTGCATTCTGCAAGCGATCGCACCGACGCGGCCCAAAGCTCGCGATCGAGCGTGCGCCGACGCAGCATCACGCGAAGCGCTTCGCCGAGACACCCGCGCACTTGCGGGCTCAATGGAGCGACCGCGCGCAGCGCACCCGCGAGCTTTCCTTCGTGCGTCGGCCTTCGCTTCAGCGCGGCGTCGATCTCTTCTTCGAAACGTTGGCGCGCGACTTTGCCGACGAGATCGGTCCGCGCGAGCGGCAGCTCACGCGCGCGCGCACGAGCCTTCGCCGGACCGGACGGCGGCACTGCGCCCGGCTCGCGAGTCGAAACGACGGCACGCGCTGTCTTACCCACCGACTCTCCCCGGTTCGCTTTCGCGTCGTCGCACGCGCGATCGACTCCGGCCAGAATAACAAGATCGATTGCCGACGCGAGAGGAACCGACGCGATCGATCAATGATGCACGCGCATCACAAAGCGCTTGACGTTCGGAGATTGATCCAAGGTCACGCTCACGGGTCCCGCAGTGATCGTGTCGCTCTGCGTGTCGATCGTGATCGACAGCGTTCGCGACGCGGGATCGTCGAGCCAGCACGCGTCGCACGTCGTGAGATCGCTCGCCTGCGTCGCTTGAACGAGCGTCGCGTTCTTCGCCGTCGGCGGGAGCACGACGTCGTACGCGTCCGTCGGCGCGCTCTGCGCGATCGTCGTGCCGTCGCCGAGCGTCACGTTCGTCGAGCCGCCGCTGAAGATTTCGACGTCGAGAACGTCCGACCGATCGGCGAGCGAAACGACGCCGCTTCCGTCGGTCGCGGGCATCAGCGTCTCGACGTCGGGCGAGAGCATCGGCACGATCGCGCCGACGCGCGCATAGAGCGGAACTTGATCGAGCGCGGCGTTCGCCGTGACCGCGCCGCCGCCGGCGACGCGCGCGCCGCTGAAGAAATCGTAATACGCGGGCTCGGGCAGATACACCGAGCGCGACGTGGCACCGCGCACGACGATCGGCGCCGCGAGCAGCGAGTCGCCGAACATGTACTCGTCGGTGAGGTTCCACACGTTGGGGTCGTGTGGAAAATACAAATAAAGATGCCGCATGACCGGCAGCCCGGTGGCGCGCGCTTCGTTCAGCGCGATGCGCATGTACGGAATCAATTGCGTGTGGAGGCCCGCGTACTTTCGATACGTGTCCTGCGAAAACTGATCGTCCCAAATCTGCCAGCGCGCTGAAACCGGCTGATTTCCCGCGCCTTCGTTCTCGTCGTGCATGTCGGCCGAGAGCGCGCCGAGCTCGGTCCAGCGGAGGTAAAGCTCTTCGTCCGGCGGCGGGTTGTACAAATAATGATAGCCGGAGATGTCCGAGCCCCAGAGCGGGATGCCGCTCATGCCCGCGTTGAGCGCGGCCGTGATGCCGGCGGGCATGCCCTTCCCAACAGAAAAATCAGTGTCCTGATCGCCGCCCCACACCATCGGCACGAGGCCGCCCGTCCCCGCGAAGCCCGATCGAACGAAAAAGAAATAGTCCTTCGGCTTCAGCTGCTCGAGCAAATCATGAGCGGCCTTTTGGTAGAGCACCGGATAGAGATCGTGCGCCTCCATGCCGGTCATGCCGTTGAACATCACGGCGTCGTCCGGCACGTACTCGGCGAAGTCGTACATCCAACCGTCCCAGCCGTCGTCGATCGCCTGCTTGAGGAGCCCTTGGTACCAAGTTACCGCGGCGGGGTTGGTAAAATCGACGATGCCGGCGTAGCGCGGGATGTCGAAGACGACGTACGGGGTGCCGTCTTGTTTTTTGATCAAGTAACCGTTGGCGACCGCGTCGTCGAAGACCGGGTGGTAATTCTGATCGATGAACGAGCAAAAATACGCGACGGCCTTGAAGCCGCGCGCGTGGAGGTCGGCGGTCACGCTCTTGGCGTCGGTCGTTCCGATGCCGCTCGGTAGATAGTGGAGCGCGGTGTCGATCGCGGTCGTCGGGATGTGCGCGTTTCGCAGACGCGTGAGCTCGTCGTCGACGGGGATGTCGGCGCGGCGCCGCGGCGCGAGGATCCAATCGGGCACGTCGGGCGGGCGCCCGGTGACGTTCGTGAGATCCGCGACGAGATTCTTCGGGTCGGCGTCGGCGTAAATCGTGAAATCGATCTTCGACGTCCACGACTCGACGCGCCACGCGTCCGGCGTCTCGTCGCCGAGGTGATAGACGGTGCGGAACGTGCCGTGCTCGAGCATGCCGAAGCCGCGCGGGTCCATCATCCAAGGGATCGGGACGTAGGTCTCCTCGGCTTGGCGCGGCGAAGGCGGGCTCGACTCGGTCAGCGTCGAGTCTTCGCTGCCGAAGCGATCTTCGACCCACATGTAACGGTATTGGCCGCGTTGATCCGCGCCGACGAAACGTTCGCCGAGCCCGAAGAAGTGATCGTCGTCGTGGAGGACCCAGGACATCGTGACGCGATTGATCGAATCGTCCGTCGCGTTTGCTGCTGCGGCGATTTCGACGCCGGGTCCGTCGGAAGAAATCGTGACGGTCACGGTCGGCACGTTCGGGAGCGGCGTCGTCAGGACGACCGTCGTCGTCGCGCCGTCGCTCGTGACGCTCTGGACGCTCGACACTTGCGTCCACGGATCGTCCTGTCCTTGAAAATAATCCCAGCCGGTGACGAGCGTGGTCGTCGTCTCGTCGGTGTCGTGCGTGATCGCGAGCGGCGACGCGGGCGCGCTCTCGAGGAGCACGTTGCCTTGCGCATCGCGCAGGGTCAGCGAGAACGGTGCGGTGCCGACGTCGACGCTGACCGCGCCGCTCGCGGCGTGGAAGGTCCCGCCCGGCGGCGGCGGGACGGCCTCGCAACGTGCACCGGCGATCAGCGCGGCGAAAATTCCAACCCAAGCCAGGCGGCGCATGTCCGTTTCATCATACCATCCACCGCATGCGCTTTTGGATCGTGCTCGCCTTTCTTCTCGTCTCGGCCTCGGCCCGCGCGCAGGACGCGGGCGATTCGTGGAGCGAGTTTCAAGCGAACGCGACGGCGCTCGACGCCCCGAGCCCGGACTGCGCGACGGCCTGCAAAGCGCTCGAGTCGCTCGCCCGCGCGGCCGATCACATTTGCGCGATCGCGCCGGAGCATTGCCAGGAAGCGCGCGCCCGAGTCGCCGCGGCGCGCGAACGCGTTCGCGCGGCGTGCCCCGACTGCGCGATCAGCTTCCAAGACGAGTATCGAACGGGCGCGACGACCGAGGTCCTCGCGGTGCGGTCCGCGCCTTCGCGCGGAGGGTGCGCGGGCTGCGCGATGACGCCGTCCTCCGGCTCGGGCGGCGCGCTCTTCGCGCTCGGGCTCGGCTTATTGTTGGCAAGGATCCGGCGGCGGTGACGGCGGGAGCGAGACCTCGGTCGGGTTCGCGATGAGCGCCGCGTCGAACCCGATGCCGATCGAAATGGCCGTGCACGGCGTGCCCGGCTGATTCGTGCCGTCGTCCAAGATGTCCGACGCTTGCTCGATTTGCTGCGCGATGCCGTCGAACGCGGAGCCGCACAGCGCGGTCGTGAACTCGGGCGCGGCCTTCTTCATCGTCGCGACGAACTCTTGCGTGTCGAGCGTGCCGGCGATGGTGCCGTTGGTGATCGAATTCTGCGATTTGTGATCGAACGTCAAAATCGCATCGTGCACGTTGAACGTGAACGCGACGCCCTGAACGTCGAGCGAGAGCACGAGCGGGTCGGTCCCCTTGCCGCTCACGAACGTGCCGTTCTCGACGTACGCGTCGTCGAAGTGCGCGATCGCGCCGCTCTCGATCGTTTGCCCGTCTTGGAGCGACGACGGAAGCACCGGCCAGCTCGTCGACGAGTCGAACGAGGGCGTCCCCGGCCCGTATTGGCCGCTCAAGAAGATCTGCGCCTTGAGGCCGTTGGCCGTCTGATTCGGATCGTCCGAGAGCCCGGTCACTTGAACCTGCACCGTGAACGCGCCGGCCGCGATGGTCTGGCTCACCGACTGCGACGGGTTCGGCAAGCTGGCCGCGGTTTGAATGAGCGGAAGCAGCGTCTCGCCCCACGAGTTGTCGACGCCGTTGGTGCCGTCGGTTTGATTCGTCTTCGGCGCGCCCGCGTAGAGCGTGCAGACGTCGGTCGATGACTTGTCGCTCACGAGCCCGTCGAGGTTGAAGCCGTAGCCCTTCCACGCCGTCGAGCTGACGGTGCCGCTGCGATCGCCCTCGCCGAGATAGACCGTGTTGACCGCGAAGGTCATGGTCTCGCTCGTCGGCGGGCCGCCGTCTTGTGGCGGCGGCGGCTGGCCCGGCGCGTCGCCGAGGCCCGCGTCCTTCACGACTTTGCCGGCGTCACCCGCGTCGCCCGTATCGACCGTCGCTCCGCCGCACGCGCAGAGCGCGGCCGCCACCCCGAGAAGAAAGCGCCTCATCCGCCGGAGTCTGAGGGACGAACGTCACGCACGCAAGATCGAGATGCGCACGGCCTCGCCTTCGACCTCGGCTTCGACCGCATCGCCGGTGTGCGAGCGTTCGATCGCGGCGGCGAGCACTTCGCGCGCGAGCACATCCGTGTATTTTGCAAGCACCGCCGAGAGCCTGGGTCCTCCCGACAAACCGAGCACGATGCGGTCGGTGAACTCGAGACCGAGCTCTTTGCGCATCGCTTGAATGCGGCTCTGGAGCTCGCGCAAAAATCCGAGCTCGCGGAGATGATCGTCGAGCGCGGTCTCGAGCGCGACGACGCCGGTGCGGTCGCCGGCGGCGGCGAAGCCTTCTTTCGTCGTGAACGCGACCTCGACGTCCTCGGCGGCGAGCTCGACGCCTTCGACGGTGATCTTGCCGTCGCCGAGGAGCTGCGCGTTGAGCGCCGCAGCTTGCTCGGCTCCGAGCTTGCCCATGACGCCTTTGAGCATCTGCGCTTCTTTGCCGCGACCCTTTTGACCGAGGCTGCGAAAATTCGGTTTCAGCTGGTACTCGACGAACTCGCGCGCGCGCGCCACCGGCACGAACTCGATCGCGAGGACGTTGAGCTCCTCCTTCATCGTGTCGATCACGCCGCGGAGCTCGGCTTCGAGCGCCGGCTTGCTCAAGATCACGTGCGCCGCGCGGAGCGGTTGGCGGACCTTGAGCTTGTTCTGCGTGCGCACTTGAAGGCCGAGCGAGACGAGATCGCGCACCGCGCGCATTTTCGTCTGAAGCTTCTCGTCGATCGTTTTGGTCGCGCTCGCCGGCCACTCGCAGAGATGGACGCTCTCCTTCGCGCCGTCACCGAGCGGCCGACGCACCAGATTTTGATACATGCGCTCGGCGGTGAACGGAACGAACGGCGCGAGCATCACCGAGAGCGCCTCGAGCGAATCGTAGAGCGTCGCGTAGGCCGCGAGCTTGTCTCGGTCCATGCCGCTTCGCCAAAAGCGCTCGCGTGAGCGGCGCACGTACCAATTCGACAGCGCGTCGACGAAGTCGATGAGCCGCTGCGTGGCTCCGTAGACGTCGTAGGCGTCCATCCGCTCCGTCACGACGCGCACGGTGTCCGCGAGCTCGCTCTGACACCATCGATCGAGCTCGCTCGGCGTTCCCGAGTCGGTGGTCAGCGGCGTCCAGCCGTCGATGTTCGCGTAGATCGTGAAGAACGAATACGTGTTGCGGAGCTTCACCAAAAATTCTTTTTGGAGCGCGCGCACGTTCGAGAGCGAGTGGCGCGTGTTGGACCACGGCGGGCTCGACGCGTAAAAAAACCAGCGGAACGCGTCGGCGCCGGGCGCGGGCGTCTCGGGATCGCGCACGACGATGCGCTCTTCGAGCGGGAGGCGCGCGACCTCGGCGGGCTTCACGTCGGATTTCCTCGTGACCGACGCCCCGAGCCGCGCGCGGTCCGCGTCGTCGAGCACCGCGACGCGCCGCGGGAGCCCTTTGTCGCTCTGGACCGTCGCGGCGATCATCGCCGCGCCGCACTGCACCTCGACCTTCGCGCCGGGCAAGAGATCGAGCCCTTCGAGATCTTCTTTCGCGACGAGGACGACGCCCGGCTGCGGCTTGCTCCCTTTGAGCTTGGTCGCATCCATGACGGCGAACTCGAGCTTCACCTCGTCGTAGACGATGTCCGGCGGCGTGTAGTTGCCTTTGGACTTGGACTCTTTCTTCCCTTCTTTGTCGCCGACGTGGCCGAGCACGAGACACGTCTCGTACGGGTGCGGCAGCGGCCGGTCGCCGAAGACGAGCGTCGAGATCATGAGCAGCGAATAAAACCAGCCGCGCGTCTGATCGATCGCCTCGCTGATGAAGTCGGCCGGAAAGTTCTTCTCGAATTTTTCGGCGCTTCCCGGCACGTGCGGATAGCCCCACTGCGCGAACGGCATCGCGCCCGAGTCGAACCAGCAGTCGATGACCTCGGGCACGCGCTTCATGGTGGCGCCGCAGGAGCACGGCAAAGTCACTTTGTCGATCCACGGTTTGTGGACGATGAGGTGGTCGCTGAGATTCGGATTTTTCTTCTTGTCCTCTTCGAACGCGGAAAACGATCCGCCGAGCGAGCGAAGCTCGGCGACGCTCGTCGGCGCGCACTCGGCGCTGCATTTCTCGCACTGCCACACGTTGAGCGGCGTGCCCCAAAATCGTTCGCGCGAGAGCGCCCAGTCGACGTTGTTTCGCAAGAAGTCGCCCATGCGACCTTCTTTGATGTGCTCGGGCAGCCAGTGGACCGCTTCGTTGTTCGCGATCGCGCGCGCGATTTCTTTCGTCGTGCGGATGTACCAAGCCGGCCGCGCGAACTGGATGAGCGGATCGTTTTCGGCGCGCGGACAAAACGGATAGTCGTGCCGGTACGTCTCGGCGAACAAGAGGAGCCCGCGCTCTTTCAATTCGGCCGAGAGCTCTTTGTCACAGTCTTTGACCCAGCGACCGGCGTACTTCGATCCCATCGCGTCGATGAAATTGCCGTCGGACTTCACCGCGCAAAGCAATCCTTCGTCCGGCGCGATCCGGCGATGCGCGTCGTAGTCGTCCTCGCCGAACGCCGGCGCGATGTGGACGATGCCGGTGCCAGTGTCGAGCGTCACGAAATCGGCGGCGATGACGCGCCAGCGATGTTTTTCGTTTTTGAACGTGTCGAACGGCGGCGCGTATTCGAGATCGACGAGGTCTTTGCCTTTGCACGTCGCGACGACGGGAAGCTCGGTCTTGAGCTTCTTCGCGAGCGGCTCGCGCAACGCGGCCGCGAGGATCAATTTCTCGTCGCCGTGCTCGACCGTCACGTAATCGACGTCGGCTTTCACCGCCGCGTACATGTTGGACGAGAGCGTCCACGGCGTCGTCGTCCACACGACGAGCGCGCGGCCATCTTTCAACGGAAACCGAACGTACACGCTCGGGTCGTCGACCTGTCGATACCCCTGCCCGACCTCGGCCGCGCTGAGCGCCGTCCCGCCTTGCGCCCACCACCAGACGACCTTGTGACCGCGATAGAGGAGGCCCTTCTTGAAGAGCTCTCCGAGCGCCCACCACACGCTCTCGACGTAGCTCTTGTGGTACGTCACGTACGCGTCGCCGAGGTCCACCCAGAAGCCGATGCGCTCGGTCAGCTCTTCCCACTCGCGCGTGTAGCGGAAGACCGAATCGATGCATTTTGCAATGAACGGCTCGACGCCGTACTGCTCGATCGCCGCCTTGCCGTGGATGCGGAGCTCTTTTTCGACCTCGACCTCGACGGGCAGCCCGTGCGTGTCCCATCCCGCTTTGCGGCCGACGAAGTGGCCGCGCATCGTCTTGTATCGCGGGAAGACATCTTTGATGACGCGCGTGAGCACGTGCCCGTTGTGCGGGAGGCCGTTGGCGGTCGGCGGCCCTTCGTAGAAGACGAACGCCGGTTTGTCTTTCGATTGCTCGATCGATTTTTCGAAGATGCGGTGCTCGCGCCAGAAGGAGAGGATCTCTTTCTCCTCCGCAGGGAAATTCATCTCGCTCGGAACTTTGTCGAACACCGTGGACATAGGGACGTGCGTTGTCGCAAAGGCCGGACGGCGGCGCAAGTCGAGCCATGGAAACTGCGAAAAAGCCGCCACTTCGTGTGGCGCGGCAGGTGCTCTAGCGGTCGTCATCAAGCGCTTGGTTTTTCGAAACCGGCGCCCTAGCGGACGGACGTCGGATTGCACGAATCCACGAGGCCACGACTGCTACCTTCTCTGTCTGTGACGAAGACACAGCCCGAATCGGTCACCGAGATGACCGAATACGTTCTGCCGCAGCACGCCAACGCGCTCGGCAACGTGTTCGGCGGTCAGATCATGGCGTGGGTCGACTTGTGCGGCGCGATCTGCGCGCAGCGCCACTCGGGTCGCGTCGCGGTGACCGCGTTCGTCGACGATTTGAAATTCGAGCAACCGGTGAAGGTCGGCGAGGTCGTGCGTCTCTGCGCGCGCGTGACCGCGACGTTCCGCACGTCGATGGAAATCGAAGTGGTCGTCGAGGGGGAAGACTCGCGAACGATGAAGCGCTGGCCGTGCGTCAGCGCGCTCCTCACGTACGTCGCGATCGACGACGGCGGCAAACCGACGCCGCTCCCGTCGCTCGCGCTCGACACGCCCGAGCTTCGGGCGTCGCAAGCAGCCGGAGCGCGCCGACGCGAGGAGCGTCTGAAGCGCGCCTGAACCCCGGACGTGTGCTACGAAACGCCCCGATGGACGCGGTCGTTTCTGAATTGGGCAAGCACGTCGGCGAGGAAATCACGCTCCGCGGTTGGCTCCACAACAAGCGCTCGAGCGGCAAGCTCCACTTCCTCGAGGTGCGCGACGGCAGCGGCGTCGCGCAGTGCGTCGTCTTCAAGGGCGACGTCGACGAGGACACGTTCGCGCGCGCCGACAAGCTGCAGCTCGAGTCGAGCGTCGAGGTCACCGGGCTCGTCAAAGAGCACGGCAAGATCAAAGGCACCTACGAGCTCGGCGTGAAGGCGCTGCGCGTCGTGCGCGAGGTCGCGGCCGAATATCCGCTCAACGCGAAGAAGCTCGCCGGCGACGTCTTCTCGACCGATTTTTTGATGGACCATCGCCACCTCTGGCTGCGCGCGCCGCGGCAGGCCGCGATTTTGCGCGTGCGGCACACGATCATCCAGAGCGTGCGCGATTTCTTCGACGGTCGCGGCTTCACGCTCGTCGACGCGCCGATCTTCACGCCCAACGCGTGCGAAGGGACGAGCAACCTCTTCGAGACCGACTACCACGGCGAGGCGGCGTACCTCACGCAGTCCGGGCAGCTCTACATGGAGGCGGCGGCCGCCGCGGTCGGCAAGGCGTACTGCTTCGGGCCGACCTTCCGCGCGGAGAAGTCGAAGACGCGCCGGCACCTCGCCGAGTTCTGGATGGTCGAGCCCGAGGTCGCGTTCATGGATCTCGAAGGCGACATGAAGCTCGCCGAAGATTTTCTCGAGTACGTCGTCGGCCGAGCGCTCGAGACGCGCAAAGAAGAATTGAAGACGCTCGAGCGCGACACCGCGAAGCTCGAAAAAGTGAAGGCGCCCTTCCCTCGCATCACGTACGCCGAGGCGATCGCGACGCTGCAAAAAAACGGTCACCCCGAAGCGAAGATCGGCGACGACTTCGGCGGCGACGAAGAGACGGTGATCTCGAATCAGTTCGATCGACCGGTCATCGTTCATCGCTACCCGATGTCGCTCAAAGCATTTTATTTCAAGCACGCCCCCGAGAGCCCGGAGCTCGCGCTCAACATGGACGTGCTCGCGCCGGAGGGTTACGGCGAGATCATCGGCGGCGGGCAGCGCGAGGACGATTTCGATACGCTCTTGAAATCGATCGACGCGCACAAGCTGCCTCGCGAGGCGTTCGAGTGGTACCTCGATCTCCGCCGCTACGGCTCGTTCCCGCACGCCGGGTTCGGCCTCGGGATCGAGCGCACCGTCTCGTGGATTTGCGGGCTGCAGCACGTGCGCGAGACGATTCCGTTCCCGCGCATGCTGAATCGCCTCGCCCCGTGAATCAGGGCGTCTTCTTTTTTCTCGTCGCAGGTGCGTTCGTCGTCGGCTTCTTCGTCGTCATGCTGCCGCTCGTCGCGTTCGCGAACCGCGCGATCGGCGCGCGCCATGACGAGCGCGCTCGCGCCATCGCGCCGTACTTGCATGCCGAGGGCATTCGCTTCGCCGAGGACGACGTGCGCGTCCGGAGCAGCTGGGTGGCGCCGCTCGCGTTCGCCGTGCAGTGGACGCGAGCGGAGGTGCGCGTCACGACGCGTGCCGTCTATTTGTTGCAGAGTACACGCATGTTCGGGATGCGCATCGCGAAGCCCATCCTCGCCTTCCCGCTCCGCGGCGCGGTGCTCGACCCCGCGGTGGCGGCGTCGGTCTCCGTCGGGTGGCTCTCGACGTACCCGCAAGAATCGAACGGCGCCGCGACGCTGACCGGCGGGCTCGGCGTGCAGCGCTGCACCCTTCGCGTCGCCGTCCGCGACTTGCGCGGGTTTCTCGCGGCGACCGCTTAACCCTGGCGTCCGTCGAGCACTTCGCGGACTTTGCGCGCGAGGGCGTCGGGCGTGATCGGCTTCTGCAAAAATGCGATGCCCGAGTCGAGCACCCCGTGGTGCACGACCGTGTCGTCGGTGTAACCGGACATGAAGAGGACTTTGAGCTCCGGCCGGATGGGCGCGAGCTTCTCGGCGAGCTCGCGTCCGCTCATCTTCGGCATGACGACGTCGGTGAGGAGCAAATCGATTTTGCCCTCGAGCTTGTCGAACAGCGCGAGCGCCGCGTTGCCGTTCTCGGCGGCGTGCACTTCGTAGCCTTGGCGAGCGAGCACCGCCTTCGCGAGGGCGCGAACTTGATCTTCGTCTTCCACCAGGAGAATGCGCTCCGTTCCGCGCGGGCTCGCGATCCGCCCGACGACGCTCGCGCGGCGCGTGCCGGATTGCGCGCGCGGGAAGTAGAGCTTGAACGTCGTCCCTTTGCCGATCTCGCTGTAGACCCAGATGTGCCCGCCGCTCTGTTTGACGATGCCGAAGACCGTCGAGAGCCCGAGGCCGGTCCCCTTCCCCGCTTCTTTCGTCGTGAAGAACGGCTCGAAGATTCGCGCGATGGTCGCCTTGTCCATGCCGTGGCCGGTGTCGGTCACCGCGATCATGACGTGCGGACCCGCGGTGACGCCGTCGTGATCCGACGCGTAGCCGGCGTCGAGATCGACGTTCATCGTCTCGATCGTGAGCGTGCCGCCTTTCGGCATCGCGTCGCGCGCGTTGACGACGAGGTTCATCAAGACTTGCTCGATTTGCCCCGGGTCGACGAGCACGTTGCCGAGGTTCGCCGACGGCACCGTGCGGACGTCGATGTCCTCGCCGATGAGACGCCCGACGAGCTTGCCCATGCCCGCGATGGTTTGGTTGAGGTCGATGACCTTCGGCGCGAGCACTTGCTGCCGGCTGAACGCGAGGAGCTGCCGCGTGAGGTCGGCGGCGCGCTGGGCGGCGCGGCGAATCTCGGCGAGCTCGGCGCAGAGCGGATCATCGGCCGGCAGCTCGCCCTGCATGAGCTCGCCGTAGCTGAGGATGACCGAAAGCAAATTGTTGAAATCGTGCGCGACGCCGCCGGCGAGACGGCCGATGGCTTCCATTTTCTGTGCGTGGCGCAGCTGGTCTTCGCTCTTGCGGAGCGCCGTGGTGCGCTCCTCGACGCGGCGCTCGAGCTCTTCGTTCAAACCCCGGATGCGATCGACCATCTCCTTGCGCTCGGTGACGTCCTCGGAGATGCCGAGCAGGTAGCGCGCCTTGCCGTCGCGCCCGCGGATGGGGATTTTTTTCGTGTTGAGCCAACGCTTGCCCTTGGGCGTGTCGATCGGCTCTTCGACGATGTCGAGCGCCCGCTGGCTGGCGAGCACCTCGCGGTCCTTGCGCGTGAAGGCTTCGGCCTGCTCCTTCGGGAAAAAATCGAAGTCGTTCTTGCCGACGAGCACGTCGCGCGTGGCGCCGAGGAGCGCTTCGCCCGCTCGATTGAACCGCTGGAAGCGAAGCTCGGCCGCGTCCTTCACGAAAATCATGTGCGGAATGTTTTCGATGATCGAATCGAGGAACGAGTGCGCTTCGCGGAGCGCGCGATCGGCGTCGCGCTCGGCCGTCATGTCGCGAAACACGAGGACGACGCCCTGGAGGCCCTCGCGCGCGCGGCGAATCGGCGCCGCGCTGTCGGCGATGGGTCGCACGCTGCCGTCGCGCGCGATGAGCGACGTGTGATTGGCGAGCCCGACCACGACGCCCTCGCGGAGCACGCGCTCGATCGGGTTGACCGCGACCTCGCCGGTGATCTCGTTGACGATGTGAAACACCGCGGTGAAGTCGCGCCCGCGCGCGTCCTCGATGCTCCAGCCGGTCAGCCGCTCGGCGACCGGGTTCATGCGCGTGACGCGCCCTTCGGTGTCGGTCGCGATGACGCCGTCGCCGATGCTGAGGAGCGTCGTCGCCAAGCTCTCTTCGCTCGCGCGAAGCGCCTCTTCGACGCGCTTCCGGTCCGAGAGATCGCGCGTCACCTTCGCGAAGCCGACGAGCTCGCCGCGCGCGTCGCGCATCGCCGTCACGAGCACGCTCGCCCAAAAGCGCGTGCCGTCCTTGCGCACGCGCCAGCCTTCGTCGACGCAGCGGCCGCTCTTTTTGGCCGTTTCGAGCGTCTGCGCAGGCCTCCTGTCGCGCTCCTCGGGCGGGTAGAAGATCGCGAGCGACTTGCCCAAGACCTCCTCCGTCGTCCAACCTTTGAGCGCGTGCGCGCCCGAGTTCCACGTGGCGACGCGACCCGCCGGGTCGAGCATGAAGATCGCGTAGTCCTTCACGGCTTCGACGATCATCTGGAAACGATCGTCGGCGCGAAGCGCGGAGTAGCGATCGGCGATGATCGCCATCCCCTCGTCGACGAAATCGAGCATCGCGAGCGTCGCGTTGGCGACGCGCTCGGGCGTCGCGCCGTACTCGGCGGCGAGCGCGGGGACCATCACGCGGTGCACGACGCGAATGATGTCGAGCCAGCTGCCGAACGGGATGTTCATCCGCGCGTAAGTCGTGCCTTGCGCCTCGAGGCTCGCGACGTACTCGTCCCACTTCCCGCTCGTCATCGCGCGCTGCAGGAGCGCGCGCGACTCGGCGCCGTTTCGTTCCATGTCCGCGGGCGACATCGCCGCGATCATCGGACCGAACACCGGATGGGATCGCGCGAGCTCCAGCGTGGCGACCCGCAGCTCCTCCTGCCGCGCGTCGTACACGTTCCAAAAATCGCGCAGGCCCTGCGGATGTTTTTGGGCGAGGGTCGAGAACGCCATCAGCACCCTATATACCGCCGGGGATAACCGGGGTCACGTCGGAGGGTCGCAAAAGAGTCGGGGCGGGCGGATTTGAACCGCCGATCTCTTGACCCCCAGTCAAGCGCGATAACCAGGCTTCGCTACGCCCCGCCGGCGCGCGGAAGGTAGTCCAGAAGACGCCGAGCGCAACGCTTTTCTGACTTATCTTCCCAGGGATTTTCCGTCGCCGTCGGCGTCGAGCCAGATCGCGCCGGAGATTGCGTACGGGCGAATCGCGTCGCCGTTGCCGGGCAAAACGGGCGAGAGCGTTTTGTCGCCGGTGACGATGACGAAGATCGCATCATCACGGTCGACCGCCAGATCGAACTGCGCGTGCGACGCGAGCGCGCCGGCGGCGTTCAGGCGCGGCTTGAGATCGGCGTCGAGCCGGTCGCGGCTGCCCGCTTTGGTGCCGAGCGCGCGCACGACGTGGACGTGATTCGCCTCGACCCACGGCGCGCTCTGCACTTCGACGGTCACGATGACGTGGCCGCCGCGTGCGCGCGCGATTCCGCCGATGCCCGCACCGCTCGCGTGGACTTGCATGAACGGGCCGTTGGTCACGACGACGTCGCGCGTCTGACGAATCGACTTCGCGAGCTCGGCGCTTCGATCGGCGGTCCACGCGCCGAGATCGTCGTCCTTCAGCTTCACGTACGTCCGCGGGTAACCGGCTTCTTGCCCGACCATCCCGTGCGTATCGGTCGTGCCGGTGATCGTGACCGGATGAGAATTGCGAAGAAGCGATTTCGTGTCGTCGAGCACGGCGCTCCGCTGCGCCACGTTGCGCCCGTTCCAAAGCTCGATCGCGTCGAAGTCCGGATCGTAGCGCGGGTCGGTGCCCGCGCCGGTCGCGCGATCGAAATCGAGCAAATCGAAATAGCCGTTCGATCCGGAGCGAGGATGATTCACCTGAATCACGAGCCCGGGATTTTTCGCGCGGAGCTCCGAAAACAGCTCTTTTGGCGGGCGATCGCGCACGTCGAGGGCGCCGCCGTGCGGCTTGTCGGCGTCGAACGGAAGCGGAAACGCGTTGGCGTGTCCCCACGGATGAAGGCTCGTGTCGGTCGTGAGCTCGTCACCCGGAATTTCGACGAGGCGATCGGCGAGCCCCATCTCGCGAACGAGCGGCTCGAGATCGGCGACGATGTTGTGCTCGGTCGCGACCGCGATCTCGACGCCCTCGGCCACGTTGCCGATCACGCGGTCGCGCGTGTTGGTCGGCGCGTCGACGCCGAGCATCGTGTGCTGATGAAAGTCGCACGCGAGATAACCGCGCGTGTCGACGACGCGCCGCAAGAAACATCGCTCGGCGACGTCGCACGCGCCCTCGACGTCGGCGCCCGGCTGCACGTCGACCTCGAACGCCGAGGTCGCGTACTCCGGCCCGCGCGAGAGCGTGACGCGATAACGGCCGGGCGCGATCGGTACGTCGACGTCGCCGTCTTTCGTCGTCACTTGGTTTCGCGCCGGCCCCGCGACGTGCGCTGGCCCGAAATCCGGGTTCGGCACGCCGAGGCCTTCGAAGGTCGCTTTGCACGGCGCGTTCGCGAGCGCCGATTTGGCGTCGAGGCGTTCCTTGCATTGTACATGGATTCGCCCGGGCGCCGTCACGTGGACCTCGGCGCTCGTCTCGTGATCGGCGGTGACGTCGACTGCCACGGCCGGCCGATCGGGCCCGCGCCCGTCGCCGCCCGCGTAACGAACCTCGTAGTGCCCCGGCGGGACGTCGGTCGCGAGCGCGCCGCTCGCGTCCTTTCGGAGGTCCATGATCGGTCGTCCGTGAACGGCGATCTCGACGTCGCTGCGATCGCTCGGCGCGACCGGCGTCGTCCCGAACGCGAGCGTGACGCGGAGCCGGCCGACCGGCGCGCCCGACGCTTTCGTGAGCTCGGCGACGAGCCCCGAGACGTCGGCGCGCGGCCCGACGAGAAATACACGTGCATAATGCACGCTTTTTCCGGCAGGAATCTCGGTGCGGCGTGCTTGGAGCGTGTCGCTCCATGACGGGCCGTTCTCGGCGTCGATGTCGCCGTCGGTCGCGGCGATCGCGTAGCTCGCGAGCCGGCCGACGCCGCCGAGAAACGATCCGCTCGACGGGCCCTTGAAGCCGCGCCCGCGGTCCGGCGCGATCTTTTCGGTGCCGCCCCATTGAATAGCGTCGCCGAGACCCAAGAAAACGACCGGCTGCGCGCCGCGATTTTCGAGCGTCGTCTCGAGGAGGAGCGCGCGATCGCTGCCGTGCAGCGTGTAGCGCGTCGTGACGGTGACGTCTTTTTCGTCGAGCTCGTGGCCGCGCGCCTCGACGAACGCCGAGCCGTCGCCGAGGACGCCGCTGTCCATCGTCTCGTAGACGCCTTGCCGCGGGAATGCTCCGAAGTACGTGATGACTTGGCCGAGCTCGTCTTTGCGCGCGTGCGCGTCGGCCGCGTCGATCAAATTGCCGCCGCTCACCGCGAAGCCCGCGCCGCCGGCGGGGCCGAGCTGATCGATGACGAATGCGACCTCGTCGTTCTCGAGGATGAAATCGCCCGGTTTTCCGGTCGCGTTCGGGCCTCCGAGCTCTTCGCCGGCGTGCATCGTGTGGACGCGCGCGTGTGCGGCGGGCTGCGTTCCGGCGCCGTGGATCCAGTCGCCGCGCTTGGCCGCGTTCGGGTTCACGTGGATGAGCGGCGTCACGTCTTCGTGCGGCCCGCACGCGAAGAGCGCGACCACGAACGCGACCCGCTTGAGTCCGAGCGCCCTTCGGGCCGTCGGCCGCGTCCGCGGCGCGGACCTCAGCGCCATTGCATCAAGAAGCGCGCGAGCGCTTGCGCCTTGAGCACGAGCGTCGCGATTTCGATCTGCTCGTCTTTGGTGTGGAAGCCGACGCCGCGCGGGCCGAGCCCGTCGATCGACGCGATGCCGATCGCCGAAGAGGTGCTCGCGTCCGACCCGCCGCCGATGAGCGCAGCTTCGCCGCCGCCGAGACCGCTCGCCTTCGCGCACGCGAGATACGAATTCATCAAGGCGACGCTCGCGTCGCTCCGCTCGAGCGGCTGCCGCGCGATGCCGCCCGAGAGCGCGATGCCGACGCCTTCGAACGCGTTCTCCGCAGCGGCGCGCAAATCGGCGACGAGCTTCTCGCCGTCGGCGATCGACTCGAACCGCAAATCGAGCTGGGCTTCGGCGCGCTCGGGCACGGTGTTCTTGCTCGTGCCGCCCGAAATCACGCCGACGTTCACCGTGACGCCGCGCGAATAATCGGTGAGCGACTCGGCGCGTTCGACGAATCGCGCGAGCGCCCGAATCGCGTTTCGGCCTTCTTTGTGGTTGTTTCCCGCGTGCGCGGCACGGCCCGTGGCGACGGCGTTCATCGATCCCGTCCCCTTTCGACGCGTGATGACCAGATCGCCTTTGCGCCCAGCTTCGAAAACGAGCGCGCCGGTCGCGCCGTCGATCGCCTCGCGGATGACGCGCTGCCCCTCGGGCGAGCCCACTTCTTCGTCGGCGACGATCGCGAGACGCACGGGCGCCATCGCGTCGAGCCCCGCGGTCTCGGCGATCGCGCGAAGCGCCCACGCGACGACGACGAGGCCGCCCTTCATGTCGAGCACGCCCGGCCCGCGCGCGAGATCGCCGTCGCGCCGAAACCCTTCGAAGGTCCCCGGTGGAAACACCGTGTCGAGGTGTCCGATGAGGGCGATTGGTTTTTTCGCCGGCGCGCCGCGCGACGAGAAAACGAGGTGATCGGCGTAGCGCGCGCTCGTGACGACGCGCCGGTCGAGCCCAGCGATCGCGAACGTCCGCTCGCGAAGCATCGCGCCGACTTTGCGACCGCCGTCGGTGTTGTCGGTGAACGAATTTTCGGCGACGAGCTCGGCGAGCTCGCGCTCCATGTCCTTGCCGCGCTCTTCGAGCCAGCGCACCGGATCCGGCTGCATCGCCGGCTTTCTTACTCCTGGCGGCGACGCGCGTCCAAGTCGGTCCACTTGTCGGACCGATCGACGAGCCCGGCCGCAGCTTGCGGCGGCACGCTCCAAACGACGTGCTCGGCCTCGCCGTACGGGCGCTCTTGAATCATCGGCTCGGGCTTCACGAGATCGGCGTAACCGGCAAGCACCATGTGGGTAGCTCCCTTACCTACATGTAGTAGGGTTGTCAATCCTCCCAGTTCGACTACGAGCGAGGGCTGAAAATCATGGCAAAGATTCGCGCAGCGGTCATCGGGGGCAGCGGTTACGGCGGCGGCGAGATCATCCGGCGACTCGTTCATCATCCGGGTGTCGAGCTCGTCCGCGTCGCGTCGATCGATCACATCGGCGAGCCCATCTGGGCCGTTCACCCGAACCTCGAAGGACAGACGAGCCTCACGTTCGAAGGCATCCCGCCCGAAGCAGCCGCGAAGGGCGTCGACGTCGTGCTCCTCGGGCTGCCTCACAAAGTGAGCGCGACCGTGATGACCAAGCTCATGGCGAGCGGCGCGCGCGTCGTGGATTTGTCCGGCGACTTTCGTCTGCGCGATCCGAAGGCGTACGAAAAATATTACGGCGCGAAGCACCCGTGCCCGGACGAGCTCGTGCGCGGCACGTTCGTCTATGGGCTGCCGGAGCTCAATCGCGAAGCGATCAAGAAAGCGAAGTACGTCGCGTCGCCGGGCTGCTTCGCGACGACGATCGAGCTCGCGCTCTTGCCGCTCGCGAAAGCGGGCCTCCTCTCGGGCGCGGTCGAGATCGTCGGCATCACCGGCTCGTCGGGCAGCGGCATCAAAGAGAGCGCGGGCACGCATCACCCGGTGCGCTCGCTCAACTTGCGCACGTACAAGCCGCTCGAGCATCAGCACGTCCCGGAGATCGTCGAGACGCTCGCGTTCGCCGGCGCCAAAGATCTGACGCTCCGTTTCGTGCCGGTGAGTGCGCCGCTCTCGCGCGGCATCTTCGCGACCTGCTTCGCGCACGTGAAACAGGAAGTGACGGGCGACCGCATCAAATCGCTCTACCAAGAAACGTACGCGGGCGAGCCGTTCGTGCGCGTGCCGGCCAAGCGTCTGCCCGAGGTCGTCGCGGTGAGCGGGTCGAACTACGCCGAGGTCTCCGCGGTCAAGGGCGACGGCGATCTCGTGACCGCGTTCGCGGCGACCGACAACTTGATCAAAGGCGGCGCGGGTCAGGCGATTCAGTCGATGAACTTGATGTTCGGGTTCGACGAGCGCACCTCGCTGGAAGACCCGGGGGGATATCCCTGATGATCGTCGTCAAAATCGGCGGCGAGATCGTCAAGAGCGGGGCCATCGCGACGCTCGCGATCGATCTCGCGGAGCTCGCGCGCTCCGGCGAATCGATCATCATCGTGCACGGCGGCGGGCCGCAGGCGACCGAGCTTCAGAAGCAGCTCGGACAAACGCCGAACATCGTCGCGGGGCGGCGCATCACCGACGCGGCGACGCTCGACGTGATGAAGATGACGGTCGCGGGATTGGTGAACGTCGATCTCTGCGCCGCGCTCTTTCATGCGGGGTGCAAGCCGGTCGGCCTGCACGGCGCGAGCTCCGGCGCGATCGCGGCGAAGAAGCGTCCGCCGAAGGTCGTCGCGGGCGCGGGTCCGGATCCGATCGACTTCGGGCTCGTCGGCGACGTCACCGGGGTCAACCGCGAGCTCTTGAAAGCCCTGATTTCGGCCGATTTCATGCCGGTCCTCGCGTGCCTCGGGTGCGACGGCGCGGGGCAGACGTACAACATCAACGCCGACACGGTGGCCAATCAAGTCGCCGTCGCGCTCGACGCGCAGGCGCTGGTCGTCGTGAGCGACGTGCCGGGCGTGCTGCGTGACGTCGCGGATCCGACGAGCCGCATTCCGAAGATGACGAAGGCCGAAGCCGACGCGGCGATCGCGAGCGGCGTCGTCACCAAAGGAATGATCCCGAAGCTCGAAGAGTCGTTCGCGGCGATCGCCGCCGGCGTGCGCTCGGTGCTCGTCGTCGGCAAGCTCGCGCGCGGCGAGCTCGCGCGCGCGGTGCGCGAGCCGGGCAGCGTCGGGACCGCGCTGTTTCCCGGATGAAGAAGCTCGTCGTCGTCGACACCGGGCTCGGCAACGTGCGGAGCGTCGTGCACGCGCTCGAAGAGGCCGGCCGGCGCGGCGAGCGCGCGACCGAGATCGCGGTGTCCAGCGACGCCGATCGCGTGCGTCGCGCCGACGCGCTCGTCGTCCCGGGGCAAGGCGGCTTCGGTGACTGCTCGCGCGCGCTCGGCGGCGGTCTCGGCGACGCCGTCCGCGAATCGATCGGTCGTGGCGCGCCGTACCTCGGAATTTGTCTCGGACTTCAGATCCTCTTCGCGACGAGCGAGGAGGCGCCGGGTTGCGGCGGTCTCGCCATCTTCGAAGGCCGCGTCGCGCGCTTGGCGCCGGCGCACGGGATCAAAATTCCGCATGTCGGGTGGAACGTCGCCGCGCCGACGCGTCCGACGTGGCTCCTCGAGAGCGCCGAGTCGTTTTACTTCGTCCACAGCTACGTCGTCTCGTGCGAGCCAGCGATCTCGTGCGCGACGACCGAGCACGGCGCGCGCTTCGTCTCGGCGATCGAGAAGGACAACGTCGCAGCTGTGCAGTTTCACCCTGAAAAGAGCCAGCGCGCGGGCCTCGCGCTGCTCCAGAGATTTCTCGCCCGATGATCATCGTCCCGGCGATTGATTTGCTCGGCGGCAAAGTCGTGCGCCTCCACCGAGGCGACTACGACGCGGTCACCGTCTACGACGACGATCCAGCGGCGCGCGCGCGGCGCTTTCGCGATGAAGGCGCGGAGCGGCTCCACGTCGTCGACCTCGACGGCGCACGCGCCGGACGATGCGTGCAGGATGCAACCATTCGCGCGGTGGTCGCGGCGTTCGGGCCGGGCGTGCAGGTCGGCGGCGGCGTGCGCTCGCGCGAGGCGTTCGAGAGCTACGTCGCGTGCGGCGCCGAGCGAATCGTGCTCGGCACCGCGGCGCTGCGCGAGCGCGACATGGTCCGTGCACTCTGCAAAGACTTTCCGAAGCGCGTCATCGTCGCGGTCGACGCCAGAAACGGCATGGTCGCGACCGACGCGTGGACCGCGGTGAGCGAGACGCGCGCGGTCGATCTCGCGTGCGCGTTTGCCGACGTGCCGATCGCCGGCATCCTCTACACCGACGTCGCGCGCGACGGCACGCGCAGCGGCCCCGACGTCGCGCGCACCGCGGAGCTCGCGCGCGAGACGGGTCTCTCGGTCATCGCGTCGGGCGGCATCGGCTCGCTCGACGATCTGCGCGCGCTCGCGCGATGCCCCGGCGTCGACGCTGCGATCGTCGGGCGGGCGCTCTACGATCGCGTCTTCTCGCTCGACGAAGCGACGCTCGCCGGGGCGTGATTCGCGATCGATCGCGAACGTGAGGCGCGAGCCTTCGCGAGGCCGAGACCGTCAAAGCGCTGACGGCGACCGCGTCACCCACGCACACCCGTTCGCAGGTCGCCCGTGTTTCGACGCGTGGAGCGAAACTTGCTCACGCGGCGCAACCATGATCTTTCGAACCAAGCTTTCGATCGCTTCGATCATTTTCGCGAGCCTCCTCGCGGCCTGCAGCGACAGCCCCGATGCGACCGACGCAGGCGACGACGCCGGGCCGAGCGACGAGGCCGCGGCGCCCGACGCCGGCAGCGACGTCGACAACGGCGCGCCGAGCACGACGTATCCGGCCTTCACGATCGATGCGCCGCAAGTTCGAAACCTCGGCAAAGGTCCGGTCTTCGCCACGCCGCGCGTCGTCCCGATTTTTTTTCAGAGCGACGACGCAGGCTTCACGGCGCAGCTCACGACCTTCTTGAACGCGATGGCCGCGTCGACATTTTGGGGCCCGCAGGTCAGCGAATACGGCGTCGGCAAGCTCACGATCGCCGCTCCAGTCACGCTCGCGCAGACGCCGCCGGCGGCGCTCGCGTCGAGCGACATTCGCGCGTGGGTCGCGACCGAGCTCGCGAGCGACGCCTCGTTTCCGCAGCCCGACGCGTCGACGATTTACGCGATTTTTTATCCGAGCGGCACGACGGTCACCTCCAACAACGGAACTTCGTGCGTCGACTTCTGGGCGTTTCACTCCGAGGCGTCGTTTCAAAACCAGCTCGTCTCGTACGCCGTCGCGCCGCGCTGCGCAAAGTTCCCGCAAGGCTTTTACGGCGCGAGCCTCACCGGCGTCGACGCGGTGAGCGCGCCGATCAGCCACGAGATCATCGAGGCATCCACCGATCCCTTCGGTCCGACCGAGATCGCGTGGGCTTCGCCCGACGACGCGCACGCGTATTGGCCGCTCCTCGCCGGCGGGCCCGAGGTCACCGACTACTGCTACCCGTTCGAAGCGTCGTACTACGCGCCGAGCGACGTCGGTCACTCCGTCGCGCGCTCGTGGTCGAACGCAGCCGCCGCAGCCGGACACGATCCGTGCGTGCCGGCGGACGCGATCCCCTATTTCAACGCGATGCCCGTCATGCCCGACGACGTCACGGTCACCTCGCCGACCGCAAAGGGGACCGCCAAAGGTCTGCGTCTTCCGGTCGGCACGAGCAAAACGATCGATCTCGATCTCTTCAGCGATGCGCCCACGTCCGGCCCGTGGACCGTGAGCGTCGATCCGTTCTCCGCGTCGCTCGCGCTCACGCTCGATCGCACCAAGGGGCAAAACGGCGAGAAGCTGCACCTCACGGTCACCGCCAAGACCAAATCGCCGGACGGCTGGGACGGCATCTTGATCGAGTCCTCACTCGCGGGCCGCAACAACTACTGGCTCGCCTACGTCACCAATCAGTGAGCTAGCCGAGCATCGAAGCGAGCGCGGCCCCGGTGTACGAGCGCTTCGCGCGCGCGATTTTCTCGGGAGGACCCTCGGCGACGACGCGCCCGCCGGCGTCTCCGCCTTCGGGGCCGATGTCGATGACCCAGTCCGCGCTCTTGATGACGTCGAGGTGATGCTCGATGACGAGGACCGTGTTGCCCGCGTCGACGAGGCGTTGCAGCACGCCGAGCAAACGCTCGACGTCGCCGAAGTGGAGACCCGTCGTCGGCTCGTCGAGGACGTAGAGCGTGCGACCCGTCGCGACGCGCCCGAGCTCGCGCGAGAGCTTGATGCGCTGAGCCTCGCCGCCCGAGAGCGTCGGCGACGGTTGCCCGAGCTTGATGTATCCGAGCCCGACGTCGTCGAGCGTCTGGAGCGCGCGCATGATTTCGCGGTGCACCGAGAAATGCTCGATCGCCTCGCGCACGCTCATCGCGAGCACGTCGGCGACGCTCTTGTCCTTGTATTTTACACGTAACGTCGCTTCGTTGAATCGGCGCCCGCCGCACGCCTCGCACGTGACGTACACGTCCGGGAGAAAATGCATCTCAACGCAGCGGAGGCCGTCGCCGCCGCACGCTTCGCAGCGGCCGCCTTTGACGTTGAACGAGAAGCGCCCCTGGTCGTAGCCGTATTTTCGCGCCTCGGGCGTTCCCGCGAAGAGCGCGCGCACGCTGTCGAAGACCTTCGTGTACGTCGCGGGGTTGCTTCGCGGCGTTCGGCCGATCGGCTGCTGATCGATGAGGATGACTTTGTCGATCGCCGAGATGCCCTTCACGTCGTCGTGCGCGCCGGGTTGAACGTGCGCGTCGTGGAGCGCGCGCGCGAGGACCGGGTGCAAGATGCGGTGAACGAGCGTCGATTTTCCGGCGCCGCTCACGCCCGTGATCGCGACGAGTGCGCCGAGCGGGATGCGTACGTCGACGTTCTTCAGGTTGTGCTCGCGGGCGCCGATGATGGTGATGGCATTGCCGTTACCCGGGCGGCGCGTCTTCGGGCGCGGGATGCTCGCGCGCCCAGAGAGGTACGCGCCGGTCGGCGACTCGCGATTTTTTTCGATCGACGCCGGCGTCCCTTCGGCGACGATTTTCCCGCCGAGCTCGCCGGCGCCCGGTCCGAAGTCGAGGAGCCAATCGGCGGCGCGCATCGTCTCCTCGTCGTGCTCGACGACGACCACCGTGTTTCCGAGATCGCGGAGGCGCCGAAGCGTTCGGAGCAAGCGCCCGTTGTCGCGCGGGTGAAGACCGATCGACGGCTCGTCGAGCACGTAGAGCACGCCCGAGAGCTCGCTCCCGAGCTGCGCGGCGAGCCGGATGCGCTGGCTCTCGCCGCCCGAGAGCGTGCCCGAGCCGCGCGCGAGCGTGAGGTACTCGAGCCCGACGTCGAGCAAGAACCCGAGGCGCGCGAGGATCTCTTTGCGAAGCTCCTCGGTGATCGTGCGGTCGGTGTCGCTGAGCTTCACCTCGCGGAAAAATCGATGCGTCTCGGCGACCGTCTGTTCGGAGAGCGCGTCGAGCGTCTGCCCCGCGAAACGCACGGCGAGCGTCTCCGGCTTGAGACGCTTGCCCTTGCAAGCTTTGCAGGGCTTTTCCGAGAGATACTTCATGTAATATGCACGCATCTCGTCGCTCGTCGCGGACTTGAAGCGGCGCATCAACATCGGGAGCAGGCCCTCCCAGACTTCTTCTTTGCCCTTCTTGCCCCAGAGGACGGCGTCGCGATCGGCGCGCGGCAGCTCGGCCCACGGTTTGGTCGTCGAGACGCGCATCGATCGTAGGAGGCTGAGGACCCAATCGGCCTTCCACCCTTCGCCGCGCTGCATCGACGCGGCCCAGACGCCGATGGCGCCGTCCTTGATCGATTTCTGCGGCGCGGTCACGACGAGCTCTTCGTCCATCTCGGGCCGCGAGCCGAGCCCGTTGCACGACGTGCACGCGCCCACCGGCGAGTTGAACGAAAAGCTCTGCGGCGTGAGCTCGCCGAACGAGATGCCGCACGCCTCGCACGCGTTTCGCTGCGAATGAATGTGATCGCGATCGCCGTAGCTCGCGATCAGAATGCCGTCGCCTTCTTTGAGCGCGGCCTCGACCGAGTCGGTGATGCGCGCGCGCTCGGACTTCTTCACGACGAGGCGGTCCATCACGACGTCGAGATCGTGCTTCGATTTCTTGTCGAGCCGAGGCAATCCCTCCGAGAGGTCGACGATGCGCCCGTCGATGCGCATGCGTGAATAACCGCGTCGCTGCGCGTCGCCCATCACGTCGAGGTGCTCGCCTTTGCGCGCGCGTTCCTTGGGCGCGAGGAGCACGAGCTTGGTGCCCTCGGGGAGCTCGGCGAGCATGGCGACGATTTGCTCGGCGGTCTGCGCGCCGACGCGCCGCCCGCAGTTGTGACAGTGCTGCACGCCCGCCCGCGCGAAGAGCACGCGCAAAAAATCGTAGACCTCGGTGACGGTGCCGACGGTCGAGCGCGGATTGTTCGACGCGCTCTTCTGCTCGATCGCGATCGTCGGCGAGAGCCCGCGAATCGAATCGTACTTGGGCTTGTCCATTTGGCCGAGGAACTGCCGCGCGTACGACGAGAGGCTCTCGACGTAACGGCGCTGTCCCTCGGCGTAGAGCGTGTCGAACGCGAGCGACGACTTGCCGCTCCCGCTCGGCCCCGTGAAGACCACGAGCGCGTTCTTCGGGATGCGCGTCGAGACGTTCTTGAGGTTGTGCTCGCGGGCGCCTTTGATCGCGATCGAATCCGGAATGCGCACGGGGTCCGCGCTCGCGGTGGCGCTGTCGTCGTGCTGATGCTGCGTCGTCACAGTACTTTTTCGATGGCCTGACGGACCTCGGCGCTCGTCGGCTCGACTTGCGGCTCGAAGCGCGCGACGACCTCGCCGTTTTTGTCGACGAGGAATTTGTTGAAGTTCCATTTGATGTCGCCGGCGAACTTCGAGTCCTTGGTCAAAAACGAAAAGAGCGGATGCATCCCCTCGCCTTTGACGACGACCTTGCCGAACATGTCGAACGTGACGCCGTAGTTCGACGTGCAGAACGTCTTGATCTCGTCGTTGGTGCCCGGCTCTTGCGCGCCGAACTCGTTGGCCGGAAACCCGAGGACGCGGAGGCCCCGCTTGCCGAACTCGGCTTGGAGCTTCTCGAGGCCGTCGTATTGCGGCGTGAGGCCGCATTTGGACGCGACGTTCACGATGAGCAGCGGGTGCCCCGTGTATTCTGCAAGCTTCAGGTCGCGGCCGTCGATCGTCTTCGCGGAAAAGTCATGCACGTTCGCCATGACCGCTCTTTAGGTCAGATCCCGACCGGGTGCCACACCGTCTTGGTCTCGAGGAAGCGCTCGATGAAGGTGACGCCTTCGCCGCCGCGAGCGTACCAATCGGCCGTGTCGTCGTGCGTCTTGGTGCGCTTGACGTTGTCGGCGCCGTCTTGCTCGAGCGACGCGCGAAGCTTGCCGTCCGAGAGCCACGCGTCGATGGCCATGACCTCGCGGTGACGCGCGAGGACAGGCGCGATTTCTTTCGCGTGGCCGGTCAGCACGTTGACGACACCGCCGGGCATGTCGCTCGTCGCGACGCACTCGGTCCAGACGAGGGCGGTGCGCGGGTCGGCGTCGCTCGCGAGCGCGACGCACGTGTTGCCGCCGCAAATCACGGGGAGCACGGTCGAGACGAGGCCGAGCAGCGCGGGACGCGACGGCGCGACGACGCCGACGACGCCCATCGGCTCAGGCACGCTGAAACCGAAATGCGGGCCCGCGACCGGGTTCGACGACGCGACGAGCGCGTGGAACTTGTCGGCGAAGCCTGCATAATACACGCATCGATCGATCGACGCTTCGACCTCGCGCGACGCTTCTTCCGGCGACGCGCCTGCGCGGACGAGCGACGTCGCGAGCTCGTCGCGACGCGACTCCATCATTTCGGCGAGGCGATAGAGGATTTGCGCGCGGTTGAACGCGGTGCGCCCGGCCCAACCGGATTCGGCGTTCTTGGCGGCGAGGACCGCGTCGCGAACGTCTTTGCGCGAGCCGCGCGGCATGTTGAGCACGTCGGGGTCCGCGCCGCGGACGATCGCTCCGGTCTTCACTTGGAAATACCTCCCGGACTCGGAGCGCACGAACGCGCCGCCCACGAACATTTTATAAGCGCGATTGACCGTCACGCGTGCGCGCGCGCCGGGCGGTGCGATGAGCGGCGCCGGACCGCGAACCGCGGCGACATGCCCGTTCGTTTTGGTCTTCGTCTTCATTCGAGCTCCACGTAGGCCGAGAGCCCTTGCCGGCCGCCTTCGCGACCGAAGCCGCTCTCTTTGTAGCCGCCGAACGGCGCGCTCGGATCGAATTTATTGTACGTGTTGCCCCAAATCACGCCGGCTTTGAGCTTTTGCGCGAGCCAGAAAATCTTCGCGCCCTTGTCGGTCCAAATGCCGGCGCTGAGGCCGTACATCGTGTTGTTCGCTTTTTCGATCGCCTCGTCCGGCGTGCGGAACGTGAGGATCGAAAGCACCGGCCCGAAGACTTCTTCGCGCGCGATGCGGCTCGACTGCGCGACGCCGGTGAAGAAGGTCGGCGCGAACCAATAACCCTTTTGCGGAATCGCGCACGGCGCCGAAAAGCGATCTCCGCCTTCGTCTTCGCCGGCTTTGACGAGCTCCTTGATTTTTTGGAGCTGCATCTTCGAGTTGATCGCGCCGACGTCGGTGTTCTTGTCGAGCGGATCGCCGAGCCGGAGCGTCGCCATGCGGTCGCGCAATTTGCGGACGACGACGTCGTGCACGCTCTCTTCGACGAGCAAACGCGAGCCCGCGCAGCAGACGTGGCCCTGATTGAAATAAATGCCTTTGATGATTCCCTCGACGGCCTGATCGATCGGCGCGTCGGCGAAAATGATGTTGGCCGCTTTGCCGCCTAGCTCGAGGGTGATTTTCTTGTTGGTGCCGGCGATCGCCCGCTGAATGCGTTTGCCGATTTCGGTCGAGCCGGTGAATGCGATCTTGTTGACGTCGGCATGACCTGCGAGCGCCGCGCCGGTCGCGCCCGCGCCGGTCACGATGTTGACGACGCCGGGCGGGAGCTCCGCCTCTTGAACGATGTGCGCGAGCAAGAGCGCGGTGAGCGGCGTCGTTTCGGCGGGTTTCAGCACCACCGTGTTGCCGCACGCGAGCGCGGGCGCGATTTTCCACGCGGCCATGAGCAGCGGGAAATTCCACGGAATGATCTGCGCGGCGACGCCGAGCGGCCGCGCGCGCCGCCCGTGAAACGCGTAATCGAGCTTGTCGGCCCAACCTGCGTGATAAAAGAAATGCGCCGCAGCGAGCGGCACGTCGACGTCGCGCGATTCCTTGATCGGTTTACCGCCATCCATCGATTCGACGACGGCGAGCTCGCGCGCTTTCTCTTGAATCGCACGCGCGATACGAAAGATGTATTTCGCGCGCTCGGCGCCGGGCAGCTTCGACCAGTATTTTTCGTATCCGCGCCGCGCAGCAGCGACCGCCGCATCGACGTCGGCCGCGTCGGCTTCGGCGACCTCGGCGAGCTTTTGCTCGGTCGAAGGCGAAATCGTGTCGAAGTATTTCTTCGATAGCGGCTTTTGCCATTTGCCGCCGATGAAGAGCTCGTAGCGCGGCGCGATCTTGACGTGATCGGTCGCTTCAGGCGCCGGCGCGTAATCCCACGCCTTGCCGAAGTCGAGCTCGTTGTGCCCGTTTCCGTTTCGCTTCGCGAGCTTCTTCATTCTCAATCCTTCGAGAAGTCTTCGTTCGCTTGATAGAAGCCCGTGCGCTCTTTCTCGAGCTGCATCAAGACGTCGTTCAAGAGCGTGCTCGCGCCGAAGCGGAACAAGTCGGGCGTGAGCCACGCGTCGCCGAGCGTCTCTTTGACGATGACGAGATAATGAAGCGCTTGTTTCGCCGTGCGGATTCCGCCGGCGGGCTTCATCCCGACTTTGTGACCGGTCGCGTGATAGTGGTCGCGAATCGCTTCGAGCATCACGAGCGTGACTTGGGGCGTGGCCGCAGGGACGATTTTTCCGGTCGATGTCTTGATGAAGTCGCCGCCCGCCGCGATGCCGATTTCGCTCGCCTTGCGCACGGTGTCGAGCGAGCCGAGCTCGCCCGTCTCCAAGATCACTTTGAGGTGCGCCGCGCCGCACGCCTCTTTCGTCGCGGCGATTTCATCGAACACTTTTCGGTAATCGCCGGAGAGCATCGCGCCGCGATCGATCACCATGTCGATTTCGTCCGCGCCGAGCTCGACCGCGCGACGCACGTCATCGAGCTTGATCGGAAGCGGCGATTGACCCGACGGAAACGCGGTCGCGACGCTCGCGACTTTGACTTTGGAGCCCGCGAGCGCCTTCTTCGCGACCGGAACCAAATTGGGATAAACGCACACGGCGGCGGCCGGCCCAATCGTCGGATCGCGATCGAGCGGTAAAAGCGCCTTTTGGCACATCTGACGAACTTTGCCGGGCGTGTCTTTGCCCTCGAGCGTCGTCAAATCCATCATCGCGACGGTCAGGCGCAGGCCGGAGACCTTCGACGCCTTTTTGATGGAGCGTTTGGCGAGCGCCGCGACGCGCTCTTCGATCGCGATTTGGTCGACCGGCGGCGAGGCCGGATTGAAGTGCGACGGAGCGCCGAAATGTTTCTTGGAGTGTGAAGGCACCTGGAGCGTCACGGCCAAAGTTGTATCACGGAACGTGGAAGTTCTTGCCGACCGTCACGGCGTCTCCGTCGAACAACGGGATGCGAACCGCGGCGAACGCCTTCTCGACGCACGCGCCGGCGGCCGTCTTCGTCGCGTTCGGCGGAGCGTCGATCTCGACCTTGATCGGGACGCCGCTCGGATCGAACGTCAGCATCGCGTGTCCCGAGCCGTGGAAACCGCACGCGCGGACGTCGACCTTGCCGAGCGCCTGAGCCGTCGCCGAACGATCGAACGGCGCGCGCTGGTGATGGTAGTCGTCCGGCGCGGGCGCACCCGCATCGGACTGCGCGGCGCTCGCCGTCTGAACCATGCTCGGCTCGAGCAACAGCGGATACGTAATCGTCACTCGGCCGCTCGGGCTCGGCGGCGGGAACTCCAAATTGCGAAACTTGCCGAGGATGCACGTTCGCACCGCGTCGTCGGGAAGCACGTTGGAGTGCGTGACGTCCTCGGTCGAAATCACGTGACCGGTTTCGTCGATGACGAACTTGGTTTCGACGCGGCCGGCGAGGTCGCGCTTTTTCTTCAAGCCGTCGGCGTAGCAAAGCATGAAGTGCGGCGCGCCCGCGCGGACGACCTGGCGCACGGCGGCCGGATCGATTCGGCCCACGCCCGCGTCGAGATCCGCAGCCACGATGGGCTGCGCGGCCGTCGCGCTCGGCGACGGCGGCACGGTCGCGGTCGTTTTTTGGCCCCCGCAAGCAAGGACGACTGCAGCGAGCAGATTCGTCCAGCGCATCACGCGAGTCTCACTTCGGCGGAGCGGCGTCGAGCTTGGCGCGCTTGCGACGGCGACGAGCGGCCTCCGCCTGCTTCTTGCGGCGCTTGACGCTCGGCTTCATGTAGTGGCGGCGCATCTTGAGCTCGCGCAAAACGCCTTCGGACGCGAGCTTGCGCTTGAGCATCTTGATGGCGCGCTCGATGCCGCGATCGCTCACGAGCACTTCGAGCGGCTTGCATTGAATGGCTTCGCTGGGCATGGGAGCGGGGGTGTTTAGCACGCGAAAGCTACGCGGCCAAACCCTTTCTCAGGCGGCGTAATACGTGGTCGCGCGCTTCTTGCCCTTTTTGGTGACGAGCTTCTTCTTGAGCGCCTCGGCCAGCGGGCGCGGAACCTCGCGGCGGTCGAGGTGGAGCTTCTCGCGGATGTCTTCGGCGCGGAGGCCCTTCTTGTTGGACTTGAGCAGCGTGACCATCTTGCCGACCACGGCCTGGATGTCCGTCGCCGTGCGACGGCGAAGACGACGACCGCCGCGACGCGCGGGAGCCGCCTGCGTCGTGTGAGCCGCCGCAGCTGCCGGACGACCGCGACGAGCTCCACCACCCGCGTGGCCCGGCGCCGTCTCGGCGAGGATCTCCTCGAGCGACGCGCCGCGCACCGCGCGCAAGAGTGAATGGGCAAACTCCGACGCGAGCGAGTTGATCGTGGAATGAAGGGTCGACATGAAAAAAACACTTAGTGCGTTTTATCGCAGCTCGTCAATTGCCTTTTGACAAATATGCGACGACCGTAATGACTTGTACCGAAGGAGGGACTTGAACCCTCACGAGGGGTTACCTCGGCGGATTTTGAATCCGCTGCGTCTGCCGATTCCGCCACTTCGGCGCTGTGAGCGAAGTGATGTCTACTCTGAAGCGCGGCGAGATGGAATCCTGACTTACCTTTTGGTTCGGTCGTTCAAGAGACCGGGCGGAAGCGCGGCCTTCCAATCTTCGGGAACGAGCGCCGGCGACGAGACGCTCGTGCGGATCGACATGGGCGCTCCGGTCTCGAGCGACGTCGAGGCTTCGGAAAGCAGCGCGGCGTCGCGCTCGGCCTCGAGGGGAAAGAGCGCCTTCAGCACTTTCGCGATGTCGGGCGAGCCGAGCGTTCGGCCTTCGAGCGTGGCGCACGCGTCGAGCTCGCGCGCCATGTCGAGCGCGGTCGCGTAGCGCTTGTCAGGCTCCTTGCGGAGCGCGCGGCGGAGCACGCGCCAGAGCGGCCGCGGATAACCCCACACGAGCGCGCACGGATCGGGGACCTGCGCTGCGTCGAGCGCGATGAGCGTCTCGACGTCGTCCTTGCGCTTGAAGAGGCGCCGGTCGCAAGAAATTTCCCACAGCGTCACGCCGAGCGAAAAGACGTCCGCGCGTCGGTCGACGCTCGACGTTCGCGCTTGCTCCGGCGCCATGTAGGCATATTTGCCTTTCATGACGCCGGCAGTCGTCTTCGAAAGTCGATGTTGGGCTTTGGCCAAACCGAAATCGATGATCTTGATGCGCCCGTCGTACGAGACGAGGACGTTGCTCGGCGAGACGTCGCGATGGACGAATCCGACGTTATTTCCCGCGGCGTCGCGGAGCTCGTGGGCGACGTGGAGGCCCTCTGCGATCCGCGCGCCGACCCACGCGATCCAGTCGTAACGAAGCCGCGAGCGCCGCATTTTGCACGCGTCCCAGACGCGCCAAAGCGATTGGCCCATCACGAGCTCGAGCGCGCAATAAAGCCTTTTGCCTTCTTGCCCGAACTCGAGCAAACGCACGATGCTCGGATTGCGCAGCGACGCGACGATCTTCACCTCGTCGAGGAACATCGCGACGAAGTCTTCGCGATGCGCGAACTCGTCTTTGATGACTTTGAGGGCGACGTACGTGTCGTCGTCTTCGGCGATCGCGGGCCCGAGGCGACGACCGAGATAGACCGATGCCATGCCTCCTTCGCCGATCTTGGCGAGCACTTGATACCGGCCGAGCCGCTCGGGAACTTCCTGCCGTTGCACGGGGTCAAACTACAACCTAACGTGACGACCATGCACGCCCTCTTTGCGCGCCGGGCCGCGATCGTGGCCACTTTCGCGACGTTCTCGATCGGTTGTAAGGATCAGGCGAAAGAGAGCGCGAAGCTCGCGTCGGCGAACGTCGACACGCTCGCGGAGCTCGTCGACAAAGACGTCGGCGAAATCCAGCGGGGCCTGCCGGAGGGCGCGAAGAAGCTCGAGCATCTCTGGGCCGACGGAAACGATCCGACGAAGGACCTTCCGTCGGTGCGCCAGGCGCTCCTCCGCACGCAGCGCGAGGTGCCGGATTTGAACGTCGCCAAGTCGACGTTCTTCGCGCTGACCGACGACAAGGGAATCGGGATACGCAACAACCTCGAGCAAGACGCGATGGCCGGGCAGGACCTCGCCAAGTTGTTTCCCGGAATCACCAAAGCGACGAGCGGCGAATACGTGGAGACGACGGGCTCGTTCGGCGGGCCGCCGCTGCCGAGCGGCCCGGACAAAGATTGGATTGCCGCGGCGCCGGTCAAAAACGAACAAGGCAAAGTCGCAGCGCTCTTCGTGACGGGTTGGTCGTATCGGCGTTTCGCGTCGCACCTTCAGCAAGTGCTCAAAGAAGATTTTCAGAGCGACCTGCGAAAGAACAGCGACACCGGGAAAATGCCGGTTTTCTACGTCGCGGTGTTCGACGCGGCCGGCGTGTACTCCGAGCGGACGACGCCCAAGGTCGACGAAAAAGCGCTCGAGGACGCGAAGCTCGTCGACAAGACGAAGAACGGTCCATACCAAGGCACCGTCACGATCACCGAGCGTGAATTCGGTTATGCCGCCAAACGCACGCCGAAGCTCGCGCCGGACACGGGGATCGTCGTGCTCCGCTCGGAGCTTTGATCACTTCGCGCGACCGAAGCGATGCACGCTGACGACGAGCGTGGCCCAACCGGCGAGCGTGACGACGCCGCCGAAAGTCGGTTGGCCGCTCGCGGCGAGCACGATGCCTAGCGCCGAGAGCGCGCCGCCGAGCGCGATCACGGCCAGCCTTCGTTCTTCGCTTTGACGACGAAGTCGCGAACGTCGCGCTCGAGCTTCGCTTCTGCTGCGATCTCGGTCGACGAGTGCGCCTCGCCGGCGAGATCGTCGGTCATGTAATCGGTCTCCCAGAGCGCGAGCGCGTGGACGTCGGCGTCGGCGCCGGCGCCATTGAGCAAGACGAGCGGCGCGTCGTCGGAGCCGCCGTGCTTGGGGAGATACGCGGCGAGATCGCGCATGCGATCGCGCGTGAGCCAGAGGACGCCCCATTTGTGGCCGGCCGCGGCGACGGCGAGCGGCGCTTGGTCTTTCACCGAGAGCGCGAACGTTCGGCCACCCTCGGGCTCGATGCCTTCGCCGCGAAACGTCTGTGCGATCACTTGCTGCGCGCGCGGCTCGTCCATGGGCCGCGCTTGCACGGGCTGACGCGCGGGGGCGTCGTCGGCGCACGCGAGCAGCCAAAAAGCGAGCAGCGCGGCCCTTCGCATCGCGGCAGATGCTAGCGCACGGCGCGACTTGCATCTATGTTCCGTGCGAATGGCCGACAACGCGGCGCGCCCGCGCGAGCACGATCGAGCTCGGTTCGCCGCGGTCGACCTCGGCTCGAACGCGATTCGCTTGCGCATCGTCGAAGCGACCGCGCCGGAAAAGAAAGACGCGTCGCAGCTCTCGCTCCCGACGGTCGGAAAAAGCGGCGAAGGCTGGCGCGAGATCGCGAACCTTCGCGCGCCGGTGCGGCTCGGCACCGAAGTCTTTTTGACGGGACGGCTCGCGCCGGTGTCGATCGGCCAAGCGTGCACCGCGCTCCGCGAGTTTCGTCGCGCGATGGACGAAGCGCACGTCGATGCCTACCGGGCGACCGCGACGAGCGCGGTTCGCGAAGCCAAGAACCGCGAGACGCTCGTCGAGCGCGCGCGTCGCGAAGCTGGGGTCGAGCTCGAGGTCATCGAGGGCATCGAAGAGGCGCGACTCATCGAGCTCGCCGTCGTGCGCCGCCTCGGCCTCAAAGATCGAACGGCCCTGCTCGTCGACGTGGGCGGCGGCTCGACCGAGCTCACGGTGCTCGAAAAAGCGCGGCACGCATTTTCGATTTCGCTCCCCGTCGGCACGGTGCGTTTGCTCGAAACGATCCTGCCGGGCCAAGGCCAGCCGCTCGACAAAGAGCGCGTCCGTCTCTTGACCGAGATGATCGATCGCGCGCTCGTCGAGGCGGTGCCGCAGCTCTCGAAGACGAGCTTCGAGTCGTTCGTCGGCACCGGCGGAAACATCGACACGCTCGCCGACCTCTGCCCCGCCGACGGCGGCGCGTTCGGCTATCCGCGCGCGATCGACGTCGGCGCGATGCGCGCGCTCTTCGCGAAGCTCCTCAAGATGAGCGCCGCCGATCGCCGCGAACAATTCAGTCTACGCCCCGACCGCGCCGACACGATCGTGCCGGCCGCCGCGCTCCTCTTGCGGCTGGCCGAGGTCTTCAAGATGGGCGCCATCGTCGCGCCCGGCGTCGGCCTCAAAGAGGGCATCTTGGTCGAGCTCGCCGACAAGCACTTTCAAGTCTGGGACACGGCGCAAGAAGCCCAAGCCGTCCTCGGCGCGTGCGAGCGCGTCGGCCGCCGCTACAAATTCGACGAGGCCCACGGCCAGCTCGTCTCCAAGCTCGCCGGCCAGCTCTTCGACGACTTGCGTGACGTCCACGGATACTCCGATCGCGAGCGGCTGCTTCTCCGCGCGTCGTCACTGCTCCACGACATCGGCGACTTCGTTCGTTACGACGGACATCACAAGCACAGCTTCTACTTGATTCAAAACAGCGACATCATCGGCCTCGCCCCCGACGAACGCGCCATCGTCGCGAACGTCGCCCGCTATCACCGCAAGAGTCCGCCCGATCCGTCGCACCCGAACTTCCGCGATCTCGACAAGGTCGCGCGCGGCAAGGTCCGCGGCCTCGCCGCCATCCTGCGCATCGCCGACGCGCTCGACCGCGAGCACCTCGGCAAAGTGAAGAGCGTGCGCGCCAAAATCGACCGACACAAATCGAAGCTCCTCCTCTCGGTCGAAGGCGACGAAGACCGCGAGCTCGAAGAGTGGACCGTCCGCGCCAAGTCCGAGCTCCTCCGCGACGTCTTCGATCTCGACGTCGCCTTCGCGGACAAGTAGGTTCGCTCTTCGATGCTCCGCGCCGGCAAAGTCCTGCTCCTCGCCTCGTGCGCGGCGTGCGGCATCGGCTCGATTCCGGATCCCAAGGATGCCGCGCGCGACTACGCCCGCGCCGCCGAGCGCGGAGACGCCGACCGCATCTACGACATGCTCACGAGCGAAGGCCAAAAGGCTCGCACGCGCGAAGACATCAAAGGCATCGTCAAGAGTGAGCAGCGCGAGCTCACCGACCAAGCCAAAGCCGTGACCGCGCCCGGCGCGCGCGTGCAAGCCACCGCGCGACTCCGCTTCGAAGACGGCGAAGAAACCGCGCTCGAGCTCCGCGGCGGACGCTTCTGGGTGACGTCCGCCGGCGCCCTCCCCGGCGGCGGCTCGACGCCCGAAGCCGCGCTCGACGAGCTCCGCCGAGTCATCGCCCGCCGAAGCTACGCAGGCCTCCTGCGCGTGCTCACTCCGCGAACCCGCGCGATGATCGAGCAAGACCTCCGCTCCCTCGTCGACGGCTTGGACAAACCCGACACCTTGGCCGTCCACGTCACCGGCGACTCAGCCAGCGTGGTCATCCCCAGCGGCCACCACGTCCGCCTCAAACGCGACGGCGGCGTCTGGCGCGTCGAAGACTTCGACTGATCCAAACAAAGTTCGGATCCGAACTTTGTCGGCGCCGCCCGCAATCGGCCCAAGGCCGGCCCAGACCTGGCCCGGGCCAGGTCGCGGCCAGAGTTCGGATCCGAACTATGTGGGATTTCCGCGGCGAGCGGGGCGGTATGGGGTGTGCAGATGGCGGTGGCGGAGGGTGCGATGCATCGGGCGATTTGGGCGGTGAAGAAGGCTCATTGGCGGACTTGGGCGGCGACGTGGCGGATGTTGCGGAAGTGTGGGGTGACGCCGGCGCGGTTCGATTTGATTCATTGTCTGGTGAAGGCTGGCGGGTCGATGCCACAGGCGGCGCTGCGACGATCACTGGCGGTGGTGAAGTCGACGTTGAGCGAGACGCTCGCGAAGATGGAGACGCTGGGATTCGTCGCGCGGTCCCGGCGGACGCGATGGGGGCGAGTCGTAGAGCTGACGGAGAAGGGGCGCGCGGTGCATGGGCGCACGTTCGAGGCCGAGTGCGATGTGGACGAGACCGTCGCGTTGGGGTTTGGCGCGTTTTGGCGTCCTGACAAATGCGCGCTTTGGGTGCTGGCGCTCGAGCGGCTGTGCAAGTCCGTGCGGCGCGCGTTCGGCGAGACGCGGCCTCCGCGGCTCTACGATTGGATCGAGGTGGACGATTAAGGTCCGAGGAGGGCGCGGCGGCGCATCAAGAAGGGGGCGTGGACCTGGTCGTCTTTGTAGTTCGAGCAGAGGACGTACATGGCGACGTTGACCGCGAGACGGATCGCGCGTTCGCGCTGGAGGTCTCCGCCCGGAACGACCGGTTCCTCCCAGTCGCCGGCGGCCGAGCGCGCGAGCGCGCCGCCGATGTCGTCCTCGGAAAAGAGGACTTGTGCGGCGCCGCCGCGGACGATGGCGTCGAGCGACTTCGCGCCGGCGAGGCGGCCCTCGGCGCGCGTCAGCAAATAGAACGAACGGAAGACGACGTGATCGGTCCCGAGCGTGATCGGGGTCGAGTCGGGGAGGACGCGCGCGAGCTCGCGCCGAGCGCTCGTGCCGAACGGGCTCGGCTCGCCGGCGTTGCCGGGCGCGGCGTCATCGACGAGGAGCACGCCGCCGAGGGAGAAGAAGCGGCGGAGCCCGGCGATCTCGGCGGCGGTGAGAGGCGCGAGCGCCGAGGAGCCGCTCCAATAGAGGAACGGGTCGTGCACGATGTCGGCGGAGTCGGCGCGGACGTGCGACGGCGTTTGGCGCGCGGGCGCGCTCGTTCGCTGAATGAGCTCCCACGACCAGCGCGCCGGAGCGCTCGGGTGCGCCGCGTCCGACGAGATGCCGCTTCCGGTGAGAAGCACGCGCGGGTCGAACGCGCCGGCGTCGCCGAACGCGCGCGCGGACCGCGGAAGCGCGACGACGAGCGCGACGAGCAAGACGACGCCGACGGCCCAGGTGCGCACGCGCGGAGCGTAGCATGCTAGGAACCACGCATGCCGGTCACGCACCTCTCGACGCATGCGGATCTTCCGCAGTGGGCCGTCGTCGTCGCGTGCGTGCTCTCGGTGGCGAGCCTCGTCTTGCTCTTCGTCGAGCTCCGGCGCCGAGAGCGCGGCGGCGTGCTCGTCGTCGTCACGGGGGCGCTCGCGATTCTCGCGTTGCTCGTTTCGATCGTGCGGCCCGTGCGCGTGACCGCGACCGAGAGCCTCGTCGGCGCGCGCGTCCTCGTCCTCGCTGATTCGTCGCGATCGATGGAGCTGCCGGACGGGTCGTCCAAACGAATCGACGCGCGAAATCGTGCGCTCGAGGCTCTCGAGCGACGCGCGAAGAGCGCGCGCATCACCGTCCTCGGATTCGGCAACGGCAACGCCTCCACGCTCGATCGCGGAGCCGCGCTCGCCGGCCGAAGCGATCTCACCGCCGCCCTCCGCGCCGTCGCCGATGCGCCCGAGGAGAGGCCGCAAGCCGTCGTCGTCATCTCGGACGGACGACTCGATGATCCGCCGGAGGGCGCCGCGCGTGACGTCGCGTCGATCCTCAACGTACCGATCGACACCATCGCGACGACGAAAGACGCTCCCGCCGACGCGAGCATCCGCCACGTCACCGCCGCCGGCGCCGCGGTCGCGCACGTGCCGATGCCGCTACGCATCGAAATCGGATGCGCCGGGGGCCTCGCGTGCGACGAGCTCACCGTCACCGCGCGCGAGCTCCACCACGACGGACCGCCGACCCTCCTCGCGAGCGGCCTCGCGCACGTCAAAGACGGCTCGGCCACGGTGGAGCTCCCCGTCACGCTCGAGCGCGCCGGCGTCCGCATCGTCGAGATCGCCCTCTCGGGCGCCAGCGGCGACGCCATTCCCGAAAACGACCGACGCCTCGTGGCCTTCAACGTGACGCGCGAGCGCGTGCGCGTCCTCCACGTCGCGGGCCGCCCGACCAACGACGTCCGCGCGCTCCGCCAGTACCTGAAGGGCGACGCGTCGATCGATCTCGTCGCCTTTTTCATTTTGCGGACGCCGACGGACAACGTGAACGCGTCGCAAGACGAGCTCGCGCTCATTCCGTTTCCGGTCGATGAGCTCTTCAGCGAGCACTTGCCGTCGTTCGACGCGGTCATCTTGCAAGACTTCGACGCGCAGCCGTACGGGCTCGAAAAACATTTGCCCGAGCTCGCGCAGTACGTGCGATCCGGCGGCGGGCTCGTCATGGTCGGCGGGCCGAACTCGTTCGTCGCGGGCGGCTACGCGGGGACGCCGCTCGCCGAAGTTCTTCCGGTGCGGCTCGACGGAAGCGAGCGCGCGACCGCGGCCGACCCGGCGCCGTTCGTGCCGGCCTGGACCGACGTCGGCCGGCTCGTGCCGATGCTCTCGCCGCTGCGAAACGCCCTCGGCGACGAGCTCCCGCAGATGCCCGGCGCGAACGTCCTCGAGGACGCGCGGCCCGGCGGGCTCGTTCTTTGGACGCATCCGCGGCGTCGCACGAAGAGCGGCGCGCCGATGCCGGTGCTCGCCGTCTCCGACGTCGGCAACGGTCGATCGATCGCGCTCGGCGCCGACGGCGGATGGATGCTCACGTTCTCGGATCTCGGCGCGAGCACCGGCGGCCGGGCGCACGGCGCGCTCTGGGACGGCCTCCTCGGTTGGCTCATGCGCGATCCGCGCTTCGAGCCCGCGCAGATCGAACCGCTCGGCGATTGCGTGGGAGATCACGCGTCGACGCTCCGCGTTCACGTCGTCGGATCCGGAGCGAACGCGAAGGCGGATCTTTCGCTCGACGTGACGCGCATGGATGCGGCGGGGCCTCCCGTTCATCTCGAGCACAAGGCTGCGGACCTCGCGGCGCCGGTCGACTTCACGCTCCCGCCGCTCCCGGCGGGCGGCTACTCGGCGCTCCTTCGCGTCGGGGACGGCGCGACCACGCGTCGCGACTTCGCGTGCGAGGCCGGCGGCGACGAGTGGGCCGACTCGCGCCCCGACGTCGACCGCTTGCGCGCCATCGCGAGCGCGACGAGCGGCGCGTTCCACTTCGCGGGGGACGCGGCGTCGCTCGACTTGCCGAAGGCGACGGTCGTCTCGAGCGAGCGGCATGTCGCGCCGATCGCGCCGCCGTGGCTGTGGGCGTTTTTCGCTGCGGCGTGTGTCGGAGCGCACTGGTATGCGCGGAGGCGCAGTGGGTTGAGTTGAGCACCCCCACGCCGTGCTCGCCGGCTTCGCCGCCTGCGCGCGGCTTGCCCCCTCCGGCATCGGCTTCGCCGATGCGAGGGGGCGCGGTGTCCGCGGTCCGTGAGTGCGGAACCCATTTTCGTCGCGCGCATCGGTTCGCTCGCTGAGGAGTGAACGCTCGCGAGGGCGTGTCGGTTCGAAGGCGCATGGTCGCCGCGAAAGAAGCGCGCCGGCCGAGCCGGCGGACGCGCGACGACGCGGGCGGCCGTCACGCTTCTTTCGCTCTTCGCTCGCATGCGCCTTCGAACCGACACGCCCTCGCTCTTCGTGCTTCACACTTTCGCGCGCGCCATGCGCAAGCGGCCTACGCGGAGCGAGGCGCTGCTCTGGGCGCAGCTCCGCGGCAACAAGCTCGGCGCGCACTTTCGCCGGCAGCATCCGCTCGGCGCGTACGTCGTCGATTTTTACTGCGCGACGCGCAGGCTCGTCGTCGAGGTGGACGGCGCGGTGCACGATTCGCCCGAAGCGCGCGCACGCGATGCCGCGCGGCAAGCCGAGCTCGAGCGCTTCCACGGCGTCCGCTTCGTTCGCCTTCGAGCGGCGCTCGTCGAGCGCGACGTGCTCGGCGCGATTGCCGTCATCCGCGCGCGGCTGTGACTGCCGCGCAAGTTCATGTAGACGACCTCGTCCGCGCGTTGATAGCTTCGCTCGCAGGGAGGTTTCGCATGAGCATCCGGCTGCTCCGCTACGATGACGCGCTCGACACGATTTGGGACGATCTCGTCTACACCGAGGCGCGGCTCTCGGCCGACAAGCGCGCCAAGGATCTCGCGAAGGCCGTCTCCGCGCTCGTCGCGCGCGTCGAGAAGGTCTCGCTCGAGCAGCGCGCGAAATGGCGCGCCGAGACGAACGCCGAGGCGGTCGTCGACAAATGCGACGACGATCTCGACGATCAGGTGAGCGCGTTCTCGAACGATCTCTCCCACGCCGAAGGCGGCAAGAAGAACACGGCGCGCTACAAGCTCTACTTCGGCAGCTCGGCGACCGACGTCATCCGGCTCGGGCTGAAGTCGGAGCTCGAGAAGATCGGCGGCTGGGTCTCCAAGCTGAAGAAAGAAAAGCTCGCGGCGCTCGGCGGGCACGCGAAGGCGTTCACCGCGCTCGCCTCGGCGGGCAAGGCGGCGCTCGCCGCGCGCACCGAAGCGCAGAGCGCGCGCGCCTCGCACCGCATCGAGACGATCCACACGCTCGTCGACGACGTCAACGCGGCGCGCATCTCGATCGCCGCCGAGCTCGACACGCGCGCGGTGAAGCTCCGCTTGCCGCACGATTTCTCGTCGCGCTTCTTCCGTCACTCGACGCGCGCGCCGAAGCCCCAGCCGCAGCCGGTGCAAGCGCCTCCGCCCGCGCCGCCGCCGTCCTGACGCCGGGCGGGGCGAGCGCCGCGCGCCGCGCAGCCCGGGTTGCGGCCGGCGTAAGACCTTCTGCGTGCGCCGCGGGTCGTCCGGCGTGCGACGCGAGACCTCCTCCGCGCCGCGCGGGGACGCTTACCCCGGCCGCACGCGTGCTCGTCGCTGCCACCAAAACGCGCTACTAATTCGAGCGATGCGTGCCGGCCGCTTTTCGATCGCGATCCTCGCTGCGCTGACGCTCGCGCCCGCCGCGAATGCGCTCGTCTGGCCGGACGTGCCGCAGCGCATCGAGCGCGCGCTCCACTCGACCGATCCGGGCGCGCGGCGCGAAGCGGCGCTCGAGCTGCCGAAGCTCGATCTCGCGCAGGCCATCCCGCTGATGCAGCTCGCGCTCGGCGACGCCGACATCGAAGTGAGGCGCGCGGCCGCCGATGCCGCGATTCATTTGCGATGGGCGCCGGCGACCGAAGCCGTGCTCCCGTGGCTCGGCGATCGCGACACGAGCCTTCGCGTGAAAGCGTGCGAGGTCGCGCGCGCGATGCCGCTTCCGCGCGCGGTGCCCGCGCTCGCCCGCGCGCTTTCGGACGCCGACGCCGGCGTGCGCGCGGTCGCAGCCGAAGCGCTCGGCGAGCAAGCATCCACGGACGCGGTCGCGCCGCTCCTCGGCAAGCTCGACGATCCGCTCCCGCCGGTGCGCATCCAGGTCGTGCGTGCGCTCGCGCGCCTTCGCGATCGGCGCGCGGTCGTTCCGCTCGTCGGCAAAGTGCAAGACTCGGTCTCCGAGGTTCGTCGCGAGGTCGCGCGCGCGCTCGGCGATCTCGGCGACGTGCGCGCGTCGCAAGCGCTCTTGCTCCAGCTGCGCGACAACATCAGCGAGGTGCGCCTCGAAGCGCTGCGCTCGCTCGGGCGCTTGCGCGCGGGCGACGCCGTCGACGCGATCGCGCCTCTCGCGGCCGAGCATCAGGCGCAGGTTCGACAGACCGCGCTCGAGGCGCTCGGTCGCATCGGAACGCCCGAGGCGATCCGCGTGCTCCTCGGCATGATGGGCCAGGGCGACGACAGCAGCGGGAACCTCGCGCACACGCCGGTGCGCGACGCGATCGTGAGCGCGGGCGCGCCGGCGATTCCGCAGGTCGCGGCGGTGCTGCGCGAGCCGACGGTCAGCACGACGAGGGCGACGAGCGCGGCGTGGGTGCTCGGCGAGCTCGGCGCGGCGAATCGTCCGGCGAGCGACGCGTCGCACATCGTCGAGACGGTCGTCGCCGCGATGCGGCGCGGGGTCCTCCCGTCTGCCGCGGCGATGCGCGCGCTCGGGCGCATCGGAGATCCGTCGGCGGTTCCGGTCGTGCTCGAGTTCGCGCTCGACCCTAGCCCGCAAGTTCGTCAAGAGGCGCTCGACGCCGCCGGGCGTCTGCTCGATCCCGAGAAGCCCGACGGCCGCGTCGTCGAGCCGCTCGTCGCGGCCCTTCGGGATCCGCGGCTTCAGACGGGCGAGCGCGCGCAGATCGCGACGCTCCTCGGCCGCGCGGGTGCCGCGCGCGCCGCCGCTCCGCTCGTGAGCCTCGCGGCCGCGAAGGATCGCGATCTCCGGCTCGCCGCGATCGACGCGCTCGGCATTCTCGGCCCGCTCCATCTGCAGGCCGTCGACGACGGGCGCGACGACGTGCTCGTGCCGCTCCTCTCCGACACCGACGCGCAGCTGCGGCTCCACGCGGCGCTCGCGCTCTCGCGGGCGGGCGGCGCCAAAGCGCGCGATGCGCTCCTCGGCAAGCTCGCCGCGAGCGAAGAGACGGATCGTTCGGCCGTGCTCACCGCGCTCGCGGGCGTCCTCTCGCGCGTCCCGACGCCGGCGGCGATCCAGCGGCTCGATCACGAGCTCGAGCTCTCCGCCGGCGCCGATCGCGACGCGCTCCTCGTCGCGATGGCGCGCGCGAAATCTCCGCAAGCGATGGCGCCGCTCGCGCGCGCGGCGCAGAGCGAGTTCGCCGAGGATCGGCGCGCGGTCGCGACCGTGCTCACCGCGCGTCCGGCGTCGGAGTCGGCGGCGCTCGCGACGACGCTCCTCGGCGACGCGGACGCGACGGTGCGCGCGCAAGCCGCGTGGACGCTCGGCGCGGTCGGCACGCCGGCGAACGCGGCGGCGCTCCTCGAGCTCGCGCAGGGCGGCGACATGGACTCGTCGATCGACGCGACCGCCGCGCTCGGCCGCATCGCCGCGCGCGCGCACGCGAAGCCCCAGGCCGCGACATGGCTTTGCCCGTTGCTCGACGCGACGCACCCGTACGTCCGCGCGAACGCGCTCGCGGGTCTCGCGCTCGCCGGCGCGCGCTGCGCCGATCCGTCGAAGGAGCGCCGTTTACTTTTGTCGGACGCGAGCGACGTCGTCCGCGCCGCCGCAGCCCGCGCCGTGCGCGCGAGCGGCGCGTCCGAAGACGACACGCGCGCGCTCGACGCGTGCGCGAACGGCGATCGCTCGGGCGCGGTCGCGCGCCTCTGCCACGCGCCGCCGCACGACGCGACGACGACCTCGCCGCTGCTCGTTTATGTCGTCGCCGACGACGCCGCGCTCCCGACTGCCAAGAGCGCCTATGCGATCGTCTTGCCCGACGGCTTCGTGCACGTCGGTACGTCCGACCGCCGCGGCGCAGTCTTCGACGCGCTCACGCCCGCCGGCGAGGTCACGCTGGATCGCCCGAGCGCGGCGCGAGTGCGATAGCTAAACGAAGTACGCCGCCGCGCAGACGTCGTTCTCCCAAATCTCCACGCGCACGACGCGCACGCGGTCGTCGTCGATTTTCGCGCCGAGGTTTTCGAACACGACGCGCGCGATGTTCTCGGCCGTCGGATTCAAATCGTCGAACGGCGGGATCTCGTTCAAAAAGACGTGCTCGTACGGCTCGACCAACGTGCGAAGCGCCGGCCCGAGCTCGTTGAAGTCCATCACGAAGCCGCGCGCGTCGAGCCGCTCGGCGCGCACCGTCACCTTGATGCGCCAGTTGTGCCCGTGAAGCCGCTCGCCCTCGCCCGGCGCGAGCCGGAGCTGATGCGCCGCCGCGACGCACGTCTCGGTGCTGATTTCCCACATGATGGTGCTGGCGTTTGTAGCACCCGCGCGCGGTTTGGACTACTGGCGGGTCATTGAAAGGGCGCAGACGCAAAGGCGACCTCGAGACGATCGACGCCATTTTGGCGCGCGGCGGCGAGGACCGCTTTGCGCCCGTGCAGCCGCCGATTCCGCTCGCGGTGTGGCGCGCGGCGGTCGGGCCGCGCATCGCCGAGCAGGCGGTGCCGATCGCGCTTCACCGCGAGGGCGTCGCGCGCGTGCTCGTGATTCGCGCGTCGTCGAGCACGTGGGCATCGGAGCTCTCGATGCTCGCCGATCCCATCTTGGCGCGCCTCCGAAACCAAAACATCGACGTGCAGCGCCTCCTCTTTCGAACCGGCAAGCTGCATCAGCCGACGCGGCCGGTCGAGCGCCGCGCGACGCGGCAGGTCCCGCCGCCCGCGCCGCTCCCCGCGGTGTTGCGCCGCGAGCTCGAGGGCGTCGCCGACGAGGAGCTCCGCACGGCGATCGCCGAAGCCGCGTCGCGAAACCTCGCTAACGAATCGCGGCCAAACGCTCGAGGCCCTCGATCCGCTGAAAGAGAAAACGCTCCGCCGGACCGAACTGACCGAGCTGATCGCGCAGCTGCGCCACGTAATCCCGCAGGCGGCCGAGGTCGATCGCGCTGACGCGACGAAACGCGTTGTAGAGCTCGTCGATCACCGGGGCCGGCACGATGCGGCCCTGCGATTGATAGAGCTCGATGACGTAATCGGCCCACGCGCCTTTGCCCGTCGCCGTCGCGAGGCGCGCCGAAAATCGCGCCGCCTGATCGAGCAGCGACGGCGTGATCCGTTTGCCCGCCCGCGAAGCTTCGATGACGTCGGCGAGGGGCGACGCGAGAATGCGCTCGGCCTCGACGTGCTTGCCCATCGCGAGCGCTTTTTCGGCGACGCTCCCGAGCAAGTTGAACGCGTCGGCGCGCCGAACCATGCTCGCCTCGGCGTCCATGTCGCCGAGCCCGCCGGGCGGCTTCGACGAAACCGCGGGCGACGGCCCTTCGCTCGGGATCTTCGGCATCGTCATCTTGAGCGGATTGCGCGTCGCCGTGCGCACGGCTTCGCTCGCGCCCGCGACGAGCACCATCTCTTGCGATCCGATTTGAATGCGATCCCCCGGCCGGAGCATCATGCGCCCGGTGATGCGCTCGCCGTTGACCGACACGCCGTTGCGGCTCCCGAGATCCTCGACGGTGACCGCGTCGGCGAGCACGTTGAACGTCGCGTGCCTGCGCGACACGAGCGGATCATCCAGCGAGAGCTGGCAGCTCGCGTTGCGCCCGACCACGAACTCGCCTTCGTTGAGCTCGAGATCGTGGTTCATGTAGCGCAGGCGAAAGCGCATTCCTCGTTCGGTTCTACTCTCGCGCCGGGCGGGCGGGCAAGCGAGCGGCCTACGAAAGGACCGGGTTTCGCGTCGTTTGGTCGGGATCGTGGCCTTCGGCCGCGTCCATCGCGGCGACCACTTGTTCGAGTCGCTTCAACTGCGACGTGTCGCTCGCGACGCGCACCCACGCGATGAGATCCGCCATGGGACCGCGCAGTTCGGCGCGCATGGCCATCGCGACTTCGCCGATCGCGTCGGTGACCGCGGCAGCCGGAACGAGGTTCGCGCGCGGATAGATGCGCAGCACCCACGCGAGGTTTTGCGCGTCGCGGGTGGCCGAGGCGACCGCGCAGGCGGCTCGCGCGACCTCGTCGAGCTGCTTCGGGTCGACGCGCTCGCCGGCCGTGAGCCGCTCCTCGATTTGCGACTCGATGCGCTGGAGCGCGCGGGCGGCGTCGGGCACGCGTCCGAGGGCGACGGCTTTTTCGAGCACCTCGAGGAGGAGCTGCAGGCCCCACGAGCGCGACGTCTCGGCGCCGAGCTGGCCGGTCATCGTGTCTTCTTCGAGCTGCATCGTCTCGCCGCAATTGGGGCACGCGAGGAGCTCCTGCGGGTACGGCAAGCGGCAGCGCGCGCAATGCCGGAGAAAGCCCGTCGTCTTGGCCACGACCGGCCCGCTGCCCTCGGCGATCTCGCAAAAGACGAGCTCTTGGGTGCCGATGCGCAGGCGATCGCCATCTTTGATCTTCGTCGCGCCGCGGACCGGCTGCCCGTTCAGCTTCACGCCGTTGCGGCTCTTGAGGTCCTCGACGAGCGCGCCCTCGTCGTCGATGACGACCCGCGCGTGCTGGCGCGAGACGAGCGGATCCTCGATCGTCACCTGACAATCGGGGCTGCGACCGATCAGCGTCACCCCGCGGTGTACGTCGACCTCTTGCAGCAAGAATCGGAGTCGATAGCGCGCCAAATCCGACCTCGAACAACCAGTATATCAGGAAACCGTGATAGGTTGGGCGCGTGGAGTCGCGTTCGCGGCAAGTCGGCTCGAAGACGGATCCCGAGCTTTCGGGGAGCCCAGATCCGGATGCGACCGGTCCCAACACCGCAGTCATGACGTTGTCGGACGCGCCGCCGCGCGGCGACGAAGACGTGCTCGCCGGCCTCACGAAAGTGAGCCGCGAGGTGCTCGCGCCGCTCGTCGCGGCCGACGGCGGCGTCATGTACCTCGTGAAAGCGTCGGCCGAAGAAGTGCACTTTCACCTGACCGGCACCTGCGCCGGCTGCCCGGGCGCCGCCCTCACGCGCGACGGGATGATCGTCCCGGCCGTTCGCACGGTCCTCCCGAAGGCGCGCGTGATCGTGACGACCGGCTTCCGCGTCCCCGAAGGGTCGACCAAAGTTCTTTAGCGGTGGTGATGCGCGGCGCCGGCGTCGGGCGTCGCGTGGATCGCGTTCGGATCCGAGATGCCGCCGCGCGTGACCGCGGCGATCGACGGATCCATCGCGAGCGGATCGACCTCTTTGTTCACGCGGAGCTGCGCGAGGTTTCCGAGCGTCGAGCGCTCTTCGAGGACGACCGAGACGTTGCCGTCGCCGAGGTCCTCGGCGCGGAGGTGCGTCGCGCCGTCTTGCCAATCGGCGGTCGTGTGATTCACGCCATGCGCCGGATCGGCCGCGCGAATGCGGCCCGGCGTCGAGTACTGGACGTTGAGCTTGGTCACCGCTTGCTGGAAAGTCGCGCCGAGCAAACCGCCCTGCTTGAGCGGAATGTCGTCGTAGATCTTCCAGAGACGCTCGCCCGGCGAGGTGCCGATGAAGAAGAAGTACCGACGCTTGCCGCCGCGGTCGACGTACATGACCGACTCGTGGTTGCGGTACGAGTACTCGCCTTTGATGTGCGTGTTGTCGAAGCCGGTCGGCGTGTCCTCGAACTTCACCCAGCTCTGCTCGAACGCGCGCTTGCGATTGTCGCGCTCGGCCTCGACGTCTTGCATGTTGACGCCCGGCTGCATGCGCGCGAGCTGCGTGTTGTAGTCGCGGTCGAAGACGCCGCCGGTTTGATTCATCACGCGCGCGACGTCGGCGTGGCTCATGCCCCAACGAAAGCCCTCGAGCGAGCCCGCGAGCGTGCTCACGTTCGGCGCGTCGCTCGCGACTTGAGCTTGGTGGTGACCGTTGCCGGCCATCGCCGCGACCACGACCGTCGCCGGCACCGCCGCCAGCAAAAGCCCCATCAACCCGTGTGCCTTGCGCCTCATGTCATCACCTTTTGGCCTTATACAACCGCGGCTTGGAATCGTCGAATGGCTTCCATGGTTCGACGCACCAAACCGAACATCCATGGATCGTGCTAGAACCCGCCCTCGCGTGATGTTTTTCAAGCGTTTTTCGCTCGCAGCCGCGATGGGGCTGGCTCTAGCGTGCGGCGGGCCGGACGCGAATTCTCCCAATCGGCCGCTGCCGCCGTGGGAGGGTCACGAGTCCGAGCTCTTCGACGACGGGATCGATCCGCGAGCGGTCGGGCTCAACCTCGACGACACGCGCACGCCGCAGAGCGACGACCGCGTTCGGGAGCGCACGCAGACCGGCGACGCCGTCGTCCGCGCGCGCGTCGACACGGTCACCGAAAAACGCAGCGGCGAAGGCTCCGAGTACTGGCTCGGCCTTCGCGTCGTCGAGAAGCTCGCCGGCGAGCACGCGCCGCCCGACGAGTTCGTCGTGCGCTTCGACAAGGGCTCGCCGAGCACCGGAATCGTGCGCAGCTTGGACTCGCGCCTCGGCGGCAAGACGTTCGTGGTGTTCGTGAAAGAGTTCAAAGGCCCGGACAACGAGCCGCGCTTCTACGCGCACCTCTCCGCCGACAGCAAAGACGTCGTCGCAGCCGTGAAAGACGCGATGGCGCTCAGCGCGTTCAAGTAATAATGAGTACGTCGTGACCGTCGAGCTGAAGAGCCAAAAAGAAATCGATGCGATTCGCGTCTCCTGCCAGATGGCGGCCGAGACGCTCTTGCTCGTCGGCGAGATGATCCGTCCGGGCATGACGACCGAGGACATCGACCGCATCGTCCACGAGGACACGATCCGTCGCGGCGCGGTGCCGTCGCCGCTCAACTACAAAGGGTTTCCGAAGAGCGTCTGTACTTCAATCAACGACATCGTCTGTCACGGAATCCCGACGACGAAAGACGTGCTGAAGAACGGCGACATCGTGAACGTCGACGTGACGACGCTCTATCAGGGCTTTCACGGCGACACGTCGGCGACGTTTTACATCGGCGCGCCGCCGCCCGCCGCGCGGCTGATCGTCGAGGTGTGCCGCAAGGCGCTGGATCTCGGCATCGCCGAGGTGCACGAGGGCGCGCGGCTCGGCGACATCGGCGCGGCCATTCAAGAGTACGTCGAGGCGCAAGGCTGCAGCGTGGTGCGCGACTTCGTGGGTCACGGCATCGGCCGGCGTTTTCACGAGCCGCCGCAGGTGAAGCACTACGGCAAGCGCGGCACGGGCGACCGACTGCGCGCCGGGATGGTCTTCACGATCGAGCCGATGGTGAACGCGGGCGGGTGGGAAGTCGAAGTCGATCCGCACGACAAGTGGACGGTGCGCACCGCCGACGGGTCACTGTCGGCGCAGTTCGAGCACACGATCGTCGTGACGAAGAACGGTTGCGAAGTGCTGACGCGCAGGGCGAGGCCGCTGCGGTTCAGCGAGAACGTCGCGACGGTGCTCGCGGTTTAGAAGAGCCGTCTCCGCGTCCGAAACGCACGCTATCGCCTCACGCGCGCGCGGGGTGGCGGCCGCTGCAGCATCTCCTCGGCTGCGCGCCGCGCGGCGTCGCCGACTTTGAGCCCGCCGATCATCCGCGCGACCTCGTCGATTCGCTCGCTCGTTCCGAGCTTGCGAACGCTCGTCACCGTGCGGCCTTTCGCTTCGGTCTTGCTCACGACGAAGTGCGTGTCGGCGAGCGCCGCGATTTGCGGTAAATGCGTGACGCACACGACTTGGCGATGTCGCGAGACGTCGGCCATCGCGCGGCCGATCACCTCGGCGATCGCACCGCCGACGCCGGTGTCGACCTCGTCGAAGACGTAGAGACCTGCCGGACCTTTTTCGGCGAGCACGCGTTTCAGCGCGAGGAGCGCGCGGCTCAGCTCGCCGCCGCTCGCGATGCGCCGGAGCGGCCGCGGGTCTTCGCCGGGGTTCGGCGCGATCAAAAATTCGACGCGGTCGATGCCGCTCCGCGTGAGACGCGCGCCGTCCACGACGAGCGCGTCACCGGCGCTCGCGGGCGACGAGGCCACGTCGACGACGACGCGCGCGCGACCCATCCCGAGCTGCGCGAGCTCGCGACCGATCGCGTCGGCGAGCTGATCGGCCGCTTCACACCGCTTGCGCGAGAGCGAGCGCGCCGTCTCGGCGGCCTTCGCGAGGAGCGTCGTGCGCTCGCCCTCGAGCGCGGCGCGCCGTTCCTGCGACGACGCGAGCGCGTCGAGCTCGGTGGCGAGCGCGTCGCGCTGCGCGCGCAAATCGACGTTCGGCCCGTAACGCCGCGTGAGCTTTCGCAGCCGAAACAAGCGATCATCGACCTCGGAGAGCCGATCGGGGCTCGCTTCGACCGAGTCGGCGTAACGCGAGAGCGCACGCGCGGCGTCGGCGAGCTCGGCCCGCGCCGATTCGATCGCGCGCGCGAAAGGACCGAGCGTGCCGTCGAGCGCCGCGGCGCCGTCGATCTCCGACGCGAGCCGCCCGAGCTCGTCGCACATCGCGCCTTCGCCTTCGTAAAGACGTTCGGCCGCGCGACGCGTCGCGCCCGCGAGCTTCTCGGCGTGACGAAGCCGCCCGCGCTCGTTTTCGAGATCGCCTTCTTCGTTCGCCTTCGGATCGAGCTCGTCGATCTCGCGCAGCTGAAAACGCAAAAAATCTTCGCGCTCCGCCCGGCTCTTTTCGGCCTCGCACGCGCGCGCGAGCTCTTCGGTCGCGCGGGCCGCCGCGTCGACCGCTTCTTCGAGCGCGATGCGCTCGCTCGTGAGCTTGCCGAACGCGTCGAGGTACTCGAGGTGCGTCGCCGGATCGGTGAGCGACACCGACTCGTGCTGCGAAGCGATGTCGCAAAGATCCGGCGCGAGCTCGAGGAGCTGCGACGCCGTGCAGAGACGCCCGTTCAAATACGCGCGGCTCCGCCCCTCGCTCTGAATCACGCGCCGAATGACGAGCTCGCCCGAGCCGTCGCCGATGCCGGCCGCCTCGAGCTTGGCCGCGACCCGCGAGCCCGGTTCGATCTCGAAGAGGGCCTCGACGGTCGCCTCCTCCTGCCCATTGCGCACGAGGTCGGGCCGGGCTCGGGCCCCGAGGACCAAGCCGAGCGCGTCGACCAGCATCGACTTTCCGGCCCCCGTCTCCCCGGTCAGGACGTTGAAGCCCGCCCCCGGTTCCAGGGCGATTTGCTCGATCAAAACGAGGTTCTGCGCCGAAAGCTGAACCAGCACGGCTCTCCTCATAGCCCGAATTTCGAAGCCATTGACGGGAAAACCCCCGATTCATTACCCTGGCCGCCCTCCCGCGCGCGAAGCGCACAGCCGCCATGGCCGCCAAGACCACCCAGAAGCGCGCGCGCGCCGCCGCCGCCGCCCCGCCTCCCCCGCCCCCGAAACCGATCTCGCTCGAGGAGCGGACGGCGACGCTCGAGGGTCGCCTTCAACACACCGACGTCGACTTCCAGCGCAACTACAAAGAGAACCTCGACATGTCGTGGATTTATCACGACACCGCGATCGAGGGCGTCGTCTACACGGTGCAAGAGCTCCGCGCGGCGATCGATCCGACGTTCCAAGCGGACATCGACTCGAGCATTCAACCCGTCGTCGAAGAGATCCGCCGTCACCGCGAGGCGCTCGACTTCATCCGCGATCAGGCCGTGCGCCGCCGCCA
>DASXHD010000037.1:0-41030 GCA_036488725.1 Polyangiaceae bacterium | reverse complement strand
CCGAGAGGTCCACGCTGCCCGTCGTCGGGTCGACGGTGTTGCTCGCCGGGAGCGGAATCGCCGTGAGCGCCGCCGCTTCGGCCGTGAGCCAGGTCGTCACCTGCGCGAGGAGCGCTTCGTTGCCCGGGTCGACGAGGCACGCGGCCGGATGGCTGCCCGGACGATTCTCGAGCTTGCTCGAGTAGACGTCGCTCACGACGATGCCCGGATACGCCTTGATGGTCTTGTACTGGTCGGTCATCCCGAGCCAGACCGGCGCGCTGAGGGTCGCGCCCGTGCCGTGGCACGCATTGCCGCACTTCTGCGTCAGCGTCGGAGCGAGCTGGTTGAAGAGTTGCTCTTCGAGCGGCGCTTGGGGGCCGCCGTCGGCGTTGTAGCTCGCGCCGCTGTCCCAGCCGCCGCCGTTGTCGCCGCCGCCCAGTTGATCTCCGTTGCCGCCGCCGCCGCCGAGGAGCGAGCCCGGATCCGGCCCGCAGGCCACCGCGCCGCCAGCAAGGAGACCGACGGCGGCTGCTGCCGCGACCATCTTCTTGAAGAGCGTTCCGCCGACCATGACCGCCTATGTTGCACGGTCGAGGCCAACGATGATGCCTACGAAATCATGCAGAAATTCGTCGGCCTACATGTAGGCTGTTGGGCCGAGTGGATCGTCGGCGAATCGCCCTTTTGGTCCATCAGTTCCCGTTGGCGCGGAGATGCAGGAGACGCGCGGCCTCGCGATAAGCGGGCTGCTCCGGATGCTCTTGGGCGAGCTGATCGTAGAGCGCGGCTGCCTTCGCGTACTGGCCTTGGCCGACGAGCTCGATGGCCTCGCGCTCGACCGACTTCTTGGCCTTGGGGTCGTGCGGCGGCTTCGCGGTGGCGCTGGCGGTGACGGTCGGCGCCGTGGTCGTCGCCGTGGCAGTCACCGTCGCGGTCGGCACGGCGTTCGTGCCGCTCGCCGTCGTCGTGGGCATGGCTACGTCCGAGGCCGACGTCGTCGGCGCCGCGGTGGACGTCGAAGATGGCGTGGCCGACGCCGACTGGGACGCGGTCGCCGTGGGCACGACCTGCTGTCGCGGGCGCTGGATGGGCGTGTCGAAGAGCATGAAGTAGACGAGGAGCGCGACGCCTGGAAACGTGCCGATGATGAACTTGCGGAGCGGCGGCATCGCTTTCCACTCGGCGACGGCCTTCTGCCACGCGCTGCCGTCACCGGGCGTCTGGATGCGGCCGGTCTCGGCGCTCGGACCCGGACCGGGGCCCATCATCGGTCCACCGGGCGGATACATCATCGGCTGCTGCATGCCCGGCTGCATCTGCTGCTGCATCATCGGCTGCATGCCGGGCTGCATCTGCATTTGCGGCTGCATCTGCTGCATCATCGGTTGCATGCCGGGCTGCATCTGCATCTGCATTTGCGGCTGCATGAGGGGCGATTGCATGGGGGCCTGCAGCGTTTGGCCCATCGGGTTGCCGCCCATCATCATGCCCGGCTGCGGCGCGGGCGGGGGCGCCGGCACGGCGACTTGGACGCTGCCGAACGCCTGATAACCCGTGTTTTGCGGCGGCGGCGGCGCGGGTGCTTGAGGGGGCGCGCCGATCTGCGTCGGCGACGAGTTCGGCGACGCGTCCCACGCGGGCATGCCGGCCGCGGGCCGCGCCTTCGGCACGCCGCCCATTGGGGTGAGTCCCATTTCGAGTGGGCTGACGACCGTCGGGTCGGGCTCGCGCGCGGGCAGGGGTCCGAGGCGTGTCGCGTCCGAGTCGGGGCCTTTGCGGTTCGAGACCGGGCCGGAGCTTTGCGCGAACTGCGCGGCCTGGGCCCGCGTCGGAACCTGAATTGGCTGGGCGATGGTCTTGTCTTCTTCGCCGTCTTCGTCGATCTCGTCGAGCGCGCGATACACGAGCCGCGCGCGCCCCACTTCGATCGTGCACGGGATTTCGATTTGCTGCCACGCGCTGCCGATCGCTTGGCCGTTGCCGCGCGCCGGATTCGCCGCGTCTGCGCTCTGCAAGAAGAGCGAGCGTCCGTCGAAATAAATGTACGCGTGCACGTCGAGGACGCCCGGCGCGTCGACGGACCACATGCCGACGCGCCCGATGCTCATCGGCTGCACGACGACGCCGGGCCGCAGCTCCAAGACGGGGCGCTGCGAGTTGCCGGCACGAATTTCGACGATGTGGACTCCGGTGTTTTCAGCCATGCGAGCCTTGGACAGGGCCTTGCTTCGCAGCATCATACATCGCCGCGGGCAGATCCAGTCCGTGCTCGTGCACTTGCTCGAGCGAGCGCGGCAGTACGCCGGAAGGCACGAGCTTACTCAGCACTTCACCCTTGGGTCCGAGCCCTTGATACTGCCGGACGAACACGTCCTGCACTTGATACGCCTCGGTTTGCATGTCGAAGCCGAGCACTTCCGTGACGTGCGTGACTTTGCGGCTGCCGTCCTGCAAACGGCCGACCTGGCAGATGAGGTTGACGGCGGACGCGAGCTGGATGCGCATCGCCATGAGCGGCATGTCGACGTCGCTCATCATCGACATCGTCTCGAGACGCGTGAGCGTGTCGCGCGGATACGTCGCGTGGAGCGTCGAGAGACAGCCGCCGTGACCTGAGGTCATCGCTTGGATCAAATCGAGCGCTTCGCCGCCGCGGATCTCGCCGACGACGATGCGGTCGGGCCGCATGCGGAGCGTCGCGCGGAAGAGGTCGCGGATGCTGACCGCGCCGCGGCCTTTCGGATCAGCCGGGCGCGCCTCGAGCTGGACGACGTGATCGCGCTGGAGCTGGAGCTCGCGCGAGTCCTCGATGACGACGACGCGCTCGCCCGGGGGGATGTACGACGAGAGCGCGTTGAGCATCGAGGTCTTGCCCGAGCCCGTGCCGCCGGCGACGAGGATGTTGAGCTTGCTCGCGACGAACGCGCTGAGCGCGTCGGCGCAGTCTTCGGTGAGCGCGCCGAAGCCGATGAGACGTTTGACCGTGAGCGTCTCTTTGAAGAAGCGACGAATGGAGACATGCGGGCCGTCGGGCGCGGCGGGTGGGAGCACGGCTTCGACGCGCGAGCCGTCGGGCAAGCGGCCTTCGAGGATCGGGCGGAGCTCGTCGACGTGCTTGCCGACGAACTGCGCCATGTTGCGGAGCGCCGCGGAGAGCGCCTCGCGGCTCTCGAATTTCGCGGGCACGCGCTCGAGCTGACCTTTGCGCTCGATGTAGACGATGTTCGGGCCGTTGATCATGACCTCGCTGACCGCGGGGTCCTCCAGGTATTTTCGGACCGGCTCGAGGAACTGGAGGATCGTCTCTTCGAAGACTTCGTTCGGGATGAGTTGCGTGCCGCCGCTCATGGCTGTGGGCTTTCGGTGTTCGTGATCGACGCGCGCGCTTCGTCGGCGTGCGATCCGGTGGGGGCGAGCCGGAGGTACTCGCGGTATTGGCCGTCGGCCGAGAGAGGATCTTTGGCTTCGTCGTGAAGCACTTTGGCGAGCGCCCAGTGCGGCTCGGGGTCGTTCGGTTTCGCCTGCACCACGAACTCGAGCTCGGCGCGCGCGTGGCCCGCGTCGCCGATCGCGGCGTAGAGCGTGCCGAGAACGTAGCGCATGCGGACGTCGAACGGATGTTTGCGCGCGTAGCGGCTCGCGTGCTCGATGGCGAGCTCGTAGCGGCCGTCGCGCACGCAGACCTCGATGATGAGCGGGATGATCTTCGGCTCGTCGCCGCCCTGCGCCACCGCCGCCGTGAAATACTCTTCGGCGCGCGTCGTGTCGCCCAGCGCCGCGAACGCCTTGCCGTCGGCGAGCAGCTTGTCGGGCGTCTCCGCCTTTTTCATGATCGCGAGCGTGCGCGCCGGATCGCTCCCGGGCGACGGCGAGCCGCCGCACGCTCCCGCGAGGAGCATGAGCGAGATGGCCGCTGCCGCACGCGTCACGACGGCCGGCCGAGCTTCTGCTTCAGATCGCGCTCGATGACGTGCAGGTACGTGACGTACGGGCCCTCTTTGCCTTCGGTCATCTCGATCAGCGTCCGCACCTCGCGGCGCGCGGTCTCGTAATCTTTGACCTGCATCGAGTGCTGGAGGCGCATGCGGTGCGTCCGGTAATCGTCGTCGAGCTCTTTGCGGAGCGCGTTCGCCGTGTCGCGCGCGGCGTCCCCGTCGACTTTGTCGCCGGCTTTGTCGAAGCACGCGGCCGAGGTCTCGAAGAGCGGAACGGCGTCGACGCCGTCTTTGACGTGGAACATGCGGCGCTCGCGCTTGCTCTCGGCGACGACGCGTTTCTCCTGCGCGAACGCGAGGGCGTCGTTGCCGCTCTTGTCGCACGTCGTCATCGTCTGGTCCCAGAGCTTCGGATAGTCCTGCGGCTCGACGCGCGTTTGGTTGTCGTCGCCGCTCAAATACATCCAAGCGACGAGGCACGCGCCGACCATCGCCGCGAGGATCATCATCGGGTTGGTCTTGCCCTTGGTCTTCGGTCCGCCGCCCGCGCCGACCGCGTCGCCGCTGAGCGAGACGAGCATCTGCGTCTGGTTGACGCCGAGCACGACGTCCGCCGGGAGCGGCGCTTGCGTGAAGGGCACGTTGCTGATCGTCGGCGGCGGCTCGAAGCTCAGCGCCTGCGCGAAGACGCCGCCCGCTCCGACTTGAATCAAAATGTGCTCGACCGCGGCCTGGTCGATCGGGAGGCGAATCTCGCAGTGCGCTCCGCTGCCGATGAGCGCGCGCTCGGCCTCGACCGTCACTTGCTCTTGTCGTCCGTTCGAGTGTTGGATTTGAAATCGCAGCGTGCTCACTTCGGCCTCCGGTCGCCGATCCGCCGAAGGCGGGCGGCGCAAACTCAAACATCACAATCACATCGAGTTCATCTTGAGCGCCATCGGTCCCATGATGAGCATCATGACGGTCGCGAAGATCAAAACGAGCGGACCGGTCATGGCGACGCCTGCCTTCGCGGCGAGCTCCTCGGCGCGGACCGAGCGGCGCGTACGCGACGACGTGGCTTGGATTTGCAAGACGTCGGCGACGGGGTTGCCGCGCTCTTCGGCTTGGACGAGGGCGCCGACGAATTCTTTCACGGCCTCGACCGGGCAGCGGCGCGCGAACTCCAGGAGCGCCTCTTTGCGGGTCTGACCGAGGTTGAGCGTCTGGAGGATCAGCGTGAACTCCTCGACGATCGGGTCGTTCGGGTTCGACGACTTTTCGACGCACTGACGAACCGCGCCGGGGAAGTCGAGGCCGGCGCCCATCGCGAGCGCCATGAGATCGATGACGTACGGCAGGCCGCGGCTCACGTTCTTCAGTCGGTCTTGCGCGTAGCCGCTGATCTGCATGTACGGAAGGACGGCGCCGATCGGTCCGCACAAAAGCGGCAGCGTGAAGTTGTCCATGATCGCCGCGAGGCCGAAGCCGGCGGCGGTGCAACCGAAGAAGCTGACGACGCAGAGCGCGACGTACTCGTCGACGGTGAGGCCGAGGAGATCGCCGGCTTGCGTGATCTGCTCGTCGAGCCTGTCGCGGTATTCTTCGGGCAAGAGACCGCTCACCCGCACGCCGAGCCAACGAATGAGCGGCTCGAGGCTCGGCCAGAGACCCGGCGACGAGAGGGCGCGCTGGCGCTTGAGGCCGCGCAGGCCGAGCCGGCTCGCGATGCGCGTCGGTGCGCTCGCCATCGCGTACATGAGGAGGAAGATCGCGACGCCGATCGCCCCGAGAAAGAGCATCTTCCAAACTTCTGCGCGAATGCTGCCCATACCGCCCATGATCGCCTCTCAGATGTCGACGTTCAGAATCTTGCGGGCCCAGAGAAGCGCCCCAATCCAGCAGCCGGCGGCTGCGCCGGTGAGCATGTAACCGGTCACCGTTTTTTGGAGCACGTCGAAGAAACCCGGCGACGAGTAGCCGAGGCCGAGCACGAGAAAGAGCGGCATGATCGCGATGACGATCAGCTGCATCTTGCCTTCGGCGGTCTTCGTGCGGATGACGCCGTCGAGGCGCGCCATCTCGCGGATGGATGCGGCGGTGGTCTCGAGCACGCGGCCCAAGTTGCCGCCGACCTGACGACCGATGAGAACCGACGAGAGCGCCGAGTCGACTTGGCGGCTGCCGATGCGCGCGGCCATGTGGAGGAGCGCTTGGTCGAGCGACGAGCCGACCTTCATCTCCTTGCACGCGAGATCGACCTCGTCGCGGATCGGCGACTGGAGGATCGGCACGACCGAGTTGAACGCGGCCGCGACGCTCGGGATCGCTTTGAGCGCGTTGGCGAGCGCGAGGAGGAAGCCGTCGAGCTGCTTCTCGATCGCCTCGAGGCGCTTGCGGCGCATACTGTCGATTTGGAGAATCGGCAGCGCGCACACCGCGATGATCCAGACGGGGAAGTACGGCAGGCCGATCGTGAGCTCGAGGACGATCGCGACGAAGAGCGCGGCGAGCTGCGCGGCGGCGATCACGCGGCCCGGCGTGAAGATGAACATCGGTCGGAGCTTGCGCTCGATCGACGACGTGTAACGCGCCCAGTAGCGGTAGACGAGGCTGTCGCGGTCGCCGAAGGCCGCCAGGATGAGGACGAAGAGCGCGATCGCGACGAGCCCGATGCCGACCCACTTGAAGGTCATCATCGTCATGCCGCGAGCGATCTGAATTCCTTTCATAGGTAAGGCTCCCCGGGTTTGACGAGGTTCATCACGATGAAGTCTTGAAGATACGATGGGAGGTAGCCGGTCGCACGGTGCTCGCCGATGACCTTGCCGCCTTGGCCGGTGCCGGTGCGCACGTACTCGAAAATCGGACGCATCTCGATGTCGCCGTTGTCGCCGATGCCCGTGATTTCGCTGATGGCGGTGACTTTGCGGCTGCCGTCCGAGAGACGACTCTGCTGGACGATGAGGTGGACGCTGCCCGCGATTTGCTCGCGGATGGCGCGCTGCGGGAGGTCGAGGCCGGCCATGAGGACCAGCGTCTCGAGGCGCGCGATGGCCTCGAGCGGCGAGTTCGCGTGCGTCGTCGTGAGCGAGCCGTCGTGGCCGGTGTTCATCGCTTGGAGCATGTCGAGCGCTTCGCCGCCGCGGCACTCGCCGACGACGATGCGGTCCGGGCGCATGCGGAGCGCGTTCTTCACGAGGTCGCGGATGGTGTACTCGCCGCGGCCCTCGAGGTTCGGCGGGCGCGTTTCGAGCGAGACGACGTGCGGCTGTTTGAGCTGGAGCTCGGCGGCGTCTTCGATCGTCACGATGCGCTCGTCGGCCGGGATGACGCCGGAGAGACAGTTGAGGAGCGTCGTCTTGCCCGAGCCGGTGCCGCCGGAGATGACGATGTTGCGCTTCGCCATGACCGAGCGAATGAGAAAGCGCACCATGCGATCGGTGATCGCGCCGTACTGAATCAACTTGTCGAGCGTGAGCGGCGTGCGCGAAAACTTACGGATGGTGATGCACGATCCGCGGAGCGCGATCGGCCGGATGACGGCGTTCACGCGCGAGCCGTCTTTCAAACGCGCGTCGACGAGCGGCGAGCTCTCGTCGATGCGGCGACCGAGCGGCGTGACGATGCGCTCGATGATCGCGCGCACGCGTTCGTCGTCGGTGAAGCGCACTTCGGAGAGCTCGATTTTTCCGCCGCGCTCGACGTAGATCGTGTCGGGGTCGACGACCATGATCTCGCTGATCGTCGGGTCGGCGAGGAAGCGCTCGAGCGGGCCGAGGCCGAGCGCTTCGTCCGAAAGCTCGCCGATGAGGCGATCGCGATCGATCTCGGGCGGCACGCGTCCGCCGACCTCGAGCTGCTGGATGATGCGCCGGAGCGCGCCGAGCACCTTGGGGCGCATCGATGGCTCTTCGAGCTTCGCGGCGTCGATGGTCGCGAGGTCGAGGTGCTCGAGGAGCATTTTGTGGGCTTCGCGCCGCATCGCGACGTCTTTTTCGCGGGCGCGTTTGGCGGCGTCGCGCTCGGCCGCGGCGGCGACCACGTCTTTCTGCGGCGCGGTGCGCTTGATCTCGCCGTTTCCACCGCGCGCGCGCATCGCGCCGGTCGCCGCCGGTGACGAGCCGCTCGCTTGTGGGATGGCTCCGGTCATCACGGCCGCCGGAATTCCTGTCGTCACCGGAAGCGCGCCGGTCGAGCCCGGGAGCGGCAGCGGACCGGTGCTGGGCATCGGCGGCGGGCCGTAGGACTGCATCGGCATCGCGCCCATCCCGGCCGGCGTCGCTTGAGGGCGCTGCTGCATCTGCTGCTGCGGCTGCTGCTGCGCGTCGAGCGACAGGAGATAAATCGTGAAGTTGCCGACCACGATCGGCGTGCCGAACGGGATCTCGACCGACTCGCGCCGGAGAAGCCGATCGCCCGCGAGCGTTCCGTTGGTCGACACGTCCTCGACGACGATCGACTGCGGCCTCACCTCGACGACGGCGTGCTGCCTCGAGACGAGGTCACTCTCGAGCCGGAGGACGCAGTTTGGATGTCTCCCGATCGAGATCGGGCCCTTCGGCTGGAAGATCTCGCTCCGTTCCTGACCATCGTCAGTCTGAACGACGACTTGAACATTCATGCGGGAGAAACAATCACTGCTCTTTCTTCGCGGAAGGCGGGGTCCGATCGAAGGTCTGAACGTCGTCGATGTTGCCGGTGAAGTCGTCGAACACCGAGAGAGCGTTCTTGACCAGATCGAGGGACGATTTCGGCACCGTCTCCACCACGCTCGGGATCACGAACATGGCATTTTCCTGCTCTTCGCGCTTGTTGTTGTGGCTGCCGAAAAGGATACCGAGAACCGGAATTTGGCTCAAGAGCGGCAGGCCGGTGACCGAGTGCGTCTGCGTGACGCTCTTGATGCCGGCGAGGATCAGCGCTTGCCCGAGCTTCATGTGGACGAGCACTTCGAGGCGGTTGATGTTGCGGCCGGGAAGGTCGGCGCCGGTGAGGCCGCTGTCGGTGAGCTCGCTCTCGTCGGCGACGAGGCGAATCTCGATCTCGCGCGTGGTAGAATCGTACCGCGGTAACACGGTAACGTTCGTGCCGAATTTGATTTGCTGGATGCCCGACGTGCTCTGGAACGCGAACTGACGGAAGTTCGCCTCGCCGCCGGAGTTGAAGACCGCCTCTTGGCCGTTCGACGTGATGATCGACGACTGTTTGAGGACCTTCGCCCAGCCGTTGACCGCCGCGATGTCGAGGCGCGGGAGCGGCTGGTTCGCGATGATCGCTTGCGCCGGGTTCAGCGTGTTGGCGAGGAGATCGTAGGTCGCGCCGAAGGTCGCCACGGTGTCGCCGCCGATCGCCGCGGGGTAACCGATGCCGACCGTGTACGTCGAGCTCTTGTCGTACGAGACGAAGAAGAAGTCGACGCGGATGAGAATGCGACGATCGCCCGAGCCGGAGCCGACCTGGACGAGGTTCTCGACCTGACCCGGGTAGAGCGCGGCGATGAGGCTGATGCGTTTGAGCTCGGTTTCGGTCGTGACGCCGCCTTCGAGGAAGAAGCGGCCGCCGACGCGCCGAACGCGTACGCCCGTCGTGCCCTCGAGCAGCTGCTGGAGCTCGCGGTAGACGATTTCGGGCGGGCGGGTCGAGACGTTGATCGACCACGTGACCTGCGAGCCGTCGTTCTTGATGAGGACGAGGGTCGTCGAGCCGGGGTGCTTGCCGACGATGAGGAACGTGGAGCCGTCGGGGCTGATGCGGACGTCGATGATGCTCGGATCCGCGACCGAGTAGTTACGGATGCTGACGGCCGAGATCGATTTGGTCTCGCCGATCGAGAGCGAGAGCTCCTCGATTTTCTCCTGCGTTTCTTCGGACGCGGCGCCGTTTCGCGGGGGCCTCCCGCGCTGCGCGAGCGCGCTGCTCGATGCAAGAAAAACAACTGCGAAAAGCGACCATCGCGGCAAACGCCGCGCCTTGGACTTTTGCATGGTTCTCATTGATTGCCGTTGCTGGACGTAATCGCTGTCGGGCGCTGGGCGGCCTGGATGTGGATGATGGGACCCTGCGTGATCAGCTGGTTCGAGCTGTACTTCGGGACTTGATCTTCACGGACGTTGTCGTTCGGGTTGCGCAGCGCGACGCGGAGCTCGCCCTTGTCCATCGCGACGGCGACGGCCTGGGCTTGCTCGAGCTTCATGCTGAGCGTCAGCACGGCTTCGGTGGAGTTGCGCTTCTTGGTGAGGTCGACCGAGTCGGGCGAAGTGTCGTAGCCCGAGGCCAAGACGAGGATCTTCTGCAAGAGGACGACGGCGGCGCGCATGTCGGTGCCCGGCTGCGTCGGGTCGGGGAGCACGGCGATGACGTCGACGTAGTCGCCCGGCTTGACCATCCCGGAGCTCGCGTCCTCGCGCGGCATTTGAAGCGAAACGGCGCGGCTGCCGGGCACGATGAGCGCGCTCAGATCGCGGTGCTCCTCGTTGGCCGTCGAGAGGTCGGTCCACATCATCGTTTGCTGCGCTTGGATGGTGGTGCCGACGGCGAGGCCGAGGACTTTCGGCTTGTCGACTTCCTTGATGGCGCGATCCTCGACGTATGCCTGCGGGACCTCGCGGGTCGACAGCATGTCGTCGGTGATCGGCTTGCCACGCTCGATCGGTTTGATTGCGATGAGCAGCTTCACCTTGTCGCCGCCCGACATCTCGCGCTCGTAGCGCTTGGTGTAGAGGACGAGGAGGACGACGCCGAGCAACGCGACAACGAACGCCAGAACCAGCGCGCGACGATCCATCGAGCTTCAGACGCTAACGCCGTTCCCCGCGTTTGGGAACGTCAATCCGATCTCAGTAACGGAGCTCGGTCGGGCCGATCGCTTGAGGTAGACGGCGCTGCACCATGACGATGCGCGCCTTCTGAACCTGAAAGGGCTGATCGAGCGAATAAAAGCCGTCTTTGTTGTCCACCATCACCGACACGCTCGGGTTCTGCGGGCGGAGCTTCTCGTTTTCTTTCGCGGACGTATCGATGAGAAAATCGAGGTGATCGCCGGGCTTGCCTTTCAGCATGAACGTGGCGGCGCCCGACGCGTCGGTCCGCGCGACGTCGCGACCGAGATACTTCACCGGAAGGTTCGGGCCGTTGTCGGCGAGGAGCGCGACGACGACCTCGCGTTCGGCGGGCGGGCACTTCACCGGATATTCGGCGAGCTTGGTCGGATCGCCGAGACGGCGGAGCGCGACGGTCACCGGCTTGGTCGGCGAGTCGAAACCGTCGGGGCACTTCACCCAGACGTCGATCTGATCGCCTTCTTCGCCGCTGAACGTGAGGATCGCTTTGCCTTTCACGTCGGTCTTGCCGATTTCGGCGTTGTTGCGTTGAACGACGGCGCCGGGGATCGGGACGTCTTGATCCGCTTCGACGACGACGCTCACCATGAACGGCGGCGGCGGGGGCTCTTCGAGCTTGCCGCACGCAGTGATGAACGCGACCGCGACGAGAGGAAGAAACGACCTCATGCCCTCAGCGTAGCACCGAACTTCTTTTGCATCTCGGCGACGAGCTTGTCGTGCGCGGCGTCGACCTCGGCGTCGGTGAGCGTTCGGTCGTCGGCTTGATAGACCACGTGGAAGGCGAGGCTCGCGTGGCCCGGCGGGACCGCGCCGCCGGTGAAGCGGTCGAAGATTTCGACGCGCGAGCCGAGCGGACGCGCCGTTTCGCGCAGCGTCGCGAGGACGTCGCCGACGGGAATCTCGTCTTTGACGACGAGCGCGATGTCGCGCGTTGCCGCAGGAAACCGCGGGATCGGCGTGTACGCGGGGTGTCCGATGCCGAGGGCGTCGAGCGCGTCGAGATCCAGCTCGACCGTTTGCACGTTGGCGAGGTCGAGCGCGTGGAGCACGTCCGGATGGAGCGGGCCGACGACGCCGATGCGTGTATTTTGCAACATGATCGCCGCGGCGCCGCGCGGGTGGAGGTGTTTCGGGGCGTCGCTCCGGAGCGGGACGATCGCGACGGGCGCGTGAACGAGGCGAGCGAGGAGCGCGGTCGCGACACCCGATGCATCCCACGCGTCGTAGACCGACGGTTTCGTGAGGTACGAGGGGCGCTCGCCGGCGAGGACCGCGGCGAACGACGCGCGCTCGGTCTCGAGCCCGAGGAAGATGGCGCCGGTCGTGAACATGCGGACGTCGGGGACGCCGTAGCGGCGCGCGCGGGCGAGCGCGTCGAGCAAGCCGGGGAGCAGGCTCGTGCGCATCGCGTCGAAATCTTCGGTGAGCGGGTTTGCGAGCGTGATGGGCGCGGGCGCGCCGAGCGCGGCGAGCATTTTTCGCGACGTGAAGCCGAAGGTGAGCGCCTCGGCCAGGCCGAGCGAGCTCGCGGCGCGACGCACGCGACGGAACATCGCCTCGCGCCCGCCCGGTCCGGCGGAGCCCGCGGCTCGCGTCGCGCGCACGGCGGGGAGCTCGGCGGGCACCGTGTCGATTCCGCGGACGCGGATGACCTCGTCGAAGAGGTCGACCTCGCGCGTCACGTCCGGGCGGTGCGTGGGTACGATCGCGTCGAGCGCGTTTTCATGTACTTTACACGCGAATCCGAGGCGCTCGAGCGTGGATTTCGCCTCGTCGATCGGGATCGCGACGCCGAGGAGAGACTGCATGCGCTCGGCGCGGAGCTTCACGTGGACCGCGGGGATTTCTTTGGCGACGCGCAGGAGGAAATCGCGCGAGGCCGCGCCGCCGGCGAGCCTGCACGTCGCGGCGGTCGCGTGCTCGAGGACGCGCGCGGTGTCGCCGTGGTCGATGCCGCGCTCGAAGCGGTGGCTCGACTCGGAGTGGAGGCCGTGGCGGCGCGCGGCGCGCCGGACGCCGCGCGGATCGAAGTACGCGCACTCGAGGACGATGCGTTTCGTCGCGGGCGTGATTTCGCTCGACGCGCCGCCCATCACGCCGGCGAGCGCGATCGGCCCTTCGGCGTCGGCGATGACGAGGTCGTCGGCGTCGAGCGTGCGCGTCTCGCCGTCGAGCGTGACGAGCTTTTCGCCCGGCTTCGCGCGCCGAACGACGATGCGTCCGCCGCGCACTTTGTCGGCGTCGAACGCGTGCATCGGGTGACCGTGCTCGAGCAGCATGAGGTTGGTCACGTCGACGACGTTGGAGATCGGTCGCACGCCGAGCGCCGACAAGCGATGGCGAACGCCGGGAGGCGAGGTCGCGATGGCCGCGCCGGTCACGATCGACGCGCCGTAGTGCGGGCAGCGCTCGGCGTCCTCGATCACGACGTCGAGGTCTTGGGCGACGGCGCGATCGGTGCGCTTGAGCGGCGACTCGGGCGCGGGGACCTGCCACGGAATTCGAAAGAGCGCGGCCGCTTCGCGCGCGAGTCCGACGTGACCGAGCCCGTCGGGACGATTCGGGGTGAGACCGATTTCGAAAATCGTGTCGCGCGCCTCGGGGACGACGTCGACGAGCTTGGCGCCGGGCTCTGCGAATCCGGCGGGAAATACGATGATTCCGCTCGCGTCGTCGGAGAGACCGAGCTCGCTTTCGCTGCAGAGCATGCCCTCGCTCGCGACGCCGCCGATCTCGCGGCGCGCGATCGTCATGTTCTTCGCGGGCAAGTGCGCGCCGAGCGGCGCGAGCACGACGACGGCGCCGGGCTCGGGAACGTTCGGCGCGCCGCACACGACTTCTTGCGTCGCGTGTCCGCGATCGACCGTGACGAGCTTGAGCCCGCTCTTCGTCGGGTGCGGCCGCGTGGAGACGACCCACGCGAGCAGGCACGATTCGGCGCCCGCGCCGTACTCGTGGATCGCTTCGACCTCGAGGCCCGCGCCAGTGAAGCGCGCGGCGAGCGTCTTCGCGTCCGCGGTCAGACCAGGGACGAGCGCTTTCAACCACTGATGAGACGCTTTCAAAACTGCTCCAAGAAGCGCGGGTCGTTTTCGAAGAGGAGCCCGACGTTGGGGATGCGATAGCGGAGCATCGCTTGCCGCTCGATGCCCATGCCCAGCGCGAAGCCGGTCCACTTCTCGGAATCGATGCCGCACGCCTCGAAGACGACGGGATGGATCATTCCGCAGCCGAGGACCTCGAGCCAACCGGAATGCTTGCAGACTGCACATCCGGAGCCCTTGCAGAATACACATCCGATGTCGACCTCGGCGCCGGGCTCGACGAACGGGAAATAGCTCGGTCGCAAACGGACGGGCGTGCCCTTGCCGTAGAAGCGCTCGGCGAACTCGGCGAGGACGCCTTTGAGGTGCGCGAGCGAAACGTTCTTGTCGACGAGGAACGCTTCGACCTGATGGAACATCGGCGAGTGCGTGAGATCGTTGTCGACGCGGTAGCACGCGCCCGGCGCGATGAACGCGAACGGCGGCTTCTGCGAGGACATCGCGCGAACTTGGATGTTCGACGTGTGCGTGCGCAGAACGTATTTTTCGGCGCCCTGCACGTAAAACGTGTCGTGCATGTCGGTCGCGGGGTGGTCGGGCGGGAAGCCGAGCTTGTCGAAGTTATTTTCGGCGGAGTCGATTTCGGGACCGTCGAAGACGGCGAAGCCCATCGCTTCGAAGATGGAGACGATCTCGTCGCGCACGATCGAGATGGGATGCGCGTGGCCGCGCGGCGCGGGCTCGCGGCCGGGGAGCGTGAGGTCGAACGGCGGGGCCTCCAGATCGGCGCGACGTTTCGCGCTGGCGAGCGCGTCGAGCGCGCTGGTGAACGCGCTCTCCACTTCGGCCTTCAGGCCGTTCACTTTCTCGCCGATGAGCTTGCGATCCTCGGCCGCGACTTTGCCCATCAGCTTGAGGACCGCGGTGAGGTCGCCCTTTTTGCCGAGGATCTTCGCGTTCTCGTCGCGAAGCGCTTGCTCGGTCTTCGCGACCGCGAAGCGACCGCGGAACTCGGCGCGCAAGCGTTCGAGGTCGGCGAGGATCTGGTCGCGCTCGGACATGGCGGCTCGATCTACCACGGACGCCGCGGACTTGAAGGGGCTGACTCATCCGAGGGCGTCGGTCACTTCGACGCGTGTCCCGAGCCCGAGCGCAGCGAGCCGCGCGTGGACATCCGGCGGCAGCACGGACATGACCCAGCGCACGCATGTATAATGCATATATATCTCGCCTCGCGCGTCGCGAGCGATGCCGTTCCAGTCGGGCGGCCCGCGAAGGTCGCCGCGGAATTTCGCGTGGCGCACGCCGAGCTCGTCGGCCATCGTCGCGAGTGAAAGCGCGTTTCCCCTGAACCGCAGCAAGCACGACGCGTTGCCCATGGCTCGTTCTTAGGGTCACGCGCGGAGCGCGCCAAGCTCCGTTGCGTCTCGTTCGCGATATGATATCACTGCCCCTATTCAAACATGGTCGGCGCGGGTCAACGTTCGTTGCGATTCCGACGCGGGCGCGGTGGGGCTCGGCCGGGCGCCGGGCGTCCGCGCGGCATGCGTCGCACGGTGCCGCATCGGCGGAGGCCGGAGCACAAGGCGCGCTTTCCGTTGCATGTGACGATGCGAGCGCGCGGCGGGCTTCCGCCGTTCCGCGAAGAGGCGCTCGGGCGAGCGATTCGCGGCGCCGTCGCGGCGGCTTCGGCCGATGCGTTTCGGGTGATTCAGTTTTCGATTCAGCGCGACCATCTTCATTTGATCGTCGAGGCGCACGATGCGGCGGCGCTCTCGAGCGGCATGCAGGGGCTCGCGGTGCGCGTTGCGCGCGCCGTCAATCGAGCGCTCGTCGTGCGTGGGCGCGTTTTTCGCGAGCGGTATCACGCGCGCGAGCTCGAGACGCCGCGCGCGGTGAGAAACGCGATCGTCTACGTGCTGATGAACGCGCGGAAGCACGGCTCGCGGCTGGCGTCGGGGGTCGACGCGTTTTCGTCCGCGCCGTGGTTCGATGGATTCGTTCGGCGCCAGGCGCCGAGCGACGACGCTTCTCCGGTTCGCGCCCCGCGCACGTGGCTCGCGGGAGTCGGCTGGCGCCGCCGCGGGCTCGTGCGTTCCGACGAGCGGCCGGCCGCGCCGAGTTGACCTACTCGAACCAGCGGCTCATTTCATGCGTCGATGGGAGGCCGTCGAAGCTGCCGAAATCGCCGCTCGCGAGCACTTCTTTTGCGCTCGCGAGGAACGCGCTCCACGCGACGCGCGCGAACGCGGAGCCCACGCTGATGCGTCGAGCGCCGAGCGCGGCGACGTCGCTCACGCGGAGCCCGAGGCTCGCGCCGACGAGCACGTTCACCGGTTTGGGAGCGACGGCCTCGATGACCGCGCGCATCGATTCGGCGTCGCGAAGGCCCGGCGCGAAGAGGACGTCGGCGCCCGCGGCCGCGTAAGCTCGGAGACGCGCGATCGACTCGGGCAGCGGATCCGGATGCCCGACGAGGTGACATTCGGCGCGCGCGGTCAGGACGACGTGTCGGCCGCTGCCGGGCGACGCGTCGATCGCCTCGCGCGCCGCACGTAAACGCGCCACCGCGACGTCGAGCGGAAAGAGCGGCGCGGCGACGTCGCCGGTCGCGTCCTCGATCGACAGGCCCCCGATGCCCGTCTCGACGCAGAGGCGAACGCTCTCGGCGACGGCTCGCGGATCGTCGCCGTAGCCCGCCTGATAGTCCGCGTTCACGGGGACGGTCGTGGCCGCGACGAGATCGCGAAGGTGATCGAGGACCGCGGCGCGGTCGAGCGCGAGCGCCGAGTCGGTGAGGCCACGCGAGAACGCGAAGCCGGCGCTCGAGCTCGCGAGCGCGCGGAATCCGAGGCGCTCGAGGATGACGGCGCTGCCGCGATCCCACGGGTTCGGCGCGACGAAGCAGCCGCTCTCGTGAAGACGGCGGAACACGTCGCGGCGCGCATCGATCGAGGTCACGACGTCACCCTTTCACGCCGCCCGCGGTGAGGCCAGCGACGAGCTGTTTTTGCACCAAATAGAAGAACGCCATCACAGGCGCGCTCACCAAGATCGCGCCGGCCGCGAACGGGCCCCACTCGGCGTCGTGCTCGCCGACGTAACGCTGCAAGACGACCGGAAGCGTGAACGCGCTCTCGCGCGAGAGTAGCGTCGCGGCGAGGATGAACTCGTTCCACGCGGCCATGAAGCAGAAGAGCGCGGTCACCGCGATCGCCGGGCGCGCCGCGGGCAACACCACGCGCACGAACGCTTGGAAGCGCGTCGCGCCGTCGACCATCGCGGCTTCTTCGAGATCGACCGGGATGGTCTCGAACGAGCCGCGAAGTTGGAAGATCGCGAACGGCACCGCGGTCGACGCGTAGACGAGGATGAGACCGATGCGCGTGTCGAGGAGGTGCAGCGCGTCGAGGACCAAGTAGAGCGGGACGGCGCTCGCGACTGCGGGGAACATTTGCGTCGCGAGGAGGCCGCGCTCGGCGGCGCGCGCGCCGACGAACTTGAAACGAGCGAGAGCGTACGCGGCGGGCGTCGCGACGATCACGCCGACGATCGCCGTCCCGAGCGACACGACGACCGAGCTCGTGAGCTGTCGGAGAAAGAGCGCGACGCCGCCCGGTTTTCCGACGCCCGCGACGGCGCGCGCGTTGTCGAGCGTGACGCCGTGCGGGATCGGGAGGACCCCACCGTGCGACGCGAGCCCCGCGCCCGACAGCGCAACGGAGAGAACCCAGAGCACGGGATAAAGCGCGAACGCGACGAACGCGAGGACGATGACGTGCACGAAAAACGGCTCGAGCTTTTTCACGACGCGCGCTCCGCGATTTTCGACGACGCGCGCGTCATCAGCCAGAGCAGCCCGAAAATCAGAACGGCGTACGCGGCCGCGTAGCCGTATTGCGCGTCGCGCGTGAACGCCCAGCGATACGCGTCGCTCACCAAGATGTCGGTCGTGCCGTCGGGCTCGCCGCCCGAGACGAGGAAGACGACGTTGAACATGTTGAACGTCCAAATCGCGCCGAGCACGACCGCCGGCAAGAGCGCGGGCCGCAAGAGCGGCAGCGTGACGCGGAAAAATCGTTGGGCGCGCGTGCAGCCGTCGACCTCGGCGGCTTCGAGCACCTCTTTCGGGATGGAAGTGAGCGCGCCGAGCGTGACGACCATCATGAACGGGAAGCCGAGCCACACGTTGGTCGTGACGTTCGCGGTGAGCGCGGTCGAAAACTTGGAGAACCACGAAATCGGCTCCGCGCCGACGAACGAGAGGAGCGCGTTCACCGCGCCGAATTGGCGGTGGAACATTCCCTTCCATGCGAGCGCGGTGACGTACGACGGGACCGCCCACGGCAAAACCAAGAGCGCCCGGTACGCCGCGCGGAGCTTCATCGCCGGCCGCGAGAGGAGCACGCCGAGCAAGACGCCGATCGTCACATGGAAGAAAACGTTCAAGAGCGTCCACAAAACCGTGACGAGCAGCGTGAGATAAAACGAACCGTGCCCGAGCAGCGCGCCGCCGCGCGCGGTGAGGATCGCGACGTAGTTCGCGAAGCCGACGTAACGAGGCGCGTCGCGCGTGCCCGCGAAGAGCGACGTCGCCGCGCCGGCGCCGAGCGGCAAGACGACGAGCACGATGACGACGACGAACGCGTGCGCCGTGTAGCGATAGGCCGACGCCGAGGCGCGCACGTCGGAGATACGTGTATTCTTCACGATTCGCCACGACGCGAAGAGGAGGAGCGCGCCGAGCAGAACGAGGGCTGGCGTCGGCGACGCGGGCGGGGGCGGGGGTTTCACGGCATCGTCGAATCGAGCGTGGCTCTCGGCGAGCGCTGCGCGGGGGTCGCCGCCGCGGAGCACTTTCTTGATCGCTTCGTCGGTCGGCACCCACGCGCTCTGCATGCGCGCAGAAGTTGGAGTTGCAACCGCCGTCCGCGCCGCCTCGTGAAACGCGACGAGCGCCGGGTCGCCGTCCAGGCGCGGATCGGTCCACGCGTCGTTTCGCGCGACGACTTGGTGGCCGACCGTCGCGAGCGTGAGCGCCGCGTCGCGCGAGCCGAGGAAGCGCACGAGATCGATCGCGAGCTCGCTCTTCTCTCCGCGCGGCGTGAGCATCGCGGCTTCGACCGTGAGCAGCGGTCGCATCGGGCCCGCGCCGTCGACGACCGGAAGCGACGTCACGCGATAATGCACGTGCGTCCCGAGATCGGCGCGCAGCCACGGCCCGCCGATGACCGCCGCGGCGCGCCCGCTCACGAAGAGCTGCGTCACGAGCGACCCGTTCGGCTCGTCGGGGATCACGTGCTCGCGCGAGAGCCGCCGCAAGAGCTCGAGCGACGCCACGCCCGCGTCGCTGTCGAACGTGTAGTTTCCGGCGTCATCGAGGATGCGTCCGCCGAACGCCGACAAAAGCGCGGCGTGGTAGTAGGCGACGTCCGCTTCGTACGCGAGGGGGTAATCGCCCGGCGCGAGCTTCGCGTGCTCGAGATCGGAGAGCGCGCGCGGCGCTTCGGGCAAGAGCGCCGTGTTCGTGTAGAGCGCGACGCACTTCGTCGAGAGCGGCACGCCGTAACCCGCGGCCGCAGCGATCGAAGTCGCGTCGTACGCGTGCTCGTCGAGCACGCCTGACGGGAGCTTGGCGACGACTTTCGTTTCCTCGTAGGCGCCGAGCCGCGTGTGCGCGTCGATGAAGACGTCCGGCCCGTGGCCGCGCGGCGCCGCCGACTCGAGCTTCGAGAGGTACGCCTCGAACGGGACCGACAAGAGCTCGACGCGCACGCCCGGGTGCGCGCGCTCGAAAGCCTGCGCGACGTCTTCGATCGCGAGCTCTTCGTCGCCGCGATACGCGTGCCACAAGACGACCGTGCGCGCATCGGTGTCCTCGCACGAGACGAGCAGCGAGGCGAGGACGAGCGCCAGGAGCAGCAGCGCGCGACGCATCATTTTTCAGGCAGTCGCAGGCCGCTCTCGGCGTCGAATAGATGTACTTTGCACGGATCGATCGCGAGCGACAGCTTTTCGCCTGGTTTCGCGCGCTCGCTGCCGTCGAGCCGCACGACGATCGTGGGGCCCGCCTGTCGCGCCCAGCCGTGAACGTACGTTTCGAAGCCGAGCGCCTCGACCACGTCGACGACGATTTCGCAGACGCGCGTCATGCCCTCGCGATGCACGACGAGATCGTGCGGCCGGAGCCCGATGCTCACGCTCCGTCCCGCCGCGAGACCGGGCGCAACGATCGGAACCGTCACGTCGGGCCCGGTCGCGACGAGCGCGCCGTCTTTTTCTTCGAGCCGACCTTCGAGCAAGTTCATCGCGGGCGAGCCGAGAAACGTCGCGACGAAGCGCGTCTTCGGTCGCTCGTAGACTTCGATCGGCGCGCCGCTCTGCTCGACTTTGCCTTGGTTCATCACCCAGAGCGTGTCGGCGAGCGTCATCGCTTCGACTTGATCGTGCGTGACGTAAACCGTCGTCGCGCCGAGCCGGTCGTGAAGTCGGCGGATGTCGACACGCACCTCGGCGCGAAGCGCGGCGTCGAGGTTCGAGAGCGGCTCGTCGAAGAGAAACATCATCGGACGGCGCGCGATGGCGCGGCCCATCGCGACGCGCTGGCGCTGTCCGCCCGAGAGTTGCTTCGGGAGTCGATCGAGCAGCGCCTCGAGGCCGAGCATTTGCGAGACCTCGCGGACGCGCGATTCAATCTCGCTCGCCGACGCGCCGCGGAGCGTGAGACCGAACGCGAGGTTCTGGCGCACGGTGAGGTGCGGGTAGAGCGCGTAGCTCTGGAAGACCATCGCGACGTCGCGATCGCGCGGTGGTAACTTGGTAACATCACGCCCGGCGATGCGGATTTCGCCGCGATCGACGGTCTCGAGGCCGGCGAGCGAGCGAAGGAGCGTGCTCTTTCCGCAGCCGCTCGACCCGACGAGCACCGCGAAGCCGCCTTCGGGCACGACGAGATCGACGCCGCGAAGGACCTCGGTCTTGCCGAACGACTTGTGAACGCCGCGCGCTTCGCACCGCGTCTTTTTCGGCGGCTTCTCGCTCGAGGATGCTTCGGCCTCGTCTGGGCGGCTCTGACGTTCGGGGTGCTCTCCGAGCCGCTCCATGGGTCGCGTAACGTACTTCTGAGTCACGAAATTCGAAAGCGGCCTTTACAGCGCGGCCGTTTCGCGTCAAGCCACGCGCCGTGAAGCACGCGATTTGGATGCTCGCGCTGGCCGCGTGCGGCGGCGCGACTGGCTCGACCGTTCCGGACGCTGGCTCGGTCTCCGACGCTGCATCCGACTCCGTCGCCGCGCCCGACTCCGGCTCCGACTCCGCGCCCGAGGCTGGGCCGATTTGCACACGCACCGCGCAAGCCAAGACCGCGCCGACTTCGCTCTACGACACGCTCCTCGCCGATTTGCCGAGCTTGCAGAATACACAGATCGCCGCGCGCGAAGACCAGTTCATCGCCGACGTGAAGGCCGCGGGCGGGACGCCGCTCGAGGACGCGAGCGATCGGCTCGTCTTCGTCGTGCGCGGCGCGCCCCCGCAAGGACCGTGGAGCGTCGCGGGGACGTTCACCGGTTGGAAGGCGAACCCGCAGCCGATGACGCTCGTTCCGGGGACAAGCGATTTGTGGGTGCTCGACGCGAACGTCGCGCGAGGAACTGCGCATCAATACAAGCTCCTCTCCGGAACGGACGACTCGGGCTTCACCGAGGACTTGCTCGCGCGAAACGTCGTCTGGGACGGCATCAATCAAGGGGGGCCCGGCTTTTTCAACGCGGTGGCGCACGCGAGCGACGGCGATGGGAGCAAGGGGCGCATCGTTCGCTATCACACGGTTCACGCGACGAAGCTCGGCGACGATCGCGACGTCTTCGTTTACTTGCCGCCGAAGTACGACGACGGCTCGTGCGCGACGCTCCCGCAGATCGTTTTTCACGACGGAAACGAGTCGCTCACGCGCGGAGACTTCGCGGGCGTGGCCGACACGACGTACGCGGCCACGCCGAGCGCGCAGGCGGTCCTCGTGTTCGTCGCGCTCGCGACGCAGTCGGTGCGGACCGACGAGTACACGTTCGGCACGCAGACCGCGCTCGGCGACGAGTACGGGGATTTTCTGGTGAACGATCTCGAGCCGATCGTCTCCAAAGATTTTCGCTTGTGCTCGAAGGCGGCTTCGCGCGGCCTCGCGGGCGCGTCGCTCGGCGGGCTCATCTCGACGTATCTCGCGTTTCAGCGCGCGGACGTGTGGGGTTTCGTCGGGTCGCAGAGCGGGTCGTACTTTTGGGATTCGAACGCGATGATCACGCGCGCCGCGCAAGATCCCGTCGTTCCCGTGCGGTTCTATCTCGACACCGGCTGCCCGGACGCGAACGACAACTGCACCGTCGTGCAGCAAGAGCGCGACGCGCTGAAGGGCAAAGGCTACGAGGTCACGTACGTCGAGGACGACGCGGCGATGCACGACTGGCCGTATTGGGCCGCGCGGCTGCCGAAGCTGCTCGGAGATTTTCCGGCGAGCGCGCCGTGCAATTGATTCAGCGCGGGACGGCGTAGACGGTCGTCGCGGTGCCGACCTCGCCGAGGACGTAGACGTTCGTCGCGTCGAGCGCGAGGCCGGCGATCGTGCCTGCGATCGGACACGCGCCGAGCCCTGCCGGGAGGCCGCCGCTGGCTTTCACGCGGCCGATCGTTCCGTCCGCCGCCGCGAAGAAGAGCTCGCCGCTCGCCGCGTCGACCGCGAGGGCGGACGCGACTTCGGAGAGGAGCTTCGTCGATGCGCCGAGGGAGTCGATCGCTTCGACGAGCGGCGCCTGGTCGTGCGCGACATAGAGACGCGAGCCGTCGCTCGCGAGCTCGGCCATCGTCGTCGATTGCGCGAGACCGTCGATGACGACTCGCGGACTGGTGTCGCACGGCGCGTTCGACGCGCACGCGTCGACGACGAGCGTGCCGTTGCCGTCGTCGGCGAGCGCGTAGACTGCGTTCGCGTCGGCGAGGAGACCCGCGGGCGAGCCGAGCGCGGAGATCCAAACCGCGTCGGAGCCCTGGCAACCGAGACAGTGGACATCGCCCGTCGCGTCGTCGACCCAAAATTCGTGCGCGCCGGAAGCCGCGATGAGCGAAGGCGACGCAGCGGTGGTGAGGACGACTTGGTCGCTCGTTCCGTCGAGCGCGGTCCGATGGACGGCGCCGCCGACGTTGGCTTGCGTCGTGTAGAAGAGCGACGTCGAAACGGCGGACCATTCGAACGTGTCGCTCGCGGAGACCGTGAGGAGGTTCGGCGGATCGGCGCAGCCGCCGCTCGCGGCACAACGAACGACGCTCACGCCGGCGATTTGCGCGATGACGAAACCCCCCGATGTCGCGATGTAATCGGCGTCGTCCGACGCGGTGAGCACCGTCGCCGCAGGGGTGCACTGTGTCGCGTCGTCTTGCGAGGGGCCGTCGTCTCCGCCGTCGCCGCTCGTCGACGAGTCGGGCAAATCGCGCACGCCGACGAGCGAAGCGCAGCCGACGAGCACCGCGGACGCGAGCGCGACGCGTGCGCTCAAAACGTCCTCGTGAAAGACAAACCGAGACCGTCGCGCGACGCGGTCGGCGCGACGCTCCCGCCGAGCAAGAAGAGCGTGACGCCCGCTGCGAGGAGCACCCCGCCGGCGATGAAGGTCGCGTCGGACGCGCTCGCGAGGTCGAGCGTTCGTTGGCGATCTCTCGTCGCGCGCGCGAGATCGCAGACCGCGGCTTGGAAGCACTCCGACTCGACCGAGCTCCAAGCGCCGAACGACGCGAGACCGAACGCGATGCCGAAGCCCACGCTGACGAGACCGAGCGCGCCGGCGACGATGCCGCCCACGCGCAGCGGGCGCATTCCGCCGGGCTTCGGCGTCGGCGAGATCACGGCGGTCGGGCGATCGAACGTCACGCGCCGCGCTTTGTCGCCCTCGGCGATCACCACCTCGCGCGTGACCGGCGGCAGCGATCCGACTCGCAGGACGAACCGATGGGCACCGGGGTCGACCTCGATCGGATCGGTGCCCGCGATCAGGACGCCGTCCATCGTGATCTTCGCGGCCGCGAGATCGACGGGTGGGTCGAGGACGATCGTCGGCATGACGCGATCGATTTCTTCGAGTCGCATCTTGCAATCGCTTCGCACGATCGCGGGGCACGCCGGGTCGACGCACACGCGAAACTCGGCGCGTGCCGCGTGGAGACCTCCGGCCTGACGATGCGATTGGCCGAACGTGTCGGCGTCGACGCAACGATCTTTCGTCGGCGAGGCCGCGGCGACTCCAGCGAACGTGATCCCGGCGAGCGCGAAGGCGAGCCTCAAAGGCACTCCTTCTTGAAGATCTTTCTGTCCTGAGAGTCGATGTAAAACGGCGGATCGCAGTCGAGCTTCGTGCCCGCGGGACGGCGGTGCGTTGCGACGGGCTTGGCGGAGTGCGTTTCGGTCGGCGCCGCAGTCTCCGACGCGAGCGGCGGCGGAGCCGAAGGAACGAGCACGGACGCCGACGCGACGTTGGTCGCCGTCAGCGCGACCGGCACGACCGGCGTCGGCGTCGCGGGTCGCCTCCAAACTTGAATCGCGACGCCCGCGCCGACGACGAGCAGCCCGACGACCGCGAGCTGCAGCGGAAGCGTGCTGCGTGGCCGCTTCGCCGAGACCATCGTTCCGCCGCTGCGGGTCGAGTCCGCGGGCATCGTGCGCTCGCCCGAGCCGACGATCTCCGCGGTCTGCATCGAAGGCGCCGACGCGACCGCGATCGAGTCGGCGGCGAGGAGCGAGCGCGAAGGCGGTGTGCCGAGCTCTTCGACGCATGCCGCGCGGAGCTCCGCGCGCATCTCGGCCGCGCTCACCCAACGCGACGCGCGATCGAACGCCATGCCGCGATCGACGACGCGTACGATCGCTTCGGGCACCGGCGCGACGCTGCGCACCGAAGGCGGAAAGCTCGTCGCGGCTGCGATGACGAGCTGCGCCGCGTTGTCGCCTTTGTGAACGTTCTTGCCCGATACGAGCGAAAAGAACGTGGCCGACGCGGCCCACAAATCGGTGCGCGCGTCGATCTCGCTCGATTTGCCGCGCGCTTGCTCCGGCGCCATGAACGCGGGCGTGCCGAGCACGATGCCCGTTCCGGTCGCGTCCGACGCGGTCGTGAGCGCGTCGCGAACGCGCGCGATGCCGAAGTCGAGCACCTTCAAGTCGCCTTGATTCGTGAGAAAGAGGTTGGCCGGCTTGATGTCGCGATGAACGATGCCGGCTTCGTGCGCGGCGGCGAGCACATCGAGCAGTTGATCGAGGATGCCGCACACGAGCGGAACGGGCAGCCGCCCGTTCGCGCGGACGAGCGTCTCGAGGTTCTGACCGTGGAGCAGCTCCATCACGAGAAACGCGGCGCCGTCTTCCGCGACGTCGTCGTCGACGACGCTCACGACGCCGGGATGCTTGACGGAGTTCGCCGCGTAGCCCTCGCGAAGAAAACGTTTTCGAAGGCTCTCGCGGACGCTGAGCTCCGGATGAAGCAACTTGAGCGCGAGCTCGGCGCGGTTGCGGTGCGTCGCGCGATAGACGACGGCCATGCCGCCGACACCGATGATCGCGTCGAGCCGGTACTTGCCGGCGATCGTGGTGCCGAGACGCGCGCGCGCGCGCTCCTCCAACTCGGCGTCGGCCGCGCTCATCGCCGGCGAGTATACAACCTCAAGCGGCGCGGACGGCCGTGTCGCGATCGAGCGCCACGGCGAGCACGCGGGCCGCGGCGCGATGCTGCACGAGCCTCCGCGCGCGGGTGCCCATCTCGGCGACGCGGCGTTCGGCGCGCAGTTTTCCGACGTACCACCCCACTTGGTGTGGCTCGCACGCGAAGCCGGCGCCGCCGCTCGTCACGAAGTCTTCGTTGAGCTTTTCGTTTCCGGGCACCGCGCCGATGACGATCATCGGGCGGCCGGCCGTGAGCGTCTCCGAGACTGTGAGGCCGCCCGCTTTTCCGACGACGACGTGCGCGTCCGCGACCCGCGCGGGCATGTCGCGTTCGAAGCCGATGACCTTCGCGCTCGTGCCGGCGAGGTCCGACGCCACGCGCGCGCGAAGCTCGTGCGACGCGCCGCACACGATGGTGAGCGCAACGTTCGGCTGGGCGGCGAGCGATCTCGCGACCGCGCGGAGCGGGCCGACGCCGAAGCCGCCACTCGTGACGAGCACGCGGAGAGGCTCGCCCGGTTCCGGGTCGCGAACCGGAGCGATGCGCTCGAACGCCGGGCGCACCGGAATTCCCGTGCGAACGATGCGCTGGCTCGGGACGCCGTGGGCTTGGAGCTCCCACGTCGGGAGCGCGGAGGCCGTGCAGAATGCATCGATTCCGCGCTCGGCCCAGACGGCGTGCGCGGTGTAATCGGTGACGACGGCGACGACCGGCACGTCGAGGACACCTTTGCGGCGCGCGCGCCCCAGCACGACGAGCGCCAGGTGATGCGTCGCGACGATCGCGCGCGGTCGCAGGCGCTCGACCTCGGACAAGAGCCGGCGGAAGATCACGCTGTCGAGGCGAAGACGAATCGGCTCGAGCGCGCCGCCGCGAAAATTCGCCGCGAAGTACGCGCTTCCGTAAAAGCTCGGCGCGCGCGCCGTCGTGCTCAGGTGCCATCGCGTGTAGGCGCCCCCGAAGACGCGCGGACCGAGCGCGAAGAGATCAAGCGCCTCGGCGGAGAGGCCCGCCGCGCGCGCGGTCTCGCAAAGCGCGAGCGCCGCCGATTTGTGACCGCCGCCGACGGGCGTGAAGACCGTGAGCAAATCCATCATGCGTTTTGGTTTTGCAAACGACGCGCCGGAAGCGGTTGCATTCTGCAACCCGCTGAAACGAGGGCTGCGAAGCGCTTTTTACGGTCATTTGGACGCGAACACGGCTACCAGCGCGAAGAGCAGCGCGAAGCCGAGCAGGCTCAGCCCGAGCACGACGACGAGGTCGAACGGCGTGCGCGGGGCGACGCGCGGTTCGGCGTCTTCTTCGATCATTGCATGCTGCAAGCGTCGCATCCGGCGACGGCCCTCGCTCGCCGCGCGGAGCAAGAGGAGCGTCTCGAGGAACGAGCCGAGCGCGAGCGCGCCGAGCGCGATGAGGCGACCTTTTCGTTTTCGTTTGGCGAGGCGCGCGCGTTCGCCCGTGAAGCCGTCGAGCATGACGAAACGCGGAAAGGCGCGACCCGCGAGCTCGGCGAGCACGTCGTCGCTGACGGGAGCGCCGACCCAAAGTGGGAGCGCGCGCGTCGCGCCGGTGACGTTGGCTGCTCCGTCCGGCGAGCTCGATACGACGAGAAAATGCCGCCCCGGCGTGCGGAGATCGAACGTCGCTTCGCCGCGCGCGGGATCGCCCGTGAGCTCGAGCGCGCTCGCGGCGGAGCGCCCGGCGTCGTCGTCGAGCTCGACGTACGCGAGCGTGCCCGCGCTCGCCGAGGTCACGACGACGTGCAGCGGGCCGACGGGCGCATCGTGCGGCGCATCGACGTGGAGCGCGCCGGATGCGACGGGAATCGCGCCGTACCAATCGCCCTCGCGACCGAGCGCGTCCTTCGCGTGGAGCGCGACTGCGCCGCTCATGCCGCGTGCGACGAGATCGATCGTGCCGGCGGACGCGCCGCTCGGCGCGAATGGGTTGACGATCTCGAGCCCGAGATCCGGCGTCGCGTCGACGTGCACGTCGCGCGGAGGCTCCCCAATCGACGTGACGCTCACCCACGCACGACCCGTTTCGCCGGGCGCAAGCGCGCCGTCGAGGAGCGAGACGCGCATCCGGAGCGCGCCTTCGTCCCGCGCGGCGCGGAGCGACTGATGATCGAGCACGGTCTGCGACGGCATCGGTCTGGGCCACGCGCCGGCGCCGCGCGCGAGGACGCCGCCGCGGTCGTCCTTCACGTCGAAGTCGATCGGATCGCCCGCCGCGAGCTCGGGTGCGTCGAACGCGAGCTCCGCGACGCCGTCGACGTTGGTCTTGCCCGAGAATTTTCGTTCGGTGCCTCGCGCGCGGATCGTGGCTGAAAATGGGCTCGAAATCGCGGTTCGCGTGTGGCCGTCGTCCTCTTGGGTGCGGAGCTGCAGCGCGACGCGGCCGCCCCCTCGGGGGAGCGGCGCGCCCATCACGATCGCGGCGCGCACCGTCTCGCCCGCGCCGGCGCGAAGACCGATCGCGACGGTCGCGACCGACATCGCCGCGACGATCCCGATGAGCCGGCGCTCGTTCACTCGAAGCGGACCTCGACGCCGAAGAGCCCTTCGAGGTCGACGGGTGCGCCGCGCGCGGCGCCGAGCGCGCCCGGCTCGAGCACGATCGCGCGCACGCCGGACGCCGCGTGCACGACGACGCGTCCGCGGATTTGTTCGACGTCGACGAACGCGTCTCCATTTCCGGATCGCAGGATCCGCACGCCGTACGCGCGATCGTCCGACGGACGCACCGAGCGAAACGTCACGTGCGCCGGATGCTCCGGCACGCGCGCATCGGCGGCGCGCGCGACGACGTCGGCGATGTGCTCGGCGACGAGGAGCCCCTCGTGCCCGCGTCCGCTCGGCCGATCGTAACGAACGGCGTACCCGTGCATGCGAAGCGAGGCGGCGAGCGCGTCGCTCTCGTGCACGTTCGACGTCCGATCGGCGTCCCCGTGAATGAGCCAAATCGGCACCCACCGCGCGTTGTCGATGACGTCGATCGGGTTCACGCGGTGCGCGGCCTCTTCGGTCGGCAAGATCGATCGCACGTACGACGCGAGGTCGAACTTCGCGTCGCCGAAATAACTCGCGATGAAGGCGAAGCGATCCGGCCGATGCAAGCCGATGGTCGTCGCGCCTTGTCCGCCCATCGACGCGCCCCAAATCGAGACGCGACGCGGATCGATCGCGACCTCGCGCTCGGCCGCGGCGATCGCGCGCATCACTTCATTTTCGGCGTGCTCGGTGTAAAGCGAGTTGCCGAGACCGCTCGGCATCAAGAGGACGACGTCGTGCGCGCGCGCGGCCGCGAGGAGCTCGGCGTACGCGGCGTAGGTCCACGCGTCGCCGTTCCACGGGTGGACGCCGACGAGGAGCGCGGCCGGTTTGCTCGCATCGTGTCCCGGCGGCACGTAGACCACGGCGCGCCCGCCGCCGCGGAGGACGTCCTCGCGCGGGCTCGCGAAATCGATCGTACGAAGCCCGTCGCGGGTCTCCGTGAGCGCGCCCGCACGAATCGGATCGCCGCACACGACGCGACGCTCGTACTCGCTCGCGCGAAGCTCGATTTCGATCGTATGCGGCGTTTCGCGAGGCGAGAGCCGCACGACGAACGGCCCGTCGCTCGGTGCATAACGCGTCCCGTCGATCGTGACCGCGCCGCGATGCGAGCACTCCGGAATTTCGACGCCGCGCCGATCCCCCGGCGCCGTCGCGCGAATCGTGACCGGCCCGGGATCGAGCTTCGTGCGCGAGAGCGACGCGAAGGTCGCGTGCGTCGTGCCCTTCGGCGTGACGACGTCGACCTCGGCGATCTCGCCGCCTCGAACGACCGCGCGGAGCGGAAGCGTCGCGCCGGCCGGCGCCGCGACGAGCACGACCGCGAGCGCCAAGAGCCGCATGGCGCACGATACCTCGTTGACGGACCGAGATCCGCGTGAAAATCTCGGCGCCCGGCTCGCATGAAAAAAGTCAGCAGCGCGACCATCTTCTACTGGGTCGTCGCGCTCTTCGCGACCGCCCCCGCGTGGATCGTCCGGCACCCGCCGCTGCAGGACATGCCGTTCCACATCGCGACGATTCGCGTCGTCCACGACTTCAACGATCCGGCGCTGCACTTCTCGGACTTCTACAAGCTCGAGCTCTTTCACACCGCGTACGTCGGCTACTACATCGTCGGATCGTTCCTCGCGTATTTCGTCGGCGCGTATCGCGCGAACGTCGTTCTCATGTGCCTCTATCTCGGAGGCACGCCGCTCGCGCTGCGCGAGCTGCTCAAAGCGCTCGGCAAAGACGAACGCCTTTGTCTCTTCGCGGTGCCGCTCGTCGTGAACGTCATGTTCATGTACGGCCTGCTTCCGTTCGTCATCGGCTTTCCGGTCATGTTCCTCGCGATGGCGTGGGCCGCGCGCGACATCGAGAAACCGACGCGCAAGACCGGCATCACGCTCGCCGTGCTCGGCGTCGTTCTTTTCTTCTCGCACGTCTTGCCGTTCTTCTTGTTCGGCGTCGCGTACATCCTTTTCTTTCCGTGGACGCGTCCGTCGCGATGGGTTCGCGCCGCGCTCCCCGCGGTTCCGTCGGTGCTCCTCGCGGCGTGGTGGTTTCTCGGCTCGGACGCAGGCAAGGCGGCCGAGCACAGCCACTCGAGCGGCGGAATCTTTCGTTCACTGCCGCTCGGCGAGTCGTTCCAACAAGTGCTCCAGTGGTCGACGAACGTCTTCAGCGATCAGTCCGACGAAAAATGGCTCCTCTGCCTCGTCCTCGCGGCGATCGTCGGAATCGGCCTTTCTCAGGGCGAAATCGATCGTTCGAACCACCTCTCGCGAAAGTTTTTTTTCGTCGTCCTCGTCTGCATCGGCGGTTTCGTGTCGCTCTCCGATCACCTCGGCGACGTGTGGCTCCTCGCGCAGCGGTTCCCGGTGCCGGGTCTCCTCTGCGCGATCCCGCTCCTCCGTTTGCCGCGCTCGCCGGTCCGGAGCGCGGTCGCGACGGGCGCGATCCTCGCGGTCTGTTACGGCAGCATCGTCAACACGTGCAAGCACTTCATCCAGTTCGAGCTCGAGGACGTCGGCGACTTCGACGGCGCGCTCGCGACGATGGACCCGGGCAAAAAAGTTTGCGGGCTCATCTGGGACAAGAACTCGAGCGTCGTCCCGAACGCGGTCTTCTTGCACTACGTCTCGTACTACCAAGCCGAAAAAGGCGGCCTCGTGATGTTCTCTTACGCGGGCTTTCCGCACTGGCCGTTCACGTACAAAGACGGCCAATACCCGCCGCCCGGCCGACCCGCGCGACTTCGCTGGGAGTGGACGCCGGAGCAAACGCCCTTCCGCGAGATTTATCCTTATTACGATTACGTCCTCGAGCGCGGCGCCGGCTTCCACCCGCCGCCCGGCACGTACCATCGCGTTTACTCGCGCGACCGCTGGCAAGTTTGGGCGAAGGATTGACTTGAAAGTCGTGGTGACCGGCGGCGCGGGCTACATCGGCTCGCACATGAGCGCGCTCCTCGTCGAGCGCGGGCACGAGGTCGTCGTCGTCGACGATCTCTCCGGCGGGCATCGCGATGCGGTCGCGCCGAGCGCGCGTTTCGTCCAGGCCAAGACGAGCGATCCGGCGATGGCCGATGCGTGCGCTGGGGCCGACGCGGTCATTCATTTCGCGGGACGCATCCAAGTGGGCGAGTCGGTGATCGACCCGCGCAAGTACTGGAACGACAACTTGGTCGAGAGCCTCGCCGCGCTCGACGCCGCGACCCGCGCGAACGTCGGGGCCTTCGTTTTTTCGTCGACGGCGGCGGTCTACGGAAATCCGGACTCGGCGCCGATCGTCGAAGACCATCCGACGCGCCCGATCAACCCGTATGGCGAAACGAAGCTCGCGTTCGAGCACGCGCTCGCCGGATACGGTCGCGCGTACGGCACGCGATGGGCCGCGCTTCGATATTTCAACGCGGCCGGCGCGTTCGGCGGACTGCGCGAGCGACACGCGCCCGAATCCCATTTGATTCCACTCGCGATCGCCGCGGCCAAAGGCGAGGGGCCTCCGCTTCGACTCTTCGGCACCGACTGGCCGACGCCCGACGGCACGTGCATCCGCGACTACGTTCACGTCCGCGATCTCGCGCTCGCGCACCTCGCGGCCATCGACCATTTGCGTGCGGGCAAAGAGAGCGGCGCGTTCAACGTCGGCTCGGGCACCGGCGCGACGGTCCGCGAAGTCCTCGCCGCCGTCGGCCGCGCGGCGGGCAAACCGGTCCCCGTCGTCGATTCGCCGCGTCGCGCCGGCGATCCCGCGGTGCTCGTCGCCTCGGTCGAGAAAGCCAAGCGCGTCCTCGGCTGGTCGCCCGCGCTCGGCCTCGACGCCATCGTCCAATCGGCGATGTGATAGCGTCGGCGCGCGAATGGCCCGGCCGACGATCAGCCTCGTCTTGCCCGTTTTCAACGAGGAAGAGGTCATTCCGGAGCTCCACGATCGGCTCCAAATTTTTTTGAAAGATCTCGCTCTCGAAGCGGAGGTCGTGTTCGTCGACGACGGCTCGCGCGACAAAACGTTCGCGCTGCTCGACGAGCTCGCCAAAAAAGAGCCTCGCTACGCGATCCTCTCGTTCTCGCGGAATTTCGGCCACCAAACGGCGATCACCGCCGGCGTCGATCACGCGCGCGGCGAAGCGGTCGTCGTCATGGACGCCGATCTCCAAGACCCGCCCGAGGTCGTCCTCGAAATGATCGCGAAGTGGCGCGCGGGTTACGACGTGGTCTACGGCAAGCGCCGCTCGCGCGAGGGCGAGACGTTCTTCAAAAAAATCACCGCCGCGATTTTCTATCGAACGTTCGCCGCGATGATCCCGATCGAGGTGCCGCTCGACACCGGCGACTTCCGTTTGATGAGCCGCCGCGTCGTCCTCACGCTGCGCGCCCTCCGCGAGACGCACCGCTTCGTCCGCGGCATGGTCTCGTGGGTCGGCTTCAAACAAACCGCGGTGCTCTACGATCGCCCCGCGCGCTTCGCCGGCGAAACCAAATATCCGCTCCGAAAAATGGTGCGCTTCGCGATCGACGGCATCACGTCGTTCAGCATCTTGCCGCTGCGATTCGCGACGTACCTCGGCATGACCGTCGCGACGATGAGCGTGCTCTACGCGATTTACGCGATCGTCGATCGCTTCGTGCTGCACCACACCGTCCCCGGCTGGACGACGACGGTCGTCCTCATCGCGCTCCTCTCGTCGGTGCAGCTCCTCATGATCGGCATCCTCGGCGAATACGTGGGCCGCATCTACGAAGAGGTGAAAGGCCGCCCGCTCTACGTCGTGCGCGAGAAGGTCAATTCGAAAAAAGACGAAGACGACTGACCCATCTTCGACGACTGAAGAGCACGTCTCGGGCCCAATCGATGCTTCTTTTTGGCACTCATGGACACCAGCCATGAAAAGCGCGTCGCGACGGAAGGGCTCGGCTTCGGTCTTCTGGCGGGCGCGATTTATCTCGCCGCCGAGATGGCCTTCTCGGGCGTGGCTCCGCCGTTGCGCGCAGCCGCGAGTGTCGTGCTCGGTTTCCACGCGCTCGATTCCTCGCTCGGCAGGACCTTCCTCGCCGGGCTCGTCGTGCACTTCGTGTTTTCGGGCGTTTTGGGACTCATCTACGGCGAATGCGAAGCTCGGCTACCGCCAGAACCGCGACGCCATCACGGGCTTCAAATCGCGACCGCGATGCTCTTCGCTGGCCTCGTCTGGCTCGTCGCCTTCGAGCTCGTCGGAAATACGCTCTATCCGTGGCTCGTGAGCATGCGACCGGTGCGACAGCTCGCGCTCGAGGCGCTTTTCTACGGCGCGCCGCTCGGGTGGATGTTCGCCGCGGCGGAGCGACGCGTGCCGCTCGTCATCCGGCCGTCGGTCGGCTGACCCGAACCGGGCGGGTGCTTGTCAGCGGGCACCGAGACGCCTACATGTTGCGCCGATGACGGCCCAGGCTTCGCCCGCAGCGCGCGCGGATCGCTCCGGATTCGTGCGCGCGCGGCTCGGCTCGCTCCTCGCCGTCCTCCCGCTGAGCGTGTGGACCTTCGTCCACGTGTGGAACAACTTGTCCGCGTTCTCCGGCGCCGACGCGTGGGAAAAATCGGTCACGACCTACGCGCACCCGGTCGCGCAGCTCGTCACGGCGATCGTCGTGCTCCTCCCGCTCGTCCTCCACGTCGCGTGGGGCACCGGGCGCCTGCTCACGACCAAACCGAACAACTTGCATTATGCAACCTTCGGGAACCTGCGTTACCTCTTGCAGCGCCTCTCGGCGATCGGCGTGCTGCTCTTTCTCGGCGCGCACCTCTGGCTCGCGATGATCAAGCCGCGGTTCGAGCACGGCCACGGCGAGGGCTTCGCCGACATCGCGCACGAGATGCATTTTCACGTGCCGACGCTCGTCGTCTACGTCCTCGGCACGCTCGGCGTCGCGTACCACCTCGGCAATGGGCTCGCGACTTTCTGCATGAGCTGGGGAATCGTTTCGAGCCGTCGCGGCCTACGTCATGCGGACTGGATCGCCTGGGTGTCGTTCGTGATCTTGCTCGTGATGTCTTGGGCGGTCATTTATGCACTCTACCGATCCGGTGGTGCATGACGACCGAAGCAGACGACATCCTCGAATGGCACCGCGTGGAGGGCGCCGTCCTCGGCTCGCTCGCGCTCGGCGCGTCGATTCTTTTTTGCGGGCCGATCCTCGCGGCGATCGCGTTCGTCGGATTCAAAGACGACCTCGTCCCCGAAGTCGTCATCGCGATCCTCGCGGGGCTCTGCGTGGTCGTCGGTCCGGCGTACGCGATCTTGAAGCTCGCGCATTCGCTCGGGGAGGACGCGTGGATCAGCGCGCGAAAAGACGGCATCGTCTTCGAGCGCAACGGAAAGGCGCTCCGCATGGCGTGGGACGACATCGAGCGCGTCGAGCACGAGCCGCCTCAGACTTTGGTTTTCCGGCGTCGAGAGGGCGAGGCCTTCGTGCTCAAGGAGCGCTTCGCGACGATCGAAGTCGCCGAGCTCCAGAAGCGCCTCGAGGATCTCCGTCGCAAGGCGTCGTTCGGTTTGCTGCCGAAGTGATACGCTCGCCGCCGATGCGACGCTTCGTCGTTCTCGCGATCCTCGTCGCCGCGTGCGAGCCGCAACCGCAACCGGCGGCCGTCGCCGCGCCGCCCGATTTGCACGCGCAAGGCGACGCGTGCCGCGACGACATCCCCGACTGCGCCGCGGCGTGCGCCCTCCGCGAGACGCGCCGCAGCGACTACGTCGATTTTTACGAGCGCCGCTGCGCCGCGGTGATCCTCGGAAAAAATCCGGACAAGATCGAGCCGCTCGAGCCGACGCCGTATCCGAACGCGTCGGCGACGGCCGCAGCATCGGCCGAGTTTCCGCCGCAAACGCGCGCGTCGCTCAGCTTGCAGCCGCCGCCCGCGTTCGATCCGGTCGCCGTGCCGCGCATCAGCGGAACCGAGCCGGCCGAGTGCAAAGCCGCGCGCATGCTCCGCGTGCAGCGACGCGATCGCGAGGCCGACATGATGTCCGCGCTCTGCGTCGCGAAGGGCGGCGGCGACGGCGGCACCTGACTCGACCGTGGCGGTTGCGCTCGAGCCAGCGGCACGATTGTTGAGATACGGCCGTGCATGCGTCCTCGAAACGCGTGCATCGCAGTCGTCGCGCTCGCCGCGGCTTGTTTGATTCCCGAGCCGGCGCGCGCCTTCACCGTCGGAAGCGTCGGCACGTCGGGCTGTCACGAAACGATCACCGAGGCGGCGCTGCGCGACGTGCGCGGCGCGTTCGCCACGGCCAAACCGATCGCACCGAGCACGGACGAAGAAGCGATGATCGCCGATTTGCCGTTTTCCGTGCCCGACGACATGCGCGATCTGGCCGCGGCGAGCTTGCTCGTCGGCGTGCGCGACAACGATCTCAAAGGTCGCTCGCCGGCGGAGTTCGATCAGCTCGCGATCATCCAAGCGGATCCGACGACGCAGCGCGAGCACTGCCTGCGCGGCCCGGGAGACGACGAGCCGAACGGCAGCCAAACGGCGATTGCAAACTGCGAGCAGTTCATCGACGAGCGCGTCGCCGAAGCGCTCTCGGCGCTCGACGCGAGCGGCGCGCCCGATCCGAACGCGCGCGTCGAAATTTCGGTTTGGCTCAGCCTGCGCGAGCGCGTGACCGTCGCGTTGCCGACCTTTTGGGTGCGCATCGGTCAAGCGATGCACGCGCTCCAAGATTCGTTCGCACACACGTATCGCACGGCCGACGGCGCCCGCGTCACGACGGTCCTCAACTGGGTCGATTGGGCGAACGGACAGCTCGTCGAGTCGCGCGACGGCCCGCCGCACAAGATGGTGATGGACCAGTGCGACGACGACGATCCGATCCTCACGCGCAACCGGCTCCTCGCGACGCAGGCGTCGACCGACTTCCTGCGCGCCGCGCTCGACCCGTCGACGAGCACCGCGCAAAAGACCGCGGCGGTCGATCAAGTACTTGCAAAATACATCGATTATTCGCCGGGCTGCACGGCGCAAAATGACTGGTGCGACGCGGCCGAGAACGCGTTTCCGGCGAGCTGCGGTTGTCACACCGTGGGCGCCGCGCGGACGGGCCTCGCGGGTTTCGCGGCTTTCGTTTTGGTTGCGCTCCTCGCGCGGAGGCGTCGTCGCGCGCGCTGGCTCGCCGTCCCGTTCGCGCTCGCGCTCTTCGCGATCCCGCGCGACGCGCACGCCGAGCCGCGCTTCGCGATCTCGGCAAACGCGGGCGGCTCGATCGCCGATCCCGCGTTCGCGCAATCGCTCGGCCTGCGCATTCGTCTCGGCCGCCATTTCATTCTCGGCGCCGACGGCGAGCTCGAAGAGTGGTTCGACATCAACGGCGCGCGCATCGCGCCGGGCGTCGCGTGCTTCTACGCGACAGGCATCCTCAGGTTCCCGATGAACGCGCGCGGATTCGATTTGCGAACGACCTTCCAGCTCGGCGCGGCCTACGAGCTCGTTCAGCTCGAGGGCGTCCCGAGCGGAAGCAGCGGTCCGTTCTTCGGCGTCTACCCGCTCGGCCTCGCGTGGCGCCTCGGGCGCCATCTGACCTTCACGTTCGATCCGCTCGGCGTCGCGGTGCCCGTGCCGCACCTTCGCGGTACCCCGTTCGCGTATCCGCAGTTCCGATCGCAGCTCGGCTTCGAAATCGGGCTTTGATTCCCTCGCCGGCGCTGTAGGCTGCGGCGGCCTTGGATTGGTCGCCCGTCAAGAAGTGGATCGTCTTCGTCGTTCCGGCGATCGCCGTTTGCGAGCTCGGGCTGCACTTGCATCAAGTCGCGTCGGTCGTGCCCGACGATGACTGGTCGCGCGCGAAGGCCGAGGTCGAGAAAAAAGCGAAGCCCGAAGACCTCGTCGCGTTCGCGCCGCAGTGGGTCGACCCGATCGGCCGCGAGAAATTCGGCGACCGCATCGCGACGTTCGAGCGCGAAGCCTACCCCGACGTCACGCGCTTCCCGCGCGCGATCGAGGTCGGCATCCGCGGCGAGCACCTCGCCGACCTCGCCGGCTGGCACGAGGTCGATCACGAACGCGTCGGCGCGATCACGATCACGACGTTCGAAAATCCGTCGCCGGTCACGCTGCGCGACGATTTGCTCCGCCACGTCGGCCAGCCCGACATGCACGTCGCGGTCGGCGAGCGCGAATGTCAGTTCGGTCGCTTCGGCGTTCAAACGGGCGGCCTCGGCTTCGGGCCCGCGGTCCCGTCGATGCGTTACCAGTGCGGCGGCGGCGCGTTCGCCGGCATCTCGATTTTGCCCGACCTCGAGTATCGCCCGCGTCGCTGCATCTACGCGCCCGCGCAAGGCCCGGGAAATCCCGTGCGTTTGCGCGTCGAGGACTTCGCGTTCGGCCGCGTGCTCCACGGCCATCACGGCCTTTACGCCGAGGCCGAGCGCGATCAAAAAGGCGCGCCCATCGAGATCGCGTTCCGCTCGGGCGAGCAAACTTTCGGCAAGCTCGTTCATCGCGACGGCGAAGGCTGGAAAGGCTTCGAGCTCGACACGAGCGAGGTCGCCGGCAAAACCGCGGAGCTCGACGTCGAGATCACCTCGAGCTCGCGCGACCGACGGATGTATTGCTTCGACGCCGACTCGCGCTAGAAACACGCCGTGCGGTGGCTGTTCCCCTTGGTCGTCGTCGGCGCGCTCGGCGCGTGCGACAGCGCGCCCGCCGCGCCGCCGTTCGCGGTCGCCTCGTGCGATCTCACGCTCTGGTACAAACCGCAGAGCAGCCTCGCGCGCGTCGAGGTCGTCACGAGCTGGGAAAATTGGAAGACCGGCGCGCACGTGATGGATGACGCCGGCGACGGTTGGCGCGCGGCGCGCGTGACGCCGCCGCCCGGCAAGCAGGAGTACGCGTTTCTCGACGATGGGATTTGGACGACCGATCCGTTCGTCGGAACGACTGCCTTCAAATCCGACGGCACCGAGGTCACGTGGATCGATCAAGCGGACTGCAGCGTGCCGTCGCTTCGCGTCGATTCGGCCTCCGGAGGCGCCGATGGAAAAGGTGAAGCTGGCCTCACGTTCGTCGCCGCGCACGACGCGATCCCGCTGAATCCTGCGTCGATCGCGATCACGCCGGTCGACGGCGGGCCGGCCACGGCGAGCGCGACGGCAAAATCCGACGGGACGATCGCGGTCGCGATCGACGGCCTCGCGCCCGGCAAGCACGTCGTCTCGATTGTCGCGAGCGACGCGAGCGGGCGCGCCGCGCCGCCCGCGCGCGTCACCGTGTGGAACGAATCACACGCGTGGGATTGGAACGACGCCGTCATCTATCAAGTGATGGTCGACCGCTATCGGAGCGCGAGCGGCGCGCTCGCGCCGCCCGCATCGCCCGCTGGTTGGGCCGGCGGAACGGTCGCGGGCGTCACGGCCGATCTCGACGCGATCTCCGCGCGCGGCTTCAACACGCTCTGGCTCTCGCCGCTCTATTTGAATCCCGACGGCACGTTCCCGGGAAACGACGGCCGCCCGTACAGCGCGTACCACGGCTATTGGCCGAAAGCGTCGCGCGCGCTCGACCCGCGCTTCGGCACCGAGGCCGACGTCGACGCGCTCCTCGCGTCGGCGCACGCGCGCGACATGCGCGTCATCTTCGACGTCGTCCCGCACCACGTTCACGAGGAGCATCCGTATGCGACGGCGCACCCGGGCGCGCCGTGGTTCACCGATTGGAATCAAGACTGCGTGTGCGGCGTCGGCTCGTGCGATTGGGACACGCACATTCACGACTGCTGGTTCGCGACGTACTTGCCGAGCCTCGATTGGCACACGAGCGACGTCGCCGACGCCGTGACCGACGACGTCGCGTGGTGGATCGATCGCTTCGACGCCGACGGTCTTCGCATCGACGCGGTACCGATGATGCCGCGCGCCGGAATTCGCCGCATCGCCGACGCCGTGCGTCGTCGCTTCGATCACCCGGGCCAGCGAAGCTATTTGCTCGGCGAAAACTTCGTCGGCCCCGACGCCTACGATTTGCTGCGCTACGAGCTCGGCTCGTTCGGTCTCGACGGCGAGTTCGATTTTCCGATGATGTGGGAGCTTCGCTCGGTGATCGCGCAAGAGACTGGCGCGATGGGCGACATCGACACGACGGAGCGCGCGGGCGAAGCGTCGTGGGCGGGCTCGGGCGCGATCATGTCGCGCATGATCGGCAACCACGACGTGACGCGCTTCTCGTCGGTGAGCGCGGGCGACGACGGCGGCGACGGCTGGACGCCCGCGGTGCAGTCCACCGACCCGCTCGTTTACGCCAAACAGCGCATGGCGCTCGCGATCGTCTACACGCTCCCCGGCGCGGTCGTCGTCTACTACGGCGACGACGTCGCTCTCGCCGGTCGCCAAGACCCCGACTCGCGCCGCGTGATGCCGGCCGACGCGGCGCTCTCCGCGGATCAAACCGCGACGCGCGACTTCGTCGCGAAGCTCGGCAAGGTGCGCGCGTGCGACGACGCGCTCCGCCGCGGAACGTATCGCGCGCTCGTGACCGACGCCGAAGCGCTCGCGTACGCGCGGGAGGACCCGGCAGAAAATGACGCCGCGATCGTGGTCGTCACGCGTAATCCGACTGCGCCGGTCACGCTGCCGATGAAAGGTTTGCCCGCGGGCAAGTGGGTGGATGCGCTCGGAAGCGTGCTCTCGTTCGACGCGTCGTCCGCGACGATCACGATGCCCGGGCACTCGGTCGCCATCTTCGTTCCGCAGACGAGCGCTTGTTTGTAGCCCAGCTGGCGGTCATTGCGCGCGATGCATCCTCGCGCCGGCACCCGCGAGGACGAACGACACCAACGTGACGTTTGCTCGAGTCACGGTCGTGACGATCCGACGACTGCGGTCGGCGCGGGTTGCGCGCAACCATTGGGGGGCATCGAGCTCGGAAGCCCTATCAGCTGCAACATTTCCGGACTGTAGCGGAGGCCAGCGGCGTGATGAGGGTCGAGCGGATCCACCGCTCCGTTGAGATAGGAGCGGACCGTGCTCTCGCCCAGCACCCACGCCCAATAAGCGAAACGACTTCGCGCGTGCCGAACGATGCCATTCTCGACGTCGAAAGCATTCGCGAGGACGAGCGCCTGCGCCAACTCCTGCATCACGAGTTGTTCCTGAGACTCTTGTTCAGGCCGAGCGATCCGCGGTGGCGCCCGCTGCAGCATGGGTCCGATGCCTGGGAGCATTGTTTGGCCGATGATGGGCCTCGGACAATACTTGCCCAGTCGGAGTGTCTCGTGAAGCCCAGCGCGGCGTGCCCTGATCACCGGAATCCACGCGAGTGACGTCGAGTAACGCTGCGCGACATCCGCAAGCATCACGTCGATCGTGTCGGCGTTCGCCGCCGCTCGGCGGTATTTCGTGGCGTCGCAGTCGAAACGCAGGCTCTTGGTCACCGCTACCTCTTCGACGTGTTCGTACGCGGCCTCCGCGCCGTAATCGACCCAGGGCGACCGGAGGCTGTCATCGGGAGCGTAAGCGGCGAGCGCTCTCCATGCCTGTATGACCCGCTCGAACCAGGCGCGCCGATCCGTGGCGTTATTTTCCAGCTTTGCCGCGCGCCACGCTGCTTCCACGGACATCGGCCCGGCCGCGGCATTTCCACGATGAGACCAGAAGTATGCTTCGAGCCGCGCCTTTGCGCCGCCGGCGTGATGCGTGTACTCGAGGTCTGCGGGCAGGTACTCGATGCGTGCGCGCTCGTGGGCGGACGGTTGGAGCTGCAAAGCCAGCGCGACCATCGTCGCCTGCTCGTTCCAAGCGCCCAACGCTCCGTCGAGCTTCGCGGCGTTTGTTGCGGCGTTTCGGCGGACGTCGACCGACTCGGAACCGTCGCGTGCCACGGCGGCGTAGGTTCGGGCTGCGCCGACATAGTCGAATGCGCCAAACTCCTTCGACGCACGATCTGACGTGAAACCCGAAAATTGGTCCGCCGATAATGCCTTGATGTACGGAGGCATGTATGTCGCGGAAGAGCAAGTTTTCGGAAGCTGAAATCATCG
>DASXHD010000007.1:0-27340 GCA_036488725.1 Polyangiaceae bacterium | reverse complement strand
AATCCCTCCGGCACTTTGGAATACAAATTGTGCTTCACATGACTCGCCCACAAATGATCCAAAAGCGCCGGCAGGTCCCCCGGCGAAACGCCCGCGCGCGCGAAGAGCGTCCCGAGCATGACGCCCCAGCCGTGTGCGCCGGGCGCGAGCTTGTGCGACCAGCCCACGTCGACGAGCGCGCCGTCGCCCGAGAGCGCGCGTTTCGCCTGTCCTTCGCAGTCGATCAGCGTCGCCGCGGCGACGTCGAGCCCAGCCTCGCGCGCGAGCGCTTCGAGCCGTGCGTGGTCCAAGAAGATGATCGTGTTGCCCGCGTCGAGCGAGAGAAGGTCGACGCCGGTGTAGTCGAGGTCCATCGGCCGTTCGAGTTATACTCCGCGCATGGCCCAGCGGGGCGCGGGAGAGCAAGTCGCCGGCCGCTACGTCATCGAGCGCGAGATCGGGCGCGGCGGGATGGGCGCGGTTTATTCCGCGCGCGACGTTCGGCTCGGTCGGCGCGTCGCGCTCAAGACGATCGGCGACACCTTCGACCTTCACGTGATCGAGCGACTCGAGATCGAAGCGCGCGCCGTCGCGTCGATCGATCACCCCGGAATCGTCACGCTCTACGACGTCGTCGAGGACCGCGGCGAGACCGTGCTCGTCATGGAGCTCGTCGGCGGCGAAACGCTGCGCACGATTTTGAAGACGCGCACGCTCGCGCCGGACGAGGTCGCGCGCATCGTCTACGAAGTGAGCGACGCGCTGGACGCCGCGCACCAAAAGAAGCTCGTTCACCGCGACGTCAAGCCGGACAACGTCATGATCCGCAGCGACGGGCGGATCGCATTGCTCGATTTCGGGATCGCCAAGCAGACGTCCGACGCGATCGACGCAGCCGAGGTGACGACGACCGGCGCTGGCGTCATCCTCGGAACGCCCGCGTATCTCGCGCCCGAGCAGGCGCACGCGCTGCCGCTCGGGCCGGCGGCCGATCAGTTCGCGCTCGCGGTGACGGCATACGAGCTTCTCACCGGGAAGTTGCCGTGGCCGACGACGACGCCGATGTTGCTCGTCGCGGCGATCGTGTCGAGCCCTCCGCGGCCGCTCGAAGGTTTTCAACCCGCCGTGTCGGAGGCGCTCGAGCGCGCGCTCGAGAAGTCGCCCGCAGCGCGATATCCGACCGTCGTCGATTTCGCCAACGCGTTCGGCGGCGCGCTGGGCGTCGCGCGGCCGTCGCGACCGCGATCGCTCTTGCCCGAGTCGTCGGGGCCCGCGCCGGCCGCGATGCCGAGCGAGCCGCGCGCCCCGAGCACGCTCGAGATCGACAAGACGCTCCGCGCGACCGAGCGGCGGCTCGCGTCGCACCCGCCGCGCGGCAAGCGTCGGGCGCTCGCGTTCATCGCGTTCCTCGCGCTCGGCGGGACCGCGATCGCCATTTTCGCCGCGCGATCGCGACGACCTTTGCCAGTAGCCGGCGACGCGTCGGACGTCGCGCTCCCGATCGCCGACATCGGCGCCGACGACACCGCGAGCGCGGCCGCGCGCGGCGCGGTCAAGGGCGCGATGAGCGCGCTGTCGATCGGACGCGGCGACGCAGCCGTGATCGATTGGCTCGACGCCGCGATGAAGGCCGACCCCGAATGCGCGTCGGCCGCGCTCCAGCGCGCGTACGCGTCGTTCCGAATCTCGGGCGCGCTCGACGCGTCGGGCCGTCGCGCGTATCGCGTCGCGCTCGAGCACCGCGGCAAGCTCTCCGCGCGCAATGCCGATTTTCTCGACGCGCTCGCGCCTTCGTTCGCCGATCCGCCCGATTGGACCGAGTCCGGAAAGCGCTTCGTGGCGCTGCTCGCGCGACGCCCGCGCGACGCCGAAGCGTGGGAAGCGCTCGGCATCCTCCGCTTCAAGCAGAGCCGGCTCGAGGACGCGGAGGACGCCTTCGCTCGCGAGCACGACGTCGATCCCAACGCATATACGTCCTATTTTCTGCGTGGATTCTTGCGCGCGAATCGCGGCGACCTCGCGGGCGCCAAAAAATCATTTGCAGAATGCATCGAACGAATTCCGGCGACGATCGAATGTCGCCGCGCCGTCGTCGCGATGGAACGAAGCGCCGGTGAGTGCGCCGCGGCCGACGCGGTCGCGCGCGAAGCCGCGACGCTCGCGCCGGAGGATCCGCAAGTTTGGGCGATGCGCGCCGAGACGGCCGCGTCGCTCGGCGCGGGACGCGGCGCGCTCGTCGATCTGCTCGAGCAGAAGCGCTCGCGCATGCCGGCCGACGCCGCGAAGAGGGCGAAAGCGAAGGACGACTACGCGCTCGCGATGCGCGACGGCGACTTCGATGCCGCTCTGGCCGCGCTCGACGAGGCCGATCGCGTCGACCAGTCCGACCGGATCGACGACGCCGCGAGCCGCGCCGTGGAGCGCGCCAGGCTTCTTCGCGAAATGGGCGAGCCCGTGCGTGCCGCCGACGTCGCGGTCGTTTTCCTCGAGCGCATGATCGCGCGAACGCTTCCGGAACAAGCGTGGCAGGATCCGACCGGCGCGCTGCTCGCCATCGCGCACGCGGGTGGACGCATCACGGACGCCGACTGGGCGACGCGACGCGACGCGTGGGTCGCCGGTTGGCGCACGCGTCTCGGTCCGGAGGGCTGGCGTCAAGACGGCCTCGCGGTATGGATCGGCGCATTGGCGAGCCTCGATGATCCCTCGCCGGCGCGCGCGAGCGACGCGCTCCGAGCGCTTCCCGATTTCGGCGACGGCAACCTCGCGCGCTACGACCCGAGCATTCAGGAGAACGAGGCGCGCGTCGGCGCGCTGTTCGTTGCCGCCGGCCGAATCGACGACGCCATCCCGCGCCTCGAGTCGGCGACGCGCTGGTGCCGGCTCGCGCCGCTCGTTCGCGGATTTCTCTCGCTCGGCGAAGCGCGCGCCGCGAAGGGCGACGTCACCGGCGCGTGCGACGCCTTCGCGACCGTCGAGCGCCAGTGGGCCGGCGCGAAACCGCGCAGCGTGACGCTCGAAGCCGCTCGCGCGGAATCCAAACGTCACGCGTGCGCGAAATGATCAGAGCAGACGATCGACCGGCACGTACTCGGTCTGCCGCGCTTGGGCGACGCCCTCGCACGTGACGTGACCTTTGTACGTGTTGATGCCGAGCGCGAGCGCGCGATCCGCTTTCGCCGCTTTCACGAGGCCGTGGTCGGCGATCTTGAGCGCGTAGCCGATCGTCGTGTTCGTGAGCGCCCACGTGCTCGTCTGCGGGACTGCGCCGGGCATGTTGGGCACGCAGTAATGGATGACGCCGTCGATTTCGTACGTCGGTTTGTCGTGCGACGTCGGCCGGCACGTCTCGATGCAGCCGCCTTGATCGACCGCGACGTCGACGACGACCGAGCCCTTCTCCATTTTTCCGATGAGCTCGCGCGTGACGAGCTTCGGCGCCGCGGCGCCGGTGACGAGCACCGCGCCGACGACGAGGTCCGCGCGCGTGACGGCTTGCTCGATGTTCGTCGGGTTCGAATAAAGCGTCTCGACGGCGCCGCCGAACACGTCCTCGAGGTACGCCATCGTCTCGGCGCGAACGTCGAGCACGGTCACTTGCGCACCCATGCCGATCGCGATCGTCGCCGCGTTGCGCCCGACGACGCCGCCGCCGAGGATCACGCAGCGACCGCGCCGCGTGCCGGGAACGCCGCCCAGGAGAACGCCTTTGCCGCCGTGCTCTTTCTCGAGGCACCACGCGCCGACTTGCACGGCCATGCGCCCCGCGACCTCGCTCATCGGTCGCAGGAGCGGCAGCGTGCCGTCCGGATTTTCGATCGTCTCGTACGCGACGCCCGCGACTTTTTTCTCGATGAGCTGCTTCGTGAGCTCGGGCTCGGGCGCCAAATGCAAATATGTGTAGAGTACAAGGTTCTCGCGAAAGAAGCCGTATTCCGCGGGGAGCGGCTCTTTCACCTTCACGACCATCTCGGCCGCCCACGCGTCCGCGGCGGTAGGCACGAGCGTGGCGCCGGCCGCAGCGTACGCCGCGTCGGAGAGGCCGCTGCCTTCGCCCGCCGATTTTTCGACGAGCACTTTGTGGCCGCGCGTCACGAGGCTCTTCACGCCGGCCGGCGTCATCCCCACCCGATTTTCACGCGTCTTGATCTCTTTGGGCACGCCGATGATCACGTGGATGTTCCTTTCGAATGAATTTCAGGGCGTCACTTGGACGGCGCCGAACATGATGGTCGGATGGAAGTTGCAGTGGAACCCGAAGGTCCCCGCGCTCGAGAACGTGTAGCTCACGGTCGTGCCGGTCGCCGTCGCGACGATCGGGGTCGGCGTGTCGCCGCCCGACGGGGCGAGCGGGTGGTTCCCGAAGTCGCTGTTCCACGTGACCGACTGACCGACTTTGACGTGCACGCAGTTGGGCGCGTACTGCGCCGGCGCCACCCCGGTCGGGCCCGTGATCGTGGCCGTGCCGGTCGTCATGTCCGTGAAGGTCGTGCAGCCGTTGACCGCGGCCGCCGCGTCGTTGCCCGGGTTGCCCGAGTCGTCGCCCGCGTCGCTGCCGCTCGGCGTGCTGCTGCACGCGATCGCGAAGCTCATGATCGCGATCCAGAGGGTCTTCTTCATGGCGACATCATGCCCGGACGAAAGGCGCAGTGGAAGCGTAGTATATCGCGCCAAAGGACGAGAACCGTGTATGCGCTCGCGAAGCCGTTTCTCTTCGGGATGGGCCCCGAGACGGCTCACGCGCTGGCGATGACGTCGCTCGGTCCGGTCGAGCATTGGGCGCCGGTGCGGGCGCTCGCTCGCGCGCTCGCGGGGGCGCCTGATCCGCGGTCGAAAGTGCGCGCGATGGGGCTCGATTTCCCTTCGCGCGTGGGCCTCGCCGGCGGGTTCGACAAGAACGCCCGGCGCGCCCTCGCGCTCGCCGCGCTCGGGTTCGGCTTCCTCGAGCTCGGCACGGTGACCGCGCTCGCCCAAGAGCCGAACCCACGTCCGAACCTCTTCCGCTTGCCCGCCGATCGCGCCCTCGTGAATCGGCTCGGCTTTCCGAACGACGGCGCCGAGCGCGTCGCCGAGCGCTTCGCGAAAGTCAAAGCGCGCATCGCGGTGCCCGTCGGATTTTCGATCGGCAAGTCGCGCGCGATCGCGATCGGCGAGGACCTCGCGCCGGTACTTGCAGATTACACGCGTTCGTTCGACGCGGTCGCGCCGGTGTCCGACTTCGTCGTGGTCAACGTCTCGTCGCCCAACACGAAGGACCTTCGCGCGCTCCAAGGTGCCGCGCTCGCCGGCGCGCTCCTCGGCGAGCTCGCGCGTCGAAACGCAGGAAAAAAGCCGCTCCTCGTGAAGATCGCGCCGGATCTCGACGACGCCGAGATCGACGCGATTTGCGCCGTCGTCTCGGAGCACGGCCTCGCGGGCGTCGTCGCGACCAACACGACGACGCGTCGCGACGGTCTGCGCACGCCGAAAGAAACGATCGACGCGATCGGCGCGGGCGGGCTCAGCGGGCCGCCGCTCTTTCCGCGCGCGCTCGAGGTCGTGCGCCGGGTGCGCGCCGCGCTGCCGAAGGCGACGGTCATCGGCGTCGGCGGCGTCGAGCGCGGCGAGCACGCGCGCGCCATGATCGACGCCGGCGCCGACCTCGTTCAGATCTACACGGCGTTCGTCTACCGCGGCCCGTTCGCCGCGCGGAAAATCTCGGACGAGCTGCTTCAGCCGTAAACCGCCGAGAAACTTTGCAAAAGGCCGGCGCGGAGGCACGATCGGGCAAGTCATGCGGAGCTTCATCCCGACGCTCGTCCTCGCCATCGTCGCGTGCACGCCGCACGCGGCCGCGCCGATTTCGCAGTCGCACGTCCAGCACGCCGCCGCGACGCCGTCGCCGGAAAAAATCGAAGCGGAGGCCACGAAGACGACGCCGCCGGGCGACGCGCTCCTCGAATGGATCAAACCGAAGCTCCCGCCTGGCGGCACCGCGACGCGCGACGACAAAGGCGCGCTCGTCGTTCGGCATCAGGGCGCCGCGAAAGAAACGATCTACACCGTCGCCAAAGCGTACGTCGGCCTCACGACGATCTACATGCCGAGCGATCTCGCGAAAGACATCGCGAAGGTCAACGGCATCAACCCGGCGTTCGATCCGCGCGTCGAGGGCAAGACGCTCACGATCCCGGACATCGTCGCCGCGCCGTTCAAATCGCCCGACGAAGAGCGCATGGCGTGGCCGCAAGACCGCGCGCTCCGCGCGATTTATCTCGGCGGCCGCGACGCGCTCGGCTCGTGGGAGGACACGCTCGAGCGCCTCGAGGCGCGCAACATGAACGCCGTCATCCTCGACGGCAAAGCCTACGAAGGCGACATCACGTATCCGACGAAGGTCGACGTCGCGGTGAAAGACGGCGCCGCCAAAGACGCGCCGATCGTCGACCTGCCTCGCACGATCCGCTTCGCGCACATGCGCGGCGTGCGCGTCATCATGCGCATCTCGTGCTTTCACGATCCGTATTCGGCGGTGAAAGCGCCTGATTTATCCGTCAAAGGGAACTGGGGCGGCCCGTATCCGATCGGGTGGCTCGATCCTGGAAACGAAAAATCGCAAAAATACATTTTCGATCTCGTCTCCGAAGTGATCGCCCTCGGCGCCGACGAGGTGAATCTCGATTACGTGCGCTACCCGGTGCAGCGCGGGCTCGGCAACGCCGACTTCCATTTGAAGGACACCGGGCGCACGCGCGTCGGCGTCATCACCGATTTCGTCACCAAGGTGCACGCCATCACCAAGGCGCATCACATCCCGCTCTCGGTCGATCTCTTCGGCGTCACCGCGACCGGCACGCAGCAAGACATCGACGGCCTCGGCCAAGACATCGCCAAGCTCAGCCCGAACGTCGAGGCGCTGATGCCGATGGTGTATCCGTCACACTATGGGACGGGTTTCTACGGCTGGGACGTGCCGGGCAACCACCCGGAGATCGTCGGCATCGGCACGGCTGCGGCGCTGAAGAAAGCCGTCACCGGAAGCGCGATCGTGCGGCCGTGGCTCCAGGCGTTCATGTGGCGCTCGCCCGAATATGGGCCGAATTATCTCGCTCAGGAGATCGCCTCGGGGGACAAAGCGGGCGGGACCGGCTACGCGATGTGGAACCCGGGCGGGCACTACGGCGACGCGTGGATCGCCGTGAAACCTGCGCCGAAGCCTCAGCCCTAGCCAAAGCATGTTCGTGACCTGACAGAACGCTGACGAACGGATTTGTAAGGTCGTAGCGTGGATTCAAGCACGCTCGAAGCCCGCTCCGTCCTCACCCCCGAAGACCGCCGCATTTCGTGGCGATCGATTCCGTTCTTCGCGGTGCACGCGATCGCCATCGCAGGCGTCGTGATGCTCGGCTGGTCGTGGAAGGGCGTCGCCCTCGCGGTCGCCCTCTATTACGTCCGCATGTTCGGCGTGACGGGCGGCTACCACCGCTACTTCTCGCACAAGACGTACAAGACCTCGCGCGTCTTTCAATTCATCCTCGCGCTCCTCGCGACCTCGAGCTCGCAGAAGGGCGTCATCTGGTGGGCGGCGCATCACCGCCATCATCATCGCAAGAGCGACCTCACCGGCGACGTGCACTCGGCGAAGATCGACGGCTTCTGGTGGAGCCACGTCGGTTGGATCATCTCGGACAAGTACGAGAGCACCGACGACCACCAGGTGAAGGACCTGCTCAAGTATCCGGAGCTTCGCTGGCTCGACAAATATTTCCTCGTGCCGCCGACCGTGCTCGGCGTGGGGCTCTACCTCGTCGGCGGTTGGTGGGCGCTCGTTTGGGGGCTCTTCGTTTCGACGTCGCTCCTCTGGCACGGCACGTTCACGATCAACTCGCTGACGCACGTGATCGGCAAGCGTCGTTACGCGACGACCGACAACAGCCGGAACCACTGGCTGCTCGCGCTCATCACGATGGGCGAGGGCTGGCACAACAACCACCACTACTATCCGCGCTCGACGCGGCAGGGTTTCTTCTGGTGGGAGCTCGACCCGACGTACCTCGTGATTCGCGTGCTTCAGGCGCTTCGAATCGTGTGGGACGTGCAAGAGGTTCCGGCGAAGATCCGCGACGCGCATCTCACGCCGAAGCCGGTGCCCGTCACGGTTCCGATCGCGCAGCTCGATCCGGCCGAATAATCACGGGAGAATTCGTCGGACGAGCGTCTCGACGATGTCCTCGCGCTGAGCGTCGAGCCATCGTTTGTTCGACGGGTCGACGGGCCACACCGCCGAGACGAAGCTCGACTCGAGCAGCGGAAACGCGACCATCGAGATCGCCGACGTGCAGAGCTTTTGGGGATCGACGTCGGAGCGGATTTCGCCCGACGCGCGCAGCGCATCGACATACGCCGTCGTCGCGTCGGCCACCGGCTTGACGCGCAAGCGAACGAGCTCGAGCGCGACGTTGTTTTTCGTTTTTTGCGCGCCGCGCGTTTCCCCTTGGACGATGGCGAGCATCGCGCGGTGCGCGGTGAAAAATCGCTGCAGGAGCTCGACGAACGCGCTCACGAGCGGGCGAAGGTCCGCTTCGGTCCAGCGCGTTCCGCCGTGCGCCGATACGCTGCGCACCGTGCGCGCGAGGATGTCCCAACCTTCGGTCGTCATGCCGGAGAGCGCGCGATCGATGACCTCGCGATAGAGCCGCGCCTTGTCGTCGAAGTAATGATGAATGAGCGCCTGCTGCACCCCCGCCGCGCGCGCGATGGTCCCGAGCCGCGCGCCGTCGAAGCCCTTGGCGGCGAACTCCGCTTCGGCGGCGTCCAAAATCCGCTTCTGCGTGAGCGCCGGATTGCGCGTTTGTTTTTTCGCTCGCTTCACGCCGATTCTGCGAGCGATTCGAAGTGGAGGACGCCGAGGTCGGCGAAGCCTTGGCGGACGCGCGGAGTCAGGAGGCCGAGGCGTTTGACGTTGGGGACGATCTTCGAAAAGAGCAGCGTTCGAAAGAGCTGCATCATCTCGCTCTGGTCGGCCGCTTCCTGACACTCTTTTTGCGGCAGTCCGAAGCGGTCCCACACGTCTTGGCCGAGAAAACGGTCGCGCATGAGCATCGACGATTCGACGATGAAGTCTTCGCGATCGCGCCGCTCGTTTTCCGGCATGTCGCGATAAACGTCTTTGAGCGAGAGCACGCCGAACGCGACGTGCCGCGACTCGTCTTGCATGATGCGCTCGGTGATTTCGCGAATGAGCGGCTCGTTCGCCGATTGATGAATGAGCCCGAACGCCGCGAGCGCGATGCCCTCGACCATGATTTGCATGCCGAGATATTTCATGTCCCAGCGCGAGTCGGTGAGGATCGCGTCGAGCAACGTCTTCAGCGGTTTGGTGATCGGGTAGACGAGCTCGATTTTGTCGCGCAGGTAGCGGTCGTACGCTTCGACGTGGCGCGCTTCGTCCATCACTTGCGCGGCGGCGTAGAGCTTCGCGTCGGGGCCCGGGGCGCAGTTCACGATTTGCGCGGTGGCGAGGAGCGCGCCCTGTTCGCCGTGGAGAAAATTCGAGATGAGGTACGACGCGATGTGCTGGCGAAGCTCCGGAATTTTTCCAGCGGCGTCGAGCTTGCGCCAGAGAGCGCTCCCGTAAATCGGGTTCATCGCGTCGGGCACGCACTCGGACTGCGGGTCGACGTCGGTCGACCACGCGAGCGTCCGCGCGTTCCACATCAAGTCTTTGGATTTTTCGTAGAGCGCGCGCAGATCGAGCCGCGACGCGTTGTACTCCCACGAGTAGGCCATCGAGTATTCGACTTGCAGCGACTCGGTGCCGCGCGGGCCGACCTTCGCCGGCGTCGAGAGCGCACGCGCGAGCTCGGTGTAGTTGGGGACCGCCGACGGCTCTTTGAGCTTCGTTTCGCTCGGCGGCGGCTCGGGCACGACCTTGAGCGCGCGACGAACGCGCTGATCCACGGCATCGGCGATACGAACACGGAGCGACATGGCGGGCCCTCCAACTTACTTTTTAGTAAATTGCAGAGACCTCCGGGTCAAGCTAATTAACTTTTTAGTTAGTCGCCGACGTCGCCCGGCGCCCCGGCTTCGTGCTCTCCACGAGGCGCTGCTGCCGAAAAGCGGCAGCGAGAACTTCGCGGCGGGGGCCGCCGCTGGACAGCATCCGATCGCGAGAGGCGCACCGGGCCCGGGGCCACATCCGCCGACCGAGGCCGGACGTGCCGGTCCGGCCCGGAAGTCACGCTACCGCCTTCACCCAACCAACGAGCGAGAACCTCGTTGGCGCGGACCTAGTCGCCGTCCATCGACATCCTGTCCGGGTGGTCGCCGGCCTGAATCGCGGCGAGCTCGCGTTCGCGGGCGAGCTCGCTCCAGAGCCCCCACGCACGGACTTTTTTGTCCAAGTAGATGACGCGCTCGGCGCAGCGCGCGATCGCCTGCAAATTGTGGGTGACGAGCACCGCGGCAATCGTGTCCGACGCGCTGATTTCGGCCATCAAGTCGACGATGGCCGCGCGCCCGCCGACGTCGACGCCCGCGGTCGGTTCGTCGAGGATGACGAGGTTCGGTTTGGTCACGAGCGCACGCGCCAAAAAAACGCGCTGCGTCTCGCCGCCGGAGAGATCGCGCATTTGTGCGTTCGCGAGCTTCTTCGCGCCGGTGCGCTCGAGCGCGTCCATCGCGAGCTCGCGCTCGTCTTTCGAGATCGCGACTGGCCAGCGGCCGCGCAAATTCGCGACGACGACCTCGAGCGGCGTCGCCGGAAAATCTCGATCGAAGCTCTTTCGCTGCGGCACGTAGCCGACCTTGCCGTCGATCTTCACGCTGCCGGTCGTCGGCGTGAGGAGACCGAGGATGATCTTGAGCAGCGTCGATTTGCCGGCGCCGTTCGGGCCGCACAAGCAGAGGAACTCGCCGACCGGCACGTGGAAGCTCACGTCCTCGAGCACTTGCCGGCGATTGAAGCTGATCGACACGTCCGTCACTTCGAGGACGCGCGGCGCGTCGTCGGGCGGCAGCGTGCCGAAGTAGAGCTCGCTGTAACGGCGGCTCGATTTCGCGACCGACGGGGGCGGACGTTCGCTCGGCACGCTTCGAGCTTACTTCAGGTACTTCTCGAGCGCGCTCGCGTCGAAGCGGAGGAGCTTTTCGTAGCTGTCGGTCTCTTCGGTGCCGCCGACCGGATCGAGCGTTCCGAGCGGGATTTTCGCGGCATCGGCGATCGTCTTCGCCGGACGCGAATCCAGCTGCGGCTCGGAGTAGAGCGCGGGGACTTTGCGCTCTTCGACGACCTTGAGCACCTCTTGGATGTACTCGCCCGTCGGCGACGAGCCCGGAAACGGCTCGATGACCGCGAGGATCTTCAAGTTGTAATGCTGCGCAAAATAATTGAACGAGCCGTGAAACGTGACGAACCCACGCGTCTTCAGCGCCGCGGTCCGATCGGTGATTTCGCGATCGAGCTTGGCGAGATCGGCGTCGACGTCTTTCGCGCGCGCGTGGTAACCGTCGGCGTGCACGGGGTCCGCTTTGGCCAGCTCGTCACCGATGGCGGCGACCATCGTGCGTGCGCGCGACGGGTCCATCCAGACGTGCGGATCGGTCGCGCCGAGATCGTGATCGTGATCTTGTTCCGGCGTCGTGCGCGCTTTGTCGGCGGCCTCGTCGCCGATCGCGCCTTCTTGGACCGTGAGCGTCGGAACTTTTTCGCCGACTTTGACGAGCGTCGCTTTGGGCGCGTCGTCCTTCATCAATTTTTCCATCCACGGATCGAGGCCCAGACCGACGAGCACGCCGACCTTCGACGCGGCGACTTGCTCGACGTCCTTCGGCGACGGATCGAAGCTGTGCTCGGTGTGGCCCGGCGGCAGCACGAGGATGACGTCGGCGTCGGGCCCCGCGACGCGACGCGTGAGGTCGTAGAGCGGAAAGATCGACACCGCGACCTTCATCCCCTTGCTCGACGCCGCGTGACAGCCGTTGCAGCCGCCGATCGACAAAGCGACGAAAACCACGGCCAGGAAGCGCAATTTCACGCTGCGACCATACCATGCTAATCCCAGCCCCTGGTGATCGGTCGATGGTTCGATTCGAGGTTCGCGGCGCGCTGAAATCGGACGAGGATCAGCTCCTCGACGTCGCGCAGCACCTCGACACGGTGAACCTGCCCGACAATCGCGACGAGATCCGCGACATCCTCAAGCACGCGGTCGACAGCTTCACCGGCACGATCAAAGACCCGCGCCGCCGGCAATACGTCTTCGTCCTGGTCGATCAAGAAAAGAAAAAAATCATCGGCACGTCGATGATCATCGGCCAGCTCGGTCGCCGCGACGCGCCGTACATCTACCTCGACGTCATTCAAGAGGAGCGTTACTCGGCGACGCTCGACAAGCACTTCAACCACACGACGCTCAGCGTCGGCTACTCGTACAACGGGCCGACCGAAATCGGCGGGCTCGTGCTCTCGCCCGATTATCGGCGCGTGCCGGAGAAGCTCGGTCTCTTCATCTCGTACGTGCGCTTCCTCTACTTCAAGGCGCACCGCGATTTGTTTCGCGACGAGATCCTCGCCGAGCTCCTGCCGCCGCTCGAGCCCGACGGCACCTCGCACCTCTGGGACGCGCTCGGCCGCAACTTCACCGACATGAGCTACGCCGAGGCCGACCTCATGTCGAAGAAGAACAAAGAGTTCATCCGCGGGCTCTTTCCCGAAGGGACGATCTACGCGTCGCTCTTGCCGAAGACGGCGCAGGACGTCATCGGAAAAGTTGGAGCTCAAACCAAAGGCGTCGAGAAGATGCTGCGGCGCATCGGGTTTCGTTACGCCGAGCGCGTCGACCCGTTCGACGGGGGCCCGCACTTCGTCGCGCAGACCGACGAGATTTCCCTCGTGCAGGCGACGCGCAAGCGGAAGATCACGCGTCTCCTGCCGAAGAAAGAGCACGCGCGGCACCGCTCGCTCGTCGCGATCGATCTCGCCGACGAGCCTTATTTTCGGTCGGTTTTGACCGACTTCGTCGCCGATGACGAAGAGTCGGGCGCCTTGGGCGCGGAGGCCGCGGAGCATCTCGGGCTCGCGGTCGGAGGCGAAGCGTGGGTGCTGACGCTGACCTGAAAAAGCGCGGCTTCAAGCGCAAAGCTCCGCCGCCGCCGCTCGAAAGCGAGCCGCTCGAGATCCGCACGGCCGACGGCGTGCCGCTCTCGGCGACGGTCTACGAGCCCGATCATTCGTGTGGGACGGTCGACGGATCCGCCGCAGGCGGGACGTCGCGAACGGGAACCATCGTGATGGCGCACGCGATGTTCGCGCGGCAGAGCGCGTTTCGTTGGGTCGCGCCGGCGTATCGCGACCGCGGATGGCGCGTCGTCACGTTCGATTTTCGCGGACACGGCAGGTCCCCCTGCGCGCGATACGGTTACGACGATTTCGTGGAGCGCGATCTTCCCGCGGTGATCGCGTGCGTGCGCGCGCGGAGCGACGGGCCGGTCGCGCTGCTCGGTCATTCGCTCGGCGGGCACGTCGCGCTCGCGGCGCAAGGTTGTGGGCTCGTGAACCTCGACGCCATCGTGCTCGTCGCGTCGAACGTGTGGCTGCGCGACTTCGAGCCGAGCGGCCCGATGTGGGGCGCCAAACGCGTCGTCCTCGAAGGTTTCGTGCGCACCGCGCGACGCGTCGGAAAATTTCCCGCGCGCGCGCTCCGCATGGGCAGCGACGACGAGTCGCTCGAGTACGTCGAGGACCTCGCGCGCTTCGCGTTCGACGGCCGCTGGGTGAGCCGCGACGGCACGCGCAATTATCTATCGGCGCTCACCGAGGTGCGCTGTCCGATTTATTCGATCGCGAGCGACGGCGACCGCATCAACGCGCGGCCGGTATCGGTCGAGCGCATGCTTTCGCGCTGTCGCGGGCCGATTCACATCGACCGCGTCGAAAAAAGCGACGACGGCTCGCGTCCGCCGGGCCACGGCGCGCTGCTCACGACCGAGCGCGCCGCGAGCGCGTTTTTCCGGGCGGAAGCGTTCCTTCGGACGCTCGTGGTATGACCCCGCCGGGGCATGCTCCGGCCGTCGTTTCAGCGTTTTCCCGAGTCGATGGTGGGCCGGCGGCTCGTCGACGGCGTGCTCCGCTATTTCGACGCGACGCTCGTCGGGCACGAGCGCGTTCCGCGCGAGGGCGGCGCGCTTCTCGTCGCGAACCACGGCGTCTTCGGGTTCGACGCGTTCATTCTCGGCGCGCTCCTCTGGCAGCACACGCGACGGCTCGCGGTCTGGCTCGCCGATCGCAATTTGTGGAAGACGCCGGGCCTCGCTGCGACGCTCGATTGGGTGAACGCGATCCCGGGCACGCCCGACGACGCCGTGGGTCACCTCCGCGCCGGCGAGATCGTCATCGTCTATCCGGGCGGCATCTTCGACTCGTACAAACACCAGCGCGATCGTCACAAGCTCAAATGGCGAAACCGCGCGGGCTTCGCGCGCGTCGCGCTCCGCGCGGGGGCGCCGATCGTGCCCATCGCGGCGTGCGGCGTCGACGACATGTATCGCATCGTCGGGCGCGACCCGTTCCTCGGTCGCATCCTCTTCGGCGATCGCCGTTACAACCTCCCGATCGCGCTCGGCCGCTACGGCACGCTCGTTCCGCGGCCGGCGAAGGTCACCGTGCACGCGCTCGCCCCGATTTTTCCGGCCGGTGACGCAGACAATCCCAGCGACGTCGAACGCGTGCGCGCCGAGGTCCACGATTCCATTCAGGCGAAGCTCGACGAAACTTGATGCAGCCGTGGCCGCGAGATTGCATAGTGGAGGGCGTGCGGCGGATCGTTTTTCTCCTCTTGCTCTGTGGGTGCGCCGAGTCGCGCTTCATGGTCGACGAGACCGCGCTCGACGGCGTTCCGGTCGTTCAGCAACGTGAAGAAGAACCGATGCCGCCGGTCGACACGTTCTGGCTTCAGCAGGCCGTCGCCGAGTCGACGCGTCCGCCGCCGCGGCCGGTTCGATCGATTTCGCTCGGCTACATCGGCGACGCCCCGCTCGCCGGCGGCGTGATGCGCGACACGCCGATCGTCGTGACTCCGCCGGCCGAGTGATGGGACCTGCACCGCCGCCGCAGAAGAGCGGCATGCCCGGCTGGCTCATCGGGATCCTCGTCGCGCTGGCTCTCGTCGTCGTCCTCTGCGGGATCATGGGCATCCTCGCGGTGTACGGCGTGCACAAGTACCTCGCCGCGGCGAAGACCGCCGAGGCTCTCAGCAGCGTGATGTCGATGGCGAACGAAGGTGACTCGGCCTACGGCCGCAACGGCGCGCTCTGCAAATCCGCGTCGTCGCCCGTGCCCGCGTCGATGAGCGCTGTCGCCGGTCACAAATACATGTCGAACCCGGCGGAGTGGACGAGCGATCCGGCGGATACGGGCTTTCCGTGTCTCGGCTTCGAGATGATGTCGCCGCAGTATTACCAATACGACTACAAGCAGACTTCGCCGGACTCGTTCATCGCGGTGGCGCACGGCGACCTCGACGGCGACGGCGTCACGTCGGAGTTTTCGATCACCGGCACGGTGGTCTCGGGCTCGGTCGAGCTCGGGACGGTGACGCAGAAGAATCCGGAAGAGTAATGGCGCGACCGCAAATTCCTTCGCTCGTCGAACGACTTTGTCCGGACACGCGCTACGCGGGGCGCGGCGTGTGCATCGCGTTCGTCGACGCAGGTTTTTTTCCGCACGCGGATTTGCAGCTCCCGCGCGGGCGCATCCGCGCCTACGTCGACGTGACGCGCGACAAACCGGAGCCGCGCGAGCTACTCGAACGCAAAGCTTGGTCGTGGCACGGCACGATGACGACGTGCTGCGCCGCCGGAAACGGTTACCTCGCCGGCGGGCGTTACCGAGGTCTCGCGTCGGAGAGCGACGTCGTCTTGATCAAAGCAAAAGACGAAGACCAAGACGTGCGCGCGGATCATTTGATCGCCGCGCTCGAAGTTCCCCTGCGGCATCCGGATCTCGGAATTCGAATTTTATCGGTCTCGATCGGCGTCGACCCGGGCGACGCGCGCGCCGCCGACATCGAGCAGGCCGTCGAACGCGTGACGACGGCCGGCGTGGTCGTCGTCGTCGCGGCGGGAAACGTTCCCGACCGCGCCCCGACCGCGCCCGCTTCGGCCAAGAGCGCGATCACCGTCGGCGGGTTCGACGATCACGGAACGCTCGACACGAGCGACGACGGACCGTGGCCCTCGAGCCACGGCAACGGCAAACCGGATTTGCTCGCGCCCGCCGCGTGGGTGCCCGCGCCGATGGTGCCCGGCACGCTCGAAGCGCGCGAAGCGCACGCGCTCTACGACTTGCTCACCGTGCTCGAAGAGATGGCGCTCGAGCGCGGCGCCCGCGCCGAGTCGACCGCCGATTTGCTCGAGCGCACGAGCGCGCGCATCGCGGGCCAAAAATACATCGCGCGCGATTACCAGCACGTCGACGGCACGTCGTTCGCGGCGCCGATCGTCGCCTCGATCGTCGCGCAAATGCTCGAAGCGCGCGGGACGCTGACCCCTGCCGACGTCCGCGAAGGACTCTTGCATACTGCACGCAAATTGGACGGCGTTTCCCCTGAAATTCAGGGTGCCGGGCTCGTTCAGGCTGCGGCGGCGGTGCGCTGGGCGGAGATCTTTTCGGCCGGCCAAGAGCGCACCGGCTGAACGCGCGACTTGAGGAGCGCGATCACTTCTTCGTCGCTCTTCGGTTCGCCGAGTCGCACGAAGCGCTTCGCCAGGACGTTCCACGCGCCGAGCCACAAGAGGACCGACACGAAAAAGAAGTCGAGCCCCTCGAACACGATCGCGCCTTCTTTGGCGAGCATCTCGCGGCTGTCGAGGAAGTCTTTCGGCATCTCGGTCCAGTGACGGTTGGCGCGGAGGTGATGGCCGATGTGATAGCCGTCGTTGAAGCAGCGCTTGTTGTACGTGCTGTTGATGCACGTGATCGCGTTCGCGATGCCGTTGTTCTTGCGGCCGGTGTTCACGAACGCGTGCTGGCCCCAGTTGCCGACCATCATCATGAAGCGGCACGTCGCCCACGGCGCGAGGAACGCGGCCGCACCGAAGCGCCAGTCGATCGCCATCGCGCCGGCGATGATGAGCCAATGCGCCATCTCGCCGAGCACCGCGCGCCGCGCCATCGCCTTGCGCTTGGCGCGCGCGAGATAAATCGGCAGCTCGATGATGGTCAGAAAAAAGAACCGGAAAAAGTAGACGAGAAAATTCGCGAAGCTGTCGCGCCGATAACGGATCGTCGAGCTGAGATCGCGACCCATGTTGTCTTCGACGTGGTGCATCCCGACGTGATGCTCGCGGTAGCCCATCGGCATGCCGAAGAAGAACGACATGACGAACGGGTGCGCCTTGTCGAGCGACTTGGGGCTCTTGATGAACTTCCGGTGCATCGTGCAGTGGAGCATCAAGATGATCGGCGGCGTCGCCCAGCCCCAGTACGCGAAGTACGCGAGGATCGGGATCCACGCGGGCACGTGCGTGAAGTGGAGCGTCGCGAAGAGCGCGGCCATCGCGAGCGTCTGCGTCGCGACCGCGCGGAGCGTGAGACGGACGAAGACTTCGTCGCGCGCTTCGACGAGGTGGCGCTGGCACCAGCGCGAGATCGGGCCGTCGCCGTACGTCGGCGCCGAGGTGGGATCGGTGAGCGTGAGCGGGGCCATGGTGAAGCGCTCGGTGATTACCTTAAAGCGCACGCGCGGGCTAGGTCCGGCGGTTTTCCGATGCGTCGCGGGCTACGCAGGTATTCTGCACGGGTGAGCTTTCGATGGGCAGCTTGGGCTTTCGCTGGCGCGGCCGTGCTGGCCACGGCGGAGGCGCGCGCGGCGTGCGCCACAGGGCCGACGTGCGAGACGTGCGATCTCTCGACGTTCACGCCGGCGGTTTTGAACCCGCCCATCGGTCCGCTCGCGGGCGTCTGCTCCGCCGACGAGATCGCCGCGTTCGTTCAAGCGTGCTTGGCGCCGGACTCGACCACGACGACCTGCGGCAACTATCCGACGAGCGCGGACCCCGCGTGCTCGTCCTGTCTCGCGTCGTCGTCGAGCGACAAGTCGTGGGGCATGCTCCTTTGCGACAACGGCTGCGGGGTGAACACGGCCGGGTGCGTCGATCTCTTTTTGGATCAAGTCGCCCAAGAGAAAAACGCGGGAGGACCCGGCTCGTGCGGCGACGTGCTCGCCGCGTCGTATTCGTGCGAGAATTTTTCTTGCGGAGAGTGCACGACGACGAACGGCGATCTCGATTGGTGCCACTCCGACGCGGACGACAATCAATGCGCGCCGTACTACGACGCGCAGTTCTCCAAGAGCGGACCGTGCGCCGGGTTTTCGCCGTCGGGGAGCCCGTGCTCGCCGACGGACGCGGCCGGGTTCGCGGCGATGGCGACCTTCATGTGCGGCTCGCAGGCGCCGGCCGACGCGGGCGCCGACGGCGGCGCGGGCCCGTCGAAGAAGCAAACCGGATGCAGCTGCGACGCGACCGGCAGCGCGGCGTCCTCGCCGTTCGCGCTCGCTGCGTTCGTCGCGCTGTCGATCGCGCGCCGGCGAAGAGCGCGACGATGAGCGCCGCTCGAGCGCTGGCGTGCGCGATCGCCGTCGCGACGTGCGGGTGCGTGCTCCTCGTCGACTCGGCGCCGAGCGATCAGTTCTCGACGACGTGCTCGATCGCGAACGCCGACACGACGTGCGGCGCTTGCCTCGCGCAGACTTGCTCGAACGCGCTCGACGCGTGCTGCGCGAACGCCGATTGCGCCGCGCACCTCTCCGACGTCGACTCGTGCGCCGGCGGCGATTGCTCTGCGCTCGAGCAAGACAGCGCGTCGGCTTTTCGTCCCATGGTCGACTGCGCGCTCGATTCGTGCGCGAGCGCTTGCAGCTTCACGCTTCCGACGACGACGACTTGCACGCCGAGCCAGTCGCCGGCGCTCTGCTCGTGCGACATTCCTCAAGGCCCGGCCGGCAACACGACCGCGTGTCACCCGACCGCCGCGGGGATCTGCTGCGCGAGCGCGGGCTGGCCGCAAACGACGACGACGTGCGCGTGCGATCTCGTCGGCTGCACGAGCTCCGCCGACTCGTGCACGTGCGGCTACGCGCTGCCGACCACGACGACGACGTGCACCGGCCTCTACTGCTGCAAGCTCTCCGACGGGACCTGCACTTGCTCCGACGCGGCGTACGTGTGCGACGGCGCGACGATGGTAGACTCCTGCTCCGCCGCGGACGTCACCTGCGACGAGCGCGAGACGCGCGTCCCGCGCTGCTCCGCGGACTGACACGATGAACCGCACCGCATTGGCCATCGCGTTCGCCACGTTCACGGCGAGCTGCATTCTGTTCGTCGACCGAAGTCCGACGGGCGATTCGTTCGCGACGACTTGTGCGCTCGCCGACCAGACGAGCGCATGCGGCGCGTGCGCCGCGCAGTCGTGCGCGTCCGAGCTCTCGGCGTGCTGCGGGTCGTCCGGCTGCCGCAGCCAGCTTCCGCAATTCGACCAATGCGCCGACGCAGGGACCTGCCTCGTCGACGAGAGCGATCCGACGACCAAGACGCTCGCGCAGTGTCTCGACGCCCAGTGCCCGTCGGTCTGCGCGGCGGGCGGCGCGACGACGTCCGACGGCGGCGGCTCGAACGTCGGCTGCGTCCTCGATCAGGCCAACGGCTCGTGCTCCTGCGAGACGTTCATCGGCGCGAACCAGACGCGCTGCGACACGACGACCATCCCGAACGGCATCTGCTGCGCCGACGTCAACTGGCCGGCCGAAGGAACGTCGTGCGACTGCGAGCCCGTCAAATGCGACAGCCAAATCGACGGGTGCATGTGCTCGACCTCGGGCAGCGGAAAGCTCGCGTCGTGCGGCCAAGGCTTCGGTCCGTGCTGCGCGAGCGACACGTTCTGCACGTGCAGCAGCGACAACGCGCCCGGGTGCGATCAATTTTCGACGCCGGTCAGCTCGTGCGACGTCGCCTCGGTCATCACGTGCGACAACGCGCAAGTGCAAGTGAACAACTGCTCGATCGTGCCGTGACCTTCAGAAGCGAAGGAGGAAGCTCGAGCCGGTCTTGGTCGGCACGACCGTGCGCGGCCAAACGATCGCGACGACGACCGAGACGACGGCGACGCCGAGCGTGATCGTGCTCGCCCACGCGGCCTTCTGCATCGTGTCGTAGTCGGATTGGCCCTGCACGGGATCGCCGCAGTAGCCGCGCGACGCGATGCAGTTGCCGTCGAACGAGCTCTTGGCCGACAGCGCGATGCCGCCCGTCACGCCCGACGCGATCGCCGTCGCGAGGCCCAACCCGCCGAAGACCCACGTGGCCGTCGCGATGCGTTTCTTCGGCGCCGGCGGCGCGCAGAGCGATGGTTGCAAAATACATGGATCCGGCGGGGGCGGCTCGCGGAGCACGACTTGGAGCTCGCGGCGTTCGCCCTCGGCGAGCGTGCCGCTCCACTCCCACGGCAAGCGGCCTTGCGCGCTCACCCGCACGTGATGCGGTCCGGGGTCGACCGGCGTGAGCGCGCCGAGCACCTCGGGCCCTTCGATGAAATCGTCGAACTGCACGACGACGTTCGGCACCGGTTCGCGCAACGCGAGACGCAGGCGCGGCAAGCGCGGCGCGAGCGCGTCGAGGTGCTGGAGCGCGATGGTCTCGCGATCGTGGCGGCCGTCGCGGCGCGCTTGGCTGAGCGCCTCGTCGAACCGCGCGTTCGCGCGCGCGAGCTTTCCCGCGTCTTCCCAGCACAGCGCGAGGTTCACGAGCGTGCCGCCGCCGGGGTCCAGCTTTTGGCTCCGTTCGAGCAGCGGGCACGCGCGGGCGTAGTCGTGCTTGTCCATCAGCTCGCGCGCTTCGTCGAAGAGCGCCTGCGCCACTTGCGGATCGCTGAGCTGCTGCGCGCGCGCGCACGGCGCGACGAGCACGACGGGCACGACGAGCGCAATCGATGTCCACGCGAGACGCACGAGCCCATGGTACAAGAAGCAATGCGGCGTTGGCAGGTCGGCCTCGCGGTGGTGGCGTTTGCGGTGACGGCGCGCGCGCAAGAGCGCGTGACGCTCGCGGACGGCACGGTGATGCAGGGCGAGCTCGTCGAGAAAGTTCCGGGCGACCACATCACGATCAAGCTCGCGACCGGCGAAATTCGGACCATCCAGTGGAGCGCGCTCGCGCCGCAGCCGCCCGCGGTCACCGTGCAAGCCGCGCCTCCGCCGGTTCCGGTGACGCAAGCGCCGCCCGCGGGCCCGTCGACCCACGTGATGATCGACGCCGACGAGCCCGGCGTCACGCTCCTGCGCGTGACCGGACTCGGGATGGTGCAAGCGACGTCGAGCTACGGCACCACGTTCGGAGCGTTCATGAGCTACGCGCCGATCTGCGTCGCGCCTTGTGAAGCGAACCTCGAGACGAGCGGCATGTACCGCGTCGCGGGCGACGGCGTGACGCCGACCGGGACATTCAGCTTGCCGCCGCCGTCGGCGAACGGCGCGATGCGCCTCCACGTCCACGCGGGCAGCTTGGGCGCGCGCGTCGGCGGCTTGTGGCTCACGGTCGGCGGCATCACGATCGCGCTCGCCGGCGGCGTCCTCGCGGGCACCGCGGCGGCGCTTCAATCCAGCCAGGCCGACTTGTCCGGCTTGCTCATCGGAGGCCTCGTCACGGCGGGAATCGGCGTCGTCATGACGGCGATCGGAATCCCCCTCATCGCGCAAAGTGGCACGTCGGTCTTCACCGACGACGGGTTCCGGCTCGCGCGAGTGCGCGCGATCCCCGGCGGCTTCGCCTTCTAGATCATTTTCGATCGCGGAGCGCGCGAGTCAGATCCACCGGCGCAGTCGCGGCGGGCTCGGAAACCGGCGGGGCCTGCAGGGTGGCGGCGGCGGACGCGTGCGGCCTCGGCTGCGGCCTCGCATGCGCAGGCTCGAGCGCGACCGCGCGCGGCTCGGGCGACGGCGACGAGGACGAGGACGCGGTCATCGGCTCGAGCGACTCGAGCGGCGCCGGAGCGGGGGCCGCGCGCGGCGCGCTCGCGGTCGGCGCCGCGACACGCGCGGGCGCGCGCGACGCGCGAATCGCGACGACGAAAACCGCCGCGCCCGCGACGAGGATCAGCGCCGCGAGACTCGCGAGAATTTCGGGCGCCCGCCATCCGCCTCGCTTCACGACGCCGCTCGCGGCTCGCCCCGACGCGTCCCCGCCCGACCACGCCACGGTGCGCTCGAACCCGGACACCGGCGCGTCGCGCGTCGCGGCGCGTGCGATGCGATCCGCGATCATCCGTCCCTCCTCCGACGCGAACGGCCGGAGCGCGACGGCGAGCTCCGCGGCGCTCGCGAAGCGGGCGCGCGGATCTTTTTCGAGACAGCGCATGACGACTCGCGCGAGCTCGGCTGGAACCGCGCTCGGAAGCGGCGCGGGCACGGCGGTCGCGATCGCCGTCGCGAGCGCGACCATCCCCGGCGCATCGAACGGCGGCCGCGCCGAAAGCGCTTCGTACAAAACGACGCCGAGCGCCCAAACATCGGTCCGCGCGTCGACCTCTCGCGGCCGTTCGATTTGCTCCGGCGACATGTACCGCGGCGAGCCGAGCGTCACGTTCGCCGACGTCTGCGCGCCGGACTCGGCGTGGAGCTTCGAGATGCCGAAGTCGAGCACCTTCACGACGCCGCTGCCGTCGGCGCGCATCGCGACGAACAAATTCGCGGGCTTCAAATCACGATGAACGATGCCGAGCGCGTGGGCCTGCGCGAGCGCGTCGCACGCTTGAATCACGAACGACGCGACCTCGGACGGCGAGAGCACGCCGCGTCGCTCGAGCAGCGCGCGCAAGTCCTCGCCCGCGAGGAGCTCCATCACGATGTACGGCTCGCCGGTCTCGAAGACGCCCGTGTCGAACACGCGTACGACGTGATCGCTCTTCACCTGCGCGCAAGCCCGCGCCTCGCGCGCGAAGCGATCGAGCGCCCCCGGAATGCTCTTCGCCTCGTTACGGAGAAACTTGATCGCGACGCGCTGATCGAGCCCGACGTGCGTCGCCTCGAGCACGAGCCCCATCCCGCCCTGACCGAGGACGTGCTCGACGCGGTATTTCCCGCCGAGCATCGTGCCGGCCGCCGGCGCGATCAGCGGCGAGGGCGACGAATCGGCGAGCACGGTCGGCGCCGAGCCGGTCGTGATGACGAGCCTGCCCAAAGCGTCGCGCTCCGGCATCAGCAGCCCGCGTGCGAAACCGGAAAAATTTTTCCCGGGTTGAGCAAGCCCTTCGGGTCGAAGACGCGCTTCACGTCTTTTTGCAGCGCGATGAGGTCTTCGCTCTGCTCGAAGTGGAGGTACGGCGCCTTCGCGAGGCCGACGCCGTGCTCGCCGCTCAGCGTGCCGCCGAGCTCGACGGTCGTCTTCATCAGCGATTCGACGGCGCGCGCGACGCGCGGCTCTTCGTCCGGCGTGTCCCAGAGAAAGTTCACATGTAAATTGCCGTCGCCCGCGTGGCCGTACGTGAGGTTGCGAACCTTCTCGCGCTCGCCGATGCGCGCGGTCGCTTCGAGCAGCGCGGCGATGCGCGAGCGCGGCACGACGACGTCCTCGGCGATTTTGTGCGTCGCCATTTTTCGCGTCGCGTAGCTCAGAGATTTTCGCGCCGCCCAGAGACGCGCGCGCTGCGCCGAGTCTTGCGCGACGACCAAATCGATCGTTCCGGCCGCGTCGCCGAGCGCGTTTCCGAGACGTTCGAGCTGCGACTCGGCATCTTGGCCGTCCACCTCGATGAGGAGCATCGCGCCCGCGCGCTCGTCGATCGCGTTGCCCGCGGCGCGCACCGCGCCGAGCGTCGCCGCGTCCATCATCTCGATGCATCGCGGAACGAGACCCGCCGCGATGAGCCTCGACACCGACGCGCCGGCGGCGGCGACATCCGTGTAGAGTGCAAGCAATGTCGCGACCTCGGGCGGGCGCGGCAAGAGACGCAGCGTGATCTCGGTGAAGACGCCGAGCGTGCCTTCGCTTCCGACGAGGAGCGCGGTCACGTCGTAACCGGTGACGCCCTTCACGACGCGTTTGCCGACGCGCATCGTGCGGCCGCCCATGAAGACGGCCTCGAGCCCGAGCACGTGATCGCGCGTCGAGCCGTACTTGAACGCGCGGGGTCCTCCCGCGTTTTCGGCGACGTTGCCGCCGATCATGCACATGTCGGCCGAGTTCGGGTCGGGCGCGTAGAACATGCCTTCGTTCTCGACGAGCGAATGGAACGCGCCGAGGACGACGCCGGGCTGGACGACCGCGATCAAGTTTTCGCGATCGACGTCGACCACCTTCGCCATCTTGTGCGTCGCGAGCACGATGCCGCCCGCGACCGGCACCGCGCCGCCCGTTCGTCCCGAGCCGCCCGCGCGCGGCGTGACCGGGACCTCGTGCTCTTCGGCGATGCGCATCACGGCGGCGACGTCCTCGCGCGATTCGGCGACGACGACGACGTCCGGCATGCACGCTTCGGATTGGCTGTCGTCCTCGGCGTACACGCGGCGCGCGTTTTCGTCGACGATGAGCTTCGAGGTCCCGAGCGCGCGATCGAGATCGATCAGCGCCCGCTCGACGCGCGCGGACGCGACGCGCGGAATCTTGGGAGCCGCGAACAGCACTCGCCTACCCTAGCATCGTCGCCCGAATCGGCGTGAAGCGCCGGTCACGCCGCGCGCGGAAACCCCCACTTTCACGATGCGGCGTCGTGGTACGCGACTTGCGACTCAGCCGTGGCCATGCGTTCTTACTTCGTCTTTGCGGGGTCGCTCGCCGCCGTCATCGCGGCGTGCGGCGGGAAGTTCACGGCGGTCGACTCGAACAAGCCGACCAATCAGCTCGAGCCAAGCGATTCGAATCAGCTTTGCCACGACGAATACGACTTCATCTTGAGCTCCTTTTCGGAGAACGACCTCGTGAACCTCACCTGCGCGGATGCGTTCGATCAAGGCGGCGATTGTCACGCGAGCTTCGACGCGTGCGTCTCGAAGGCGAAGGCGACCGCGGTGTGGCCGCCCGCCCAAGGCCCCGATTGCAACGCGTTCGCGCAGGCGCTCGCGCAATGCAACACGACCGTCGGGCAATATTCGGATTGCATCCAGCAAGAAGTGAACGTGCTCGAGTCGGTCGAGTCGAAGGTCCCGTTCTGCTCGCAGGGCGACGAGGAGTCGGCTTTCTTGCAGGCCGAAGGACAGGTCTCGGCCGCGTGCCTCACGATCTTCCAGAAGTGCCCGCTGCAGTTCGGCGGCTCGTCCTCGAGCAGCACGGTCGACGCAGGCCTGCCCGACGGCGGCTGAGAGCGATGGTATGTTCCGGGCGTGCCCGAAGAATTTCGCCGTTTCGCCGGAACCCAGAGCTACCTCACGAGCGACTCGCTCGAAGCCGCGGTCAACTGCGCGCTCGCGCTCGAGCGGCCGCTGCTCGTCAAAGGCGAGCCCGGCACGGGCAAGACGCTCCTCGCCGAAGCGATCGCGCAAGCCCTCGATCTGCCGCTCATTCACTGGCCGGTGAAGTCGACGACGCGCGCGCAAGACGGCCTCTACGTCTACGACACCGTGCAAAGGTTGTATGATGCACGTTTCGGCGAAGGCAACGTCAAAGACATTCGCCACTACATCAAGCTCGGCCCGCTCGGCCGCGCGTTCTCCTCGCCGAACCAGCTGGTCCTGCTGATCGACGAAGTCGACAAAGCGGACCTCGAGTTTCCGAACGACTTGCTGCACGAGCTCGATCGCATGCGCTTTTCGATCTTCGAGACCGGCGACGAGGTGGTCGCGGCGCAGCGTCCGATCGTGATCATCACGTCGAACAACGAGAAAGAATTGCCCGACGCGTTCTTGCGGCGCTGCGTCTTCCACTTCATCGACTTTCCGGATCAAGAGCTGATGAAGCGAATCGTCCGCGTGCATCACCCGAAGATCGACGACGAGCTCGTCGACCAGGCCGTCGTGAAATTCTACGAGCTCCGCGAGGTGCCGCGTTTGCGCAAACGGCCGTCGACGAGCGAGCTCATCGACTGGATCGCGGTCTTGCAGCACGCGGGCGTCGGCAAGGAGCGATTCATCCGGGAGCTGCCGTTCCTCGGGGTGCTGCTCAAGAAAGAGCAGGACGTCGAGCTGCTCGCGCAGGCGAAGAAGACCGGGGCTTGGAGGAGCTGACACTGAGGCCGGCTCCGTTTCCGTGTTCCCGTGGCCGAATCGAGAACGCTCGCTGGCACTCGTCGCGGAATCGAAATGTGCATTCTGCACGGGCTTGCGAGGATAAAACGGCAGCGCGACGCGGCTGGCGAAGGCCCAAAGGTCGAGCGCTTGCGAAATGAAACGGGCCGTTGTCGGGTGATTCTGACGTGTGCAGCTGCTTCGCGTAGCACCTTTGTGCGGTGCCTCTGGGTAGCGGAACCAGCGTGACTATCGTTTTGGGCCACCCGACGACGACAGCCGCAAGTTTCTCAAAAACCCGCTGGCCTGGCTCGACCTGGACCCCATTTGGCTGTCACGTCAGCCACACTCATGACTATGGCGGACAGAAAGTCTCAGTAATCCACCCCTCGGGAGATTCGTAGCACCCGCAAATGCCAGGGGCAGGCTTTTGTGTCTCCGGCGTACAGACCTGAGCTCCATCCAATGTGTCGCAACTGTAAGCTTGGTGCGTGAGTCCGATGATTCGACAGTACTCGGTGGTGGGATCGCAGGTACCCGCATCGCCACAGGTGAAGCTTGCGTCATCGATCGCGGCTGCATCGCTTTCTGCGTCAGTCCCGGTATCTAATGCGAGCCTACCACCGCATGCACTGGTTGCCGTTGCCGTTGCAGCAATTACGGACAGAGCAAGAATGGCGGATAACGAATCATGAATAGCCATTAGTAATACATGAACACTTCCCCATCGGAGAAGAGGCTGAGATCATAGCTACAAGACGGAAAACCGTTCGCCGCCCACGAATACTCTGCGTTCCATAGATTGGCATAGTTTCCGGGCGAGTCGGGCCCGCACTGAACTGTGCTGCCGGAGTTACCGGGCATCAGGTAAAGTGTTGGACTATAAAAAACGTCATCGCCGTTCGGCAATTGATCGCAACTCGTGATGCCGTACGCCTCAAGGACGCCGGACTGCGTGTTGCCCCATGGATACCACGGCGTGTTAAGGGAGTTGCCGACTGCCGTTGTAAGATCCTTGGATATGACTTTGACGTGAAACCCAAATATGGTCCGTCGAATACGCCTTTCTTGACCAACAATTTTCATTATCGCATTTCCCCGCCGTCACAGTTGACGCTTGTGGCGATCGCGCCACCGGCCGCCTCCGCCAAGGCATACGGCAGTCCGCG
>DASXHD010000100.1:0-13750 GCA_036488725.1 Polyangiaceae bacterium | reverse complement strand
GGCCTCACTGGGGCCGACCGGATGCAACCGCGCGTGATTCAGCGCATCAAGGCTGCGACCAACCTCGCGGCGCTCAGCGGCAACGTCGACGCCAACGGCGACTTCGAAGCCTTCCGCCAGAAGATGATCGGGACCGACTTGGAGACCAAGCTCGTCACCCCGCACATGCTCCAGGCGGCTGGCATGGATCCGTCGACTCCGGTCGCGGGCAACGACTCGGCGGCCAACACCGCGTCGATCCTCCGCGGCATGAACCCGGGCCTCAACAAGTGGATCAATCGCCAGCGCAGCGTGGCGATGGAGCAGAAGGGCTACTGCGACGTCGAGCAGCCCGAGCCGGACGCGCTCGTCGGTATGGCGCGCATGGCGCAGAAGCTCTATCCGCTTCCGGATTCCAAGGACCCGAACTACGCAGCGGAGAAGCTGCAGCGAGACCAATCGCTGCACCAGTGGATCCGCGAGCAGTTCCACGTCTCGGTCATCGCGCACGAGATGGGTCACTCGATGGGCCTTCGCCACAACTTCACGGGCTCGATCGACTCGCTCAACTACAAGCAGCAGTACTGGCAGCTCCGCACGCGGAACAACCAGGAAAAGGCTTGCACGGACGTCTTCACGCCCAACACCGACGGCACCAAGTGCGTCGGCCCGCGGTGGATGGACCCCGTCACGGAACAGGAAGTCAACGGCCTGATCTGGAAGTGGGGCTCGTCGACGGTCATGGACTACCCGGGTGACCAGACCCAGGACATGAACGACATCGGCTCGTACGACAAAGCCGCCATGCGCTTCTGCTACGGCCAAGTCGTCGACGTCGACACCGACGCGACCCAGTCGAACAACAAGGGCGCGTCGTACATCCAGCAGCTCGACGGCTTCGGCGGCATCAGCGGCCAGAGCGTCGGCGGCTACCACTACTCGCGCTACAACGACCAATTCCACATCTTGAACAACTGCGGCGCGCAGACGGATCCGAACGACCCGCTCAGCGCTCACTGCGATTGGTTCAAGTTGGACTACGTCCCGATGCGCGACATGCAGACGGTCGACAAGTACAGCGCCGCGGTCACCGCGGTCCGTCCGGACCTCGTGTCGTACTGGGCCGTTCAGCCCGGCACCAAGCACGTCCGTCACCCGTACATGTTCGGCTCCGACGAGTTCGCGGACATCGGCAACATGCCGGTCTTCCGCTTCGACTCGGGCGCTGACGCGTACGAGCAAATCCAGTTCATCACGACCACGTACGAGAACCGTTACATCTTCGACAACTTCCGTCGGAACCGTGTGACGTTCTCCTCGCACGGCGTCATGTCGCGCATGATGGACCGCTACTTCGACAAGATCCAAAGCATGGTCAAGACGCTCGGCCTCATGGTCGAGCTCTCGTCGAACCCGAGCGGTGACGAATCAGACCCGGGCAACCTCATGCCGCTCGCCCTCGGCGCTCCGGACGTCATGTTGACGTTCATGCGCGCGATGACGCGGCCCGAGCCGGGACCGTACAACACGCCGGCGACCGACGCGTCGATCGGCCAGGTGCTGCCCTTCGCTGGTGCGGAGGACATCAACGGCATGATCAACAACCCGACGGGCGCCTTCATGATCCCGGTCGGCTCCGGAGATGGACGCTTCATCGAGAACGACTACGACTACACGCAAGGTTACTGGTGGGGTGACTACCAGACCAAGTCGGGCAGCTGGGCCGACAAGTACATCGGGTCGTACTACCTCAACGAGGCGTACAACAACTTCATCTCGAACTCGGAGCAGGACTACATCGACGGTCGCTACAAGAACCTGAACTTCGCCAGCCTTTATCCGGACCAAATGCGCCGGTTCGAGGCGCAGTACATGGCGGGCGACCCCGAGACCCTCGGACCCTACGTCAACGTGCCCTCTGGCCAGCTCGGAAACGCGCAGCCTGCGGTCATGTACCCGGCGTGGGATCAATACGACGCGGCGAACGGCCTGCAGTACCCGGCCGGCGCCACCGTCATCGACCCGCTCGTCGGTTGGGAAGCGCAGTATCCGGCGCTCTTCATCACCTGGTGGTTCGGCAGCACGAACCTCGTCTCGGACACGCAGAACCAACTGCGCGTCTGGTCGCCGGGCGATCAAGGCACGGTCGACGTTCCCAAGAGCGAGACCAACCTCTTCCGTGACCCGGTGTCCGGCGTCGTGTACGCGGCCCGCAGCTACGGCCAGGAGAAGGTCAACTCGGCCGTCGGCTACCAGACCGAAAAGGGCATCGCCGCCCGCATGCTTCAATACGCGGACACGCTCGCGAAGCAGGCTTACGGCGCGCCCACCGGCCAGGACGTCGATCCGATCACCGGTGCGCAGTACAACGTGTACGACGTGAACAACGTGGTGAACCCCACGGTCGCAGCGAAGCTCCACGGCTATGTCGCCAACCTCGACATCGCCCGCGAGATCGCCCGCTTCATGACGTACTGATCGATCACCTCTCGAGGTGAACCGCGAGAGCCCTGGGCCGAAAGGTCCGGGGCTTTCGTGTTTTGTGGGCCCGAAAAATCAGCCGCGCATGCGGCGGAGGGCGGCGCGGAAAATCGGGGGCACCGCGCGCGCGCCGAACGACGCGACGCGAACGAACGCGCTGGTCTCGATGACCGGCGAGCGACGTGCCGCGGCGCGAAGCGTGTATTCTGCAATTGCCTCGGCGCTCTGCGCGCGGGCGCCGGGCGGGCGGACGCCGGCGTCGGTGCCTCGCGTGACCGAGTTCTCGCGGAAGGGCGTGTCCACCGGGCCGGGACGCACGACGACGACCGAGACGCCCGCGTCCTCGACCTCGGCGCGGAGCGCAACGGCCAGCGCCTCGAGCGCGAATTTGCTGGCGGCGTAGGCGCCCATCTTGGGTGACGCCGCGACGCCCGCGACCGACGACATCATCACGACGATCCCGCGGCGCCGTTCGAGCGCGGGAAGCGCGAGCTGGGTGAGACGAACCGGCGCGACGACGTTGAGCTGGAAGAGCGCGTCGAGCTCGCGCACGTCGATGTCGCGAAACGCGGCGTAGTAACCGCGGCCGGCGTTGTTGATCAACAAATCGATTTCGCCCGCGGTCTCGATCAAGCGAACGCGATCGTCTTCGCGCGTGACGTCGCTCGGAACGGCGACGATGTTCGCGTGCTCGGATTCGACGCGACGCGCGGACGCGAACACCGTGTCGCCGCGGCGGGCGCACGCGAGCGCGATCGCTCGTCCGATGCCGCTCGACGCACCGGTGACGACGACCCTCATTCGGCGTGCAGGTACGAGCTCTTCAGCAGCTTGAGGAGAATCGAGACGGTCTCGAGGTCGGTCGCGAGGCTCTTGTTGAGCACGGTCTCGACGTGACCGTAGTTGTGCGCGAGCTGGAGCACGTCCAGCTCTTCGGGCTTCAGCTCGCGAAGCGCCGGAATGAGCGGCGCGACGATCGCGAGGCGCGCGTTGAGGTCCGGCAGCTCGGAGCGCAACCGCTCGAACTCGTCGAGCTGGCGCATGCCCTCCATCAAGACCTCGGCCACCGTCACGTCGATCTCGTTCGGAAAGCTCCGCTCGTCCGGCGGCTCGAGATCGAAGAGACCGCTCTGCCACGTGAGCATGCGGAAGAGCGCCTTCATCGAAGGCACTTCTTCGAGATCGTTGATCAGCGCGAGGTAGATGTTGCCCTTGCGCATGTAGATCTTGCCGACGTCGTCGTCGGTGCGGATGACGAGGACGCCGTTCTTTTTCGACGTCGAGAGGAGCTGCAGGAGATCCGGCAGCGGGATCTCTTCGATCGCGCCGGACATCGTGCGCGCCTGCGAGCTGCGGCGCTGCTGCGCGACGTTCTCGAGATTTTGCTTCGCGTCGGTGGTCGACTCCGGCGCGCCGTCGCCGGCGATGACTTTCAAGATGCTCGTTCCGATGAGGATGCGGTCGCCTTCTTTCAGGCGGGCGCGCTTGATCTTCTCGCCGTTGACGAAGGTTCCGTTGGTCGAGCCGAGGTCTTCGATCCAGATGCCGTCGGCCTGGAGGTTGATGCGCGCGTGCTTGCGCGAGACCATGTCCTCGACGAGCACCATGTCGAGATCGCTCGAGCGACCGACGATGATTTCTTTGCCGGCCTGGACGGGAAATTCCCCGCCCTGGTATTTGCCGCTGATGAAGCGCAGGACATAGGCTTTCCCACGCGCCGCCGGCTGTTGCGGACCTGTGCCGCTACCCATGCCCGACGTATCGTTCATCTCTTCGGGTGCCCATGCGGGTCGCGTGTTTGTGCCCATGAAAGGCGGTCTTCCAAGCGGAACCAAAGCGTAGCTACCGGGGAGCAAGATGGTCAAGTCGACTGAGTGGAATGTGGGATAAGAGATGGCCATGCGAAAGGCTTCGAGCGGGGGCGACGAGTTCGGGACGCACCGGAGCCTCGAGCCCAAAGGGGCGCTGCCACAGCCGGCAGACCGGCTCGACAATGATTTTTCGAGGCTGTTTTCCGGGGAGATGCTCGTCGAGGTGGAGACGCTGAACGTCGACGCGGCCAGCTTTCGGCAGATGGAGGGGACGGGGCGGCCGGTGGCCGAGCAGGTCCTCGAAACCGTGCGGGAGCGTGGAAAACAGCACAACCGGGTGACGGGGTCGGGGGGGATGCTGCTCGGCCGGGTGCTCGAGCTCGCGCCCGGGCGGCCGGCGGGGGAGGCGATCGCGGTCGGCGACCGAGTCGCGTCGCTGATTTCGCTTTCGCTGACGCCGCTTCGCATCGACGAAGTGGGCGCCGTGCGCGCGGCGAGCGCGCAGCTCGACGTTCGCGGCGAAGCAGTGTTGTTCGCGTCGTCGCCGTACGCGAAGATGCCGAGCGACTTCGCCGATCGCGTCGCGCTCGCTGCCCTCGACGTCGCGGGCGCAGCGCCGCAGGTCGCGCGGCTCGTGAAGCGCGATGCGATCGTCGTCATTCTCGGCGGCGGCGGAAAGAGTGGCGCGCTCTGCGCGTGCGAAGCGCGCCGTGCGGGAGGACCCGGCGCGAAAGTGATCGCCGTGGAGTCGCACGAGCCTTACGCGCGCGAGGTCGCCGAGCTCGGCGTGTGCGACGCGGTCGTCGCGTGCGACGCGCGTGATCCGGTCGCGACGCGCGCGGCGGTGCTCGCGAAGACCGGCCGCGAGGCGGACCTCGTGCTTTCGTGCGTGAACGTCGACGGCGCCGAGCTCGCCGCGATCCTTTGCGCGCGCGATCGCGGCGTCGTTTATTTTTTCGCGATGTCGACGTCGTTCACCCGCGCCGCCCTGGGCGCCGAGGGCGTCGGCAAAGACGTGGACCTCATGATCGGCAACGGCTACGCGCGCGGCCACGCGGAGCACACGCTCGATCTCTTGCGCTCGAACGCGAAGCTGCGCGCACTCTTCGAACGCCGCTACGGCTAATCACTGCGCGGCGGGCGGTGACGAGGCCGGCAGCGGGAGCGGCGTCGCGAGCTTGTCGTCGGCGACGGGGAGCACGATGGTGAACGTCGTGCCCGCGCCGGGCTGCGTGTGAACCTGAATCGAGCCGCCGGCGTTTTGCACGATGCTCTGGCTGATCGCGAGGCCGAGGCCGGTGCCTTGATCCTTGGTCGTGAAGAAGGGAACGAACAAGTTCTTGAGGACCTTCTGCGAGATGCCAGGGCCTTGGTCGCGGACGGCGATTTCGATCGTCTCGCCTTCGGGCCCGCCGCGATCGCTCATCGGGACGACGGCCCAATTCGAGGACGACGTCGACCACGAGCGCGCGCGCTTCACGTTCGTGCTCACGCTCACGCGTCCGCGACCGTTCATCGCTTGGATGCCGTTCTGAATGAGGTTGATGAGGACTTGGCGCAGCTGCTCGGGGTCGATCTTCGCGCGCGGGAGCTCGCCGGCGAGCTCGAGGCGGATGTCGAGGTCGCTCGAGATTTGGCTCGATAGAATTTGTACCGTGCGTCGCACCGCCGCGTTGACGTCGAGCGGGATCGGGTTCCCGGCGTGCGGGCGCGCGTAGGCGAGGAAGCTCCCGACGACGCGATCGAGGCGATTCACTTCTTCGAGGATGATGCCGACCCATTCTTGCGGATGCGTGCCGCCGTCGCCGTCCTCTTCGAGAAGCTGCGCTGCGCCTTTGATCGCGCCGAGCGGGTTTTTGACCTCGTGGGCGAGGCCGGCGGCCATCGCGCCGAGGGCAGCGAGGCGGTCGCGCTCTTTCATCTGCGTGTAGATTCGGCTGTTGGCGATCGCGACGCCGACTTGCGCGGCCACGGTCTCGAGCAGCGTGATTTCTTCTGGCGTGAACGCGTCGCGCACGCGCGAGTCGGCGATGCAGATGATTCCGACGAGGGCGTCGGAGGACGATTTGCTCTCTTCGTCGTCGCCGCGGAGCGCGAGCACGACCGATGACTTGAGCGGTCCGAGCGTTTCGGCCGCGGTGAGGACCGGCACGTCGGCCTCGCCTCGATCGCGCGAGAGCTCCTCGAGCGAAATCGACGGCTGCTTTTGCAATCGATCGACGAGCGGACGGATGACGAGCCCCTCGAGCCGCCGCGGAATGCGCGCGAGGAGCGGCGAGCCATCGGCGCCGGTCGCGTCGCCGATGCTGCCGAAGAGGTCGTAGCCGTTGCCCTCTTGGTCGCGGAGATAAATCGCGCACGTCGTCACGCGCCGCGAGCTCTCGAGCCCGCTGAAGACCGTCTCGACCATTTCTTCGATTTGAAGAACGTGCGAGAGCCGGCGTCGCAGCGCCGTCACGCTCGTGTCGAGGTCGTAGCGCTCGCGAAAGAAGAACTGATGAATGCGCCGCTCGACCTCGGCCTGCAGCGGCTCGAACAAAACGAGGAAGACGATCGCCGCGAGGACGGCGTTCAAATACATCGTGTTGAACGGACCGACGAGCGCGATGAAAATGTAGAACACGCCGGCGAGCGCGAAGGAGAGCGCGGTCGAGACGAGGAGGCGCCCCGCGAGCTCGTAGACGTCGGCGAGGCGATGGCGCGTGAGCGACTCGGCGAGGACGTAAATGAAGACGATCGAGAGCACCGCGCCGATCGGCGGGAGCGAAACGCCGAGGTACGCGAGGAAGTCGGCGAGCGTGAAGGTCGTGGCGAGCGCGCCGACCCACACGAGGAAGCGCACGCGATCGCGCGCGGCGCGCGACGACGAGAGCCGAGCGCGCATCGCGAGCGTGACGAGGCCCGCGGCCAGGAGACCGAAGACGTAAAAATAAAGAAGCCCGAGCGACGGCGCGCGGTTTCCGTACGGCGAGAGCTCGAGCGCGAGCATCGGCGCGCCGAGGAACGCAGCGACACGCGGCAAACGCGCGCGAAAGTACGTCTGCCCCTCGACCGGCACGATCGCCTGGAAGAGGTGCACCGCGAACTGCGGCAACATCACGGTGAGCACGCCGGTCGCGCGCACCCAAATCGGCGCTTGAAAGAGTCCGTAGAGCGACTGCGTCAGGTACCAGAACGCGACGTCGGTCGCGAACGCGGCGAAGAGCCAGTGGACCGCGCGCCGCCCGCGCAAGAGGACACCGAGCGCGATCGCGAGTGCGAGGATCGCGCAGAAGAGCGTCGTCCTAGGGCGAAGATCCTCCACGGCGATTCAGTGTGCCGGGGCTGCCCCCGCGTTGCAAACGGCGATCAGTGACCGGACTTCGCCGGGTCCCACGGAACGGGGACCGGGTCGGCGCACTCGACCTGTTTGGGCGTCGTCGGATCTTGCGCGTTCGGTAGCTCGCCTGCGGGCGCACCGACGATGGTCGTCGTCGTGAACTTTCGCGCGAGGTCCTGATCGACCGCAGGCTTGACGCGCATCGCCGCCTGCGGCGGCTCGGCTTGCGTCGGGACGGTGAGGTCCTGCTCGCTCGTGTCGACATTTTCGCCGGTTCCGGCCTGAGCGACGCAAGCGGTGGCGAGGGGGAACAGCAACGCGGCGAGGGTGAGCTTGATTTCAGGCTTCATGACGAGCTCTCCGTGGAGACGGCGGTCAGACCATACTGCTTGACGAGCTGCGAGAGCCTCGGGCGTTTCATGCCGAGGAGTGCGGCGGCTCGTGTGATGTTTCCGTGGGTTTCGGCGAGGGCGCGCGCGACACAGTCGCGCTCGATTTGACGTTTCAGGTCGGACAGCGAGACGCTGCCCTGGCGAACGCAGGCGTAGGCGATGGCCGTTGCGCCGGCTTCGTCTTGGGGAAGCTCGCCGCTCGGGTCGATCTCGGCGACTTCTTCGGTCGAGTCGTTCGCGGCGACCGCGGTGAGCGACATCGGAGGCGGCGCGCACGACGCGCGTTGGGCCGCGGCACGGAGCTCGTCGACGTTGTCGACGAAGTCGGCGGCGGTGATGACGCTCGACTCGGCGAAGAGCGCGGCAGCGCGCAGCGCGTTGTCGAGCTCGCGGATGTTGCCCGGCCACTTGTGGCGAACGAGCAAGTCGAGCGCGTCTTGCGAGAGCGTCTTGATGGGCTCGCCGCGCTCGGCGGCGATGCGGCCGAGGAGGTTCTCGGCGATGCGCGGCAGGTCCCCGAGGCGCGCGCGCAGCGCGGGCACTTCGAGCGTGATGCCGCGGAGGCGGTAGTAGAGGTCTTCGCGGAACTCGCCGCGCTCGACCATCGCCTTGAGATCACGGTGCGTGGCGCAGATGATTCGGCAGTTGGTGCGAATCGAGGTCGCGCCGCCGACGCGCTCGAATGTGCGCTCTTGGAGGACGCGCAAAAGCGCGACTTGCGTGCGCGGCGAGATGTCGCCGATTTCGTCGAGGAAGAGGGTGCCGCCCTCGGCGAGCTCGAAGCGACCGCGGCGACGCGCGACGGCGCCGGTGAACGAGCCCTTCTCGTGGCCGAAGAGCTCGGACAAGAGGAGCGTCTCGACGAGCGCCGCGCAGTTGAGCGCGACGAACGGCGCGTGCGCGCGATCGCTCGAGCGATGGAGCGCCTCGGCGACGAGCTCTTTGCCCGTGCCGCTCTCGCCATGAACGAGGACGGTGCCGTCGGTGCGCGAGACTTTGCGAATCGCCGTTTGGAGCGCGCGAATCGCCGGGTCGTCGCCGATGATCGTGCGCGCCGGGACCGGCGTCACGCTGCGCTGCGTGCGCGGACCTTCGGCTTCGAGCTCCGGCTCCGACGGGCGCCCGCGCGGGGCGAAATCGAGCGCGGCGATGTCGAGCGCGGCGATGTCCGGACGCGACAGGAACGCGCCGCGAACGTCTTCGTCGAGGGTGCGAGCGACCGCGTCGCGGAGCTCCATCGCCTGTTCGACGTGGGCGCGTGCGCGCGAAACATCGCCGGCGGCGCCGTGGAACTTGGCCGCCAAAACGTGAACCTCGCGCAAGACCTCTTCGTCGGTCGTCGAGCGCGCGAGCTGCAGCGCTTGGTCGATCAGCGTTTCGCTCAGCTCGCCGCGCGCGCGGGCGAGCGCAGCTTCGAGGACCGCGACCTCGGCTGCGGCGAATTGCGTATTCGCGAGCTCGCGGGCGCGCTGGAGCGCTTCGGCGGCGCGGGCGACGTCGCCGTCTTCGAGCGCGATGCGCGTGGCGACGCGCGAGAGCTCGCCGGCCGCGCCGACCGCGTCGACGGCCGTCGGCTCCGACAGCGCGTGGCTCACCTCGCGCTGGGCTTCGACCGTGCGACCGCGGAGAAGCGCGACGCGCGCGCCGTGAACGCAGAAGCGAATCGAAAGCGACGGCGGCATGCCCGGGCCGAGAAGGCGGCGCCCGAACGAAACCGCGTGCTCCGCATACGAGAGGAGCCCGACCTTGCAACGCACGTCGGCGAGGTTCGAGAGAACGAGCGCGGTCGAGAGCCGGTCGCCGATGCGGAGGCGCTTGGCGAGCGTCGCTTCGAGCAGGCGGAGCGCGCTCCCGTACTCGTGGCGCCAGATCGCGACGACGGCGAGGTTGTCGAGCGCGAAGGCGCACGCGCGATCGTCGCCGGCGTGCTCGCCCTCTTCGAGAACGGCGGAGAAGATGCGCTCGGCCTCTTCGAGCTGGCCGCGGCTGAGGAGCGCGACGGCGCGGTTCACGCGCGCGCGGAGCTCGCTCGTGCGGTCGCCCGCGTTCGCCGCGACGTGCGCGTCTTCGGTGAAGTGGTGCTCGGCCTCTTCCCATCGCGCCTCGGCGAGGAGGAGCTTGCCGAGCGTGTTGCGCGCGCGAAGCCGCGTCGCCACGTCTTTCGAAGCGAGCGCGTGGCGCGCTTCTTTTTCGGCGACCTGCGGCTCGCCCTTCGCGTACGCGACCTCGGCGAGATCGGCGGCGATGCACGCTTGCACCTCCGGGTCGCGGAGGGTCGCCCGACCGCGTTCGAGCGCGACGCGTGCGGTGACGAGATCGCCCATCGCGACAGCGGCGCGTCCGATGAGGAGCGTGACCTCGATGTCGTCGGCGCCCTTCTTCCCGGACGCCGCGGCCTTCGCCCAGCGATACGATTCGTCCGCTTCGCCGTCCTCGAGCGCACGCTCGGCGGCGAGCTTGCGGAGCGCGAGCGTCGACTCGCTGCCATCGGCTTCGAGCGCGCGCATCCAGCTCGCGACGACCTCGCGGCGAACGAGCGCGTCGCCCGCGCCGTCGAGGGCGCGACCGTACGCTTCGTCGGCGCGCTCGGCGTCACCTGCGCGCAAGAAGAGCTCGGCGGCGCGCGCGTGAGCCCATGCGTCGCGCGGGAAACGATGCTCGAGCGCCTTCGCGATGCGCCCGGCGAGCGCCGGCGTCGCGTGCTCTGCGACGCTGCCTTCGAGTGACTCGGCGCACGGCGCGAGAACGAAGAAGCCGCGCTCGCTCTGAACGAGCCCGCTCACTTCGAGCGCGCGGAGGGCACCGGCCGACCCACCGAGAAGCGGAAGATCGTGCTCATGCCACCCGCGGCCCGCGAGCGTGAGCGCCGCGAAGAGGCCACGCGCTTCGGCTGGAACGTCGGTTACTTCGCTGCGCGGCGCGACGTGCTTGGCCGCGGACCACCACGACTCGAGGCCGACGAGGTCGTCGTGCTTGAGCGACGCGAGCGCGTCGGCTGCGAGCGTCGCGATCCAACGGCGCTTGTCGGATTCGTCGAGCGAGGGGCTGACTTCGTACACTTCGCCGCGGACGTCGCGCACCGGATCGATGCTCGGAACGAGGACGATGACGAGCGGCGCGCGGCCGTCGTACTTCGCTTGCGAGAGCTCTGCGGTGACGGCGCGGTCCCAGCTTCCCGCGGGCGGGAGCGCGAGAAGAATCGCTGTGCGTCGCCCGTGCGATGCGCTCGCGAGCTGCGCGGCGCAAGCGTTCGGCGAGCACTCGACGCTGCCGACGCCGAGGCGTTCGCTCACTTCGCGCCAGGCGGCGTCGGCGTTGTGCGACGGGCCGCGCGCCGAGACGACGAGCGAGCATGACGTCCGCGCGCGGCGAACGAGGTGGGCCCGAAGCGCTTCGGTCGTGCGATCGTCGACGACGTGAACGAGGAGCACGCCGCCATGACCGCTCGCGACGCGTTCATCGAGGGCGGCGAAATCGAACGGTGCCGCCGCCTCGGTCAAGGCGCGGACATCCCCCAAGTTCGGTGCTTCGACCGGCAAGCTCAAGATGAGAAACGCTACCTTTCGAAGGGGCCTCGAGCAAGCGATTTTGCCCGGAAAATCAGGCCGATATGACGCTTTGATGCACAGCGGCAGCGGACGGTTTCACGCCGGGTGGAAGGCCTCGAAGCACCAGAATTCGTACGGATCGTTCGGAGCCGAACGATCTCGGTCGATCGGGCTCATTTTTGCTGGTTTTCGCTCGCGAAGGCCTCGATCGCGTCGAGCGCGCTCGCGGGCACCTCGCGCAGCGCTCGAGCCAGCGGGACCTGGGCGAGGACGGCCGCGCGGTAGAGAGGAACGGCGTCCGGCGCGCGCGCGGCGAGAGCTTTGGCGCCGCGCTCGACTGCGGCGGGGTCTCCCCGGCGCACCGGACCCGTCAGCGCCTCGGGAAAACCGAGGTTCTCGACGTTTTCGGCGACGCTCCTCAAGAGGGGCCCGAGCAGATGCGGCGCGTCGCGAGGCGGAACGCGCGATGCGACGAGCACGCGTTCGGCCTGCGCTGCGAGCGCTGCGGCGCCGTTCGCGAGGAGCGCGGCCGCCGCGTGGTAGCCGACCGTGTCGAGGTTCGGAAAATGGCGCGGCGTCATGCCGAGCGCGCGCGCGAGCTTCTTCGCGCGGGCGATGGCGACCCGATCACCTTGGACGTGGACGTTGCCGCGCGCGAGCGTCGGAAAGAAGCTGCGCGAGGCGAACGAGATCATCGGATGCATCTGCGCGACGCCCGCGCAGATCGCGCGGAGCGGGGCGAGCACTTTTTCGTCGAGCGCGCCGGCGACGTGGACGACGACCGAGCGCCGCGCGACGCCGCGAGTCGCGACGAGGCGCTCGACGGCGGGAGCGAGATCGCGATCGCGGAGCGCGAGCACGACGACGTCTGCGTCGATCGGTTTTCTCGGAAAGCCGTCGCGCGCCGCTCGAAGCGTGACACGCCATCGCGCGCGGCGAAGCGCGCTCGCGAGCGCGCGTCCGACCTTCCCCGCGCCGTGGATGTAGACGCGCGGCTCAGGCATAGAGCCCTCGCGCGCGGATGTGCTCGATCACTTTGCGCGGAACGAGCGGCGCGAGATCGTTCCACGCCTTCGCCGCGACGAGATCGCGCACGCGCGTGCTCGAGATCTCCGGCAGCACGTGCGGCGGCGCGCCCTCGGTCGTGATGCCCGCGCGGCCGAGCACGATCGGCGGCGCGAGCCTTCGCACCTCGTCGAAGCGAAACCACTTGCTCGTCTCGAGCAAAATGTCAGCGCCCATCACGAGTCGCAGCGACCACTCGGAATGGGCTTTTTTCAGGGCTTCCAGCGTGTGGAGGGTCAGGCCGTCGAGCGTCTCCTCGACGCGCGAGACCGACGCGTTCGGGATGGGCTCGAGCGCGAGCTCGGTCATCCGGACGCGATCGTCGAAAGGCGCGAGCGGTTTCCCGAACGGGTGCTTGAACGCGGGGACGACGACGACGCGATCGACTTCGGTCGTCGAGAGCACGTAGGCGACCGCGAGCACGTGCGCGACGTGCGGCGGGTTGAAGCTGCCGCCGAAGACGGCGACGTTCGTCGTGACCGTCACGCGCGTCCTTTCAGCTCGTTCGGGATGTCGAGCTTCGCGGTGTGCGGCTCGCTGATTTCGACGCGCAGGAGCTCGCGCTCGCTCGCGTCGTAGACCGTGACGAACGCGCCGGCGCCTTGCGCGTCGAGAACGGCGACGCCGCCGCGATCGCCGATCGGACCGAGCTGGAGGACCCAGCGCGCCGCGCGTTCGTCGATCGACGGCGCGCTCGCGTTGCCGACGACGACGAGGTGCGCGCGCGCGAGATCGTCTTCGCCGAGGCCCGACACGTCGAACGAGAGGAGCGTCGTCAGCTCGCCGAGCGTCTCGAGCGCGTACGGCGCGTCTTCGGGTAGCGTCGCGAGGGCGCGGAGGCGCAGCCGTTTGCGCTCGCCCGCGACGAACGCGTCGAGCTCGGCGGGCGCACCTCCGGCCGCCAGATCGGCCGCGCGCGACCACGCGCCTTCGTCGCTCGGGTCGTCGCCGACGAGCCGCTTGGCCCACGCGACGACGCATCGATCGAGCGCGCCGTCGTTGCCGAGATAGACCGCGCGCGAGACGTTCTCGGTCCACAAGAGAAACGTCGCGGCGCGCTCGAGCGCGCCGAGATCGCCGCCCGACGGGCCGAGGAATCCGATGCGCATGGTTTGGGAGTATAACGTCGGACCGTGAAGCGCACGCTGCGCAATC
>DASXHD010000094.1:0-103050 GCA_036488725.1 Polyangiaceae bacterium | reverse complement strand
CGAAGAGGACGTCCGAGATCCACGGTCGAACGAGGGCGGCCGCGATCGCGCTCGCGTAGAGGACCGCCGACGCGAGCCCTTTCACGTCGCGTCCGACCGCGGCGGCGAGCGGCGAGCCTTCGCCTTGATCGCGAATAATTGCATTCTGCAAGATCACGTACGCGATGCCCGACATGAAGAGAACGAGACCGTACATCGCCGTGGGGAGCGTCGCCGCGAGGTGCTCGCCGTGCCACGCCGTTCCGATCGGAATGAGCGAGAGCCAAAAGAGCAGATGATTGTTGGCCCAGAGGATCTTGCCGTTGATCCGCTCGGTCATCTGCAGCATGTGGTGGTGGTTGTTCCAGTAGATGGCGACCAAGACGAAGCTGAGGAGGTACGACGCGAGGGTCGGCAGCATCGGCTCGAACGCGGCCCAGTCCTCGCCGTGCGGCACCTTCAGCTCGAGCACCATGATCGTGATGAGGATCGCGATCACGCCGTCGCTGAATGCTTCGAGCCGTCCCTTGTTCACGAGCCGACGATACTCGATCGAACGCGCTAACTTGCAGCCATGCGCAGGTTCGTCGTCGTCGGGCAAAAGGCCATCGCCTCGGGCGAGTTTTCACTCGACGATCTTCCGGGCACGAGCGGCCGGCTCGACGTGCTTCTTCGATGCGTGCGCGCGGCGCTGCTCGTGTCTCACGGCGTGCGGCGGGACGCGGTCGTGTATCTCGTCCTCGGCGGAGGGCCGAGCGCGCCGCGCACCATCAAGATCGACGGCGCGGCAGCGGAATATCTCCGGCCCGACGAGCGCAGCCTCGCGGGCGCGATTCGCAGCATGCTCGGCTGGACGGCCGATCGCGCGAGCTTCAGCGAAGCGACGCGCGGTGTGTCGATCGCGCGCGGCGGGCTCGACGTGGTCCTCGCCGATCTCGGGCCGTGCGCGCCTTTCGTGCTCGACGCGGGCGGCGTCGACGTCCGCGAGCCGTCGCTCGATCTCTCCGACGCGGTCTTCTTCGTCGGCGATCACCTGGGCTTCGACGAGCCCACGCGCGCGCGGCTCGCGGCGCTCGGCGCGCGTCCGATCGCGATCGGTCCGGTCAGCGTCCACGCCGACGACGCCATCGCCGTCGCATCCAACGAGCTCGACCGCCGCATGAAAACGCCGATCACAACGTGACGACGCTGACCTCGATCACGTTCGGGTCGGCGCGGATCGTCTCCATGACCTCCGCCGTCGGCGTCGCGGAGAGGGCGACGCGCGCGACCGCCGCGTGCGCGCCGTCGAAGACGATGTTCTCGGTCTCTTGCACGTTGATGTCGGCGCGCTTCAGTCGATCGAACACGCCCGCGAGGACGCCGACGCGATCGTAATGTCGAATGACGAGCACGTGCGTGGCCGGCGATTTGCGCGCGAGGTTCACGACGTTCGGCGCGCGCCCCGTTTCCTTGTAGGTTGCAACGATTCGCACCGTCTCGGCGGCGATGGCTTCTTGCGCTTGCTCGGTGGAGGCGCCGATGTGGTGCGTGCCGATGATGCCTTCGTGCTTGAAGATCGGCGCGTCGACCGCGCCGGTGCCGCCCTCGGGCTCTTCGGCGAAGACGTCGACCGCCGCGCGCACGTGACCCGAAGCGACTGCGCGATCGAGCGAGCCTTGATCGACGATCTCGGCGCGCGAGGTGTTGACGAGGAGCGCGCCCGGTCGCATCGCCGAGAGAAACGCTTCGTCGATGAGCCGTTTGGTGTCCGGCCGGAGGGCGAGGTGAATCGACACGACGTCGCACGCCTTCGCCACTTCGATCGGCGACGATTTTTTCTCGATGCCGATGCCGGCGGCGCCCTCTTCGTCGAAGAGCGGGCTCCACCCGCAGACGTGCATGCCGAACGCTTCGGCGCGCACCGCCACCTCGCGCCCGATGTTGCCACAGCCGAGCAAGCCGAGCGTGCGACCGAAGAGACCGCGCGCTTTGCTGTACTCCTTCTTGTTCCATTTTCCGGCGCGCAAGTCGGTCGCGTTTTCGACGATGCGCCGGTCTTGCGCGAGGATGAGGCCCATCGCGAGCTCGGCGACCGCGATCGCGTTTTTGCCCGGGCAGTTCGACACCCAGATGCCGCGCTGCGAAGCGGCCTCGACGTCGATCGTGTTGAAGCCCGCGCCCGCGCGCACGACGAGCGAGAGATTTCCTTTGTCGAGCATCGCGCGCGTGACCTGCGTCGAGCGAACGACGAGCACGTCGGCCTGCGTCTTCACGATCGCCTCGGCGAGCGCGTCGCCGCCGAGCTCCGGCTCGTAGACGACCTCGCAGCCGGCGTTCTCCAAACCTTGGCGACCGGACGTTTCGAATTTGTCGGCGACGAGCACGCGCATGGGTCGCCATGTTAACATCGTCCGGATGAGACGACTTGCTTTCGGCGTTCTCGCGCTTTCGTTGGCCGCGTGCGTCGGGGACGACTCGGTTTCGCCGCCCGATGCCGGCGGCGACGCGACCACCTTCGACGCCCCGGTGGCCGACGCGCCGCAAGAAACCGCGCCGACGTGCACGGGCACGCAAACCGCGTGCGGAAGCGCGTGCGTCGACCTCCAATCGGACGACGCGAACTGCGGCGCGTGCGGCCACGCGTGCGGCACCGGCTCGACATGCACGAGCGGCTTTTGCCCACCCGTCACCCTCTGCAACGCCGGCACGGGCAACGGGAGCAACGGCTCGCAGCTCGTCGTCTACAAAGGCGCGGCCTACTTCAACCTCGGTCAGTCGATCAAAGCGTGCAACCTCGGCGTGACCAACGCGACCGCGTCGGACTTCAGCACGACCAAGCTGCTCCAAAATTCGTTCACGAGCATCGTCGGAGACCCGTCGTTCTTTTACTTCGTCACCCACAACACCTCGACGAGCTCGAACAGCCTCACGCGCTGCGACGGCAACACGACCGACACGACGTTCATCACGACGTATCCGAGCGGAGGACCCGGCACGTACGTGCGCACCGACGACGACCCGAGCACGGGCCAAGTCTACGAGGCGCTGACCGACGAGGTCGATTTCGTTCATCCCGATTTGGTCGACGCGGGCACGCCGACCTCGACGTGCATTTCGCAGATCTCGACGCTCGCGACCGGCGCGGCGGGAGGCGGAAAATATTTCTTCGTCGACTCGAGCAACAAAGTTCGTGCGGTCACCATCACAGGCGGCACCTGCTCGAACCCGGTGACGGTCGCCGGCGGCCTCATCGGCGCGACGGCGCTCGCCGCCGAAGGCTCCACGATCGCCTTCGCCGACGGCAACGGGAACGTCTACGCGTGCGACGCGGCGCTCGGCTGCACGCCGCAGGTCCCGCCGACGCCGCTCGTCACCGGTCAAGGAAACGGCGTGCTCGCCATCGTGCTCGACTCGTCGACGCCGCCCAACCTCTACTGGGTCGGCTCCGCCGGTCTCGCGAAGTGCTCGAGCGCCGCGGGCACCTGCAACGGCAAGCCGACCGTGCTCGTCCCGAACGCGATGCCGACGGCCGGCATCGCGCTCGATGCGAGCAACGTCTACTACCTTCAGGGCGCGACGCTCTCGTCCGCCGCGAAGTGAATCAGTCCTTCGCGAGCCGCACTTCGATCTCCACGCCGTGCTCGTGAATTTGGCAGCCGCCGAAACGGCTCTCGCCGGCGAGGTGCTCGAGCGTCGCGCGGTCGTGCGCGTTCTTCAGCAAAAAATGGCGGAACGTGAGGCGCGTCCAGAACGCGCTCGCCGCCGAGAGGTTCATGTCGCGCACGAGCGCTTCGACGTCCTCGGGCGCCGAGTCGCGACGTAGATCGTAGACCGACGCGCGACCGCCGGGTTTCAGCACGCGGTGCATTTCGTTCAGCGCGCCGAGCGGGTCGGCGAAATTCTTGAACGCCGCGCGGCACACGACGAAGTCGAACGATGCGTCGTCGTACGGCAGCTCCGCCGCGTTTCCTTGCCGGAACTCGATCGCCACGCCCGCCTCGCGCGCGTTTTCTGTCGCGATGCGAACGAACGACTTCGAAATGTCGACGCCCGCGATTTCTCGTCGGCCGAGCTTCGCTATTTCGATCGCGAGATAACCGGGCCCCGCGGCGACCTCGAGGATCTTGCCGCCGGCCGGCGTTCGATCGACCACCGAGCGCGCGGTCGCGCGGTAGCCGCGCACGTCGCGCTTCGTGTTCTTTGCGTACCAAGTCGCGATGAAGCCCTCCATCGCAGGACCCTTCCAAGCTTTCGTCGTCATGATTGGCCTCCGTCCGTGATAGACATACTATATCTAAACATCGCATGACTAGTCATGCAAGACTGAACGGCCGTGTACGATCCCCGTCGATGGACCTCCCTGTGCGTCCGCGCTCGCCGCTCTGGCTCGTCGTGCTCTCGCTCGCTTGCGAGGAGCCGATGCACCCGTACCGCATGCAGACGCTCATCAAGCAGCGCGGCAAGGACCACGTCGCGAACGTCGCGCAGCGCAACAGCGTCTATCAGACGATCGACGCGCTCGAGCGCGCCGGGCTCATTCGCGTGCGCGAGACGTCGCGCGAGGAGCACCGGCCGGAGCGCACGGTCTACGAAGCGACCGCCGAGGGGCGACGCGCGCTCGCGGCGTGGCTGCGCACGGTGCTCTCGACGCCGGCGCGCGAGTTTCCGGATTTTCCGGCGGCGCTGTCGCTGCTCGACCCGACCGTCGTGCCGGAGCTCGCCGATTTGCTCGAGCAGCGCGCCGGCGCGCTCGCGGCGCGTCTCGCCGACGCCGAAAAACCGGTCCCGGGTTTGCCGCGGCTGTTTTTGCTCGAAGAGGAGTACATGGCCGCCGTGCTGCGCGCCGAGGTCAAATGGCTGCGATCGGTCGTCGCCGAGCTGCGCGCCGGAAAAATCGCGTTTCCCACGCTCGAGGAGCTGCGCCGCATCGGCCCGGGCGCGCCGTCGGAGGAAGCGTTCGAGCGCTTCGCCAAAAAAAAGAAAAAGAGACGACGATGAGCGCGCTCACGCCTTCGGCGGCGGCTCGGCTTGACCGAGCGGAAATAAACCGAGCGAGTCGAGACGCAGCTCCACGGGTTTTTCCTCGAGGGCGCGCTCGATCGTTTCGGCGACGATCGGCTCCCATGGCTTCGCTTCGAGCAGCGACGTCTCGAGCGGGACGAACGCTTCGTCCGCGATGGCGACGGCGCGTGCCTCCGGGGTGACGAAGAGCACCTGCCCGGTCGGCGCGCCGAGCGCTTGAAAGAGCACGTCGGGCGAGACCGCCGGCGTCACGTCGTAGCCGGCGGGCACGAAGAGACCCGCGTGAAGCTCGACGAAGAACGTACCGAGCGGAATCGCTTCGATGCCCGCGTCGCATCGCACGAACGCGCCGCGCGCGGTGAGCGCGACCTTCGTGCGCTGCACGGTCTGTCGCGGCAGCACGTACGCGAGCTTGCGAAGGAGCGGAATTTCTTCCGGCCGGAGCCACGTCGCGGTGACGTTCTTCCACGGCGCGGCGGACGGCATCACGCGGAGCGGCACGCGCACCGGCTCGGGCCGCGAGCTCACGCCAGTCGAACGCGCTTCGCCGCCGGCCTCGCGCAGCTCGACACGCGCGAACGCGCGCAGGTCCCCCATCTGCGGCGTCTTCTCGAGCACCAGCGGATCGTCTCCACGACCGCGCACGAGCACGAGGCCGGCCGGGTCGAACACCGGGCACGCGCGCAAATTCACCGGATGGCGATATCCGATTTCGACCGCCGCGCCCGGCGAGACCGGAAGAAAACACGTGATGCCCGGTGTCGCGTTCATGAGCGGACGCATGCGCGCGGGCAAATCCGGAACGCGCATCACGTAACGTCGCACCGGACCTTCGTCGAACGCGCTCGCCGGCGGCCACTCCGCGACCGCGACCTCGCCCTCGACGTGCGAACGGACGAAATAATGAATCAGCGCCGGCCCGAGCCCTTGCTCGGCCACGAGAAATCGCGGCCCGGTGTCCTCGAAGGTCGCCGGGTCGACGTGCGGCATGAGCCGAAGGAGGAGCGCGCGCAAATCGATCGAACGATCGACGTCGTACGCCTGCGAGAATTTGTCGTGATAGAGGACGATCGCCGCGCCGTCGGCGAGGAGCTGCTGCGCGTCGTAACCGAATGGCGCGCCCGCGTCGCGATACTGCACGAAGTGTCGGCTCGTGCCGGTGAAGGTGAATCCGCCGACGAGACGCGCGGTCTCCGCCATGCGATCCATGCGGTCGCTCGACTCGGCGGCGAACGACAAAACGATTTCGCGCGTGCCGAGCTTGCTCCGCACGAGCTGAATCTCGAGCGAAGGCATCAAGTCTTCGAGCGAGTGCTCGCGCGTGTACACGCCGAGCAGCGCGACGAGCCGATCGATCGATGGGAGCAGAATGACGCCCTTGCCGCCGAGCGCGACGCCTTTGCTGTCGAGCCCGAGGCCGGGCGTGCGAAGACGCGTCTGATGCAGCGCGATGCGGTCGAGCACGTCTTGGTTGTAGCCGCCAACGTCGGCGCCGTCATCCGCCACGCTGGCCGACGTCGAGCACGACGGCGCGCACGTGCGAAAGCCCTTCGCGACCGCCGTCGCGCTCCTCGGTCTCGCGAATCGCGTCGACCCTCTTCCGGAGATCACGCGGCACGCGGAGAGGACGCCGGGCTTCTGGGACTTTCATCGCGCGAAGGATCACGGAAAGTCCGCGGTCCGCCGGATCCGCGCCGCATCGCGTTCGGCTGTGCCAGGATAAGCTGCCCGTATGTCATTGCCCCCGGAGCTCGATGAGCTCGAGAACGTGGATTGGTCCGTCGCCTTCACGACGAGCGGGCTCACGCGGCATCAGCAGACGATCGCAGCGCGCAGGCTCGCGCGCGGGCTCGAGCAAGCCGAGCACGCCGAGGCGCGCGCCCGAGAGCTCGAGGCCGAGATCGGCCGATTGCGAACGATGGTCGCGGCGCTCGTGGACCATCTCGCCGAGCGCGGCAACGTAGACATGGTCACGCTGCGCACGCGCATCGCCGACGCGCTCGCCGCGCCCACGCCACCCGCGCCGCCGAAACCGTATCGATGAACGAAGCCGCACCAAGCGGATCGGCCGGCGTACAATCCGTGCATGCGAAATCCGAAAGAGACGTTCGCGCGAGTCCGCGCGAGCGCGAAGCCGGCGTTCGGGAGTCTTCGCGTCGACGGCGAAGTGCTGGCGGGCGACGGAGGCACTTTCGCGTGCCATGCCAAAGCGAAGATGCCGCGAGGCACGCTCGACGTCTTCGAGCACGACGACTGCGTGGTCGCGCTCCTTCGCAAAAAGGTACCCACGCGCTGGGAAATGGACGGGGTCGTGCGCAGCGACACCGCGACCGGTTGCGTTTTGACGAGCGCGACGCATCGCGAGATCGAAGCCATCGACGACGAGATGCTCCTCGCCGATCTCGTCGACGAGGCTGACTTGCCCGCCGTCCTCGCGACGCCGAAAGGCTCGCGCTTCGCCGTTTTCGCCTTCCTCGGCGACGGCGTCTACGAAGTCGCGAAAGGGTACGACGCGAAGTCGGCTTGCTGCGCGCTCATCGTCTACGGGTAAGCGCGCCGATCAGTAACACGCGTCGTTCGTGCCGTCGGACATCGTCTGGCATCCGGACGCGCACGTTTCGTAGACCGTGAGCTCGCCGCTCGAGCATTGGTAGAGCGTGCCCGGGTCGCCCGAGATGTAATCGCCGCCGCAATAGAGACCGTCGTAGTAGCCGGCGCAGCTTCCCGCCGACGCCGCGCATTGGTCGTCTTGGCCTGCGGGCATCACTTAGCAACCGCTCGCGCACGTCTCTTCGACGCTCAGCTCCCCGCCGGTGCATCGATAGAGTGTGCCCGCGTCGCCGGAGACGTAGTCGCCGCCGCAATAGAGACCGTCCTCGTAGCCCGCGCAGCCGCCGCCGGCGCTCGCGCTCGTTCCGGCCGGCGAGATGTAGCCGCTGATCGTCATGCCCATCACGCTCGGCGTGCTGCCGACGCCCGACGCGTACGCGGGCGCGTTGAGCGCGACGCGCGACGTGCTCGAGAACGCCGCCTCGCTCTCGCCGGTGCCGCCCCAATCGCCGCTCACCGTTTCGATCGTGCCGTTGGGCTCGACCGCGGTCACGAGGGCAACGTGATCGGCGTAGCCGCCGCCGGCGTAGTCGAAGACGACCGCGTCGCCGACGTGCGGCGTGTCGTGGAGCGTTCCGTGATTCTCGCCGTAGACATAGAAGCTACCGGCCGCCGCGGTGAGGCCCGACGTGTCCGAGACGCCCGCTTGCTCCCAAACCCAGCGCGCGAAGTCGGCGCACCAGTACTCCGGCTTTCCGCCGTTGCCGGTGCAGCTCGTGTCGTAAATTTCTGGCGAGCATGCGCGGCCGCCGAGCTCGCCGCGCGCGATCGCGGCGATCGAGTCGGTGACGCTGTCTCGCTGCGACGCCGACGAGGTCGTATCGGCGGCGCATCCCACGAGAACGAGGACGCACGCTCCAACGGTGATCGCTCGGCGCATGGCGCTGCCGCCGTGCAACCGTGGTGCCGCGATCGGCTCGGGCGTTGCGCGGCGTTTTCAGCGCGCGCGACGTCGCTTGGTGGATCGACGGACCAGAAGGAGCGCCGCGAGCCACCACGCGCGCGACGTCCGGCCCGCGCCGGGCGCAGTCGTGCAGCTGCAGCCGGAGCTCGGCTGATCGCTCTGGCAATCGGACGCGAAGCCGTGACGCGGCGTCGGATCGCAATCGCCCGCGGCGACGCCGCCGTCGGCGGTCGAGCGCGTCCCGTCGGGCGCGTAAATCGTACAAATGCCGTCGACGTCGTCGGGCGCGAGCGAGCGCATCGAGGTGCCGACGTACTTCGCGTACATCGTCGCAGTCGGGTCGGGGCTGTGCGCGAGGCCCAGAAAATGGCCGGTTTCGTGCGTCAGCACGGCTTGCAAATCGGGGGTCGTGCCGGTGCCGTCGAGCGAAAATTTATTTTGCGCGGTGTTGACCTCGATGTCCGCGTCGTAGAGCTCGCCGGTGTCGGTGTTGTACGTGATGTGCGTCAGAGCGAGCGTGTCGGCGCTCGCGCTCGCGGGGTACGGCCACTTGTCGTCGTCGAACATGATGACGTTCGCGTTGCCGGCGGACTGGTTGTACTCGACCGTGTGGCACGCGACGTCGCCGAGAAAGTCGACCGTGATGCTCGGCGCGCCCCCGGTCGAGCACGCCGCGCCCGACCACTTCGAAAACGCGGTGTCCATGATTTGCTGGACCTGTCCCGCGCTGACTTGCGTGCTCGCGTCTTGCTGCACCGCGTAGCCGACGCAGCTCCGCGCCCACCAAACCGGCAGCCCTTGGTCCCAGCACTTGCCGGACGGAAACGTCGGATCGATCGGGACGGTCGTCTCGCGACAGAACGCGCCCGCGGTTGACGCCCAAGCGAGGACGACGAAGACGATCGCAACCCGCACGCTCGAAGCTTACGTCTTTTCTACTTGTCGAGGCAGCCGATGCGTCGAAAGACGTACGGGGCGTTGATGTCGTTGAAGCCGTCGTTGTTCACCGATTGGAATTCTTGGCGCGCCGGATCGATCGTCCCGCTGAAATTGTCGGGCGCGTAGCTGTTGCCGAGCGTGGCGCAACGCACCGTGACGAGCGAGTAGGCCGAGGAGCCGAACGTGATTCGGCCGGCCGCGTCGGCGCGCCCCGATGCGTTCATCGAGACGGTGAGATCGAACGAGCCGAGGCTGCAGCCCGGCGGCTCTCGGTCGAACGGCGTGCCCGACCACGTGTGCGAGAGGATCGTGCCCGAGAGCACGCCGCCCGCCCCGCGACGCACGGTGAGCTCGAAGTGGACCCAGTCGCTCTGCATCGGGCTGTATTTGAGCGCTTCCCAACGACCGGCGACCGGATCCGAGCAAGTCACCGCGTGCGGCAAGAGCGCGCGCTGCCCGGCGATGGTGTCGCCGCCGACGCCGAGGGTCGGGCCGGTCGCGATGATGCCGGGGAGCTGGCCGCTCTCGGTCGCGTCGGACTCGCCGGTGCTCGCGGCCTTCGCTTCGTGCGCGGGCGCGGGTTTCGCCGGGGGCGCGCGGCGGAGCTCGGGCGCCGGGCCTTCGCGCGCGGCGGTCTTCGGCGGCGCGCTCGGGGCCGGCGGCGTGGTGAGGGTGGGGGCCGGCGCGCTGGGTCCTCCCGCGAGCGAGATATCGATCGTCGTGCCACCCGCGCCGCGCTTGCCTTCCTCGCCGCCGCCACGCGACCCGCCGAGAAAATGCAGCAGCACGGCGAGCACGACCGCTCCGTGGACCGAGAGCGATCCTGCGAACGCGATCACGACTGCTGCTGTCCGCCTCTGCGACGTCATCGTCTCCTGAACTATGACCCACCGAACGCGCGAGCGTTGGCAAACATGCCTTGCTCGACATGGCTCAGCTCGTCGCACTAGCATCGCGGCATGCCGGCTCACTTGCCTCGGCGGTCGTTCGCGACGCCGTTCATCGTCACGGTCGTGGCCGCGTGCGGTGGCTCGTCGGAAAACGTTCACGCAAATCCGCCGGCCCCGGACACAGCCGCGCCCGCGGCGTCGGCCGCACCGAGCGCGCCGCCCGCGGAGACCGCGCCGGCGCCGACCGCGAGCGCGAGCGTGACGCCGCCGGCTCGTGAGACGACCTACACGGTGACGAAGTAATCCGCCGGCGCCGACCGATTACGCGTGCCCGCCCGCCGTGCACCGCTACCCGGCCGCGCTCACCGTTCACGCGAGCGGCGAGTGCTCGATCTTGGCTTTTCCCGAAATGGGTCACTGTCCGCGCGGCGCGATCTGCAATCCGCCGCCGCCGCACGACGAAAACGTGCCTTGCCCGAAGTGAGCGCGCGCGTCCGCGCCGAGTGGCGCGCGCGCGTCGCCGCCGAGTACGCGTCGGCCACCGTCACGCAGAGCTACGTGCTCTGGATGATGCAGGCCGGCGCTCCCCCGGATCTCATCGACGACGGGCTCGCGATCGTGCAGGACGAGCTCGTTCATTCGCGCATGAGCCACGACGTGCTCGTCGCGCTCGGCGACCCGGAAGCGCCGCGGGCTTCGAGCCGCTCGAGCGCGACTTGCTCGTCGCCGACGTTCGAACATTTTGTCTCGGCGAGACCGTTGCCGTACCGCTCTTCAAACATCTTCGCGAGCGGTGCACCGAGCCAAGCGCGAAGGGGGCGCTCGATCGCATCCTGCGCGACGAGGTCCGCCATCGCGATTTCGGTTGGGACGTGCTCGATTGGCTGATGACGCTGGCGATCGACGCGCGCGCGTGGCTCGAGCCGGAGCTGCCGGCGATGTTTCGCGAGCTCGAACGGAGCTACGGTCTCGAGAGCGCGGTGGTCGCGCGCGACGACGGCGAGGCCACCGACGAAGAGCGCGCGTGGGGCTTCGCGCCTCCGCGCGAGTACGCGGAGATCCTCGCGCGAACCTACGAACGCGAGTGGCACCCGCGATTTTCGGCGCGCGGAATCAACGCCGTGATAAGCCCGGGGCATGAAGAACGCCCTGTTTTTCGCGGCCGCCCTCGTCATCGGGTGCAGCAGCTCGACGCCCCCGGCTGACGCCGGCGCCGACGCCGCGCCGACCGACGCGGCGACCGAAGCCGCGCCGAAAGACGCCGCCGCGCCGACCGACGCGGGCGACGCGGGGACCTGCGCGCCGCCGCAAGGCGCGAGCTGCCCGACGACCGGAGGCAACTGCCTTCACATCGGCCAGCCGTGCACCAAAGGCGGCGGCCAGTGCCCGCAGCCGACCGCGTGCGACATCGATCTCGATCCGACCGGCGTCGGCATCTGCATCACCTACTTCTCGTGCAAGCCCAACATGCACGAGTGCGGCGCCGGCGCGACGTGCTGCCAAACGGCGATGACGTCGAACACGCCCGTGTGCTTGCCCAACCAATGCTTGCCTTCGGATTGCACCGCGGAGCCGTGAAATGAAACACCGCGCAGCTGCCCTCTTCACGCTCGTGCTCGGCGCGCTCCTCGTGGCGACCGCGGTCATCCTCGCGGCCTGCGACTCGAGCCCCGACACGGGCGACGCAGGGGACGACGCCGAAGCGCCGCTGCCCGGCCTCACGTGCAGCAAGCTCCTCTTCTGCGATCAAGCGTGCACGTCGTCGCCGTGCACCGACGGCTGCTACGCGCAAGCGACCGGCGTCGCGCAGGGTCTCTTCGACGCGTTCAACGCCTGCGTCGCCGCGCAGTGTCCGAACGGCGACTCGACGTGCCAGCAAAACGCGGCGACCGGCGCGTGCGGCGGAAACCTCTCGAGCTGCTTCGCCGACACCTTCGTCGGCCCGGCCGATCCCGACGGCGGCGCGAAGGTCGTGCCCGACGCCGGCGGAAGCTACAACTGCGGCGAGCTGAACGTCTGTCTCTCCGGTTGTCCCGCCGACGCGGGCGCCGACTGCGCCGCCGCGTGCAACGCGAAAGCGACGCCCGAAGCCGAAGGACTCCTCGCCGCGCTCGACAGCTGCCTCGCGATCGCGTGCCCGTCGACGGCCGGCGGACCGTGCGCGTCGCCCGGACCGGCGTGCGACGGGTGCATCGAGCAAGTGACGCTCGCACAGCCCAACACGTGCGCCGCGCCGTACGTCGCGTGCAACAGCGACACGAGCAACGCCGACGGCGGCGCCGCGACGCCCACCTCACTCGTCGACGGCGGCGCGCTCACCACCGTGCTCACCGGCCTCGACCAAGCGGCGAGCACGATCGTCGCGCGAAACGGATGGTTGTATTTTACACAGGTCATCGAGAACGGTCCGGTCTACCGCCTCTGGATCGGCGACGGGGCCGGCGCCTTTCCGGACGGCGGCGTCGCGTTCGGCGACGGCGGCGCGACGCGTCCGGACGGCGGCGTGCTCCTCGAGAGCCTCGGGCCTCCGCAGCCGACGCCCGTGAGCCTCGCGGTCGACGACAGCAACGTCTACGTGTGGAGCGTCGGCACGTTCGATCTCAACTCGAGCATCAACAAGAAAGACGGCACCGTGGTGCAGGTCCCCCTGAACGGCGGCCCCGCGACGACGCTCGCGACTGGGCTCGAGGTCTTCTACGACTCCGGCTACCTCAACGCCGTGGCCGTCGACGCGACGTCCGTTTATTGGGTCGCCGGCGCAAACGGCAACGACGGAACGATCATGCGCGTGCCCATCGGAGGCGGCACGCCCGTCGCGCTCTACTCGGGTCAATACCTGCCGCAAGCGCTCGCGACGGACGGCACCAACGTCTATTGGGCCGATTGGGGCACGTTCGACTCGCAGGGACGCTCCAACAACGACGGCACCGTGTGGCAAGGAACGGTGAACGGCGCGACGGCGATCCAGCTCGCGTCGAATCAATCCGGTCCGTCCACGATCGCGTTCGATTCGAGCAACGTCTACTGGGTGGATCTCGGGCCGCTCGGCGCCGCGAATTTCCCGGCGCTGAACTCCGGCACGGTGATGCGGGCGCCCATTGGCGGCGGCACCGTCACGACCGTCGCGAGCTCGCAGTCGGTTCCGTTTTCAATCGCCGTATCGAGCAGCCAGATCTTCTGGACGGACTACGGTCTCAGCGCGCCGGGGCTGATCATGAGCGCGCCAGCGAACGGCGGCATCACGGTTCCTCTCGTGAGCGGCCTCGATGATCCCTCCGCGATCACCGTCTCTGGAAGCACGCTCTATTGGACGATCGCCAACTCGTCTCCGAACAACGGCGCGATCATGGCGCTCTCGCCGTTCTGAGGTTGCGGCCGGGGCGCTCTTGCGCGTAGGCTGCGCCCCTCATGCGTACGCTCCCGGTCGTCTTCATCGTTCTTTCCATGGGCTCGCTCGGAGCCGTTGCGGCATGCAGCGGCGGCGGAGACCAGGGCGATGGCGGCACCGACGCGACCGCGGACGGACCGACGAAGAAGGACTCGGGCGTGAGCGACGCCGCGGCGGACGTGCCGGTCGTGTGCACCGCCGACCCGACGTATTCGACCGTGACGGATCAGACCGCGACGTACACGCCGACGCCGACGGACGGCGGCACGGACGGTGGCACCGACGCAGCGGCGGACGACGGTAGCGCGGACGCGGCGGACGACGGCAGCGCCGATGCGATGACCGAGGCCGGCGCCGACGACGGCGGCGTCATCGGCGGCCCGCAAGACTTCTACCAGTACAACGGCACGCTCAACGCCAACGGCGACTTCCTCGATCTCGAGGTCTACGCCGGGTACGGCGTGTTCACCGGCGGTATTCACACCGGCAAGTTCGACCTCAAAGGCGCCGACCTCGACTACGGCACGTGCGGCCTCTGCTTGCTCGTCGTGAGCAACGGACAGAGCGACACGTACATGGCCACCGCCGGCACCGTGACGATCACTTCGTTCCAAGGCACGTTCGCGGGATCGATCTCCAACGCGACCTTCACGCACGTCACCGTCGACCCGAACTCGTTCGAGTCGACGCCCGTCGGGGACGGCTGCAACACCGCGATCCCGGCGCTGAACATTTCGGCGCCCGTCACCCAGCAGTAGCGAGCGCGACTGCGCCGAGCACCGCGGCCGGGACGGTCTCGGTGCGCATCACGAATGCGCCGAGGCGGCACGCGACGAACCCGCGCGCGGTCGCCGCGGCCACTTCCTCCACCGTGAGCCCGCCCTCGGGGCCTGCCGCGAAAACGAGCGCGCCGGATGCGCCGAGCCTCGCGAACGGGCCGCCCGCCGGATCGAGGACGATGCGCGCTCCGTCGCCCGCGCTTTCGAGCGCCGATTCCCAGTCTTTCGCGAGCGCGACGTCGGGCGCGTCGCCGCGACCGCACTGACGCGCGGCCTCGCGTGCGATCTTGGCCCAACGCGTCGCGCGCGCGGCGGGCGGCTTCGACACACTGCGTGCAGTCTGCACGAAAATGATCCGCGTCGCGCCGAGCTCGGTCGCGTCGCGCACGATGGCGTCGGCTTTGTCGCCTTTGGGGCAGCCGTGAATCCAGGTGATCGCGCGCGCCGCTGCGCGCGCCGCTCGCGTCGCTCCGAGGCGCACGCGTTTTTCGTCGAGCACCTCGGCGTCGCACTCGATCGCGCGCGTCGGATCGAACGCGACGAACGTGTCGCCCGCGCGAAGTCGATGCACGCGCGCGACGTACCGCGCCTGCTCCGCGTCGAGCGCGCGCTCGCCCGAAACGAGGTCCGCCATCGGCACGCGAAGGCTCATCGGGATTGCGTGTAAGTCATCGCAACCCATTTGTCGTCGTCGGTCGCCGACGAGAGCTCGGCGCGCTCGATCGGTTTGCCGAACGCCGCACGCACGTCGGCCTCGCGCGACGCGAGGATGCCCGACAAAACGAGCCGGCCGCCTTGCGCGACGCGCGCGACGAGCGCCGCTTTCATGCCGACGAGCACGTCGGCCTCGATGTTCGCGAGCACGAGCCCGAACGTGCCGCGCACGCGCGCGATCGGCGTCGTCGCGAACGCGGCGCGCTCGCTCATCGCGTTTCGCGCCGCGTTTTCTTTCGCGACCTCGATCGCGTCGGCGTCGTTGTCGACGCCGAGCGCGTCCTTCGCGCCGAGCGCGATCGCGGTGAGCGCGAGGATGCCGCTGCCGGTGCCGACGTCGAGCACGCTCGTCTGCGGGAGCGTGCGATGAAGCATGGCGATCGCCGCCGCGACGAGCCGCGTCGTCTCGTGGAGACCGGTGCCGAACGCGCGCCCTGGCTCAAGCACGAGAACTTTCTCGCCGCGCTTCGGCGCGTGCTCTTGCCACGGCGGCCGCACCCACAGCCCTTGGCACAAACGGAACGGCCGAAAATGTTCCTTCCACGCGTCGCGCCACGCGTCGCCGACGAGCTCTTCGATGCGCGCGCCTGCGCCGAGTTTTTTCTGGGCGTCGCGCGCGGCCTTCTCATTCTCGAAGCTCGCGACGAGCGTCGTCTTGCCGGCCGCGCCACGCGCGAGCGTTCCTTCGTCGCGCTCTTCGACGCCGGTCGCGCCGAGCTCGAAGAGCTCTCCGCTCGTCACGTCCGCGTCCTCCGCGGCTACGTCGATGGCGACGAAAAAGTGCCGAGGCTCGGTCACTGCACTTGGAGCGAAACGTTCGACTGCCCGCCGCCGACCGCGCCCGTCGCGAAGAGGACGCCGATGATGACGCCCGCGACCACCGCGACACCGACGCCCACGCCGAGCCCGATGAGCCACGCTTTGCTCGGCGCCGGAACCGCGACACGAAGCGGCGCCGCGACGTCGCCGCGCGCGACGATCGGCAGTCCACCTTTGTCGAACCCTTCGAAGAAGTACTCGACCAGCGGCGGCTGCACGACTTTGCCCGGGATGGTCCCGCTCGCGACGTTGTTTCCGAGCTGCGTCTCTTGCTGCGTGAACTTTCCCTCCGACTGCCCGCGGTAGAAGAGCTTCACGTCGTAGACGCGGCCCTGCGGATCGTCGACGGTGACCTTGAGCGGAATGTCGGTCCCCGGCTTCGCTTGCGGGGGCGAGACGTGCTGCATCGTCACGGGCGCCGGCGGCGGCTCGGTCTCTTTGACGACGCCCGGCCGCCCTTCCGACTCCCAGCGCTGCTGCGTCGACTTGAAGAAGTCACGAAAACGCGGCGACTCGCTCGCGGGCAGCTCGTAGCTCGGGTCGAGCGCGAGGAGGCCGCGGACCGCGCTCTCCGCCTCGTCTTTGCGATTGAGCGTGATGTAGTTGAGCGCGAGGAGGCGATAGATGTCGACCTTCTGCTGCTTGGTGTTGTTCGGTCGAAGGAGCGCGGCCGAGAGCGTTTGAATCGACTCTTCGTACTGTTGATCGTCGAAGAGCGCGCGCCCGCGCGTCACGAGATCTTGCGCCGTTCGGTGTTGCTGGGCCAGCGCCGGTGCCGCCAAGAGGGTGGTCATCACAATGGCCAGGACGAAGCGCAGCGCGCGACATCGCAACATGGCCGGAGCGTAACACAACGCTGTAACATCGACGTCGATGGATCCGCTGGACCTCGTCGGGGATGTTCTCGACGGGCAGTTCAAGGTCGAAGAGTTCGTCGGCGAAGGCGCGCTCAGCGTGGTCTATCGAGGTCGCAGCGAGGTGTTCGAGGCGCCGGTCGCCATCAAGTGCCTGGATCTTCCGTCGACGCTCGACGCGACGCTCGCGGCGTCGGTCGTCACGAGCTTTCAAGAAGGTTGCAAACTGCACTATCGGCTCGCGCGCGGCCACCTCGCGATCGCGCAGACGTTCGCGAGCGGCACGACGGTCGCGCCGCGCACGGGCAGCCAGGTGCCGTACATCGTTCGCGAGTGGTTCGAAGGCGAGTCGCTCGCGCGCGACCTCCGGCGTCGGCGCGCCGAGGGCGAGGGCGGTCGCTCGCTCGCCGAGACCATCGCGCTCTTCGAGCCGATCGCGTCGGCGCTCGTCTACGCGCACGGGGAAGACGCGACGCACCTGTCGCTCATGCCGAGCAATTTATTTCTAGCGAAGCACGGCGACGAAGTATCGCTGAAGCTTCTCGACTTCGGCGTGGGCCGCGTCGTCGACGAGGTCGGCTCGTCGCGTGACGGCGCGCCGCCGCCGCGCGTGAAGCTCCTCTTGCCGACGTACGCCGCGCCCGAGCAGCTGCTCGGAACGCTCGGGCCGACCGGGCCGTGGACCGACGTCTACGCGCTCGCGCTCGTTCTCCTCGAGGTGCTCGCCGATCGCGCGGTGATGGGCGAAAAAGATCCGAGCGCGCTCATCGCTCGTGCGCTCAACAAACTTTCGCGACCGACGCCCGCGAGCCTCGGCATCGATCTTCCGCCGAGCGTCGCCGCGGCGTTCGAGCGTGCGCTCGCGCTCGAGCCCGAGTCGCGTCAGGCGACCGTGGCCGAATTTTGGGCGGACATCTCCGATCCCGTGAAGCCCGTGCCCGTGCGGAGCAATCGTCGCAAGCTCGCGGTCTACTTGCGGCGTCTCCGGCGCTCGCGACGCGTCGAGCAGCGGCGCGCGCCGTCGGACAGCTTTCCGCCCGAAGAGCCGCCGACCACGAAAGCGCGCGGCGTCGTCGCGATGCTCACCGGCGCGCGTGTTCGCGCGAGCACGCGCCCGCCGCCGCCATCGGCGCTGCCACCGCGCCGCCCGCCGCTCCCGACGGCGAAGCCGGTCGCGACGCCGACTGCCGCGCCGCCCGCGCCGATCGTTCCGCCGCTCGCTCCGCCTCCGCAGATCGCGGCGCCGAGCTTCCCGAAAAAACCGCGAGCGCCGACGCTCGTCGGCATCGCGCCGCCGCCGCTCAACTCCGCGCCGCGGCCTGCGTCGCAAGTTCCTCCGCCCGAGCCCGGGCTTTCGCTCGCGGTTCCTCCGGCGCCCGCGCCGACGAAACGCCCGCCGCCCGTGGAGCTGCCGTCGATCATCGTCGCTCCGCCGGAAGACGTTTCGGCGCCGCCGCCCATCATCGCGTCTCCGCTCGCGCCGCCGCCGCCGGCTTTTCCCCCGCCCCCGCCCCCGCCCGCACCCGCGCCCGCGCCCGTGTTCGAATCTGCCGGCCGTCTCGAGCCACACGTCGTGCCTGCGCGCGCTTTCGTCGCGTCGGCGTTCGCCTTCATGCGCCGCCGGCCCATCGATCGCCGCTTGCTCGTCGGCGCAGGCGGAGGCGCCGCGCTCCTCCTCGTTCTCTTCGTCGTCGTGATCGCCGTCGCCAGCCGTTCGCCTCGCGCGAGCACCGTCGCGACCGCCGACGCAGCCCCGACGACAACGGCGACGACCACGGCGACGGCCTCCGCCACGCCCACGGCGAGCGCCACGGCGACGGCCACCGCCACCGCGGAGCCCGGCCCATTCGAAAAACGCGTCGCCCTCGCCGCCATCGCCGAAACCACGAAAGACCTCACCGACTGTCGCCGCCCGCACGGCGTCTGGGGCAAAGGCCAAGTCGGCGTCGTGTTCAAAAACGACGGCTCCGTCCGCTACGTGATGATGAGCGCCCCCTTCAACGGCCCCGAAGGAAAATGCGTGGCCCGCCACATCAAAGAAACGCGCATCGACCCGTTCGTCGGCATCATCGGCCCGATCTACGCGAACTTCGTCATCCCCTATTGACGCGCCACTTTTGGCGCACGCCGCGCCATTCGTTGCGCTGCGCACGAAGTTGCGATTCACTTTGAAGGATGACCCGGCGTGCGCTCGCGATTGTGACTGCGTGCTCGGTCGCCGTGTCGGCCGCCGTGGCCGTCGCGTCGTGTGCCGTCGATCCGTATCTGACCTGCGGCGCGACCTGCGTCGACGCGGGCCTCGATGCGGTGTTGCCCGACGTCGCGGTGACCGACGCCGGCCCCACCGACGCGAGCTTCGATGGAATTCCGAGCCCGCCCGACTGCGGGACCGCGCCGTCGTGTTTGCAGAACGTGCCCGCCGGATGGACGCCCGTCGCTTTCGCCGCCGGCAGCCAGCTCTCCTGCCCGACGGGTTTCACGCAGACCAACTTGGTCACCTCGCCGAGCGTCGGGGCGAACGCGTGCACATGCAGCGCGTGTACGTCGAGCGGAGCGTGGTCGTGCGGGGGCGAGACCGTCGGCGTCGGCGGCCTCCAGTGCACGCAAAACGAATTGGACGCGGCGGTCACGACTTGCTGGGGATGGGGCGGCTCGAATCGCAGCACGGTGGCGCTCTCGATCGACCAAACCGGCAGCGTGACGTGCGGCACGAGCACGCCGACCGGCAACGGCAAAGTGACGACCACGCCGGCGGCGCTCTGCACGCCGAACGACTGCACCGCGAGCGTCTGCGGTCAGGCGGGCTTCAGCGATTGCATCTCGCAAGCCGGCGACGCGAGCTGTCCGAGCGGCTTTCCGACGCGAACGCTCGCCGGCAGCTCGGCGACCGTGTCGTGCAACGCGTGTCCGACGTGCGCGCTCGCGAACGCCGACGCTGGATGCACGACGAGCCTCGAGCTCTACAACGACCTCCTCTGCGCAGGCACCGTCGTGAAGTCGTATACGAGCGCGATCCCGTGCACCTCGGTCGGCCAGACTTTCATGAGCCTTCACGTTCAACCCGCCACGGCTGCGACGCCCAACTGCGGCCCGCCGGCCGGCAACGCCGGCGGAACGGCGCAGCTCAAAACCCCGGTCACGATCTGCTGCCCGTGATCGCCGAGCGTGCGAGGCAGGGCGAGATCCTCTGAGCGCTCACTTCGGCGGGGAGCCGGTCGCTTCGCAAACTTTCGCCGTGTCGCCGCTCGCGGTCGGCGTATCGACGCACGGGCCGCTGTGACCGCAGTCGGCGTTCGTGCGGCACGTCTTCGAGCAGAGCGGCTCGTAGCGCGCTTGGATGAGCGTCTCGCCCGCGGCGCATTTCGCGTGCGGCGCCGCGCCTTCGCGCGGGAAACAAAACTCGGCTTGCTCGAGCCCTTTGGGATCGAGCTTGGCGCCGAGCTCTTTGCATTTTTCTCCGCGCGCGCAGTCGCTGTCGGCGCCGCAGGGCTTGATGCAGACCGTCGGTTTTCCGGCCTGCACGAGCTTGAACGTCGGCCTTTCGCAGGTGACGTCAGGCGCCGCAGTCGGCGCCGCACTCGCCGAAGCGGTCGCCGTCGTCGCGACGACAGTCGCGCTCGCGCTCGTCGTCGCGCTCACGCTCGCGGCCGCGGCGCTCCCCGCGTCCGAGCTCGTCGCAGCGCCCTTGTTGCACGCGAACGCCAAAACCAAAATCCCCACGCACGCAAGGCGTCCCATCGCGCCGAGCCTAGTCGACTCGCCAAAAAAAAGTCACGCCGCTCGGATGCGAAACTTCTTCGGCGGCTCGAAGTACGCGCGCGCGGCAGGCTGCGAAACCAGGAGCGCGCGCCGGCGCACGACCGACTGCGGGATGCGCTCGCCTTCGCGCAGCACCATCGCGGTCAGCCTCCCGCCGTAGACGCACGCGGTGTCGAGCCCCGTCGCCCACGGCTCGACCTGCAGCCCCGCGACCGCGTTGTGTCCGAACACGATCTGCGGCGGCCCGCGATAGAGCGTCGCCCACGGAATGCCCTGCGCCTTCGCGCTCGATTTTTTCGAGCCATGCACGCCGACGGTCCGAATGTGGAGCAGCGTGTCCTCGTCTTGATCCTCGATGTCGATCCCCGGCAAGACGCCCGCGTGAACGACGCGCGCTCCGTGCTCGGGCAAATCGATCCACAGCGGCGCCGTTTCGAGCAGCGTCCAGTCGACGTCGCGCATCGCGCGAGCGACTTCCATGTGCGTGCGACCGAGCACGACTTCGTCGTCGTCGTGCCAGTCCAAAAGTTTTTGTTCGTGGTTGCCACGAACGATGATCGCGCCTGTGCGTCGCGCGATGTCGAGCACGCCGCGCGAGTCGGGACCGCGTGCGACGAGGTCGCCGACCATCACCAGGCGGTCGCCGCTCGAGAAACGAACCCGATCCAGGAGCTGTTCGAGCTCCCGCCGACAACCATGAATGTCGCCGACGATGATCGTCCGCACTTCGATGGAGAATGCCTGCTCACGGGGCGCGTGCCAACAGGAGATTACGGTCCATCCGTCCAGTTTGGGGATAACTCAGCCAAATGGCCGGAATTGCTTGCATCATGCAAACGTCGCCCGCCCAGCTCGAGCGGCACGAAGATTGGATAGTCCCTTCGCGAAACCGTCGAGGACGGAGAAGGACAAATCCCGGCCGCCCTTCTCCGCTCCTCGGCGGTCATTTTCTTTTAAGAGCATGAAGACGACGACGGTGTTTGCGCTGGCGGCCGCCTGCGCGCTCGCGTGCGAGCCCTGGGCGCGCGCGCCGGAGGATCCCGCGCGCGTCGTGAGCGCCGCGGACGGCGTGGACGTGACCTTGCCGCATTGGTTCGAGGCGCACTTCCCGGGGCCGGTCCGCGACTCGACGGTCGCGCTCAGCACGGGGCAGGGGGACCTGCCGTTCCGCACGTTCGTGAGCAACCTGCCGACGGGGACGGCGCGCGTGCAAGTCACGCAAGGCCCGAACGGATGGAGCCAACCGAAAGAGCGCGTGCTGCTCGACATGATCAAAGCGACGCGCTCGGACAAGCAGCTCCTCGCCGGCAAGACGATCGACGATCGAGGTTACGTCGGCGCCGACATGAAGCTCCGCGTCGCGCCGCGATCGGCCGACAACCCGAGCGACTACACGCTCGACTGTCGCGTGCGCCAGTTCGTCGACGAGACGAAGATGGTGAACGGCGTCTTCTGCTACGACGCCGCGCGGCCGGATCCAGCGTTCGAGCGCGCCGCCGATTCGTTCCGCGCGCTCGACTGACTTTTCGGATATTTTGGCGAGCGTGCGTGCGCTCCTCGCTCTCGTGCTCGTCGCTTGCGGCGGTCGCTTCGACTCGCCCGCGGCGAACGACGCGAGCGTGAACGACACCGTTCCGTGCGCCGACGCCGGCGCGTGCTCGGCGAGCACGCAATATTGCAACGAGCTCTTCGCCGACGGCGGCTCGACGTTCACGTGCACGAACCTGCCCGGCAAGTGTCACGCATGTGATTGCGCCGCGCCGCCGAAAATCGGATTCGTGTGCGCTTGCACGAGCGACGGCGATCAGATCATCGTGAGCTGCAACAAGACCTGAGTCACTCGATCTTCGCGCGCTTCGGGATGACGACGATGCCGCCGTCGGTCACGAAGAAGCGCCGGCGGTCTTGCTCGCGGTCGTAGCCGATGACGGTCTGCGGCGGGATCTCGACGTCCTTGTCGATGATCGCGCGGCGGATGCGCGCGTGGCGGCCGATGCGCACGCCGTCGAAGAGAATGCTCTCCTCGACTTCGCTGAAGGAGTTGATGCGGCCGCCGACGCCGAGCACGCAGCGGTGCAGACGGCCGCCGGAGATGATGCACCCGTGCGAGACGAGCGAGTCGGTCGCGATGCCCATGCGGGCCTGCGCTTCTTCGCGGAAGACGAATTTCGCCGGCGGGTCGTGCGTCATGCCGGTCCGGATCGGCCAGCGCATGTTGTAGAGGTTGAAGAGCGGTTGGATCGAAATGAGATCCATCTGCGCTTCCCAGTAAGCGTCGATCGTCCCGATGTCGCGCCAGTAGCCGCGGTTGTACGGGTCCTCGCCGGGGACGAGGTTGGTCGCGAAGTCGTACGCGTAGCAAGCGCGCCCTTCGGACACGAGCTTCGGCAAGATGTCGTGGCCGAAGTCGTGGCGCGAGTCTTCTTGGCCGGCGTCTTCGTCGAGCGCCTTCAGCAGCGTGTCGGTGCGAAAGACGTAGTTGCCCATCGACGCGTAACACATGTCCGGATTGCCGGGCATCGACGGCGGGTCTTTGACTTTTTCGTGGAAGGCGATGACGCGGCCGTCGGCGTCGACCTCGATCACGCCGAAGTCGGTCGCTTCTTTTTTCGGAACGGGGATCGCCGCGAGCGTCGCCTCGGCGCCTTTGCGCGTGTGAAAGTCGAGCATTTGGCGCACGTCCATTTTGTAGACGTGGTCGCCGCCGAAGATCGCGAGAAGCTCGGGCGTCTCGTCGGTGATGACGTGCTTGCACTGGTAGACCGCGTCGGCCGAGCCGCGGAACCACGATTTTCCCGTGCGCTGCTGGGCCGGGATCGCCTCGATGAATTGATCGAGGATCGGCGAGAGCCGCCACGTACGTGCGATGTGCTCCTCGAGCGACGCGCTCTTGTATTGCGTGAGGATCTTGATGCGCGTGAGGCCGGAGTTCGCGAAGTTCGAGAGGACGATGTCGACGATGCGGTAGCGCCCGCCGAACGGCACGGCTGGCTTCGCGCGATCGAGCGTGAGCGGGAAGAGGCGCTTGCCTTCACCGCCCGCGAGCACCATCACGAGGACTTGACTGGGCTCGAACGAGGCCGCCATCATTTATCCGTTCCGGCGCCGGAGCGCCGATGGGCCGCATGCTACTCTAACGTTCCATCGTGCGCCGCCCGATTGCACTTGTTCCGAACCAAAGCGTGAGCGTTACATTCGTGCCACGCCCGGCGGATTCGCATGACGTTTTGGACGTCGCCGCGAAGAAGGGGCGCGAGGCCGTGGCGGGCGTGATGGCGACCGTGCTCGCGCGCCACGGTTCGGCGCCGGCGACGCCCGGGCAAAAGTTGTATCTTGCAATCGACGGGACGTGCGTCGGCACCGTGGGGGGCGGCGCGATCGAGCGCGAGGTGCTCGCCGCCCTCGGCGAAGCGGCGGACTCGCTGCGCGGCGGCGCGGACGCGGAGACGCTCTTCACGACCAAGAGCTTTCGCCTCGGCGCCGAGCTCGGCATGTGCTGCGGGGGCGGGGTCGACGTGCTCATCGAGCCGATCGTTTCGCTCGTGCCGTGCTTGGTCATCGGAGGCGGGCACGTCGCGACGGCGACGGCGCCGCTCCTCGCGCGCGTCGGGTTCGCGGTCACACTCGTCGACGAGCGCGACGCGTGGGGCGAAGAGGGGCGCATCCCGGGGGTTCGGTGCGTGGTCGGCGATTACGACGAGGTCGGGCGCGATTTTCCGAAGAGCGCGGCGGTGCTCGTGATGACGCACGATCACGCGCTCGATCAGCGCGCGCTCGAGTGGGCGCTCGCGCGCGGCTTCGCGTACGTCGGTGGCGTCGGCAGTCGCGCGAAAGCCCAGCGCACGCGCGACCGGCTCGAAGCGAAGGGCTTCGCGCCCGCCGACCGCGAGCGTTTGCGCATGCCGATCGGCCTTCACGTCGGCGCGCGCTTGCCCGACGAGATCGCCGTCGCCATCGCCGCCGAGATGGTCGCGTGGAAAAGACAGAGCGCGGTCACACCCTCCGAGGTCGCCGCTAGTAACTCGCGGAGGAACGAACGATGAACTGGATTCGCGCTCATTGGCGCCGCATTTCGACTGGTTTGCTCGTGGCCGCGCTCGCCGGCGTCGGCGGGCAGCAGCTCTACCAAACGTACTTCGGCGATTGTTGTGCTCCGGGCGCGGCGTGCTGCCATCCGGGCGCCGCGTGCTGTCATGGGCATGCGCACGCGCAGGCGATGCGGTAACGCTCCGTCGCCGTGAACGAAGCGGAGCTCGACGCGCTCATGGATCGGCTCGCCGACGGAGATCGTGCGGCGTTCGATCCGCTGCACGCCGAGCTTTGGCCGCGCGCGCTAAGGCTCGCGCGCGCGCGGCTGGGCGACGCGAACGCCGAGGACGCGGCGCAGTCGACGCTCTTGCGCGTTTTTTCGCGAGCCGCCGAGTTCGAGCGCGGGAGGCCTGTTTTGCCGTGGTTTTATGCGATCGCGTCGAACGAGATTCGCGCCATCCAGCGGCGCGCTCGGCCCGCGCCCGCGCTCGACGAGCGCGCGGCCGAGGGCACGCCCGAGGACGAGCTCGGTCATCGCGAGCTTCGCCGCGCCCTCGATCGCGCGATCGCGGATCTGGACGACGACGCGGCCGAGGCCATCCTGGCGATGCTCGAGCGCGCGCCGCGGCCCGACGCGACGCCGGCCACGTTTCGAAAGCGCGTCTCGCGCGCCTACGCGCGGCTTCGTCTGATCTTGGGAGGCGCCCATGGCCGCTGACGTCGCCGCGCTGCGTCGCGCTTACGAGCTCGGTCGCCTCCGCGTGGCGGCGACCCGATCGGTTGCAGTTGCAACCATCGTGGCGCTTGCGATCGCGATTTCGATCGGCCGGACCTCCGCGGTGTGGGCGCTCGCGCCGCTCGGCGTTCTCGCGCTCTCGATGTGGCAAGGCGGTGCGCTCGGCCGTGGTGCGGTGCGAGGCACGCTCGCCGGTCTTCTCACCATCGTCATCCCGCTCGCGTGGCTCAGGCCGTGCTGCGATGCGGTGACGATGGCGGCGACCGGCGCATGCTGCTCGATGCCCTCGGTGTGCGGCGTGACCGGCGCGATCCTCGGACTGGCGACGGCGCTCGTCTGGCCGCGCGAACGAAGCCCGCGCGACCACGCGCTCGCGGGCCTCGGCGTCGCCCTCGGCGCGCTGTCCGTCGCCGTCGCACGCTGCTCCGGCCTCTTCCTCGGCGAATCCATCGGTCTCGCGCTCGGCCTCGTCGCAGGCATCGCCGTATCCTTCGCCGCCCGCGCCCGGCTGACAGCCGACAGCTGATAGCCGACAGCTGATAGCGTCCTCGTCCATGTTCTGGACGATCCTCTCCGGCTGCGAGGTCGCGTACCTCGTCGCGATGATCGTCGTCATCATCCTCGAGAAGCGCAGCCCGATCTCGACGATCGCCTGGATTTTGGCGCTCGCGATGCTCCCTTACGTCGGGCTCGTCGTTTACTTCTTCATCGGACCGCATCGCGTGCGGCGAAAGCGCATGCGCCACGGGCACTCGAGCGCCGAGGTCCGCGGGCAGCTCGCCGCCGAAGCCAAGCTCCACCCGGAGGTCGCCGCGCCGCACCGCGTGCAGCTCGCGAAGCTCGCGTCGCGCGCGAGCGGTTCGGTCATGTCGACCGCCAAGCGCATCGAGATCCTCGCCGGAGGCAAAGCGTGCTTCGACGCGATCGTGGACGCGATCTCGCGCGCCGAGCGCCACGTCCACGTTTGCTACTACATCTTCGAGGCCGATCGCACGGGCACACGCATTCGCGATGCGCTCGTCGAGCGCGCGCGTGCGGGCGTGAAGGTGCGTCTCTTGACCGACGCCGTCGGCACGTCGCTCTCGCGCAAGTTCCTCCGGCCGCTGCGCGAGGCAGGCGCCGAATGCGCGCGCTTCAATCCGATCGCGCTCGGCGGGCTCTTGCCGCGCTTCCAGCTGCGCAATCATCGCAAGATCGTGATCGTCGACGGACGCGTCGGCTTTCTCGGCGGCATCAACGTCGGCGACGAGTACGACGAGTCGGTCTCCAAACGCGACGCGTTCCGCGACACGCACGCGTGCATCGAGGGGAGCGCGGTGCGCGAGCTCCAGTTCACGTTCCTCGAGGACTGGCATTTTTCGACGAGCCGAGTCGTGCGCGACAAAGGCCTTTTCCCGCCGCCTGCCGCTGGTGAGCACGAAGCCGCCATCATCGTGCCCTCGGGGCCGGACCAAGAATGGGAGGCGATCGAACATGTGTATTTTACAGCGATCACGCAGGCCGACGAGCGCATCCAGCTGACGACGCCGTACTTCGTGCCGGACGAGCCGGTGCGCATCGCGCTTTCGGCGGCGGCGCTTCGCGGCGTGCGCGTCGAGATCGTCGTCCCGCGGCGGAGCGACTCGCTCATCGTGACCGCGGCGGCGCGCTCCTATTTCGACGAGCTCCTGCGCGCGGGCGCGCACGTCTACGAGTACCCGCGGATGGTCCACGCGAAGACGATGATCGTCGACGGCAAGATCGGCATCGTCGGCAGCGCGAACCTCGACAACCGCAGCTTTCGCCTGAATTTCGAGGTGAGCATGCTCTTCTACGCCGAGAAGGCGCTTGCCGATCTCGGGGCGCTCTTCGAGACCGACAAACAAAAGTCTCGGCACATCACGCTCAAGGCGCGCTCGCGCGTCGGGTTGCCGATGCGGTTCGCCGAGGCGAGCGCGCGGCTCCTCTCGCCGCTCTTGTGATCAGCGAATGAGATAGAGCCGCGTGAGCAAGAACGCGCTCACGGCGAGCGAGGCGAGGATGAAGAGGAGCAAGAACGCGGTGAGGACGCCGCGAGAGCGCGGCGCAGGCGCAGGCGGCGACGGCCGAGAAACGCGCGGCTCCGAGATGCGCGGCTCCGAAATGCGCGGCTCGGACATGCGCGGCTCGGAGATGCGCGGCGAGACCTCCGAGATGCGCGGCGCGGACGACGGCGCGGGCGGCGGTCGCGGATCGACCGAGACGCGGGCCGCGGAAGGCTCCGGTGTCGCGCTCATCGGAACGGTGCCGGAAAACCGCCGGAGCGCCGGCGCGGCCGACGTGCGATTCGAGAGCGGCATCGTCTTGCTCAAATCGACCTTCGGCTCCGTACGCGGCGCCGGCGGCATCACCATCGTGCTCCCGAACGCGGCGAGCGCCGGCATCGACGCGTCGACCTTCGTCTCGATGTCGAAGGCGTCCATGTCCGGCTTCGCCGACGCGTCGACGAGCTGACGCCAGAACGCTCCGAGGTCCGCCGGTCGCGCCTTCGGATCGCGCGCGAACGCGCGCGCGAACACCTCTTCGACCGCGTCGGTCACCGTCGCGCCGCGTCTTCGCGGCGTCGGCGCTTCGCCTTTCGCCATCTGCGTCATCAAGTCGACGAAGCTCTCCGCCTCGCGCGCCCGCTTGTTCGTCAGCGCTTCGCTCAGGATCAGCGCGAACGCATAAACGTCGGTCCACGGCCCGACCGGCCCGAGCGCTCTGTCGAGCTGCTCCGGCGTCACGTACTGCGGCGAGAGCACGGTCACCCCCGCGAGCGTCTCGGCGCTCTCGAGCCCGCCCATCGCCTCCGGCTGGAGCACCTTCGCCATGCCGAAATCCAGCACCTTCATGCGCTGGCCTTCGCGTGTATTCTGCAAGAAAAGATTCCCCGGCTTCACGTCGCGGTGAACGACGCCTTGGGCGTGCGCATACGCGATCGCGAGCGCCGCGGGCTCGAAGAGGTTCAGCACGTCTTTGAGCGACGGCATCGGGAGCTTCTTCGCGCGGCGATCTTTCAGCTCCTTCGCGAGCGAGACGCCCTCGAGCCACTCGAGCACCATGTACGGCACGGTCGCTTGCGTCTTCGGCGACATGGTCACGCCGGTCGTGATCGCGCGCGCGATGTTCAAGTTGCCTTGCGAGAGTCGGTACATGATGCGGCTCTCGTCGAAGAAGCGCTGCGTGAACGACGCGACGATTTGTGGGTCGGTGTTCTTCAGCTTGAGCTTCAGACACTTGATCGCGATCGGCTCGCGCATCGTGAGGTGCTGGCCGCGATAAACGACGCTGAAACCGCCTTCGCCGGCGACTTCGTGCGCGTGGAATTGCCCGTCGATGACGTGGCCGGAGAGGCCGAAGAAGTCCTCGGGCATTCGGCTCAGCGTATCATCATTTGAGTAGCCAAAAGCGCAGCGCCACGCCGCCCGCGGCGAGCACGAAGATGAAGACGACGAGCCCGACGAGCCACTGCGCGCGCCGCGCGCTCGCCGCGCTCAAGGGATTCGCGGTCTGCTGGAGCTTGGGATCGTTGGCGCGCACCGTCGGCGCTTGTCGCGACGGATGCGGCATGCCCGCGGGCTCCATCGCGCTTCGCTCGGTCGTCTTGAAGGCTGCAAAAGATCCCGACGCAGCGGGAAGGGCAGCGCCCGGCGGAGGAGGAACTGCCGGCGGCTGGAACAACTGAGACGCGGACGGCGCGGCCGGCGGTACGAGCGGCGCGGGCGCGGGTGCGGGCGCGGCCGGCGGCGGCGGGACGACCGGCATCGGCACGGTCGTGTTTTGGTTCGGCGGCGGCGGCGGCGCGGACGGCATGCGCATCGTCGCTTTCAGCACGCCGAGCGGATTGGAGACCTCGCGCGACATGCGCTGCGTCGCGGGCGGACCGGACGCGCCGACGGGCGACGGTTGCCGCGCCGTCGCGCCGAGGTCCATCGGGAGCTGCGTGCGCATCGCGCCGCGGAGCTCGCGCAAGAGCTCGCTCGCATCTTTCTGTCGCGCCTTCGGATCGATCGAGAGCGCGCGCGCGAAGACTTGCTCCATCGCGTCCGGAACGTTCACGCCGAGCGAGCGCGGCGTCCGCGGCGCGTTCGGGTCGAGCGCCGACTGCATGATCGCGCCGAGCGTGTCGGCGTTTCGCACGCCGCGCCCGGTCAGGACTTCGACGGCGACGAGCGCGAGCGAATAAACGTCGGTGTAAGCACCTGGAGGACCCAGCGCGGAATCGAACTGCTCGGGCGCCGCGTACGCCGGCGAATAAATCCGAATCTGCGCGAGCGTCTGCGTGCGCGGACCGATCTCGAGGTCGTCGGTCATCACTTTCGCGACGCCGAAGTCGAGGACCTTCGCCCGCACCGCGCCGTCGCGCTGCTGCGCGAGAAAAATATTTCCGGTGCTGAGATCGCGGTGAACGACGCCCATCGCGTGGGCGTACGTGATCGCGTCGAACGCCGGCTCGAGGAGCTCCATCGTCTCGGCGAGCGATCGGCCGGCGTTGCGCGCCTCGAGGTCGGCCTGCAGCGATTTCCCTTCGAGCCACTCGAGCACGAGGTAAGGCACGAGCGCGCCGCTGGCAGGCGACAGCGTCGTGCCGCTCGCGATGCAGCGGACGACGTTCAAGTTCCCCTGCGAGAGCTTGTAGAGGATGCGGCCTTCGTCGCGAAAGCGCTTGACGAACGAGTCGACCAAGACCGTGTTCATCACCGGCGTCGCTGGGCCTTGGGAAGCGCGCTCTTCGTTGACGGCCATCGCTTGCGCGAGCGCGCTCGAGAGCTTCAGACACTTGATCGCGATCGGCTCGCCGAGACCGACGTGCGTCCCGCGGTAGACCGCCGAGAACCCGCCTTCGCCGACGAGCGCATCGACCTTGAATTGCCCGTCGAGGAGCTGACCGATGAGGCCGAACGGATCCGCCGGGGACACGGGGTCGCATCATAACCGAAGAAACGGGCTGGCCAGCGGCCGGCCCGCGCCTGGCCCGGCCACCCTCCATTCGCGGAAAATCCCTCGAATTCGCGCGGCACGGCCGTCGCAATCCGGCTCGTCACGCCGCCGCGAGCGGCTTCACACGAATCGGAGAGAGACATGGACAGCCAAAACAGGAAAGCGGTTTACACGGTCATCGAGCGACACGACGGCGAGACGAAGCGATCGTTTTGGATTCGCATCGGCGCGGCGTTCGTCAATCGCGACGGGTCGTACACGGTCAAGCTCGACGCGTTGCCGGTCAACAGCACGCTCCAAATTCGCGACTGGACGTCGCGCGAAGATTGGGTGCGCCGAAACGAAGCGGCGAACACCAACGGTGCGGCCGCGGCGACGCGAACGCACGCCGACATCTTCGCGGGAGCATGAGGCCGTGAAGCCCACGCTCGTTCCGGTGATGCCGGGTTTCGTCGCGCGCGTGCGCGGCTTCATCGGACGGCCGCTCGGGCGCGGCGTGCTCGCCATCGGCGGGCTCGTCGTGCTCTCGCTCGTGGGCCGCTTCGCCGCTGCGGGGGGACGGGTTTCCCCCGCGGCGGTGGGGTCCATCAGCGCCGCCGTCTCCGTCTCCGCGCCGGCCTCCGTCGCCGTCGCGGCCGCCGTGCCCGAATCCGTCACCGCCGCCGACGCCGCTCCGCCGTCACACGCAGCGCGCGCCACGGCCGACGATCCGGTCTATCTCAACGACGCCTCCGTCGACGATTTGCGCCGCCTACCCGGCATCGGGCAAAAACGCGCGCTCGCCGTCCTCGAGCTTCGGCGCCGTCTCGGTCGCTTTCGGCAGATCGAAGACTTGCTCCGCGTGCGCGGCATCGGGCGCTCCACGCTGCGCAAGCTGCGGCCGCTCGTGCGGCTCGATCACGCCGGGGACGGGGGTGTGGCGTGAGCCGCCGCCGCGAGCCGTTCGATCAGCGCGCCGATTTCGGAGCGACGCAATTTGTAGGCGGCCCGATTGACCGCGACGACGGTCGAGACGCTCTGGGCTTCAGCCACGATTTCGAGCCCGTTTTGCCGGAGCGTCTCCCCGGTCTCGACGAGATCGACGATGGAGTCGGCGAGCCCGACGAGCGGGGCTAATTCGACCGACCCCGAAAGCGTGATGATCTCCGCCTGGACGCGCCGCGAGGCGAACCAGGCGGCGGCCGTCCGCGGATATTTCGTCGCGACGCGCGGCATGTCGACGTTCGGCGGCGCGCCGACCGGAGCGGCGACGACCATCTTGCATCGACCGATGCCGAGATCGAGCGGGACGAGCAAGTCCGACTCGCGCTCGCGCAGCACGTCGCGGCCGACGATTCCGAGATCCGCCGCGCCGTGCTCGACGTACGTCGGCACGTCGTCCGGCTTGAGCATCAAAAAACGGAGCTCGCCGACGTCGCGAATGAGCGAGCGATCGTTCGCAGTGAGCGCGCTCGCGTCGATTCCGGCGCGGGCGAGGAGCGGGACGAGCGCGTGGACCGTGCGCCCTTTGGAGAGCGCAACGACCAGCATCTCAGCCTTCCGCGCCTTTGACGCGCTCGATGCTCGCGCCGAGCGCGCCGAGCTTCGCCTCGATGCGCTCGTAGCCGCGGTCGAGGTGATAGACGCGGCGCACCTCGGTCTCGCCCTCGGCGGCGAGGCCCGCCATCACGAGCGACGCGCTCGCGCGGAGATCGGTCGCCATGACGCTCGCGCCGGTGAGCCCCGACGCGCCCTTCACGACCGCCGTGTTCCCGCGGAGCGCGATGTCCGCGCCCATGCGGAGGAGCTCGGGGACGTGCATCATGCGATTTTCGAAGATCGTCTCCGAGACGACGCTCTCGCCCTTCGCCGTGCACATGAGGACGAGGAACTGCGCCTGCATGTCGGTCGGAAAGCCCGGGTGCGGCGCGGTCGTCACGTCGACGGCGCGCAGCGGACCGGTCCGGCGGATGCGAATCGACTGGCCCTCGGTCGACACTTCGACGCCGGCTTGGCGCATCTTGAGGACCAGCGCTTCGAGGTCTTGAATCTCCGCGCCCTCGACGACGACGTCGCTCCCCTCGAGCATCGCCGCCGCGCACATGTACGTGCCGGCCTCGATTCGATCCGGGATGATCGCGTGATCGAACGGCAAGAGCTCGCCTTGGTCGCGGCCGCGCACGTGGATGACGTCGGTGCCGGCGCCGTCGATCTCGGCGCCCATCTTGTTGAGGACGCGCGCGAGCTCTTCGACCTCGGGCTCGCGAGCGCAGTTGAAGAGCGTCGTGCGGCCCTTGGCGAGCGCCGCGGCCATCATGACGTTCTCGGTGCCGGTCACAGTCGGCAAGTCGAAGCACACTTCGGCGCCGCGGAGGCGGCCGCCGCCGTTCGGACCTTCGGCGATGACGTAGCCGCGCTCGAGCTTGATCTTCGCGCCCATCGCCTCGAAGCCTTTGAGGTGCTGGTCGATCGGGCGCGCGCCGATCGCACAGCCCCCGGGGAGCGAGACTTTCGCGCGGCCGAAGCGCGCGAGGAGCGGACCGAGCACGAGCACGCTCGCGCGCATTTGTTTGACGAGCTCGTACGGCGCTTCGGGCCGCACGTCTTTGCCCGCGTCGACGGTGACTTCGGGCGCCTTGACCGTGACGTCTCTCCCGAGAAAACGGAGCAGCGCCGCCGTGGTCTCGATGTCACGGAGCGCCGGGACGTTGCGCAGCTTGCTCGCGCCGTCCGAGAGGAGCGTCGCGCACAAGATGGGGAGCGCCGCGTTCTTGGCGCCGCTGACTTTGACTTTGCCGACCAGCGGCTTGCCGCCGCGCACGCGGATCGCGTCCATGATGCTTTCAAGAACGCTTATCGCGAGCGCGAGATTTCGACAACTTCAGTGCGAGGCCGCCGGGGTCGCGTGGGCGAGGCCGGTCGCGAGGACGTTGGCGAAGAGGCGCGTGTTGTCGAGCACCATCGCGTAGTCGGCGGCGTCGGCGTCCCATTCGCCCGTTCGGCGCGCGTCGATCTCAGCGAGCGTGCGGTCCATGTCGACGCCGAGCACGCGGCCGAGCTCGCCGACGGTCCAGCTCGTGTTGGTGCTCGCGAGGTACTGCACGAAGCTCTTTTGGTCGGTGAACCATTGCTTTTGAATCGCGGCGACCGCGGATGTGTCGCCCGTTTCGCTCGCGAGGAGAAACGCGTACGCGTCGGCGCTGAGATTGTGAAAGCCGAGCTCGACTTGGCTGCCGACGTTGCTCCCGTAGACGGTCGTGAAGACGTCGGCGACGGCGACGTGCGCGGCGAGCGCGCGATCCAGCTCCGGTTGCGCGGCGCGTTTTTGGAGCTGATCGATCGTGAATGCACGCAGCCAGAACGCGCGCTCGGCGAGGAGCGGGCGCAGCTCGAGCTCGAGCGACTGGGCGTCGCCGCTGACCGTGGTCGTTCCGAGCTTGTCGCCGTAAGTCGCGATGAGCGCGGCCGAGAGCGCGTCGGCGACGTCGAGGGCCCTTTTGTCGGCTTCGTCGGACGCGGCGACCTCGCCGGCGAAATCGCCTTTCGCGCGCGCGGCGATTTGGTTTTGCGTCGCGGTGTCGAGCGCGAAGAGATCGTCTTGGAGCGCGCTCGGCGCGCGCGAAGCGGCGTGGAGATGCGTCGTGAAGAACGTCGCGAGCTGAGTCGTCAGGTCGCGCCATTCGGCTTGGTCGTTGGTGACCGCGTTTTCGTCGCCGTTCGACGTGTGATCGACGAACGCGACGACGACCTTCGCGCGCTGACCGAGCAGCCCCGCGAGCTCGGTCGACGACGCGCTGTCGAGGAGCGCGCCGGCTTGTGTCGCGAAGTCGTTGCCCGCGGCCAAGAGTCGCTGGAGCGCTTGCGTCGTATCGCCCGCGTTGCCCGTCGCCGAGATTGCATAAAAGTGCGTCCACTGCGCGAGCGACAGCCACGCGTCGCGCGTGTCGGTGCGCACTTGGAAATCGGTCGCCGCCGGCGACGTCGGTCCTGCCTCGACCGTGGGCGGCGCGCCTCCATCGGGCTCGCTCTCGGGGGCGACGCCTCCCGCGCATGCGAGAATCGAGGCGCTCGTGAGCGCGGTCAGTGCGATGAGCAAACGGGCGTGCGACATGATCAACCTCGCACGCACGCGATTGCATCGGCGGTGCCAGCGCTCAACCGCGCGACAGCACGCCGAACGGTTGAGTTATTTTCGCTTCGATGCGTCTTCTTTTTCGGCGCGTTTTCGCGCGCGGAGCTTGGACGCGTAGCCTTCTTTGTTCTCTTGTTTCGGTCGCGCGATGGCGAGCGCGTCGGCCGGAACGTCACGCGTGACCGTCGTGCCGGTCGCGACATACGCGCCCGCGCCCACCGTGACCGGCGCGACGAGCTGCGAGTCGCTGCCGATGAACGCGTCTTTTTCGATGGTCGTCGTGTGCTTCTGCACGCCGTCGTAGTTGCAGAAGATGGTGCCGGCGCCGATGTTCGCGCGCTCGCCGACGACGCCGTCGCCGAGGTAGGCGAGGTGGTTCGCCTTGCTGCCTTTGGCCATCTTCGTCTTTTTCGTCTCGACGAAGTTGCCGACGTGCACCTCGTCGTCGAGCTCGCTCTCCGGCCGGAGGTGCGAAAACGGCCCGATTTGCGCGCGCGCGCCGACGCGCGATTTCTCGAGCACGCTGTACGGCTTGATCGTCGCGCCGGGCCCGACGACGACGTCGACCAGCACCGCGCCGACGCCGACGTGCGTCCCTTCGCCGATGCGCGTCGCGCCGCGCAGCACCGCGTTCGTGTCGACGTGCGCGTCGACCTCGATCTCGACCGAGTCGTCGATGAGCGCCCCGCCGCGCACCGTCACGCCGTTTCGCTGATGCTTGGCGCGAATGCGTCGGTGCATCCGTTTTTCGGCCTCGAAGAGCTGCACGCGATCGTTCACGCCGAAGAGCACCGACTCGCGCGCGTCGATGCCAGTCACGTCCTCGCCGCGTTTGCTCGCGCGCTCGACGATGTCCGTCATGTAGAGCTCGCCTTGGGCGTTCTTCGCGTCGAGCTCGCCGAGCGCGGCGGTGAGCCAGTGCGCGTCGGCGACGTAGATGCCGGGATTGATCTCTTGGATCGCCCGCTGATCGTCGTTCTCGAGATCGCGTTGCTCGCGGATGGCGACGACCTTGCGGCGCTCGTCGCGGATGATGCGGCCGTAGCCGGTCGGGTCGGCCACGACGCACGTCGCGATCGCGAGCGGCGCTTGGCTCGCTTTCTTGTGCTCGAGGACCAGGCGCAAGTCGGCCGCCTCGATGAGCGGCACGTCGCCGTAAAAAACGACGACCGTGCGCTCGCCCGCCGCGCCTGGGCCAAGCGCGGCCGCGCCCACGCGTGCCGCGTCGCCGGTGCCCCGCTGCGTCTCTTGGACGACCGTGCGCACGCGCGCGTCGAATGCAGTCTGCAAATATTTTTCGACGAGATCTCGCCCGTGTCCGACGATGACGACGACGTCGTCGCATCCTGCCTCGAGCGCAGCGCGGACCGGATAGTGAAGGAGCGGCCGCCCGGCGATCGGCGCCAAGACCTTCGGAAGCGCGCTCTTCATGCGCTTGCCCAAACCGGCGGCGAGGATGATGGCGGTTTGCGAGGCCATGGGGGACCCGGCGCACTCGTTAGCATATAATCGCGCCATGCGGTCGCTTCGGCTTGGATTGGGGATCGCCGTGACGGCGGCGCTCGCGTGCACCGACATCGACACGACGAGAAACCCCGCGCCGCGCGGCACCGTGGGCGAAGAAGTCTACGGCGCGTTTTGCGACCGCGTCGCGAGCCTCGTCTTTCCCGAAGATCTCTCGGGCGACTCGTATCGCGACGTTTGCCACAAGACCAACGGCCAGTTCGCCGACCAAGTCGACACGACCAAGCTCCCGACCGTGCCGCAAGAAAACGCGGTCGACGCGAACGGAAACCCCGTGTCGCAGCAAGCGCAAATCGACGCGCGCACGTACGCGCTCGCGCGCGTCGGCGCGCTCGTCCGCCGTCGCGGAGATTTCGTCGCCGCCGTCGACGCGACGATCCCCGACGTCCTCGTTCCGGTGAAAGACACTCAGAACCCGGACAAAACGCTCTCGTGCGGCGTGCCGACCGACACGCCGGATCAGATTTCGCTCGGCAAGGCGTTCGCCGACATGCTCGGCCGGCTCGGCCCGCTCTACGACGACGGGACGATGCCGCGCTCGACCGAGTCGCTCGCGACGCTCATGCAGTCGCTCTCGGCCGACGCCGCCGCGCAGAAGTCGCTCGCCGTGCTCGCCTCGCGCATCGGGTATCGACCGGTCGCGACCTCGCTCGGCGCCGCGCGGCCGTCGATTTCGTACGACAAGATGCGCGATCTCGCGAACGCGACGCTCGCGCTCATCAGCCCCGATTCGGCGCCGTACGATTTGAACGCGCCGCACGACGCGCTCGGCATTCGCATTCCGGTCCCCGGTCCGGCGAACCCGCAGCTCACGCAGGTCGTCGCGACGCTCCAACAAGAGCTCCGCACGGCGACCATCGACCCCACTCCCGCGCTGCTCACGACGACCAACGACGCGTTCACCGACCGCACGATCCTCTCGCGCCCGCGCACCGATCTCGAAGCGCTCCGCGTCGTCATGATGGCGGAGGACCCCGCGTTCGGCGCCGGCGCATCGCGCTACATCGTGCAACGCGACGCCCGCGGGTTCGCCGCGGTGCCGCTCGTCTCCGGCTCGCTCCCTGCGCCCTTCGTCGACAAAGACGGCGACGGGCTACCCGACGTCGACGCGCTCGGACAGTTCGTTTCGTCGAGCGGCTCCGCGCCGCCCGCGCCGTTCTTCGCCGTCGACGCGCCGACGCAAGCGCAATCGTACGACGCCTTCCAGCGTTCGCTCTCCGCGGGGCAGCTCCTCTACGGTTACGTCGACACGACGCACACCTTCACCGCGGCGATGCTCGGCGACCTCGGGCCGCTCGTGAATCCCGACGTCACCCAAAATCACGAATCGCTCATGTACATGCTCGGCGGCGCGTACGCGATGCTCGGCTCGCGTGACGGGTCGAACGCGACGCAAAAAGTTTACGGCGACGCGCAGAGCGGGCAAGCGACGATCGCGTACGACGCGTTTCATCCGGAAGATTCGCCGCTCGTCGATTTGATCTACGCGGTCGGCCAAGTCCTCGGCGACGCGACCACCGACGACGTGCTCGCCCTCTCGAAGTCGCTGATGCAAAACAACCAAGGCGACTTGGCGCGCGTCGTCGGCGCCGGGCTCGCGATGAAAGACGTCGCGAACAAGCACCCCGAGGCGACCATCCCGCCGAAGTCGACCTTCTGGGACGAAATCCTCGACGTGATGGTGCAGGTCGAGCAAGAGCCCGGCCTCCTCGAGGACGTGCTGCGCTCGACCGAGTCGAGCCAGAGCAACCTCCTCGGCGGGGTACTTGCAGATTACATGCAGTTTCGCGATCACATGTCTTACGACCGCAGCAACCTGAACGGCCCGGCGTACGACTTCGACACGAAGAACACGCAAGAGATGTCGCAGGCGGTCGACCGCACCAAGCCGGACAGCGGGTGGAACCGGAGCGCGTTCCAGAAGTTCATTCAGCTCGTTCACGACACGGACGGCGTCACCGCGTGCAACAAAGAGGGCGCCGTGCTGCACGCGCAAGGCGTTCCGATCCTCGGGAGCGGCGACATCTGCGCAGGCAGCTTGGCGCTCTGCGGCGCGCCCGGCACGCGGCCGTTTCACGAATGCGAGGTCTTCAAGATCGAAAACCTCGCGAAGTTCTACATCGACTCGTTCGTCGGCAAAGCGAACCTCTACCTGCGGCCGAGCGTGCTCCGCAACGGAATCCTCGGCATCGGCAAGGCGACGGTCGACATGATGCAGCAGTCGAGCGGCATCGACGGCTTTTGGGACCCGGGCAGCAGCAACACGTTCCGCCCGAAGCCTCAGTATTTGAGCCGCCAGGTTTACTTCGACATCGACAACGACAGCCCCAATCCCGGCGGCACCAATTACCTCACCAATCACTTCTTGAACGACCTCATGGGCAATCACACCGTCGGCACCGTCGCGTGCCCGGAAAATGTGATCCCCGATCCGGATCCCGGCGCGGCTGACGCTTCGTCCGACGGTTACGTTCACGGGCTTCGCATTTGTCAGCCCGGGATGAGCGTCGACCAAAAAGATCCCGACGCGCTCTTCGTGCTCGAGAACTTCGGGGCGTTCTCGGCGTTCGCGCCGATGATTCAGGCGTTCGCCAATCACGGGCGCGAAGATCTTTATCTCGCGCTCCTCGAGACCATTTACCGCCACTGGTCCGACGCGCAAGACGACAAGACCAACTGCGACCCGAAGGGCTCGACCAAAACGAACCCCGAGTACTGCACGCAAGACGGCGCCGTGAGCTACGAGCCGCTGCTCGCCGAGGCGCTTGCGGGCGATTTCTTTCCGGCGCTCGCGGCCGCGAGCATCGACGCCGACACGACCATCGTCCCGCATTGCACGGGCGCGGACGCCAAGGGCGTTTGCAACGCGACGTCGTATCCGAGCGGCATCGACGTGCTCGCGGCGACGACGCGCGCGCTCATCGACCCGAAGCGCGCGCAGACCTCGAGCCTCACCGATCGGCACGGCGGCGTGACCGCGCTCCGCAACGACGGCACCAAGAACGCGCAGGTCACGCCGATTTACTTGCTCACCGCGGCGCTCGACGCGATCGACGCGGTCCTCGCGGCCGATCCGCCGCGCATGACCAACTGGCGGCTCGGGCGCTCGCAGCTGGTCGATCAATTCTTATCGGTCAAAGGCACCGGCGCGAGCTCGTCGTTCGCCGACGCGTCGATTCCGACCATCACGCCGACGCTCATCGACATGCTCCGCTCGCAGATGGCCGCCAATTGCCCGACGAGCTACGTGCCGCCGTACACGCGGTGCGGCTGGGCGCGCGACGATCTCACGAACAAGATTTCGGATTCGATCAAAGGTCCGTTTTTTTCGACGACGATGGACGTGCTCGAGGCGATCCGTTCGGACGACGCGGCGCGGAGCGCGCTCGAGGCGCTTCTGCAATATCTCGTGTCGGCGGCGTCGCAGAACGACGCGCTCGCCTCGATGCTCGCGACGTCGGACGACTTGCTCCAAGTCATGGGCGACGATCAGAACCTCGTGCCGATTTATCACGCGCTCGCGCCGTCGCTCGCGCCGACCACGCGTGACGCGCTCGGGCACATCACGTCCGCGAGCATCCTGGACGCGCAGCTCACGCTCCTCTCGCGCGCCGCGGGACGTTTCATGATCGGGAGCACCGAGATTTGCGGCGACGAAGCCGACCCGAATCAAATCCTGCCGCAGATCCTCGCGCGCCTCGTGACGCCGATGACCGACTCGACCGGGCGTCAAACGCAGACGCCGCTCCAGATCATCCTCGACGTCATCGCCGACGTGAACCGCACCGACCCGTCGCAGACGAGCAAGCTCCAGCCGCCGGACTACGGCGCGGTCGCGTCGCAGGTGAACGACTTCTTGAGCAATCAGCAGTTCGGCCTCGAGCAGTTTTACGAGATCGTGCGCAAGGGAACGGATTGAAGCGTCTCGGGGTTGTCGTTGCGATTGCAACCTTTTCGGCGACGGCGAACGCCGGCGGTTTGTACTTTGCCGACCGCGGCGTGCGTCCGCTCGCGCGCGGCGGCGCGTTCGTCGCCGGCGCCGATGACTTGAACGCCATGTGGTACAACCCGGCGGGTCTGGTCGACGCGCAAGGCACGCTCCTCGCGGACGCGTCGCTGATGCTGTTTTCGGCTGATTTCACGCGCCGAACGCAAGTCGCCGATTCGTCGGGCGCGCTCCAGACGTACGACTATCCGACCGTTCACGGCGACACGCCGCCGCTCGCGATCCCGACGCTCGGCTTCGCGGTGGCCGCGGGCGCCAAGCGCAAGTGGACCCTCGGCGGCGGAATCTACGCGCCGTACGCGCCGCTCCTCCGCTGGCCGGAGACGCTCGACGACGGCACGCCTTCGCCTTCGCGGTATTCGCTCATCTCGCTCGAGGGCTCGCTCCTCGCGACCATCGAAGCGTTCGCCGCGTACAAGATCAGCGATCAGCTTCGCATCGGTGCGGGATTGCAGGTCCTCGCCGGCGTCTTTCAGCAGACGGTCGACCTCAACGCGAACCCGGGTTTGCTCGGGCCGCCGCAAAATCCGGATTACGACACGCTCTCGCGCACGCGCGCGAGCATCTTCACGCCGAGCGGAAACCTCGGCATCACGTGGATCCCGTCGAAGATCGTGCGGTTCGGTTTGTCGGGCCAGCTGCCTTATTGGATCGACGCGCCCGCGACCATTCGCGTGCGGCTGCCGAACGCAGCGCTCTTCGACAACGCGTCGCAAGTCGGCGAGGACGCCGGCCTCAAGTTTCGGTTGCCCGCGCACCTCCGCGCGGGCGTCGAGCTCCGGCCGATCGAGCCGCTCCGCGTCGAGGTCTCCTACGAGCGCCAATTCTGGAGCTTGCACGACACGATCGACATCACGCCGCACGACATCCAGCTCGTCAACGTGACGGGCTTTCCGAGCCCCTATTCGATTCCGACGATTTCGATCCAGCGGCACTTTCAAGACTCGGACTCGGTGCACGTCGGCGCCGAGGTTCGCGCGAACCTCTCGCCGCGCGCGAAGCTCGATCTGCGCCTCGGCTTCGCGTATGAGACGAGCGCCATTCCCGCCGCGTACGAGTCGCCGCTCACGATCGACGGCGACAAATTCGAATTCGCCGGCGGCGTCGGTTTCACGCTCGACCGCACGCGCATCGACGCGACGTTCGCGTACGTCTACATGCCCGACGTCGACGTGTCGCCGAGCCAAGCGCAGCTCGGCGTCGTGAATCCGGTGTCGGGTTATCCGCCGCCGCCGGGCCCGCCGAACGGCACGGTCAACGGCGGTCACTACAGCGCGGGCGCGCCGATCATCGGCCTCGGCTTCCAATACACTTTCGACGTCGCCGGATCCGCCGCAGGCGGGACGGCGCATACACGAAACGTCACGCCGCCGAAGCCGGCTCCGCGCCACGCTCCGCCTCCGCCCCCGCCTCCGCCTCCGCCTCCGGTCGTCGCTCCCGAGACGCCCGTCGAAGAAGCGCGTCCCCCGATCGTGCACAAAAAAAAGAAGCCCAAGAAACACACGCACCACACGACGCACCCTGCGGACTGAGTTGCGCTCGGCGGGTGCTCGCTGCATGTTCTCGTGCATGAGCTTCGACTGGCGTGTGCTTCGTGTGATTTCGATCGCTGCGCTGCTCGGCGCGGGCGTCGGCCCGGCGATGGCCGGCTGCGGCGCGCGCACCGAGCTCAACGCGCCGATCGTCGCCGAAGCCGGCAAAGACGTCACAGTCGACCAGGACGCCACGGAAGAAGAAGAAGACGCGCAAGAAGAAGACGCGCTCCCCCACATCGACCAATTCGTCGACGCGCCGATTCCGACCGACTGCCCCGACGCGGGCGCGACGCTCGTCTACGTCATCTCGGCGGAGAACGATCTCCTCAGCTTTTATCCGCCGACGCTCCAGTTCACGAACATCGGCAAGATCGCGTGCCCCGGCACGACGAGCACGCCGTATTCGATGGCGGTCGATCGATTCGGCACGGCGTATTCGGTCTTCGCCGACGGGACGCTCTGGCAAATCGACACCGCCAACGCGGCGTGCAAGTCGACGCCGTACGTTCCGTCCGAGCAAGGCACGCCGTTCTTCAACTTCGGCATGGGCTACGCGGGCGATCAGAACGGCGAGTCGCTCTACGTCGCCGACGCGAATTTCAATTCCAACTCGCTCGGCCTCGCGACGCTCGACACGAAGAGCTTCACGCGGCACTTCATCGCCGATTTTCAGCCGGAGCTGCCGCGCTGCGAGCTCACCGGCACGGGCGATGGGCGGCTCTTCGCGCTTTGCGTCTTCACGTCGGGCTCGGGCTCGGAGATCGCCGAGATCGATCCGCAGTCGGCGAAGATCGTCGCGGTCAATCAGCTGAAGACGGGGCAATCGACCGACGCGTTCGCGTACGCGTTCTGGGGCGGAAGCTTCTGGATTTTCCACGGGCCCGGCGGGTCGACGAGCGTCGTGCAATACGACCCGATCGCGATGACCGAGACGACGGTCACGACGCTCGCGCAAACGATCGTGGGCGCCGGCGTTTCGACGTGCGCGCCGCAGTGATCAGAGCTTCACGGGCGGAAGCAAATCCGGTTTCGGCGCGGGCGGCAGCGCGCCGAGCGGCATCGGCACCGTGACCGCGGCCGCGGCGGCGTTGGTCGCGGGCGCCGGCGGAGGCGCGCGATTCACGTCGACGTAGACCGCGACGGTCTCGCCGTCTTTCAGCGCGTCGCGGCGCCCGCGGCGGTTGATTCGCTCCATCGTCGCGCCGGCGACTCCATAACGTTTCCCGATGCTCTCGACCGTGTCGCCGGTCTTCGCGGCGACGACGACGCGGCGGTGCGTCTTGTCGAAGAAGGCGAAGAACTCGTCGCTCCCGACGGTGAGCACGCGCACGTCGTTCTCGGAGAGGAGCGCGATGCGCGAGAGGTCGGCGTCGCTCTGCACGAACGCTTGGAGCGTCATGCCTTCGACGAGGCGCGCCGACGGGTCGATGTCGTTCCAGCGGCGCAGCTCGTCGACGGTCACGTGCATCGCGTCGGCGATTTCTTTCACCGTGTCGGCGACGCCGACCTTGTAAAATACACGCTTTCGGCCGGGGTAGACGAAGAGGTCCGTCGGCACGACGACGACCGGCTTGTCCGCGTCGGCGGGTTTCGGCGTCGTCGCGGCGGGCGCGGCGTGCGGCGGCGGGACCAAGAGCAGCGTGCCGCCGCGAACGAGCTCGCCCGGTTGGATGCCGTTGATGTCGGCGAGCTTGCTCGTCGTCGTGCCGCGCGCTGCGGCGATTTGATCGAGCGTCTCGCCGAACCGAACGACGTAACGTTCGAGCGCCGTCTCGTCGTGACGAATCTTCGAGAGGCTCGCGACGACCGTCTCGCCCTTGCCGCGCGGCACGCGGAGGGTCCAGCCGTGCGACGTGTTTTGTCCGAGCACCGCTTGCGCGACGTCGCTCTCTTTCGGCGGCGTGCGCTTCGCCTTCAGCTCGGGGTTCAGCGCTTCGAGGTCTTTCGTCTCGAGACCCGCGGCTTGCGCGATCGCCGAGAGCGCGACGCCGAACGGCGCGTGCACCTCGTCGTACTCGACCGCCGCGTCCGGAACGATCGCGTCGAGACCGAACACTTTCGGATTTCGCATCACGATCGCCGACGCCAAAATTTTCGGTACGTAGAGCGTCGTCTCCCACGGGAGCGAGCCTTCGAGCTTCGAGAGCGCCCAAAAGTCGTTCGTGTTGTAACGGCGCACGGCGGCGACGACGCCCGGGTAACCCATGTTGTACGCGGCCATCGCGAGGTCCCAGCTGCCGAAGCGGCGATGCAGGTCGTTCAAGAAATCGGCGGCCGCCTCGGTCGCCGCGACCACGTCGACGCGCTCGTCGACGAATCGATCCTGCGGCATGCCGTAGAGCTTTCCCGTCTCCGGCATGAACTGCCAGAGGCCGACCGCGCCCGCCGGCGAGCGCGCGAGCGGGTCGAAGCCGCTCTCGATCATCGCGAGCCACTCGAGATCGGTCGGCATGTTCTTTCGCCGCAAAACACGCTCGATCGCGTCTTTGTAGCGGCCCGCGCGTTTGCGCCAAACCGCGAGCGCGCCGCGCGCACGCGCGTCGTTTTTGTACATCTCGAGGTAGCGCACGACGCGCGCGTCCCATCGAATCGGCAGCTCGGGGAGCGTGAGCTGCGAGAGCCACGACAAATCTTTTCCGCCCTCGGCCGCGGGTGGCCGCGCTTGCGACGGCGGGACCGAGAGACCGCTCGCGTGCACGGCGGGCTCGCTCGCGTCGCGCCACGCGGGGAGCTCGGTCGGCCACGCGTTGGCCGGGAGCGGCGCGGCCGGCGGAAAAATCTCGCGCTCGGCGGCGCGCAGCTGCGAGAGCTCGGGGCTCTCGACGCCGACGCGCGAATCATCCGCCGTCGGACCGCCCGCGACTTGCCGCCGCATCGCCGGATCGGCAGTTCCTTGGGGATGCGCGTGCTGCGGCGGTTTCGCGTGTCCCTTCGCGCCAGCCGCGAGCGCGCTGCCGGAAAAAACGAGTGAAGCGAGGATCAGCCGAGCGCGAATCAAAACAGCCCTCACCAGGTTAGACCGCCCATCGCGCGCGGGCCAAGTTGCCGCGCTACTTGGCGAACAGATCCGCGATCGGCACGATGGTGACGTCCGCGTCCTTCAAATGGAGCGGGAAGGCCTCGATGATTTTGTCCTCGTCGGTGACGCTCTTCGGTTTCGGCGAGTCGTAGGTCGGCGGCGTTTTCTCGCCGGAGACGAGCGTCTTCTTCAGCGCGGCGGCGTTTTTCGTGACGATCGCGATCGTCATGTCGCCCGACGCGAGATCGCGTTTGACGACCTGCGCGAGCTTTTTGCCGTCGAGCGTGCTCCACGCGGCGCGCATCCGCTCCATGAACGGCGTCGCGAGATGGTAGCTGCGATCGTCGAGCGCGAAGCCGAGCCGTCGCGACTCGGTCTGCTGCTCGAGGCTCTGGTAGCGCGAGAGAAAATTCGCGAAGCGCGTGATCTCGGCGTCGGGGATGCCGCCCTCGACGTATTTCTCCCAATCGTAGAGCGCGCCGCGCAGCGCGAAGAGGCCGTTCGCCGGCTTCACCGGGCGGAGCCAAATCGAAACGAGCTGCTCGCGCCGCACGATGTTCGGCAGCGTGAAGCGCGAGTCGCCGTCTTGCTCGAAGTACTCCGCGTACGCGTAGTCGCCGTAGTTGAGCCCGCGGACCTCGCGCAGGTCATGATAGAGAACGCCCGACGACTGCCGGTGCTGGCCGAGGAAGCTCGTGAAGAAATACGCCGCCGGAAAATCTTCGCTGGCGCGCGTCATCGTCGTCGGAAAGCCGATCGAGATCGCGGTCGCGTCGGCGCTCGGTTTGTCGACGAGGACGACCCGCAGGCCGTGGTGTCGCTGCGGCTCGGGCAACCCGGGTCGGGGACCCGGGCACGCGGGGAGCGCGTCGAGATCGCGCGCGATCGTTTTGTCGAAGCCCTCGGGATACGCGCCGGCGACTCCGACGGTCACGCGATCCTTGCAGAATACACGCGCTCGCTGAGCCTTCACGTCTTCGAGCGTCAGCGCGGCGAGGCCCGCGTCGGTGCCGTCGGCCGGATGGCCGTACGGATGGTCCGCGTAAATCGCCGCTTGGAGCGCTTCTTTGCCGAGCGACTCGTCGTCCGCGCCTTTGAGCTCGTCGTCGAGGCTGCTCTTCTGGCGCGCGCGCAATCGCTTGAACGACTCGTCGTCGAAGCGAGGCGACAGGATGACGTCGCGAAGCAGCGGATAGAACTTCGGCAAATCCGCGGCGGCGACGTCGGCGGAGAAAACCGTCTCGTCGCGGTCGACGTCGACGCCGATCGACGCGGCCATCGGATAGAGCGCGCGCGAGAGCTCGGCGAACGTGAGAGCGCGCGTGCCGCTCTTCACGGTCATCGCCGCGGTGAGCGCGGTGAGTCCCTCTTTGCCGGTGGGATCTTCCGACGAGCCCGTGTCGAACGCGATGCGAAACGCGACGACCCGCGCGCTCGGATTGCGACGAGCGAGCGTCGCGACTGCGCCGCGTGTCTCGGGCGACTCGATCGAAGCGCCCGCCGGATGCGCCACGGTCGGCCCCGGCACGTTGACCGGCGGCATGTCGTTGCACGCGATCGCCGCGAGCAAAAGCAGCGCGCGCTTCACTTGCCACCTGCCTTCTTCGGTCCCGAGAGCGTCACGACGTCGCGATGCGCGAGCGTCAGCGTCTTCGCGACGCGCACGATGTCGTCCTTGCCGACCGCGCTCGCCGCGCTCATGTAGCGGTCGAATGCGTGCGGGTCGCCGCCGCTCGCGGCGGTGTCGTACGCGAGCCGTATCGCGACGTCTCCGGGCGTCTGCATCGAGAGGACGAGCGCGCTCGTCAGATGCTCGCGCGCCGCCTTGAGCTCTTTGTCGTCGATCTTGCCTTGCGCGACCGCGTCGAGCGCGGCTTGAACGTCCCCGAGGATCTCGTCGAAGCTCGTCCCTTCTTTGAGCTTGGCGTCGACGCGAAGCAATCCGGGATCGCGATGCAGCATCTCGTCCGGATCGGCTTCGAGCCCGATGACCTTCTGCTCGGTGACGACGAGCCTCTGATAGAGCGCGCTCGGCTCGCCGAAGACCATGGTGACGAGCACGCCGAGCGCCGCCGCGTCGGCGAGCGCGTCTTTCGCTCCGGGCACTTTGTACGCGATCGTCATGCGCGGCGTGGTCGGCCCCTTCCACGTCATGTCGCGACGTCGCGGCGCCTTCTGCTCCGGCTCGGCTTGAATCGTCGGGTTCGCGCGCTTGCCCTTCCACCCGGCGTAATTTTTCTTCACGAGGTCGAGCACCTCTTCGCGCGAGACGTCGCCGACGGCGAAGATGATGCAGTCGTCCGGCACGTAGAAGCGCGAGAAGAAGAGCTTCGAATACGCGTAATTTTGCGGCATCGCGTCGACGTCGCGCTTGTAGCCGATGACGGTGTGCCCGTACGTGTGGCGCGTGAACGCGATCTCGCGGAGCGCTTCATCCATCGCCCACCACGGGTTCGAAAAATCTTTGTTGAACTCGCCGGCGACCGCGCCCGTCTCGTCTTTGTAAGCCGCGGGCGCGACGTCGAGGTGCTCGAAGCGATCGGCATCGACGGGGACGAGCTCGGCCAAGCTCTCCTTCGGAATGAGCGGCGTGAAGAAGGTGAAGTCGTCGGTGGTGAAGGCGTTGTTGTCCGCGCCCATCGACTGCATGCGCTTCTCGTAATCCGCGGCTGGCATCTGCTTCGTCCCGCGAAACATCAAATGCTCGAAGAGGTGCGCATACCCGCTGCGCCCCGGCTCGACCTCGTCGCGCGAGCCCGCGAGGACGAGCGTGTAGAATGCAACCGTCGGCGCCCCCGCCATCGGCACGACGACCACGCGCAGCCCGTTGTCGAGCGTGTCGACCGTCATCGCGAGCGGTTTGTATGCCGGCTGCGCATCCGCCCGCGCCGGCGGCGCCACATCGAGAAGCCCAACGGCGAGCGGAACGAGAACGAGCGCGAGTGCTTTCGTCTTCACGCGCCCGGACTAATCCGTCCGGGCGCAGTGAGCAAGGACGGTCTCAGAACGTCGTGACCTGGACAGGACTCGATTTGTTCTTCGTGTTGCCGATACCGAGTTGGCCGCTGCCGTTGTAGCCCCAGCACCACACTGTGCCATCGCTCTTATACGCGCAGGTGTGGATCTCGCCCGCGGCGATCCCGACCACGCCGCTCGTGAACACCTCGTAGGGCGTGGTCACCGGCGTCGTGGTGTTGCCGTTGCCGATCTGGCCATAGTCGTTGGAGCCCCAGCAATAGACGGCACCAGCGCTTGTCAGCACGCACGTGTGCGCGTAATCGCCGAATGCATCACCACCTGCCGCGACAGCCGTCGCCGTGGAGATGACGCCCTTCGCAGCTTGAATCGGGTAATCCTGTTCCACTGCTTTCCCATCGCCAAGCTCACTGAAGGTATCGTCTCCCCAACACCAGACCGTGCCGTCGTTCAGTACGGCGCAGCTGTGTATCCCGCCCACGGCCACCGATTTCACGTTGGTCAAAGTGGTGCTGGCTGCTTTCAGGACGGTGACGGGACTCACGTTGTTCTGCAGCTCCGCGCCGTCGCCGATCTGTCCGGTGTCGCCCTCACCCCAGCATCGGGCCGTACCGTCGGTCAGCGATACGCATGTCGTGTTGCCAGTTCCCGCGCTCGTGGAGGCAACGCCGCTACCAATGACCGAGAACGGCTGGTCTTGGTTTGCCTGGCTGTTATCGCCGTTGCCGACCTCGCCATACGTATTGCCGCCGAAGCATAGCAGCTGCCCACTGCCAAGTTGGACGCAGGTTTGATCGTAGCCACCGTCGATGCGGACGGCGTTGTTGACACCGGGCACTTGGACTGGCGACGTTTGCTCGTCCTCGATGCCGTTTCCGAGCTGACCTTCGAACCCGTCGCCCCAGCAGTATGCGCCGCCAGCCGCCGTCACCGCGCACGAGAAGTCCTCGCCGAGTCCCACGTACGTGGGATTCTGAATCGCCAGCGTGTACGGCGTGAGGCTGTTGTTGATGTCCTGACCGTCCCCAATTTCGCCGAAAAAGTCGTCGCCCCAGCATTTGAGAGCGCCGCCGAGCGTAATGGCGCACGTATGGGAACCGCCCGCGGCGATCTGGCCACCGTTCTTGAGGATGCAATTCGCGACCGTGTCGCACGATCCGCAATACACCTGGTTCGCAGCGCAGCAATGTCCGCTGCTGCAGTTGCCCGCGCACGTTGATCCGCACGCGCCGCAGTTTCCCGGGTCGATGCTCTCGTCGACGCACGCGTTGCTGCACTTGCTCGTGCCGCCGTTGCACGTCAGACCGCACGTGCCGTTCGAGCAGACTTCGCCGCCCGGGCAGGGCGCGTTGCAGTTGCCGCAGTTCGCGTTGTCGAGCTGCGTGTCGACGCATTGGGTCGCGCCGGCGTCGCCGACCGTGCACGACTTGAAGCCGCTCTGGCACGTCGCGATGCACTTGCCGGCCGAGCACACTTGGCCGCCGCCGCACGCGCTGCCGCACGCGCCGCAGTTGTCGTCGTTTTGGTTCACGTCGACGCAGTCGCCGTTGCAGTCGGTCAAGCCGGGTTGGCAGGTGACGGCGCAGGTGCCTTTGCTGCAGACGTTTCCGCTCGGGCACGGCTTGGCGCAGCTGCCGCAGTTGTTCACGTCCGAGTTGAGGTCGACGCAGTCGTTTCCGCAGCGCGCAGTGCCGCCGCCGCAGACGACCGCGCACGCGCCGTGCGAGCAGACCTGGTCGTTCGGGCACGCGTTGCCGCACGAGCCGCAGTTCTGGAAATTGCTTTGCGTGTCGACGCACGTGTCGCCGCACATGACGGCCGTGCCGGGCCCGCACGGTCCGATCGCTTTCGCGTCGGGCGTGCCGCCGTCGGCCGGGTTGTCGCCGCTGTTCGCGCAGGCCCAGACGACCACGCACAAGAGAAGAAGAAGAATGACTCGGGGACCCCGCTGGTACATCGCGCGCACCTCTTTCACTGACACGTGCTGTTCACGCATTTCTTCCCACCGTCGCATGCGTCGTTGCAGCCGCCGCAGTTGAACGGATCGATCTTCGGATCGACGCAGCGGCTCCCGCACAAGATGGAGCCGCCGAAGCAACCGAGGCCGCAGGCCGCGTCGCCCGCGTCGTCGGTGGGTGAGCAGAAGGTTCCGGCCTCGCAGACGTTGCCGCAGCCGCCGCAGTTTTGCGGGTCGACGACGAGGTCGGTGCAACGATCGATCGTCGTCGTGCCACCGTCGCCCGCGTCGACCGTGAATTGGCAATCCGACAGACCCGTTTGGCAGGTGATGCTGCAGGCCCCCGCCTCGCAGCGCGTGCCCGCGCCGCAAACCGTGCCGCACGCGCCGCAGTTGAAGTCGTTGGACTGCGGGTCGGTGCAGAAGAGCGTGCCGCCGTCGTCGGGGCACGATTTGTAACCGGGCTGACACGAGAGCGCGCAGCCGCCGTCATTGCAGACTTTGCCCGGGTCGCATTTGACGCCGCAGCCGCCGCAGTTGTTCGTGTCGCCGAGCAAGTCGGTGCAGCCCGAGTCGCACTTGAACGAGCCGCCGCCGCAAGTGAGCGCGCACTGTCCGGCGTTACAGACCTCGCCGCTCTTGCAGGTTTTTCCGCAGGCGCCGCAGTTCGCTGGGTCGGCGGTCAGGTCGGCGCAGGAGCCGAGGCACATCGTGAGGTTCGACGCGCAGCTGACCGTGTTGTCGAGCGAAGCGTCTTGTCCGTTGCCCGAGTCGTCACCGCTGCAAGCGGCGAGAATTCGCCCGAGCCCGAGCGCCGCACAAACCAATCCAAGGCCAACCCAAGAACGATAGCCAAGTCCCATCGGCGCGGACATTTACACGAGTACGGTCGTGTCTCAAGTCGCCCCAGCGCGAAACGTCACGATTTCTTGTCGTGGTCGTCGTCGTCGCCGCGAAGCTCGCGTTCGAGCGTCTGCGCGACGTTACCGACCGCGCGTCCGATTTCTTGAAGGCTCGATTTGATCGCACCATCGAGCTTGTCGGATTGCAAGCGGTCGAAGGCTTTTTGCAAATCGTCGACGCCGGTCTTGAAAGCCTTCTCGACTTTTTCGCGCGGCGCGGCGCTGTGGGCTGCGCTCTTTGCGGCGCGGAAAAGGAGGCCGATTCCTTTTTTCAAATCCTCGACCGGACTCTCTTCTTCGGGAGGGGAAGGCGGGTCTTTCTTTTCGCTTTCGTCCATGACGACCCGGACCATGACACAATCGCGGCGTGAAGGCAGCTTGGTGTCTCGCTTGTGTCTGCTGCCTCGGTTGCTCGGTCGCGCAGGATGACACGTGCGCCGGGCCTTGCCCCCAGTCGAACGTGAAGCACGTCGTCGTCATCGTTCAAGAAAATCACACGTTCGACAATCACTTCGGCCGCTACTGCACGGCGCCGCCCGGCTCGAGCCCGACGTGCAACACCGGGCCCGCGTGCTGCGAGGGCGCGCCGGCGACCGACCCGTCCGGCGCGGCGCTCGGCAATCTCGACGACGCCGCGCTCGGCGGCTGGGACCCGGATCACACCTCGACGTGCGAGACGCCCGAAATGAACGGCGGCGCGATGGATCGCTACGCGACCGGCGCGCCTCAATGCAGCGACCCGCGCAACCTCGCGACGAGCGACCCGACGATCATCAAGCCCTATTGGGATTACGCGGCGAGCGGCGCGCTCGCGGATCGCTACTTTCAACCCATCGTCGGCGCGAGCTCGGCCAACGACATGTACATGGCGCGCGCGCAGTTCGTGTTCGACGACGACGTCTACGGACCGCAAAGCGCGGACGGCGTCGCGTGCACGCTCGGCGCGAACGTGCAGAAAGAATTCACCGGCCCGACGATCGGCGATTTGCTGACGCAAGCGGGCGTGTCTTGGAAATATTACGCCGGCGGTTACGCGGCCCAAGCAGCTGCCGCCGCGCAAGGCACGTGCGCGCCGCGACCCGACGACTGCACCGGCGGGCTCGCCTTTTATCCCTGCACGTTCGATCCGAGCGACGTGCCGTTCGAGTATTACGCCTCGACCCGCGACGACCCGGCGCACATCGCCGACGATACGGCCCTCCTGTCCGATTTGGACGGCGGCACGCTCCCGGCCGTGTCGTTCGTGCGCGCCATCGGGTGGAAGAGCGAGCATCCCGGGCAGCTCGCGCGTCTCTCCGACGGCGTCGCGTGGGTGACGAGCATGGTCACCGCGATCGAAAACTCGCGTTATCGCGACTCGACGCTCGTTCTCTTCACGTACGACGAAGGCGGAGGCTACTTCGATCACGTGGCCCCGCCGCCGACGAGCGCGGTCGACGGAAAACCCTACGGAACGCGCCTTCCGATGCTCGCGATCGGCCCGTTCGCGAAGAAAAATTTCGTGTCACACGTCGTGATGGAGCACTCGAGCATCGTGAAATTCGTCGAATGGAATTTCCTCGGCGGCCAAACCGGTCAGCTCGCCGGGCGCGACGCGGTCGTCGCCAACTTGGGCAGTATGCTCGATCCGGTCGCGACGGGCGTGCCCGTCCCCGAGAATTAATCGCCCAGATTCGGCACGCGCGAGTGCGGCGCGTCGAATGCTTCGTGCAAGAGGCGATGCGACTGGAGGAGCCGCACGCAGCGGTTGAAGCGCAAGACCGGATCGGGGTTGTTCGGCGGAGCGATTTTTTCGGCGCGTTCGTATTGCTCGAGGGCATGCTCGATCGCGGTGAGCGCGCCGTGGCCTTCGCCGCGGCGTAGATGCGCTTTGCCGAGGCGCTCCCACGCGACGCCCTCGTGATAAACGCGGTCGTATTCGTTTTGGAGCTTGCCGAACGCGTTCATCGCTTCTTCGAAGAGACCGACGGCGACCTCGTCGAATCGATCGGTCACCGCGAGCCCGAGCACGCGCAGCGCGTTTTGATGTTTCGCGTCGACCGCGAGCACGTCTTTGCAGATGCTCTCGGCCTCTTCGGGTTGATTGAGCTCGCGGTAGAGCGTGGCTTTTTGAACGGCCGAATCGAGCTCCCCGGGCGACAGCGTCTTCAGCGCGTGCTCGTGCATGCGCGCTACTTTACTACTGGCAGCGACGCCTTCTTCTTTTTCTCGGGACCGCCGGTGACCTTCCGAATGGCCCAGCGGAGCGGGTCGAAATAATCGTCGGCCACGCGCTCCTTCATGGGGATGATGCCGTTGTCGGTGATGTTGATGTGCTCGGGGCACACCTCGGTGCAGCACCGCGTGATGTTGCAGAAGCCGATGCCGAACTCGTCCTTCATGAGCTCGCGCCGATCGAGCGTGTCGAGCGGGTGCATGTCGAGCCCGGCGAGCGCGATGAGAAAACGCGGGCCGGCGAACTCGGCTTTTTTGCCGTGGTCACGAATGACGTGACACGTGTTTTGGCAAAGAAAACACTCGATGCATTTTCGAAACTCTTGAATGCGATCGATGTCTTCTTGCTGCATGCGCCAGACGCCGTCGGCGTCCCGGGCGCGCGGCGCGAACGCGGGGATCTTCTGCGCCATCTTGAAGTTGTTCGAGACGTCGGTGACGAGATCTTTGATGACCGGAAACGACCGCATCGGCGTCACCGTGATCGGCTCGCCCTCGGGCAGCGACGTGATGCGCGTCATGCACATCAGCTTCGGCTTGCCGTTGATTTCGGCGCTGCACGAGCCGCAGCGGCCCGCCTTGCAGTTCCAGCGAACGCCGAGCGACGGCTCCTGCTTCGCTTGGATGTCGTGGATCGCGTCGAGGACGACCATCCCCGGATACGTCTCGACCTCGTACTCCTTGAGCTCGCCCCCGTCGTTGTCGCCGCGGTAGACCTGAAGCCTCGCGTTGGTGGCCATGCGGGAGCGAAACTAGTGCCGCCGAGCGAAAACCGCGATCAAAATCGCCGCTCGGGGCCATACTTCGAACATGACTTTTCTTCGTTCGCTTCTCTTCGCGAGTTTTGTGTTGGCCGCTTGCGCATCCGACGCGCAACAAAAAGCCCAAGACGGCCAAAAAGCCCTCGCGGCGTGCGACATGCGCACCGCGCACCAAGATTTTTCGGCCGCCTACGACGAGGATTCGAGCGATCCGTCGATCGCGCTCGCGTTCGCGCTGAGCGACGTGACGCTCCTCGCGGAGGACCCGGCGCTCGAGACGCTGCGGCCGCGTTTCGGGTTCACGCAGCCGTTCGACACCACGTTTCTTTGGAAGCAGGGCGGCCTCCTCGATCAGCTTTCGCAAAAGACGGCGACGTGCAGCTCGCTCGGCGATTTCGTGCGTTCGAATTTGTCGCACCCGTCGCTCGCGAAGACCAACCCGACGCCGTTTCTCGACACGCTCGACAAGACGATGACCCTCGGTGATTTGCGCGCCGCCGGCCTCGCGCTTTCGCCGCGGCTCGACAAGCTCAGCGCGGCGCTGAAGACGGCGGCCGATGCGACTGGCGCGGACGGCGTCGAAATCAAAGGCGGCTGCGGCGCCGCCGATTTCGTTCTGCAGAAGCCCGAGCTCTACGCCCTCGCCGGCGCGTTCACGTTGATGCACGCGGTGTTTCAGCTGCTCGCCGTGTACGACGGCAACGTCGACGTGTGGGCTCTCTTCACCGAAATCGCCGGTGACAGCGGCGCCGAGAGCCAATTCGTCAGCGACATGAACGCGTCGTTTCTGCACGTCGCGGACGCGTCGCAGGCGCCGGCCGCGAAAGATCTCTGGGAGCACGCGTTCGATTTGTTCGGCTCGGCGATAGGCGCGGCGCGCGCGGTCAAGACGACGCCGCCCAACGCGATCGTCGATTGGACCTCGTTTCCCGCGCCCATCCTCGCCGACGCCGCCCAGCTCGCGCAGGCCGCGCACGACGTCTTCGAGGGGCCGACCGCGATTCCGTTCCTCAGCCCGGCGGTCACCGTCGACGGCCCGTCGCTGATTTCGAGCCCGCTCGAGCTCGCGCCGCTGACGCCTGCCGCGTTCGCGCTCGACGCGAACGGCGACGTGACGTTCGACTCGGACCCCGTCACCGCGCGACTCGGCGCGCGCATGACCCCCGACCCGTTCCAATCGGGCGGGAGCTATTCGTGGAGCTTCGTCGACGACGTCTCGAACGCGACCGACGCGCAGCCCGATTGGTGGCAACCGACGTTCGACCCGAACAAGCGATTCACGTCGACGTATTCGTGCCAGTAATCATTCTTTGTCGTCGAGGATCTTCTGGATGTCTGCCGGTGGCGCAGGGTGCTCCACTTCCTCGGTCACCATCTCGTCGCCCTTCATGCGCGATGCGATGTTGAACTTCGAGAAGTGGTCGTCATCCATCTTCGGATAATCGTCGCGCGCGTGGGCGCCGCGGCTCTCTTTGCGCATCAGCGCGCCGCGGCACATCGCCTCCGAGACGACCATCATATTTCGCATGTCGAACGCCTCGTGCCACGCGGCGTTGAAATGACGATTGCCATCGACTTTGATCTTCGCGACGCGCGCCTTGAGCGTCTGAATCGCTTCCAAACCCTTTTGCAGCTCGTCTTCGGTTCGGATGATCCCGACGTGCGCGGACATGTCGTCTTTGAGCTTTTCGTGCAGCAAAAACGGGTTTTCGCCTTCTTCGCGATCGAAGTAGGCGAGCGCCTCTTTTTTCGCCGCGTCGAGCGCGTCTGGCGCAGGCTTCGTCGCGGGCGCGTCTTTGACGAACTTTGCGGCGTGCGCGCCGGCGATGCGACCGAAGACGAGCAAGTCCGAAAGCGAATTTCCGCCGAGGCGATTGGCGCCGTGCATGCCTGCGGCGCATTCGCCCGCCGCGAAGAGACCTTTGATGCGCGTCTGTTGCGTCTCGGGATCGACGCGAATGCCGCCCATCGTGTAGTGCGCTGTCGGGCCGACCTCCATGGGGTCTTTGGTGATGTCGACGTCGCCCAATTCTTTGAATTGGTGATACATCGCCGGCAATTTTCGTTTGATGTCCTCGGGCGTGCGGCGTGACGCGATGTCCAAGAAGACGCCGCCGTGCGGCGAGCCGCGACCCGCCTTGACCTCGGAGTTGATCGCGCGCGCGACGATGTCGCGAGGGAGCAAATCCGGCGTGCGCTTCGGCGAGCCGCCTTTGTCGCTCGTTTGCGCAACGAGGTTGACGCCGGTCGACTTGAGCCAGCGATCGGCCTCGTCTTCGTTGTCCGCCGTCTCGTTTTTGTAGAGCTCGGTGATGTAGTCGAACATGATGCGTTTTTGATCTTTGTTACGGAGCGTTCCGCCTTCGCCGCGCACGCCCTCCGTAATCAAAGTTCCGCGCACGCTCGGCGGCCAGACCATGCCCGTCGGGTGGAATTGCATGAACTCCATGTCCATCAATTCGGCGCCCGCCAAATATGCGAGCGCTTGCCCATCGCCGGTGCACTCCCACGAGTTCGAGTTCACCTTGAAGATGCGCCCGATGCCGCCGGTCGCGAGCACGATCGACTTCGCCGTGAAGAGCACGAAACGCCCATTTTCACGCCAATAACCGAACGCGCCGGCGATGCGATCGCCGTCGACGAGGAGGCGCGTCACCGTGCACTCCATGTAAACCTTGATGCCGAGGTGAACGCCGTGCTGCTGCAGCGTGCGGATCATCTCGAGACCGGTGCGGTCGCCGACGTGCGCCAAACGCGGATATTTGTGTCCGCCGAAATTGCGTTGAAGGATGCGCCCGTCTTTGGTGCGGTCGAAGAGCGCGCCCCACGCTTCGAGCTCCTTGACGCGGTCGGGCGCTTCTTGCGCGTGAAGCTGCGCCATCCGCCATTGATTCAGATAGCGGCCTCCCTTCATCGTGTCGCGGAAATGGACTTTCCAATTGTCTTTGGGCTCGACGTTGCCCATCGCCGCCGCGACGCCGCCTTCGGCCATGACGGTATGAGCTTTACCCAAAAGCGATTTGCAGATGAGGCCGACCGATACTTTTTCGTTCGACGCTTCGATCGCCGCGCGCAAACCCGCGCCGCCGGCGCCGATGACGAGCACGTCGTGCTCGTGCGTTTCCCATTGATCGGCCATCAGAAGAACCTCGCGTCGTGAATCAAACCGCTCGAAACGCAGCGAACGTAAAAGTCGGTGAGCCCGACGCCGAAGAGGCTCGTCCAAGCCCACGCCATGTGATTTTCGTTGAGCTTGGTGACCGCCTTCCACAGCGAATGCCGCAGGCCGCCGAGCGTCGCGGTGGAATAGCTATTCACATTTCCGCCGACCAAGTGTCGAAACGCGTGGCAGCCGAACGTGTAGCCCGTGAGCAAAAACGCATCGAGCGTGAGCACGAGCGAGCCGACGTTCATGTGGAAGCCGTCGTGCCAGCCGATGAAGCCGACGACCGCGTCGTGCCAGAGGCACGCGAGAAAGAAGAGCGCGACGTAAAGCGTGAAGCGGTGCAGGTTCTGAAAAATCATCAGCCCGCGCTCGCCTTTGTAATCGTGGCCACGCGACTCGCCGACGGCGCAAGCCGGCGGGTCCATCGCGAACGCGCGGTAATACGCTTTACGATAATAGTAACAAGTGAATCGAAACGAGCCGGGCCCCGCGAGGATCAGCATCGCGCCGGTCACCGGAATCGGCCAACCCTTCGCCCAGCTCGTATCGATGTAAGGCGAATAGAACGGCGATAAATACGCCTCAGTGCGGAAGCTCACGCCCTCGAACGCGCGGAAAGTCGCATAAACGATGAAGCCCGTGAACACGATGAAAGTGATCGCGGGGCCGTACCACCAGTTGTCTTTCCGCAACGTCCGGCCGAGCCCGCTCTGCAGAACGGGCAAGTGGACCGATTTACTTGCCATTTGGCGCGCGACCGTAGTGGCTCGCGGCGCCCGCGGCAAGCCCTCCGTAGCGCGCCTTCTCGGCGGCGAGAGGCTATGCTCGCGGCATGAGCTTTTCGCGCGCCATCGCCATCGCGTCGGTCACCCTCGTCGTCACGGCTTGCGGCAACAGCGGCGGGCCGATTGACGCCGGCGCGGAGGCTGCGATCGAGAGCGGCACGCCCGACAGCGGCGGCGCCGACAGCGGCACCGACGGCGACGTCGACGCGTCGACCTGCACGACCACGCTCTGCATCCACGGCGATCAGCCGAATCAATGCCCTTCGTGCTCGCCCTCCGACGGCGACATCTGCTCGCCGCCCGCGGCCGTGACGTGCAACTACTCGAACGGCTGCTCCGGCGCGCAAGAAGAGACGCGGCAATGCACGTGCGTCTTGCCCGACGCGGGCGACGCGGGGGCCAACGCGATCTGGAGTTGCACGGGCAGCCCCTGACGAATTGGGCGTGCGTTCAGCCGACCCGTTTTTTCGAGTCGCGCGGCTTCGTCCACGCCGTCACGCGGTTTCTGCCCGAGCGTTTCGAGACGTAGAGCGCGTCGTCGGCGCTCTTGAAGAGCGTGTCCCAAGTGCCGCCGGCTTCCGGAAAGGTCGCGACGCCGAGCGAGCACGTGACGCCGACCAGGCCCTGTTCGCTTTGGAATTTCGTCTTCTCCAGCTCTTCGCGGATGCGCTCGGCCAAGAGGAGCGCGCCGCGCTCGTCGGTCTGCTCGCACAAGACGATGAACTCTTCGCCGCCGAAGCGCGCGACGAGGTCGGTCGCACGTTTTTGCCTGCGCAAAATGTCGCCAAGACCCTTGATGACCACGTCGCCGACGTCGTGGCCGTAGGTGTCGTTGACCTTCTTGAAGAAGTCGATGTCGGTGACGAGCAGCGAGAGCTTGCGTCCGAAACGCGCGGCGGCTGCGATTTTTTGGGCGGCGGCGTCCAGCATCGCGCGCTTGTTGAGCAGGCCGGTGAGGCCGTCGGTCGTCGCCATTTGTTCGAGCTTGGCGACCATGCGCGCGTTGGCGAGCGAGACGGCGAGGTGCGACGCGAGGACCTCGAGCGTCGGTCGCACTTGATCGCCGAACGCGCCGCGCCGCTTCGCGCCCAAGATGAGCGTCCCGAGCGGACGCTCGTGCAAGAGGAGCGGCAAGACGAGCAAGCTCGGAAGCTTCGGCCACGGAAAATGTTTGGTGAGCACGGCTTGGCGCGCGTGGTCGTATTCGCCTTTGTAAGGCAGCGGGAACTTGTTCTGCACGACCATCGAGACGAGGCCGGTGTTGTGCGCGAACTTGGAGCCGACGAGATCCTCGATCTCGCCGGTCGCGGCGACGACGTGGTGCGTGCGCGTGGGCTCGTCGAAGAGCGTGACCGCGGCGAGGTCGAAAGCGGCTATTTTCTGGGCGGATCGCACGCCGGCGTCGAGCACGTCGCGCTCGCTGAGCGCGGCGCCGAGCGCCTTCGCGGCGTCGTAGAGCTTGCCTTGCTCGACCTTCGCGCGTTCGAGCTGCACGAAGATTCGCTCGTTTTGGATCGCACGGAGGCAATAGCGCGCGGCCTGCGCGGCGAGCTCTTCTTCGTGCGGCGTGAAGGCGACGTCCTTCGTGCGGTCGAGCACCAAGATGCCGCGGAGGTTTTGGTCCTCGAGGATCGGCATCGCCATGAGCACGCGCACCGGGCAGTCGCCGTCGTAATAGGGGACGTTGAAGCTCGCTTTGAGATGCGCGAGCGTGACGCGCTCTTTCTTGACGACCACCGCGCCGAGCACGCCGTCGCCGATCGGAATCGGCGCGTCGTGGATTTCGTCCGACGCCGTCGAGAGCTCGCTGATGCGGAGGTGCGTGCCGGCGTCGTTCAGCCAAAGAAGCGCGGCCGTGTGGAGATCGAGCGTGCGGCGGAGGAGCTCGAGCGCGTAGTGGACGGCGCGCTGAATTTCTTCGACGCTCGAGCGCGCGAGGCGCTCTTCGCCGCCGCGGCTGTCGCTCGCGCCGAGCAGGCGATAGCTCCGCGCGTCTTCTTCGAGCCGTTTGAGCTCGTGCTCGAGCCGCGCGCGGCCCGCGCGACGAACGCGCGCCACCTCGGCGCGCAAGAAGAGGACGTTGATCGTCGCGAACGCCGAGAGGAGGACGCCGCGCACGGCGAGCGTCTCGACGCCCGGATCCCCGAGCCGCGCGCGACGAACGAGCGCCTCGGTCACGAGGATTTCGATGACCGCGGCGGCCGTCGCCTGCGGCTTGGTGAACGCCGCGAGCAGCGCGACGAGCAAGTAGAACGCCGCGGCGAGCGGTCCATCGAGCCGCGGCTCGTAGGCGAACACGACTGCCGTCGCGAGGCTCGAGGCGTAGAGCGCGACCGCGACGTCCACTTCGAGCGAGGCCTCGGTGCGCGCGACGACTTTGCGTTTCACCGCGAGCGCGAGCAGGAGCGCGCACGGCCCGAGGACCGCCGCGTGCACGACGCCGAACGGCGGCGCGAGCATGCCCGAAGCGACGAGCGCGGCGATCGCGATGGCGACGCCCGGCGCCTGCGCGGCTCGCAGCGCGCGCCGCACCGAAAGTGCAGCACGGACGAGGACCTCCATGATGGCTCGTCTTTCGCGTTATCAGCGCGCGCGCGACGCGGCCAACTTCTGTACGATGCGCCAATCATGAAACGAGCGCTGTCGATTCTCGCTCTCACCGCCTGCGGCGGCACCCAAACGCAACCGGCCACGACGACGCCGACCGCCACGGCCACGGCAACGGCCACGCCTACCCCGACAGCCACGGAATCGGACTCGCCGATCTCCACCGGCAACAAGCACAAGAAAGTCGGCAACGGCTGGTTCCTCTCCGGCGGCGGAAAAAATTTCTACGACGCGATCTACGAGCCCGGCGCGCGCCCGGTCATCGTCATGAAACAAAGCTCCGACCCCGGCGGCCGCTGGGCGACGCTCATGAAAAACGTCGCCGCCGTGCCGTACGCCGGAAAAAAAGTCCGCGTGCGCCTCGAAGTGAAGAGCACCGGCGTCACCGGTCGCGGCGAGGTCTGGGCGCGCTCGGCCGCGCCGCACAACGCCGAAGACGCGCCGATGACGACGACGCCGCTCACGCCCGACACGACCGATCTCAAATGGTACGAGGTCACGCTCGACGTGAAGGACAACGCCCGCGTCGTCGAATACGGCGTCTCGCTCGCCGGTCCGGGCGAAGTGCGCGTCGGGCAAGACGCGATCGAAGTACTCCCCTGAATGGAGCAGTTGCATTTTGCATGTACCGCGTGCGGCAAGTGCTGCACCGAGCCGCCGGAGATGACCGTGCTCGAAGCGGTGCGTCTCGGCGACGTGTTCGTGCCGTCGCTCGTCTATCGGCTCACGTCCGTCCCGCGCGACGACAACGACGCCGCGCTCGCGTCGCTCTCTCCACACCCGCATTTTCGCGGCATGGACGCGCGCGAGCTCGTGACGAAGCTGCGCGAGTCGACCGCGGTTCGCGCAGCCGGCGCCGTCGTGCACGAGCCGGGTTGGGACCATCACATCGCGATCACGGTGCGCCCGTGGACGTTCGCGACGCGAGGCTGCCCGATGCTGTCCGGTCGCGATTGCACGATCCACGCGCGCCGCCCGCACACGTGCCGCACCGTTCCCGTCCGCTACGACGTCCCCGAGGGCCTTCTCGTTCGCGCGTTTCGCGGCACCGTCGACGCCGGCCGCGCGTCCGCCGATCCGTTCGAATGCGACGTGAGCGACGCCGCGCCGGTGCTGCTCGAAGAGGGCGCCGTCGTCGATCGCGAGTACCAGAGCGCGCGCGCCGCCGGAATCGAGGCCGCGCTCGCCGAGCGCGATCTCGCCGCACGCCTCCTCCAGCATCCGCTCTTGCCGCGCGTCGATCGCGTCTACCCGGAGCTCCGCAAGAACAAGCTCGTCTCGGTCTCCTTCCACGGCGCGCTCGTCGCCGCGCACGAGCACGGGCTCGTCGACACCGCCGCCGCGCGGACATTTTGCTCGGCCCAGCTGACGCTCCTCGATCGCGAAATCACGGCCGCGCTCGCCCGCAAACGCCGCGAGGACCGCGACGTGACGGCGCGCTTTCGAACGCTTGAATCGGCCTACGAAACGCTGCTCGCGCGATACGCAGTATAGTGCGCAGTCACCTCTCGTGGTGCACTTTACTGCTTGCGCGGGACCGACCCGTTACGTAAGTTTCCCCGCATGGCCGAGACCGCAGCCGCGAGCCCGCCGGTTCGCTTCGAGACGCACCCCGACCGTTACAAACACTGGAAGCTCTCGTTGGACGGCGCGGTCGCGCGCCTCGCGATGGATGTCCAAGAAGACGGCGGCATGCGCCCGGGCTATCCGCTCAAGCTCAACTCGTACGACCTCGGCGTCGACATCGAGCTCGCCGACGCGATCCAGCGCATCCGCTTCGAGCACCCGGAGGTCAAAGCGCTCGTCGTCGAGAGCGCGAAGGATCGCATCTTCTGCTCGGGCGCCAACATCTACATGCTCGGCAGCTCGACCCACGCGTTCAAAGTGAACTTCTGCAAGTTCACCAACGAGACACGCCTCTACTTGGAAGACCTGAGCGAAGGCAGCGGCGTCGCGAGCCTGTGCGCGCTCGCGGGCACGGCATCCGGCGGCGGCTACGAGCTCGCGCTCGCGTGCGACGAAATCTTGCTGAGCGACGACGGCTCGAGCGCGGTGAGCTTGCCCGAGTGCCCGCTCCTCGGCGTTCTACCCGGCACCGGGGGGCTCACGCGCGTCGTCGACAAACGCAAAGTGCGTCGCGATCTCGCCGACGCGTTCTGCACGCTCGCCGAGGGCGTTCGCGGCAAGCGCGCCGTCGAGTGGGGCCTCGTCGACGAGAGCGCGCCGCGCGCCAAATTCGAAGAGGCGAAGAAGCGCCGCGCCGACGCGCTCGTCGCACGCTCGAAGCGCAAGCCGTTCGCACCGATGAAGCTCAATCCGCTCGGCGATTCGAAATACGTGCAGATTGCAATCAATGGCCGGACCGCGCGGATCACGCTGAAATCGCCTGAAAACGCGCAGCCCGAGACGCCCGAAGCGCTCGAAAAAATGGGCGATGCCGCCTGGTGCGTGCGCGCCTTCCGCGAGCTCGACGCCGCCCTCCTCGATTTGCGCTTCAACCACCCGCTCGTCGGCACCATCGCCCTCGAGACTGCGGGCGACGCCGCGGCGGTCCTCGCCGTCGACGCGATGCTTGTAAAACACAAGGACCACGGCCTCGTCCACGAGGTGCGCCTCTTCATGCGCCGCGTCCTCAAACGCCTCGACGTCACGGCGAAGACCTTCTTTGCGATCGTCGCGCCCGGCTCTTGTTTCGCGGGCACGCTCCTCGAGCTCGCGCTCGCAGCCGACCGCATTTACATGAAGGACGAAGACGGCGTCGCGATCCAAGTCTCGGAGATGAACGCCGGCGCGTACCCGATGGGCAACGGCCTCACGCGCTTGCAATCGCGCTTCCTCAAAGAGCCCGAGCGCGTGAGCCGCGTCTTGGAAACGCGCGGCCCGATCGACACGCAAACCGCGTCGAAGCTCGGCCTCGCGACGTTCACGCCGGACGACATCGACTGGGACGACGAGATTCGCATCGCGTTCGAAGAGCGCGCCGCGATGTCGCCCGACGCGATGACCGGCATGGAAGCATCGCTTCGCTTCGCCGGCCCCGAGACGCTCGAGACCAAAATCTTCGGGCGCCTCTCGGCTTGGCAAAACTGGATTTTCCAGCGCCCGAACGCCGTCGGCGAGCGCGGCGCGCTCACGTTGTACGGCCGCCCCGAGAGGCCCGAGTTCGATTGGAGACGCACATGAGTGACGTGAATACCGGAGAGCGAATTCCCAACAACGTCGGCCTCGGTGACGACAAGAAGCTCCAGCGCGCGCTCGAAGCGTGGCAGCCGAGCTTCATCAACTGGTGGAAGGACATGGGCCCGTTCGGGTTCCAAGAAGACGAGGTCTTCCTCCGCACCGCGATCAGCGTCGATCACGAAGGCTGGGCGCATTTCGAATACGTGAAAATGCCCGATTATCGATGGGGCATTTTCCTCGCCGACCAAATCAAAGATCGCACGATCGCGTGCGGCGACGATTTCGGTAAACCCGTTTGGCAACAAGTCCCCGGCGAACATCGCAATACGTTGCGACGTTTGATCGTCACGCAAGGCGACACCGAGCCGGCGAGCGTGGAGCAACAGCGAATGCTCGGCCACTCGTGCCCGAGCGTTTACGATTTGCGAAATCTATTTCAAGTGAACGTCGAAGAGGGCCGCCACCTCTGGGCGATGGTCTATTTGCTTCAATCGTATTTCGGACGCGACGGCCGCGAGGAGGCCGAGGCTTTGCTCCAGCGCCGCAGCGGCGACCCCGACAAGCCGCGCATCCTCGGCGCGTTCAACGAGCCGTGCACCGACTGGCTCTCGTTTTTCATGTTCACCTTCTTCACCGATCGCGACGGCAAATATCAATTGCTCTCGCTCGCCGAGAGCGCGTTCGATCCGCTCTCGCGCTCGACGCGATTCATGCTCACCGAAGAAGCGCATCACATGTTCGTCGGCGAGACCGGCGTCGGCCGCATCGTCGAACGGACCGCGAAGCAGATGGCGGAGAAAAAAGTCGAGCACGTGGACCAAGTCCGCGCGCTCGGGCTCATCGATCTCCCGACGATGCAAAAGTATTTGAACCTCTGGTTCTCGCTCTCGCTCGATTTGTTCGGCGGCGAAATCTCTTCGAACGCCGCGAGCTATTTCGCCGCGGGCATCAAAGGCCGCGCGAAAGAGGCGGGCTACGAAGACCACGTCGCGCTCGCCGGCACGTACAAAGTCGGCGACCAAGAAGTGCCGCTCCGCAACGCGATGAACGAAGTCCTCCGCGACGAATACGTCGAGGACTGCCAGCGCGGCGTCGACAAATGGAACCGCACGATCGCGCAAGCCGGCATCCCGTTCCAATTCGTCTTGCCCAATCGCAAGTTTCACCGCCACGTCGGCCTCCACGCGACCGCGACCTACGACCCGCAAGGCAACGCGGTCTCGAAAGAAGACTTCGAGCGCCGCAAAGACGAGTGGCTCCCGAACGACGCCGACAAGTCGTACGTGAAGAGCCTCATGACGAAGCCGATCTACGACCCGAAGCAAATGGCAAATTGGATCGCGCCGCCCAAAATGGGCATCAAGGGCAAGCCGGTCGACTTCGAGTACGTCCGCCACGAGGCGTAACGGCAAGCCGAGAAAATACGCCTGATTGACGCCTCCGGGCGCGTGCTTACGCCAGTAATGACTCGAGCACGAACGGAGGTGTTCCTTGATTCGTCTCGCATTTGTGACGGCCATTGGATTTTCGATCATCGGTTGCAGCGGCGGCGATGGCGCTCCTAGCGCGTCGCAGATTCAAAGCGATCTCGACACGAGCTTCGGCGGTTACACGACTGCCGCCGAACAACCGAATTTCGGTGATGCGGATATGCTCGCAATTCCAAAATTCGACGTGACGTTCGCGAGCAACGTGTCGGCAGCCGGCTCCTCGACGCCGACGCAATCGTACCGCGTGGCGCTTTTGTGGGGACATTTCCCTGCCGCGAACGCCGACAGCGACGCCGACACCGACGCACAATCGGCTGCGTGGACCGGCACCGTCTCGGTCGACCAAGGCGCGGTCGACGTCGTGCGGACGCTCTCGTTCGATGACGGCGACTCCATCGCGCCACGCGACGATCCGCGCGCCGTGTCGTTCGTGTCGCACACCCTCCCGTTCGTGGACGGCCTCCTGCTCGACGTCGGCGTCACCGGTCAAGACCCGAAGCCGATGCTCCACTTCGCGACGAACGAGCTCACGACCGACGTCGATCTCGACGCCGTCGCGGCGAGCGCAGGCTCGGTCGTGCACGCGTCGGGCGACCAAGGTCTCGCCGTCGTCGGCTGGAACGAGAGCAACGAGACGTGCCCGGGCGGCGTCGCGTACGGCCGCTGGGTGAAGATGAAAGCCGGCGTCGGCACGCTCCGCGCGCGCATCCTCTCGGCCGGCGGCGAAGACCGCGGCTACGCCGAGGGCATCTGGGGCCGCGCGCCGCAACGCGACGCCGAGGTCTTCTTCGCAAAATCCATCAACCCCGCAGGCGCGTTCGACTCGCTCGTCGAAGGCACGTACACCGACGGCGCATTGCAAGGCACGATGGGCAACGACGTGACCCAAACCGGCTCCTTCCTCGGGCTCTACTCCGACGGTCACGACATGAGCGATGGCCGCGGTGTCTTCGTCGCGAAGTGGATGGGAACCTGTTCGCCCATTTGAAGAGAATGTGGAATGTGGAACAGGGAATGTGGAATGTGGAATAGTCGGAGGCGTGAATAGGACATATTTGATTACGGGCGCGTCCACTGGGATTGGGGCCGCGCTCGCGCGGATGTGGGCGGCGCGCGGGGACAACGTGGTCCTCGCCGCTCGCAACGAAGACGCATTGAAGGAGCTCGCGCGCGCTTGCGGGCCGAACGCCCTCGCGGTGAAGACCGACGTCACCGATCCGAAGCAGTGCGAGGCGATGGTGAAGGCCGCGGTCGATCGCTTCGGCGGCGTCGACGTGCTCGTGAACAACGCGGGCATCAGCATGTGGGCGCGCTTCCGCGACATCACCGATCTTTCGCTCTTCGAGCGCATCATGCGGGTGAACTATCTCGGAACCGTGTATTCTACACATTACGCGCTTCCGCATTTGCTGGCGTCGAAGGGCCTCGTCGTCGGCATCTCGTCTTTGACCGGAAAAACCGGCGTCCCGACGCGCTCCGGTTACGCCGCGAGCAAGCACGCGATGCAGGGCTTCCTCGACTCGATTCGCATCGAGCTCCGCGGCACCGGCGTCGACGTGCTCGTCGTCTCGCCCGGTTTCGTGAAGACCGACATCCGCAGCAAAGTCCTCGGCCCCGACGGCAAGTCGCTCGAGACGAGCCCGCGCGACGAGTCCGTCGGGATGAGCGTCGAAGCGTGCACGTCGATCATCGTCCGCGCCGTCGACCGCCGCGCCCGCGAAGTCGTCATGACCCCGCGCGCCAAGCTCGGCATGTGGCTCAAGCTCGTCGCCCCGAGCGTCGTCGACCGCATCGCCGCCCGCGCCGTCAAAGAGCGGAGCGAGTGACGAAAGCGAGCTCGCGTTCGAGGATGCGCCGGACGATCGCGATGGCGCACGCATACGTGCTGTCGACACCGAAGTAGCTGAGGCTCTTCGAGAGAAGCTCTTGTCGCCGCGAATACGGCGTATCGGATGCATAATGCAATAGCCCGACCTCGAACGGTACGCGCCCGCCGAGGTGCACGATCTCGTTCGAGCGCACGCGCGTCGGGTTCACGAGCTCGTAGACCGCCGACAAAAACGGGCCAGCCTCCATTTCGAGCACCGTGTAGCCGTCGCGATAAAACGCGTTCATGTAATTGCGATTCTGCAAAAACGCACTTCGCACCGTCAGCGCTGCTTGATTGTCGAACACGCTGCCGTGCTTCAAATGCGGCTCGAGGTCTTTGCTCGAAAACGCGTTTTCGAACAAAAACGTATTTCGCGTGTGCTCGTCGTACACGTTGCCCGAGAGCATGACGTCGCCGACGCGCCCGTTGAGCGTCGCGGCTTTGCCCATCACGTAGACGCCGCGCATCTCGCCGACGCCTTGTCCGAGGCGCGAGAGCAGGTGATACGCCGCCATCCCGAGCGGATAGTCGATGTTCACGATGAGCGCCTCGCTGCGCGCGAGACGTTCGAGCCCCGGCACGAGCAATCGCGGGTCCATTCGCGACGGGTCGATCTTCGCGAGGTCGACGATCTGCACGTCGACGTCGACGTGCCCCGGGCCGGACAAATGCACGAGGCCGCTCTCGGCCTCGAACGCGCGCACCGCGTCCATGCGCTTGCCGCTCGCGTCGGCGTGAATGAACGAGCGGAGCGCGTAATGCAGCATGCCGGAGATTTCGTGCTCGTCCTTCGCGGCGAGCGCGGCGTCGAGATGCGGCGCGAGGCCCTCCGGGTTCGACGCACGAATGAACGAGACGAGCTCTTCGCGATGCGAGCTCGTGTACCCGCCGAGCAAATTCGCGATCGCGTGGGTGTTCGACGAAACGAAATAAACCGGCGGCCGCCGCGGATGCACTTTGCGGACGTACGACGGCTCGACCCCGCTCCACCACCGCTGCGCCGCGCGCTGAAACTGCGAATACGACGACGCGAGCATCTGCACCGAGAGATCGATCTCGGCGCGAGAGACGGCCGCGATGCCGCTCTCGTACGCGCCCGGCCCGAACGCCGCTTTGAGCGTCTCGAGGCCCCCTTCGTCGAGCCCGAGCGACGCGCTCACGGCCGCGTCGTCGAGCGTGGTCGCGCGCCGCAGCCGCGCGTTCATCTTGTTCCACTCGACTTGATACGCGGTGACGATCGGGATCAAATCGTCGATGTCGCTCACGCTCGCGATGAACGCGCCGAGCGTCGTCTTGCCGTCGAAGCGGAGCGGTCGACGTCGGCCGCGCGTCCGCACGACCGGCCAAGTGCGCACGTCGAAGCGCGCGGCCTCGAAGAGCTCGTGCGACTGCCCGAGCACGACGAGCTTCACGCGCGGCATCTCGACCGGCAATCGCGCCGCCGCGTAAGCGAACGCCGACACGTCCGGCTCGACCGAGAGCGCGCGCGGATGAAGCGACGAGTTGCAATACGCGTGCGCCTCCTCGAACGCGCGCACGCGCACGCGCCCCGAAGAACGCAGCAGCGACGTGTACGTCCGGACGTAAAGATCGATTTCGTCCGAAGGTAAAACCGGCGGCTGCCGCTCCACGCGCTAGCCCAGCTCCTCTTCGACGAGCGCGCGAAGCTCGGGATCGACCGCTTTTTCAGGGCGATCCGCGCTCGGCTTCGGCGCGCGTTCGTCGCGCGACAGGAGCCGCGAAAAAAGTCCGCGCTTCTCCTCGAACGAAAACGCGCCGCCCTCGAGGAGCTCGGGCGCCTCGCGCAGCTTCTCGACGAGCGACTCGTTCTTGCGAACGAACGCCCACGCTTCGTCGAACGCGTCGGCCTGCGTCGCGCCGAGATGCTTGCGCGCGTCCTTCGCCGGCGTCTCGGTCACGGCGCAAAAAAACGCGAGGAGCACGGCGAGCTCGCTCGTCGAATGCGCAGTTCCTCGGTGAATGCTCGGGCCTCCACACGAATTCGTATAAACGTACGAGCCCTCGAGCATCACGACGCCGAAACCCGACGCGACCGCGAACACTTCGCTCCACGCGCCGACCTCGCGCGGCTCGACCTCTTCGCCCGCTTCGGCGAGCACCGCCGCCGACACGCCGCGCGCGAGCGCGCACACGAGACGCGTCGCGCTGCCAGTTTCGGTCAGCGGCAACGGCACGCGATACCCGTCGCCCACGCGCGCGACCCCGTCGACGCGAGCGCCCGGCTTCGAGCAACCGGACGTGCAGTGCCCGTCGTCGCCCTCGCCTTCGATGAGCCCGATCTCGAGCGGAACGTCCTCACCGAGCGGCGTGTAGCTCACGACCCGCGCGAGGAGCCGCCCCAAGCTCTTCGCGTCGCGCGCGAAGTGATCGGGAAAATGTTTCCCCGTCGGCGTCACGAGCTCGGCGCCCTCGAACGCTTCGCCGTGCGCCGCGAGAACGCGCGCGTAACGAGCCACGAGTTCGCGCAGCACATCTTCGGACGGCACCGGCATGACCGAGTACATTCTAGCCGATGGCCTTCGTGCTCGCGACGTTCAACGTGCTCGACTTGTTCGACGCGAGCGATCCCGGCCGAATCGCGCGCATCGCCGCGGTTCTCCGCCCGCACGCGCCGGACGTGATCGCCCTGCAAGAGGTCGGCTCCAACGAAGCCGTCCGCGCCATCGCCGACGCCCTCGGCGGAGGGTTCACGCACGTCATCGGCGACGCCGACGCGCGCGGAATCCGCAACGCGCTCCTCGCGCGCGTCCCCATCGTCGAGTCGATGGTCCTCCGCGCGCCGCACCTCGGCTTTCCGCGATTCATCCGGGAGGACCCCGAGCCGTTCGAGGCGCGCATTCCGCTCCGTCGCCCGATTCCGGACGTCGTCGTCGACGCGGGCGCGCTCGGCCGCGTTCGCATCATGGTCGTCCATTTCAAATCGCGCCGCGGCACGCCGATGCGCGAGCCGAGCGGCGCGACGATCCCTCCGCTCACCACCGCCGAGCTCGCCGCGAGCGAAGCGCGCGCCGTCACCTGGCGATGCGCCGAAGCGCTCTTCGTGCGCCGCGCGGTCGACGACCGTCTCGCGCGAAACCCGGACGAGCACCTCGTCGTCTGCGGCGACTTCAACGACGTGCCCGGCTCGCTCCCGCTTCGCATCGTCGCCGGCACCGCCGGCGGGGACCTGCCGCGCCCCGATCGTCTGACCTCCACGGTCGACACAATGCCGCCCGCCGAGCGCTTCTCCGTCAACCACGACGACGAGCCCGCCGCGATCGACCACGCCCTCTTGAGCCCCGCGCTCGCGAAGCGCCTCGAACGCGCCTTCTACGAACGGTCGAGCCTCAACGTCGCCTCCGACCACGCGCCGCTCATCGCGCGTTTCATCTGATAGAGTGCGGTCTCCGCGCGATGACGGACGAAGACGCGTTCTACGAGCTCGATCAGCTGATTCGCGAAGGCGACGCCGCGCGGACCGGCGGCCGGTTCGACGAAGCGCTCGAGTCCTACAAAAAAGCGCTGATGATCAGCACCGAAGAAGAGGAGCTCGAGCGCGCGAGCATCTACACCGGCATCGCGGAGACCAAGCGCGCGCAGAGCAAGACGCGCGAGGCCGAGTCCAACTACGAGAAGGCGCTCGCGCTGATGCCGGGCTACAAGCCCGCGCTCGTCGCGCTCGTCGACCTCGCGACCGACGAAAAAGATTTTCGCCGCGTCGCCCAGCTCCGCAAACGTCTCGCCGACGCCGCCGTCGACGACGAGTCGCGCGTGCGCGAGCTCAAACGACTCGCCGACGTGCAGCGGACGGATCTCAAAGACTCGCGCGCCGCCATCGAGTCGCTCGAGCGCGCGCGCGATCTCCGCCCCGACGATCTCGAGATGCTGCGCACGCTCCGCCAGCTCTACGAAAACATCCACCGCTGGCCCAAAGTCGTCGAAACGCTCGGCGCGATCTGCACCGAGACCGAAGACGCGCGCGAGCGCGGCCTCCTCCGCTTCGCGCAAGCCGACATCGCGCTCGGTCGTCTCCGCGACGAGCCGCGCGGCCTCGGTTTCCTCGAAGCCGCGCTCGAAGAAGATCCGACGCACGAAAAAGCCCTCGTCGCGCTCGTCGCCGTCCGCACGCGCGCCTCGCAGTGGGCCGAGCTCGAACGCGTCTACGCGCGCCTCATCGATCGCCACGCCGAACGCGGCGACGCCGATCGCGCCTTCGACTTGTGCAAACGCCTCGGCATGCTCCGCCGCGACAAGCTCGGCGACGGCCCCGGCGCAGTCGACGCATTCACCGGCGCGACGAAGCTCCGCCCGAGCGACTCCGACACGCGCGGCGCGCTCGCCGAGCTCCTCATCGCCAAAGGCGACGTCAGCGGCGCGCTCTCCGAGCTCGAAGCGACCGCCGCCGCCGCCCCGTCGCGCGCACAAACGTGGCGCCGCCTGTTCGAAATCCACACCAAGCGCGGCAACCACGATCGCGCGTTCCTCTCGGCGCTCGCCCTCGAAGAGCTCGGCTCCGCCGAATTGGATCATCAGCTCCTCGTCGATCAGCTGCGCCCCGAAGGCGCGCTCCGCCCGGTCGCCGCGCTCGACGACTCGGCGTGGGACGTCCGCCTGCGCGCACCCGGCCACGACCCGCTCCTCGAAGCGATGATGGCCGCCGTCGCCGCCGCCGCGGTGAAAGCCAAAGTCGAAGAGCTCGAAAGCGCGCGCAAGCTCACGGCGCTCGACCCGCGCAACAAACAAGACAAGACGAGCACCGTCACGATCGTTCGCGCGTTCGTCTGGGCGAGCACCGTCCTCGGCATCACGACGCCCGAGGTCTACGTCCTCGGCGACGTCCCCGGCGGCATCGCAGCCGTGCAGCTCGCGTCGCCGACGACCGCCGTCGGCCCCGAGGTTTTGCGCGGTCTCTCGCTCGCCGATCTCGTTTTCCTCGTCGCGCGCCACCTCGCGTACTACCGGCCCGAGCATTACCCGCTCGTCTTCTATTCGACGCTGCCGGAGCTCACGACGCTCTTCTTCGCGTCGCTCAAGCTCGCGCTCCCCGACGTGACGATGCCGTCGGCCGACGCCGTGACCAAGCTCCGCAAACGAATCGCCGCGCACATTTCGGCGGACGAACGCGAAGCGCTCGTCGCCGCCGCGAAGAAGCTCGACGCCGCGGGCGGCCGGGTCGACCTCGGCGCGTGGATCCGCAGCGTCGAGATCACCGCGAACCGCGCGGGCCTCGTGTTATCGGGCGATTTCCACGCCGCGATGAAGCGCGTCAAAGGCGAGAAGCGTGCGATCGCCGACGTCTCCGTCGAAGAACGCCGCCTCGATCTCATCGGCTACCTCGCGTCCGCCGGCCACGCCGATTTACGCAAACAGCTCTACGGACGAAACCCGTCCCAGCGCCCGCCGCCGCCGCAGCCGGACGCTTGACGGGTCAAGAGATCCGCGTTCGTCACGAACATCGTCGCGTCGCGGACCGTCTCTTCGTCGGCCACGCGCGTGATCTCGTCGCACTTCGCGCGCGCCGCGATCAAGCTCGCGTCGAGATCGCGCTCGCCCTCGAGCGTCGGTTCGATGTCGCGTAGCTCGCGCGCGAACGCGAACGCGTCGCGCGGCCGCGCCGCCGGATCCTTCGCGAGCGCACGAAGCACGAGCCGCATGAGACCGCTCGGGATGCCCGCGATCGGCGCCGGCGTTCGCTCGAGCTGCGCGCGCGCGATCTGAGACGGCCCCGTCGCGTCACGGAACGGGCTCATCCCCGCGAGCATCTCGTAAAGAACGAGCCCCATCGCGTAGACGTCGCTGCGCGGACCGACCGCTTCGCCGCGCACTTGCTCCGGGCTCGCGTAGCGCAGCGTGCCGCCGAGCTTCGCGTCCGCCTCGCCGCGCGGCAGCACGCGAACGACGCCGAAATCGAGGAGCTTGGGCGTCACGCCGTAGCGATCGCGGTGAAAGAAGACGTTCTCCGGTTTGAGATCGCAATGCACGACGCCGAGCTCGTGGACGTGGTCGAGCGCGAGCAGGAGGTCGACGACCGTGCGCACCGCGGCGCGCATCGGGATGCGCGTGCCGGCGCGGAGCATCTGGCGGAGCGTCGCGCCTTCGAGCTTCTCCATCACGATGTACGGGAGGTCGTCCGCCGTTCCTGAGGTGAAGACGCGCACCACGTTGACGTGGTCGATGCGGCCGAGGACGCGCGCTTCGGTCTGCATCTGGCGGCGCAGGTCCCCGTCGCCTGCGAGCTCGCGCTGCAGCGTCTTCAGCACGAAACGCCGGCCCACCGAGGTGTCCTCGACTTCGTAGACGTCGCCCATCCCGCCGAAGGCCAGGACCGAAATCACTCGAAAACGACCGCCACACACGACCTGATCGGGGACGAATCGGTTCGCCATACCGCTCATCGGCTGCTCGCCGAAAGGGTTGCTACCGATCGAGGGTCATGAGGTCGTCGACGAGCTTTTCCGTGGTGGTTTCGCCGCGAAGGAGGCGGGCCAAGGATGCGAAAATTGGTGCCCGGACGCGACGGGCGTCGGTCCAAGCGACGATTCGGGGGATGAGCTCGACCGCTTCGACCCGCAGGCCGGCCGAGGCGACCGCGGCTTTGAGCGGGGCGCCGCGCGCGAGGGCGGCGCCGACTTTCACCTCGGGGCGTTCTTTTTGGGCGATGCACGCGAGGAGATCGCCGTAGCCGGCAAGGCCGAGGAGGGTGCGCTCGTCGCCGCCGGCGGCGGCCGCGATGCGCGAGGCTTCGGCGACGCTGCGCGAGATGACCGCGGCGACGAGGCCGGGGCTCAAGTCGAGCGCTTGCGCGTAGCCGATGCCGACCGCGAGACAGCCGACGAGCGCGCTGGCCCACTCGAGGCCACGCAAATCACTTGTAGGATACAAGCGAAGCGTCCGCGAGCCGAACGCGGTTTCCACGGCTTCGTTCACTTCGTCATAAGCGGAGCCGCAGACGAGGACGCCCGGTTTGCCGGCGAGGAGATCTTCCGTGAGCGCGGGGCCGCCGAGCGCGCCGATGCGACGCGCGGGTGTCTCGCGGCGGACGATGTCGCCGATCGTGACGAGCTCGGGGTCGCCGTTTGCGATCCGACTGGCGCCGGCGAGGCCGCGGACGCCGTGGACCACGAGATGGCGGCCGTCGAGGTGATCGCCGACCGCGCGCGCGACCTCGGCGGCGACGTCGGACGGCACCGTGAGGACGACGAGGCGTGCGCCGCGCGCGGCTTCGCCGAGATCTTTCGTGAGGGTGACGCCGCTCGGCGCCTTCGCTTCGCCTCGGCGCGAAAAGAGTCGCACTTCGCTGCCGGCGCGCGCGGCCGCCGATGCGAGCGCGACTCCCCAGGTTCCTGCGCCGATGACGGCGACCGCGGTCATGCGAACGTGAATATCACGGTCCGATCGAGGCGATCGAGTTGTCGCGGCCGAGGGCGTGATCGAGCCGAACGCGCGCGGTGCGTGCGTCGATGCGCGCGTTGAGAAGCGCGAGGCGCGCGCGCGTGAGGTCGGTCTCGGCGTCGGTGAGCGTCGTCGAGTTCACGCGGCCCGCTTTGAAGAGCTCGCGCGCGACGCGCACGGCTTCGCGCGCGGAGGAGAGCTGCTTGGCGGTGCTGCCGAGCGAAAAGTCCGCTTCTTGGACGGCTTGATAAGCCTGCGTGACTTCGACGGCGATGCCGTCGCGCAAGACGAGCTTTTGGGCGTCGAGCGCGGCGGCGCGGCTGCTCGCGTCGGCGGAGCTCGCGAGGGCGGTCGGAATGTCGTTCGGGCTCCACGTGAGACGGACGCCGAGGTCCCACGTCGGAAACCAATCTTGCGTTTGCGGAAAGAGTCGTTGGTTCGGGTTGGCGAGCACCGCATCGCCGAACGCGCTCAGGTTCGGATACGCGCCGGCGCGTGCGGACTTGGCTTGCTGGCGCGCGGCTGCGGCGTTCGCGTCGATGCTCTTCACCTCGAAGCGCTGCGACTGGGCCTCCGAGATCAGCGCGGCAAGCGCGCCTTGCACCGGCGGCAGCGCGGTCCCGTCGAGCGTCTCGGCCGACGCGATCGACGCCGAGTCCTCGACGTGCAGCGCGATGCGGAGCTGCTTGGCCGCGAGGTCCAAGAAGTTTTGCGTCTGAACGACCGCGAGCTCGGCGGCGGCGACCGCGGTCTCGCCTCGGAGCACGTCGACGCGCGTCGCGTTGCCGACCTCGGCGAGATTCTTCGTGTCCGTGAGGTGCGTCTTCTGATCGTCGAGCGCGAGCTTGGCGACGACGAGCGAGCCTTTGGCGCGGAGATAATTGTAGAATGCAAGCTTGCCGTCGGACGCCGATTTCGTGCGCGCGGCGCCGAGATCGAATCGCGCGGCGTCGCGCGCGTTGGTCGCGGCCGTGTAGTTCTGATCGATGCGGAGGAAGTAGTCGCTGATCGGCACGCTGAGGGAGGCTTGGAGCAGCCAGTTGTCGAGGATGACCGGAAACGAAAACGGCACCGCCTGACACGCGCCGCCGGCGCAATCCACGGGGCCGGACGGGCCGGTCGAGACGACGATGTTCCCCAAGCTCGGGGGCGTGAGAGGGCTCAAGCGCGTGTAGCTCGCCGTCGTCGCGAGGCGCGGCAGGAACGCGGCCCAGGCCGCGTCGACTCGCGCGGCGGCGCCGCGGAGCGACTCGGCCGAGGCCTGCGCCTGGTAGCTCGTTTGCGCGGCGCGCTTGCCGACCGCGTCGGCCGTGAGGCCGTTGGGCTCGCCTTTGAGCGCGGTTTCTTCGTCGTCCCCTGTTTCTTGCGCTCGAGCGAGCGGCGCGGCTACGACCAAGCCGAGCGCGATGAGCGCGGAAACACCCAGTTTTCGCATGCGCGCGAAAGTAGGGCCGAACCCGATCCGGCACCACATCGAAACCGCGCCGTAAACATTTCTTAGCATCCGAGGTCGGCGCGCGAGCAGGTAACAGTTGCGGATCGCGCAGCGAGACATTAGGTTTCGCGACCCCCCGCTCCTATTTTCGGAGAGGAAAGCAGTCATGCAAGAAGGCATTCACCCCAACTATCCGGCCGCGCGCGTCAGCTGCGCTTGCGGCACCACCTTCGTGACGCGCTCGACGCGCGGCGACTTCCAAGTCGACGTTTGCTCGAAGTGCCATCCGTTTTACACGGGCACGATGAAGCTCATCGACACGGCGGGCCGCGTCGATCGGTTCCGCAAGCGCTACGAGAAGAAGGCGCCTGCGACCGCCGCGGCTCCGGCAGCTCCGGCTCCGGCGGCCGAGCCGAAGCCCGAGTCCTGATTCGCGAGCGCGAGCCCTTGCGCGCTGGGTAGGCGCGCGGCACTCTGCTGGGAATCATGCAGCTGCGTCCGTACATCGGAGGGCAAGCCGTCCTCGAGGGCGTGATGATGCGCTCGCCCAAGTCGTTCGCCGTCGTCGTGCGCCGGCGCGACGGCTCGCTCAGCGTGCGCGAGCGCGTGATGCTCGGCGGCCGGCGCGGGCTCGCGAAGCTCCCATTTTTCCGCGGCGTCGCGTCGCTCGTCGAGTCCCTCCGGCTCGGCGGCGAGGCGCTCCGTTATTCGGCCGAGCTGGCGCAGCGCGACTGGGACGCGGCCGCGGCGGTGACGTCGGTGCTGCGCGCGATCGGGTTTCAGCTCTTCCTCTTGGCGTCGAGCGACGGCACCGAGAAAGCGGAGAAGTCGAAGGGCATCGGCGTGATGGTCGTGCTGATGGTCGGCTTCTTCATCGCACTCCCCCAGCTCGTTGCGGCCGGCATCATGAAGCTCCTCGGCGTCGATTGGGGCGTGACGTCGATGCCTTTTCAGGCGCTCACCGGCGCGGCGAAGCTCGTCATCGTGCTCGGCTACCTGATGCTCATTCGGCGCATGGCCGACATCCGCCGCGTTTTTCAGTATCACGGCGCCGAGCACAAAACGATTTCGACCTACGAGGCGAACGAGCCGCTCGACGTCGCGCACGCGCGCACGAAGACGACGATGCATCCGCGCTGCGGGACGACGTTCCTCGTCATGATCGTGTTTCTTTCGATCGTGATCTTCTCGCTCCTCGGCGCCATTTTGCCGCCGATTCACACCGGGTCGCGCATTCTCGACAACGTGATTTTCTTGATCGCGAAGCTCCCGGCGCTGCCGGTGCTCGCGGCCGTCGCGTTCGAAGTCCAGCGTTTCTTCGCGCGGTATTGCACGACCGGGCCGCTCCGCGCGCTGCTCGTGCCGGGGTTTCTCGTGCAGAAGATCACGACGATCGAGCCGGACGACGATCAGCTCGAGGTCGCGCTCGCGTCGCTCCGCGCCACGCTCTTCCGCGAAGAGGGACGCACGAGCGAGGACGCCGCGCACGACGTGAGCTTTCCGAGCTACGCGGCCATGACGGCCGCCGAGTCGCTGATCGAGATTGATCGTGCTTCCGCGTGAACGTCTCGAGCAGATCGCAAAGCGCTTCGTCGAGATCGACGACATCCTCTGCAACCCGACGCGCGAAACCGATCTGAACAAGCTCTACAAAGAGCGCGCGCACATCGAGCCGCTGGTCGCCGCGTTCGACAGATACAAAGGCCTCGAGAAACAAATCGCCGAGGACGAAGCCGCGCTCGCCGATCCCGAGCTCCGCGAGCTCGCCACGATCGAGCTGCCCGAGCTCCAAGCCGGCCGAAAATCGCTCGAGGACGAGATCCGCATTTTGCTTTTGCCGAAGGACCCGAACGACTCGAAGAACACGATCCTCGAGATTCGTCAGGGCGAGGGCGGGGAAGAGGCGGCGCTCTTCGCGGCCGACTTGTTCCGCATGTATTGCCGGTACGCCGAGGTGCAGGGGTGGAAGGTCGAGATCCTCTCGACGAGCGACGCGGCGGCGGGCGGGCTCAAAGAAGTGATCGCGCTCGTCACGGGCAAGGACGTTTACGGGCAGCTGCGATTCGAAGGCGGCGTGCACCGCGTGCAGCGCGTGCCGGCGACCGAGGCGCAGGGGCGCATTCACACGTCGACGGCGACGGTCGCGGTTTTGCCGGAGGCCGAGGACGTCGACGTGCAGATCGACGACAAAGATCTCGAGATCAGCATCGCGGCGAGCGGCGGGCCGGGCGGGCAGGGCGTCAACACGACCAACAGCGCCGTTCAGATTTTGCACAAACCGTCGGGCATCATCGTCAAATGCCAAGACGAGCGATCGCAGCTCAAAAACAAAGCGAAGGCGCTCAAGGTGCTTCGCGCGCGGCTCCTCGACATCGAGCGCGAGAAGGCCGAGGCGGCCGAAGCGTCGGCGCGGCGGTCGATGGTGTCGACCGGCGAGCGCAGCCAGAAGATTCGAACCTACAACTATCCGCAGAACCGCGTGAGCGACCATCGCATCAAGCTCACCCTGAACAAGCTCGATCGGATCGTCGAGGGCGACATCGGCGAGCTCATCACGGCGCTTCGCACGCACCGGCAGGCGGAGCTTCTCCACGACGCGGGTCTCGGCGCGCCGCCGGAGCAAGACGGCGACGACGATGAATGAGCCGCAGCTCGACGCGCTCACCGCGGCGATGGCGATGGTGCCGGGGCTCTACTCGCGCAACCGGATGTTTCAGCTGTTCAAGGACCCGATGGTTCGGCGCGCGCGCAGCCGGGCGCGCATGATCCGCGGGCTCGTGCGATTCGTCGGGCGCGCGGACGCCGAGGTCGAGATGCTCCATCACGACGGGCGCGTTCGCGTGAGCTATCGCATCGCGCGTTTGAGGCTCGCGCGCATGGTGCAGATCGGCGAGTTCGAGCTCGCGCTCTTGCGCGTGCTCCTCGCGCGCGGCCCGCACCCCGCGATGCTCGACGAGCAGGCGAGCGATCGCGCGCGCGTCGATGCGGCGCTCGCGCTCTTGCCGAAGGAAGCGGTATCGTCGGTCGCATGACCGACTGCATCTTCTGCAAGATCATCGCGCGCGAGATCCCCGGGACGATCGTGGCCGAGGACGAGCACGCGGTCGCGTTTCGCGATCTTCATCCGGGCGCGCCGACGCACGTGCTCGTCGTGCCGCGCAAGCACTTCGAGAATTTGAACGACGCGCAGACCGCCGACGCCGAGCTCATCGGACGCGTGCTCCTCATGGCGCGCGACGTGGCGAAAAAAGAAGGGCTCGAGGCGAAGGGCTATCGCATCGCGATCAACAACGGAGCGGGCGTCGGGCAGAGCGTGTTTCACCTGCACGTGCATTTGCTCGGCGGCCGCGCGATGAGCTGGCCGCCGGGCTGATTATTTCAGCGCATCGGCGATCGCATCGAAGAGCGCGCGCTCGTGCTCGCCGAGTGGCTCCGCTTCGTCGCTCGTGAATTTTTCGGACGTCGGACGCGGGCTCGCCGCGCGATGAACGCGAAGCCACACGGCGTCGAGCGCGAGCATCCGGCCGCGGAGACCGAGGACGAGCGCCGTGAGGTCGGGGCCGGTCGCGCGACGCGGGGCCGGCCGAATTTCGAAGCTCGCGTCGGTCGCGCGAATGCGCGCCGAAAATCCGGCGACGAGATGATCGGCCGGGTCGAGCCACGCGCTGCGCGCGCCGGGCGCGCCGGACTCGAGCCACGCGCCGACCGTGCCTTCGAACGCGTCCGCCACGTCGAGCGTGAGCCCGCGCTCGGCCAAGTACGCTTCGACTTCGCCGAAGCGCGCGCCGGCGTCGACGTGAACGAGAAGACTCTCGCGATCGAGTCGGATCATGACGCGTCGTGCGCGAACGGGTTGGGGGTGATGGGTGGCAGCAGCGCACCCGGGTTGAGCACGCCGAACGGATCGAACGCGCGCTTGATCGCGCGCTGCGCGTCGAGGCCGCGACCGAGCTCGTCGCCGAGCCGCGGTGCTTTCGAGCGACCGACGCCGTGATGATGCGCGATCGTTCCGCCGGCCTTCACCGCGGCGCCCAGCGCGTCACGCCAGATCGCGTCGTAACGCTCGTCGCATCGCTCGTCCCAGGTTCCGTCGCCGGGGCCCGCCGAGCCGGCGAACGAAAAATAAATGCAGCACCCATCGGGATACGCGTGACTCATGTGCGCCATCACGAACGCGCGCGCGCCGATCGCTTCGCGCACGCCGTCGTAGAGCGCGCCGAGACGCGACCATGGCGCGGCGACCTCCATCGTGTCGACGAAGAGGCCGCGCGCGAAGAGCGGCGACTGCCGATAGCTCACCGAATAGCGGTGAAGAAGCCATTTTCGCGCGGGCGTCTCGCCTTCCCATTTCGCGCCGGCGCGCTCGACGATCGCGCGCGCACGAGCGACCTCGCCCTGAACGTTCTCGTCTTGCCCGTCGAAGATCGCGACGAGGAGCGCGCCGCCGAGCACCGCGCTCGCCGCGCGCGTCTCGAGGAGCTCGTTCATCAGCGACGGCCGCGCGAGCAAGCTCCGGAGCGCAGCGGTGCCGCCGCCGGGCGCGCCGCCGGATTTTTTTCGTCGCACGCGGCCGCTCCGCGCGAGCGCGGCGTCGAACGGATCGTAGAGTCGCAAAACGGCAGGTCGCAGCCCCGACTGAAAGAGCTCGCGCATCGACTCCCAGCCGCGCTGCATCGACGGCATCGACCACGCCGCGAACCCGCGCACCGTCGGCTCGCGATGGAGGCGCAGCTTCGCCGCCGTCACGATCGCGAGCGTCCCTTCGCTCCCGACGACGAGCGGCACGAGGCTCGGCCCGTTCGGACGATGCACGAGCCGCACGAGCTCGCCGCGCCCCGTCACGCACTCGAGCGCGACGACCATGTCCTCGATCTTTCCGTAGAGGCCCGACGCTTGTCCGGCGCTCCGCGCGGCGATCCATCCGCCGACGGTGCTGCACAAAATCGACGACGGAAAATGTCCGAGCGTGAGCCCTTCGCGCCCGAGCGCCTCTTCGAACGGAACACCCATCGCGCCCGCCTCGACGACGACCGTGCGCGCGCGCCGATCGATCTCGCGGATCGCGCTCATGCGCTTCAAGTCGACGACGATCGTGTGCCCAGTCGGGAGGACCCCGGCGCAGACTCCGCTCCCGGCGCCGAACGGAACGAGCGTCACGCCCTCGTCGATCGCGAAACGGACGAGCTCGACGACGTCTCGGGCCGACCTCGGCCACGCGATCGCGAGCGGCGGATGCGTCGCGACATTTCCCGAGCGAACCGCCATGTGATGCCGCGGAAAAAGATCGCGCGCGTACATGCCGAGATCCGCCGGGTCGCGGCTGATGCGCATCGGGAGACGCTCGAGCTCTTTCAAAGGCGACAGACTCCTACCTTTCGCCGGGCCAACGTAGGAAACCTATCCGGAACCGGCTATGCTCCGCCACCAGGGGCTTTATTCATGACGATGTCGACGGGCGAAGAACATCTCCCTCAGCCCGGTGAAGTGCTCGCGGGCAAGTACCGCATCGAACGCATCATCGGTAAGGGCGGCATGGGCGCGGTCCTCGCGGCGCATCACCAGATGCTCGGCGAGACCGTCGCGATCAAATTCCTTCTCGGTGAGATCGCGCAGAACCCCGAGGCCGTGAAGCGCTTCCACAACGAGGCGAAGAACGCGTTCAAGATCAAGAGCGAGCACGTCTGCCACGTCATGGACGTCGGCGAAGAGCGCGGCATGCCGTTCATGGTGATGGAGTTCCTCAACGGCGAGGACCTGTCGCAGATGGTCGAGAGGCGCGGCGCGCTGCCGGTCGAAGAGGCCGTCGATTACGTGCTGCAAGCGCTCGAAGCGATCGCGCAGGCGCACGCGTTCGGCATGGTGCACCGCGATTTGAAGCCGGCGAACTTGTTCTTGCACCGCAGCGGCGACGGCTCGTCGCTCATCAAAGTGCTCGACTTCGGCATCGCCAAGTCGAACGCGCTCGGCGACTCGAGCGCGCAGCACAACCTCACGTCGACCAAGTCGATGCTCGGCTCGCCGCTCTACATGTCGCCCGAGCAGCTTCGGTCGGCGAAGAACGTCGACGCGCGCGCGGACATTTGGGCGCTCGGCGTCATCCTCTACGAGCTTCTCACGGGCAAGGTGCCGTTCAACGGCGAGACGCTCGGCGAGCTCTTCATCGCGATCCTCGAGCAGCCGCCGCCGCCGGTCATGGCGATTCGGCCCGACGTGCCGCAAATTCTCAGCGACGCCGTGATGCGCTGTTTGCAGCGGCAGATCGAATATCGCTTTTCCAACGTCGCCGAGCTCGCGCAAACGCTGGCGCCGTGCGCGCCCGCGCGGAGCTTCGTTTCGGTCGAGCGCGTCGCGCAGGCCCTCGGCATGCCGAAGCCGTCGGGCGTGATGCCCATCTCGGGATCGATGCCCGATCCGCGCGCGCCGATGCCGTCGTACGGCGGCATGCAGCCGGGCGCGTTTTCGGCGTCGCAGAGCGGCCCGCAGAAACAAATGTCGTCGTCGTACAGCGGCTCGCATCAGCTCTCGCCGCAGGGCGGCACGCAGATGCTCGGGAGGCAGACGAATTCGGCGTGGGGAAACACGGGCGGCGTCGGACAGCCGCCGAAGAGCAAGGCGCCGCTCATCGCGGGGCTCGCGGTGGGCGCGCTCGTGCTCGTTGGCGCGCTCGGAGGCGGCGGCTACTACGCGCTGCATCGGTCGCACGCCGCGGCGCCGCCGATGACCGACCCGGCCAAGACCGACAGCGTCGCAACCGGCGAACCGCCGAAGACCGATCCGACGGCGACCGCGACGCACGTCGCGACTGCGACGCCGCAGCCGAGCGCCACCGAGGCCGCGCCGACCGCGACGGTCGTCGAAGCTCACACCGCGGCGACGGGGACGCATCACACCCACGTCCCGCCGACTACCACGACGACCGCGACGCACGCGCCGCCGCCGCCCGCGACGACCGCCAAGCCTGCGGCCACGTTCGATCCGCTGCATATCGATCGACGTCCCTGATTCCTGGACGAAGCGACGCGTTCCAGGGTACTTCATGCGGATGGGGTATCGTCGCTTCGCCGTATCCATCGTCACGACCGCTGCGTTCGTGTCCGCGCAGATTCCAACGGTCGCCTTCGCGCAGAACTCGGCGCAGGCGGAGGTGCTCTTCAAGGAAGGGCAGCAGCTCATCGCGCAGCAGAAATACGCCGAAGCGTGCCAGCGGCTCGTCGCGTCGTACAAGCTCGACCCGCAGCCGAACACCGAGCTGCTCGAGGGGCTTTGCTTCGGCAAGCAGGGCAAGACGGCGAGCGCGTACAACGCGTTCATCGACGCGGCGTCGACGTTGCCGAAGGGTGGGGACGCGCAGAAGTACGCCGCGGATCAGGCGCGGACGCTCGAGACGCAGCTGCTCAAGGTGCGCGTTCAGTTCGCGGCCGGCGCGCCGCCTGGGATGCAGATGCACTTCGACGACGAGTCGAAGCCGCGCGACAAAGATTTTCTCGGCATCGACATCGCGCTCGACCCGGGCGCGCACGATCTCTTCGTCACCGCGCCGGGAAAGCACGACTACACGAAGCACTTCGATCTCTCCGCCAGCAATTCACCGGAGACGATCAACGTCGAGATGACCGACAAGACGAAAGAGGAGCTCGCCGCCGAGCAGCCGAAGACCGGCGGCGGTCAGGTGATCATCGAGAAGCCCGAGACGTCCTGGTCGACGGTGAAAACGCTCGGGCTCATCAGCATGATCGTCGGCGGCGTCGGGCTCGCGCTCGGCGGAATCTTTTGGGGCGTCGACATCTCCAACATCACGACGGCTGGAACCGGCAATCCGAACGAGTGTCAATTCCGGCCCAACCCGACGCAGTGCAACGACGCGCTCACCGCCGCCAAGACGCTCGACATCCCGGTCGCCATCGCTGGCACCGTCGCGGGTGGTGCGTTCCTCGTGGGCGGCATCATTCTCTTCGTGGTCGGCGGCAACGTGACCAAGACGCCGGAGAAGGCGCAGGCGAAGATGCACGTTCTCCCGTGGCTGGGCCCGCAGACCGCCGGCATGACCCTCGTCGGCACGTTCTGATGCGAATCAGCGCGTCGACCGTCGTCGCGGCGGTCGCGCTCGCCGCGCCGCATGCCCTCGCTCAAAACGCGAAGGAGAGCTGCGCCGACGCGTCCGAGCGCGGGCAGCGACTGGTCGACGGGCGCAAGCTCCTCGAGGCGTGGCGCAAGGCGAGGTGTCGCTCGACAACGTGAAGATCGGCGTGCTCGACGGCCAGGATCTCGAAGTCGATCCGGGCGCGCATCCGCTCCGCATCGTGCTGCCGGATGGGCGAAAGTTCGATCGAACGATCGTCGGCGCGCCGGGCGAGCGCGGTCGCCCGATCACGTTCGACGCGGGCGCGCCGTCGACGTCGAGCGCGGCGGTCTCCCCGCCGGCGCACGCTCCGCAGCGAGCGTGGACGACGACGCGATGGATCGGTCTGACCGCGCTGATCGTCGGTGGCGTCGGGCTTGTCGTCGGCGGCGTGTTTTTCGCGATCGACACTTCGAACGTCGCGACTGCCGGAACGAGCAACCCGAACGAGTGTCAGTTCCGGCCCAACCCAACGCAGTGTAACGATGCGCTCTCCGCCGCCGCGAACTTGGACGTCCCCGTCATGCTGGGCGCGGGCATCGCAGGCGCGGCGCTCCTCGCCACCGGCATCGTGCTCTACATCGTCGGCGGCACCAAGACCGCGAGCGCCTCCGCGCTCCACGTGACGCCCGCGATCGGGCCGCATTTCGCGGGCCTCACGCTCGGCGCCAACTTTTGATTCGTGCTAAACGAACCGGCCCATGGCCGCGCTCCTCGACGCCCTTCGTGAAGGGACCCTCGTCATCGACGGGGCGATGGGCACGCAGCTCTACGAGCGCGGAATATTGTATTCTGCATGTTTCGAGGAGCTCTGCGTCTCGCGGCCCGAGCTCGTGCGGAAGATCCACGACGACTACGTCCGCGCGGGCGCGCAGCTCGTCGAGACCAACACGTTCGGCGCGAACGCGTTGCGGCTCGAGAAGCACGGCCTGCAGCATCGCGTCGCCGAGCTCAACCAGGCGGGCGTGAAGCTCGCGCGCGAGGCGGCGGGACCGAGCGGCCGAGTCTTCGTCGCGGGCGCGATGGGGCCAAGCGGATATTTTCTCGGCGAGGCGCTCGACGCCGACTTGCGGCGCGTCGAAGCGGCGTTTCGCGAGCAAGCCGACGCGCTCGTCGCCGGCGGAGTCGACGCGCTCGTCGTCGAGACGATGCGGCAAAGCAGCGAGCTTCGCCTGGCGATTCGCGCGGCGCGCGACGCGTCGGGCGGAAAAGTGCCGGTCATCGCGCACGTGTCGGTCGACGAAGCGGGCCGCATGGCCGACGCGACGAGCGCAGGCGACATCGGCAAAAAAATGATCGATTGGGGCGCCGACGTCATCGGCGTCAACTGCTCCGACGGTCCGATGAACGTGCTCGCGGCGGTCGAGCCGATGCTCGGGCTCGGCGTGCCCGTCTCGGCGGTGCCGAACGCCGGTCTGCCCAGGCGGGTCGACGATCGGCTCGTTTACGTGTCGACACCCGAATACTTCGGCATCTACGCGCGCCGCATGTTCAAGCTCGGCGTGCGCATGGTCGGCGGCTGCTGCGGCACGACGCCCGAGCACGTGAAGCGGATTTCCGCCGCGGCGCGCATGGTCGGAAACGAAGGCGCGACGGTCGAAGAAGCGCGCGAGCGCGACTCCGAAGTGCCGGTCGCTATTTTGGCCGGCGCGAGCAGGCCGCCGGCGGTCGCCGAGCGGAGCGCGTTCGGAAAAAAGCTCGGGAAAAAGTTCGTCGTCTCGGTCGAGGTGAACCCGCCCGTCGGGCTCGACCTCGCGAAACAAATCGCGGCGGCGAAGATGCTCCGTGACGGCGGCGTCGACGTGATCAACATCGCCGACGGCGCGCGCGCGCAAGCGCGGATGGGAAATCTCGCGATGGCCGCGCGCGTGCAGCGCGAGCTCGGGATGGAGACCATCCTCCACGTCTGCGGGCGCGATCGAAACCTGCTCGCGTCGCTCGCGCACTTGCTCGCGTCGCACGAGCTCGGCGTTCGGAACCTCGTCATCATCACCGGCGACCCGCCGAAGATGGGCGACTTCCCCGACGCGACGCCGGTCTACGACATGGACTCGATCGGCCTGCTCAAGCTCGCGTCGCGCTTGAACCACGGCATCGACCCGTCGGGAAAACCGATCGGCGACGGCACGCGCTTCGTCCTCGCGACGGGCGCCGAGCCGGCCGCGCTCAATTACGATCGCGAGCTCAAACGGCTCATCGAGAAAAAAGACGCAGGCGCCGAGCTCGTGATGACGCAGCCCGTTTACGATCCGGCGCAGCTGCGGCGTTTCTTGAACGACGCGCGGCCGCTCGGTCTTCCGGTGCTCGTAGGAATCTTGCCGCTCGCGAGTCATCGGAACGCCGAGTTCCTCCACAACGAAGTGCCCGGCATGCAGGTCCCCGAGGCGGTGCGCGAGCGGATGCGCAAAGCCGGGAGCGGCCCGGCCGCGCGAAAAGAGGGCGTCGCGATCGCGCGCGAGATGCTCGCCGAGGTGCGGAGCGAAGTCGCCGGCGCGTACGTGATGCCGCCGTTCGAGCGCTACGAGCTCGCCCTCGAGGTCGTCGACGGGTTCGTGTGACCCAAGAACGATGACGCGAGCGCTCGGAATTTTTTTTCTTCTCTCGACGACCCAGTGCTCCTGGTGCGCCGCGCCGAAGCCGACGGCGGACGACGAGCCGAAAGATCGCGACGCCGCGCCCGCCGCGCTCGAGGGAAAGCCCCGCTGCGAGTCGGTGTCGAAGATCGCGCTTCCGGGGCCGCTCGAGATCGGTCGCGCGGCGCCGATCGGATCGCGCGTCGTCGCGGGCGCTCGCCGCGGAGATCGCGACGGGCTCCTCGAGGTCGACGGGCTCACGGCGCGTTTCGTCGAGACTTCTTCTGCGACCGGGGACCTGCCGCCCCCGCTGCCGATCGTGACGGGCGATTCGAAGGCGCTCGCGCTCGCCTACGAAGGCCATCCGCGTCACCTCGTGCTGCGCGATCCATCGTCGCCGGCGACGCCGATCGTCGAGCTCCCGCCCGAGGCGGCCGACGAGTCGCTCGCGTACGACGCGGTCGCGCGCTCCGATGGATCGATCGCGATCGCGTGGGACGCGGCGAGCGACGAAGGCGAGGCGATCTTCGCGACCGTCGTTCGAAACGGAAAAGCGGGCGCCGCCGTGCGCCTCTCGCCGAAGGACGTCGACGCCGACACGCCGCGCCTCGTCGCGCTCGGGCCGACCATCCTCGCGTTTTGGATCGCGCACCGCGCCCTTCCGCCGTCCGACGCGGCCCCCCAAGCCGAAGGCCCCGGCCAAGATCTCGATCACGCTTGGATGGAGATGCTCGCTTTCGACGACGCCCTCGAGCCGACCGCGCCGCTCCGTCATCTGACGCCCGACGCGGGGCGCATCACGTTTTTCTCGGTCGAGCCGCGCGGCGGCGCGTCCCTCGACCTCATCGCGCGCGACGGCATCGAGCTCCAGCCCGGCCAAGGCGGAACGGCCCTGGTCCTTCACATTTCGGGTCCGGATCTGCCTGCGCCGACCGTCCTTGCCGATCACGTCGGCCGGGGCGTCCCCTTCGTGGCCGGCGATTTTGCGCTGTTCGACGACGCGACCGATCGCGGCCGCGCGTCGGCCGACGGAGCCCTCAGCCCCGAGCCGACCCTCGACGCCGCCCGCGCCCTGGCGGCCTTACCCGACGGCGAAGTCCTGGTCGCGCCGGTGGCCGGAACCGAGCTTTCCGTTTTGCGGTGCCGCAAATAGATGCATTTTACACGTATACTTTTTCGGCATGTCGATTGCTTTGAGCGAGTTCCTAGGCTAATTTGCGTCACCGTGCACCCCCGGGAATTTTCGGCTGACCGGGCCCATAGCTCAATCGGTCAGAGCCCCCGGCTCATAACCGGGCCGTTCCTGGTTCGAACCCAGGTGGGCCCACGACCTTAACTTGGCGGGGAAGGCAGCCGTCTGCTGGTTCAGCGGAGGCGAGGAGAGTGAGTTGACCGCAAGCGTTCCGGATCAGATTAAAGCCCTCGAAGAGCTCGCCGTCATCGACGCGGAGCTCAAAACGCTCGGCGACGACTTGCAGCTGGAGCGAACGGCTCTCGACGCCCACCGCAAGAAGCTCGCGGGGCTCGAAGAAAAGCTCAAGAACGATCGCGCGCAGCTCACGGCGATCGACAAGCTGCGCAACGAGTACGTCATCGAAGTGCGAACGATGATGCAGCAGCTCGAGCACTCGCGGGAGAAGATGAACCGCGCGAGAAACGAGCGCGAAGCCAACGCGGCCCAGCGCGAGCTCGAGGAGCTCCGCAAGCTCGTGCGCGACCGCGAGGACGAAGTCGGCAAGCTCACGACCGACGGCGAAGCCGCGCGCCAGCAAATCGACGCCGCCGACCAAGAAGCGAAGATCGTCTCGGGCGAGCTCGGTACGACCGAAGGCGGCGTGCAGTCCAAGCTGACCGAGGTGGAGACGCGACGCGCCGAAAAAGCGGCCGCGCGCGAAGCCGCGGTCAAGAAGGTCCCGCCGCAGGTCTATCGTCGCTACGAGATGGTTCGCCAGAAGCGCGGCACCGGCATCGCGCAGACGACCACGGGGACCTGCAAGGCGTGCAACATGGCGCTGCCGCCGCAGCTCTTCCACCGGCTGCGCCGCGAGCCGATGCTCGAGCAGTGCCCGTCGTGCAACCGCATCATCTATTACGTTCCGCCGGCGGGTCAGGCGCCCGAGGTTTCGGAAAAGACGTAAGCTGACGACAGGGCAGGGGACCCCAATTTCGTGAAGAGCTGTCCGAAGTGCCAGCGCGTTTATCCGAACGACGCGGGGTTTTGCCCGGCCGACGGCACCGCTCTGGTCGCGTCGAGCATGGCGCCCCCGCCGATGATGGCGGAGGACCCGCGCGTCGGCGCGCGTCTGTGCGGTCGCTACGAGATCCGTCGCGTCGTCGCCGACGGCGGCATGGGCCGCGTCTACGAAGGCATCGACAAGCAGAACGACGCGCGCATCGCGGTCAAAGTCCTCCACGACGACGTCTCGCAGGACGAGGTCTCGCTCGAGCGTTTCAAACGCGAATACGAGATTTCGAGCCAGCTGCCGCACGATCACATCGTGCACGTCACGGACTTTCAGCGCGATGAAGCGGCGAAGGTTTGGCTGCTCGTCATGGAGTTTCTCGACGGTGAGGAGCTCCGCGTCGTGCTCAAGCGCGAGAAGTTTCTGCCGCCGGAGCGCATCGTGCGCATGCTCTCGCAGACCGCGATTGGCCTCGACGGCGCGCACGCGCGCCAGTTCGTTCACCGCGACTTGAAGCCGGACAATTTGTTCTTGTGCGGCACGCGCGAGGGCGACCTCGTGAAGATCCTCGACTTCGGATCGGTCAAAGACAAAAACAAAGACGCGAAGAAGCTGACCGTGCTCGGCACGACGATCGGCTCGCCGTATTACATGGCGCCCGAGCAAGCGCAGGGGCTCGAGACGCTCGACGCGCGCGCCGACGTGTTCGCGCTCGCGGCGATCGCGTACGAGTGCATGTGCGGGTCGGTGCCGTTTCCCGGCAACAACGGGCCTTCGATTTTGCTCGCGATCCTCACGAAAGATCCGGACCCGCCGAGCCTCTCGGCGCCGAAGGCGAAGTTCCACATCCCGCCGAAGATGGACGACGTGATGGAGGAGGCGCTCGCGAAGAACCCGAACATCCGCACCAAGAGCGTGGGCGCGCTCGCCGATGCGTTCGGCGCGGCGTACGGGCTCACGGGCGATCACCGGCTGTGGGCGAAGACGCCCGCCGCGGTGCTCGCGCAGCAAGTCACCGAAGCGAAGGAGCGGGTCATGTCCGCGCCGCGCGCGCCGGCCGCGGTCGAAGTCGCCGCCGACCCGTTCGCATCTCCGCAGCAGCAGCAGCAGGGGTGGCCGCAGCAGCAGCCGTATGGGCAGCGGATGGATCAGGCCTTCGCGCAGGTGAGCGCGCAGCAGTACGCGATGGCGCCGGCGATGGGCGCCGCCGGGGTGCCGGCGAAGACGAATTGGCTCCTGCCGACGATTCTCGTCGCCCTCGTGCTGATGCTCGTGGGCGGCGGTGTCGTGATCTTCGCGTTCCTCATGCGCTGAGCGGTCACTCGAGCGGTTCGATCGCCGCGGCGGACGGAATGCCGGGGACCGTGAAGAAGACGAGCATGCTCGGCTTCACGGTGCGGAGCACGAGCACGCGTCGCGTCACCTCGCCCCCGACGTCGGCGAGCGCGACGGCGCGCGCGACGAGCCCTTCGGCGACCGGGATGGCGTCCGCGTCTGCGCTCGCGCGAAGCCAGGCTTCGTCGTCGGCGACGAACGCGGTCGCGTCGCCGTGGACGAACAAGTCCGTGACGCTCGCAGCCGCGTGTGCACGCGGGTGAAAACCGTCGGCGGCGAGCGTGCCGATGTCGCCGTCGAAGGCGGCGCGAACGTCGCCGTCCGATGCGCGAAGCGCACCCACGATGCCGGACGAATCCCGTTGGGTGACGCCGCCGTCCGGGTCGACGGCGAAGAGCTTCGTGCCCGCGGCCGCGATCACGCCGTCGCCCGAGGTCGCGACTTCGCCGAGCTCGCCGTCGAGGTGCACGCGCGCGAGCTCGGTCCCGTCGCGCATCGAGACGAGCTCGCCCGAGCCGCACGCGACGCGGGTCACGTCGCCTCGCGCGGCGAGCGCGTTCGGATCGCGGCAAACGGCGCGAGGCGCGGTCGCGGTCGCGAGGAGCGGATCGATCGTGACGATCGCGCCGATGTCGCGCAACGCGACGATCGCGTGGCCCCGGCCGTCGGCCACGACGCGCCCGGGTTTGTCGCCGTCGAACGGAAAGAGGCCGGCGGGTCGAACGGTGAGCGGATCGTCATCGAGCGCGTTGGCCTCGAGACGGTACGTCCGCACTTCGTTCTGCGAGCCGAGCGACACGACGAGGAACGTCTTCGAATCTGCGTTGACGAACGCGAGCGTGCCGCCGCGATCGTCGTCGGTCGTCGCGGCCGCGGACATCGACTGCGAGCCAGCCTCGAATCCGAAAGCGCCGGGCGTTTCGGCCGACCCGGAGCTACCGCCGCACGAGTCGCAGCCGCCGTTCGCGGGACAGTCTTCCCACGCCCAGCTGCAGTTGCAGCTGCCGAAGCCGGCCGGGCAACATCGCGTGCAGTTGGGAAGCGTGACCATGACGAAGCACACGACGCGCACCCAGTGGAGGCCGGAGCGACGGTTGGTCATCAGAAGCTCCCAGCCAATCCCGTCGGTCCGAAGCGGAGCGAAACTTTGCCGCGCATCAGCTTCGTTCGCGGCGTGCTGACGCCGGCGACGCCGATGACGATGCCCGCGACCTCGATCAAGCTGACGAGCACGCTGCCGATCACCGCGAAGGCACGGCCCGCGTCGCAATCGCAGTTGGCCGCTTCCTTGTACGAGCCCGAGAAGGCCTCGAGGCCGATGATGGGAATGAACGGCCACGCGCGCGACGTGCCCGGGTCGCCCGCCGAGCTCGCGATCGCCACCGCGACCAGGAGCTGGACGAAATAGCCGGCGCCTGCCGTCGCAAAACCCCCGACGACGAGCGGCGTGTTCGGGACTTTCGTCTCGTGGAACGACGCGGTGCACACGTGCTCGACGCACGGCACGCCGGCGCAATCGCGATCGCGACGGCACTCGGCGCCCTCTGCGCCGAAGCTCATCGGCGGAGGCCCCTGTGGCGCCGCTGGCGCGGTGCGGCGCGCGAGATCGGCGGTCATGTTTTGCAAGACGACGCGCAGATCGCTCGTCGCGCGCTCGCTGCCGCCCGGCGGAACGTCGAGCTCGACGACCACGACGCCGGGTTGCGCAGTCGTCATCTTCACGCGTCCGTGGACGGCGGTCGGTGCGCTCTGGGCGCTCGCGCAGATCTGCGACGCGTCGTCGAAAGCGTCGAGCGCGATTGGCATCGAGCGACCGTCGAGCACCGCGTTCGCCCCGAGCGCGCACGCGGCGCTCGCGACGCTCGCGTGCGGCGACGTCGTCGTGAACTGCGACCACAGCTTGGGCGGCGGCGTTTGCGCGCCCGCGCTCGCAGCGATCGCGATCGTGACAAAGAACCAGCCCCGCCTCATATCCCTATCCGTATATGCAACGCGCGGAGCGACGCCGAGTCAAGCGCGGATCGTGCTCACTTCTTTTCGCGACGTCGTTGGGCGAGGCGCTCGGCGGTGCTGACCTGCGGCGTGCGCTGTGCGCCGGGCGAGCGCGGTGCGTTCGCGCGCGGCTGCGCGTTGATCGGTCTCTGCGCCGCGGGCGGCGGCGGCGCGGCGCCCAAGATGCCGGGTCCTCCCGCTTGCGGCGCGGCCGGCGGTGCTCTGCGCTTCTTCGCGAGGAGTGCGTTTTGCGTCTTCGCGGCGTCGCGCGCGGCGCGGTCTCGCTCGCGCGCCTCGGCGAACGCGAGTGCCGCGCGCTTGTCCGCCTCGCGCGACGCCGCGCGACGCGCGCCGAACGCCGCGCTCACGAAGCCGGGCACGCCGAGCCGGCGCGACGCGACGCCGAGCAACATCGCGCACGCCGCGACCAGCGAGAGCAGCGGCAAGAGCGGCTTGTACGCGAAGCGCCGCGCGGCGCGATCGTCGTAGAGCCCCGCGAGCGTGTCGCGCACTTTGCCGCCCGTCATCGTCGCCACGCGATTCAAGAGAATGCGATCGCTGCCCGTCGGGCGGAGCTCTTCGCCCGCGCCGAGGACCGCGCCCGTCGTGCCGACGGCCTCGCCGCTCGCTTCGTCTTTCGCGGTCGCGACGTACACTCCGGGCCGCGAGAGCGGCACCGACGCGCCGTAACGTCCGGCGCCGGTCGCCTCGAGCGACACGTCGCGCGAAAATCCGTCCGGCCCGGCGACGTGCACGCTGAGGCGGCGGAACGTCTGCGAGCGTCCGTCGTCGCCGACGACGTCGGCGCGCACGTGGAGCTCGCCGCCGGTCGCGTCGCTCTCGAGCCGAACGCGTGGGTCGTCGGCTTTGCGCGCGGTGTCGCGTCCGAGCTGGCCCATCAGCTTCACCCCGCCCGGCCACTTCGTCCACGCCGCGCCCCAGCGATCTTTGAAGTCGCTCGTGAACGCCGCCGAGCGCCCGATGCCGACCGACCACGACGCGAGGATCGGATCTTTCTCCGGCCCCGAGAGCGCGACGGTCGCGCGCGGCTTGGGAATCGACACGACGTAACCTTGGAGCTGCGGCGCTTCTTTGAAATCGACGTTGTGCGTCTCCGGCGACGGCGCACCGACGCTCACTTTGAAGGGCTCTTCTTTGATCGAGCTCTTGGCGGCGAGGATCGTTTCCTGCGTGAAAACCGCCGGTAATTTGGTTGCGTCGTCAATCAAATAGAAGCGGCCGCTCCCGAGTCGGCTCAAGACCTCGAGCTCCGCGGAGTCTTTGCCGTGGCCGAGCGAGATGACGCTCGTCGTGATTCCTTTGGCCGCCGCTGCGGTCACGAGCGCACGGCAACCGGCGATTTGCTCCGCGTCGTCGCCGTCGGCGAAGAGGAGCAAGTGCTTCAAGTTGACGGTCTCTTTTTCGAGCGCCGCGTAACCCGCTTCGAGCGCGATGTCGGTGTAGATGCCGCCGCCGCCGACGCCGACGGCGCGAATCTTCCCGCCGATGGCGTTCACGTCGACGACGGGGCCGAGCGGGATCGTCCACGAGACGACCGTGTCGACGTGCTCGACGCCGAGCCGATCGCCTTTGCCGAGGAGCGACGCCGAGCGCGCGGCTGCCTCGTTGGCGAGCGCGAGCTTCGTCTGGCCGCTCACGACCATGCCCATCGAGCCCGAGTAGTCGATCGCGATCACCTCGGCGAGCGACGCGCGGCGCTTCTCTTCTTTGAGATCGAACGCGACGGGCGACACTTCTTCGATCGGCGTGCGCGCGTAGCCGCCGGGGCCCATCGAGCGATCGCCGCCCATCAAGACGAGGCCACCGCCGAGATCGCGCGTGTAGCTCGCGATGGCGTCGATTTGCGTCGTCGAGAGATCTTTCGCGGCGATGTCGCTGAGTACGACGAGGTCGTAGCCCGCGAGCTGGCCGATGTCGGCCGGGACGCCGGTCGCGCCGCGCTGCTGCGTGCGAAAGCCGTTTGCTTCGAGCGCAGCGGCCATCGGCGCGCCGCGCCCGGGATCGCCTTCGAGAATGAGCGCGAGCGCAGGTCCGCGCACGCGCACGAACGTCGAGCCGGTGTTGTCCTCGGCCGAGCCGTCTTTCGCCGGGTCGATCGACGTGACCTCGACGTCGTAGCGATGAAGGCCGGGCTCGGTCGCGCGTTCGCGCAGGCGCTGAACGTCCTCGCCCGCGGCGACGTGAATTTTGCCCGTTTGGATGACGTCGCCGTCGCGTTTGATGCGCACCTCGAGGTCGGCCTCTTTGGTGCTCGCGGTGACGACGCGAAGATCGAGCGCCTCGCCCTCGTCGGCGTGCGACGGCGCGCGAACCGAGACGACGCGGACGTCGTCGAACGTTTTTTGATCGAGCGGCACGACGTCGATCGGGACGTCGGCCGCGACCGCCGCGGCTGCAGCGGAGAGAATGTCGCCGCGCGTTTGAACGCCGTCGCTGATCAAAACGAGACGCGACGCCGTGTCGGCCGGGAGCTCGGCGAGCGCGCGTCGAACCGCGGCTTCGAGGTTGGTGCCGTCGCGTCCGAGCTGAACGCGCTGCGGCGGCGGCAAATCGCTCTTCGGGCGCGGCGGATCTTCGACGAGCGCCTCCGACGCGAACGCGACCGTGCCGATGCGATCGTCGTCGTGCATTCCTTTTTCGGCGAGGCGAAGCTCGGACGCGACGCGCGCGTCGGCCATGGGCACGAGGTCCACCGAGCGCGAACGGTCGATCATCATGATGATGGTCATGCGATCGAGCGGGCGACCGAGCTCGGGCTCGGTGATCGCGAGCGCCGCGGCGAGACCCGCGAGCGACGTGAAGAGGACGATGAGCGAGCGGCGCGCTCGCGTGATGCGCGCGGGAAGAAGCGAGAGTCGCCACGCGAGAAAGAGCGCGATCGCCGCGACGGCCACGACGGCCATCGGATGTCCGAAGCGAATGTACGTCTCGTGAATGAGCTGCGCTTGGACGAGCCCTTGGTAAACGAGCGGCGCGACGGCAGCGACGCCGAGCAGGATCGTGCCGAAATACCGGCCTTTTCGCGCGCGAATGCCGCGGGCGAGACGCACGCTCAGCGCGAGGAAGAACACCGCGGCCGCGAGCATCCAGAAGCGCGCGATGTACGCGGTCATGATCTCGCGCGTCATGCTTTGCGCCCCGCAGCGAGACTCTCGAGCGAGACTTCGCGACGCTTGCGCGTCATCCACCAGACATCGGCCGCGATGAGCGCCGTCGCGAGGAGCGCGAGCCAAAGCCCCCACTCGTGATGCGCGTCCGGCACGCGCGCGGTCGCCGCGACCGCGCCGCCGTTTTGATCGATGAGCACCGGTCGCGGATTCACGTCGCTCTCACGCTCGCTCGCGAGATTCGCGACGACGACCGCATCGCCGTAATGCGGCTCGGTCCAGCGCATGCGATAGAGGCCCGCGCGATCGGCCGAAGGAATGATCGCGAAGCCGCCCTTCGCGGCGACCTCGTGCTCTTTCATGCCGGGGCCCTCGGCGATCACTTTTTTCACGTCGAGCGGGACCGCGACGCGCAGCGCGTCGCCGGTGCGCGCCGGGCCGGTCGTGCCTTGGCTGCGATGCAAACGCGCCATCTCGACGATGTTGCGAACGAAGAGAACGAACGAAGCCTTGAGCGGCCAATCGCTGTCGCCGACGTCGAACCCGACGACCGTCGCCGTGCGCCCGGGCGACGACGCGTCCGCCACGAGCGAGATCGTGCCCGCGCGGAGCAGCGAAGCTTGGCCCGGCGTCTTCAGCGGCGTCGCCTTCGCGACGTGCACGCCGTCGAACGTGAGAAATCGCAAACGCGCGTCGCCTTGCTCCCACGACGTGATTTGCGGCTGATCGACCGGCGCCCCGACGTCGACGCCGAGGCATGTCCCCAGCGGCGGATTCACGACGAGCACGTCGAGCCCCGGCGGATTCTCGGGGCACCCGCCTTCGACGATGACGAGCGCGTCGGGGTCGACGTTCACTTTGCCGACTTGGTCGGGCGTCAGCTGCTGCACGTCGAGATCCGGATCGGCCTCGAGCGCGCGCCCGATCCACGAGTAGCTGCTCGACGCGTGGACGACCGGCATTTTGCGCGATTTCGGAACGCGTCCGTACGCGACGTCGTCGAGCGGCAGCGCGTCGCCGGGCGACACTTGCATCACGAGCCCTTTGCCGAACTCGAGCGCGTCGGGCTCGAACGCGAGGACGACGGCTTCTTTTTCGCCGGGCTTCACGAGGATGCGTCGCGACGCCGAAGGATCTTTTTTCCCTTCGACGGTGACGGTCACGTACGCCTCGCGCGCGGCCTTGCCGTAGTTCTTCAGCATGCCGAACGCTTGAACTTGGTCGTGCTTGGTGACCGGGTCGACGCCCGCGCGAACGTCGATGCGGATGATGCCGACGTTGTCGGCCGGCTGTCCGACCGTCACGACTTGAAGATCCATGCCCGACGCGGCGAGCGGCGCTTCGGTCGCGAGGGCGCCGTCGGTGATGAGAAGGACGCGGCGCTTTCCGCCGAGCGAGCGCACGCGATCGGCGGCGAGGCCGATCGCGGCGGAGAGATCGCCTTCGACCTCGCGCACGCCGACGCTCGCGAGCGACGCTTTCAAACGGCGCGCGTCGCGGTCGAGCGGCGAGACGATGCGGGCCTCGCGCGCGCCCTCGATGACGATCGCGTCGGCGCCCGGCTGCATGTTGTCGATCGCGTTTTTCGCCGACTCGATCGCGAGCGCCATGCGCGTCGTCTTCTTGCCGTCGGGGCCGGTCGCGCTCGTCCCCATCGACGCGCTCGTGTCGATCACGATCGCGATGTGATCGCCCGTGAGCCTTCCGCCACGCAGCGCCGGCCGCGCGAGCGCGAGCGACAGCCCGATGAGCGCCAAGAGCTGGAGGAGCAGCGGGATCTCCGGAACGAGCTTCTTGAACGGATGCTTCGCGAGGAGATCGCGCCGCGCCGCCGCCCAGAGCCACGTCGAAGGGATCTTGAGGCGCTCGCGCTTGATTTTGAGGATGTAGAGAACGACGAGCGGGACGATCGCCGTCAGAAGCCACAGCCCCTTGGGGTTCAAGAATTCGAGGCCGTGCATGTTGGGCGCGCCGAAGCCTTCCGAGGAAAGCCTGCGGCTGTACGCACGTCAAGGTACGCGCGCGGGCGCGGTTTGCTTCCCTCGGGCCGCCGCAGCTCAGCCGGGGATCACGGCGAGACGATGGTCGCGTCGAACGCGACTTGCACGTAGCGGTTCAACGTGACGCTGCACGAATTCGCGCCGTCGCAGTGGTCGATGGGCGCGTTCGCCGACAATTGGCAATCGAGCTCACCGGGGCCGAGCGGGCTGTCGGCCGGAACGTCGAGCGTGATGGTCGCGTTCGACGCCGTGCCGTCGATGAAATCGTAATCGACGGTTTGACCATTCGGCGTGAACACGCAAGCCGCGTCGCCGCCGAGTAGAACCGCCGGAGACACGACGACCGCGCCGCTCGCGCCGGCGTGCAGCATGCCGTCGGGCGTCGCGACGTGGAAGCTCGGGGTCGCAAAGACGTCGTGCGCGTCGACTTCGACGGTCGCGGTGCCGTCGGTGATGACGATGGGCGTCGGAGCGCTCGGATCGAACGTATGCCCGGCCAACGGAACGATCCATTGCGGAACCTGACAGACGGCACTGGCGACGCCGCTCGTCGGATCGACGGCGACGTAGCTGCCGCCGGAGCTCGAGTGGCTCGGGTCGAACGGCAGCCCGGCGAACGTCACCGACACGTCGTGCAGCGCGGGACACTGCGTGGGAGCGAACGATCCGCTGCGCGGCAGGAGTGTGATGGTGGCGTTGTCGGGCCCGACTTCGACCGCGACGTCGACGGTCGGCGCGAGCTCCGCGAGCGTGACCTCGTGATCCGGTGGTGCACACGCGACGAGAAGCGCGAAGAGCGAAAGGATGCGACGCATGCCGCACGGCTGAGCAAAGTGCGCGCCACGCGGGGCGGCGTCGGAAAGCCCGCTGTTTCGTAGCGCGCCGTCAGCTTTCGTTCACGCGCGGCCGCGTTCGTCGTTCGCGAGCATTTCATTTCGCTGCGTAGCGGCGCGCTCAGCCGGGCTCGAGACGGAAGCCGGGCGCGAGTCGGTAGAGTCCCGCGTCGTGCTCGATGAGATCGTCGAGGCCGAGCGCGCGAAGCTGCGCGATGGCGACGTGAACGCGGTTACGGCCGGCGCTGCGCGACATGCGCTCGTTCGGCCAGACCTCCGCCGCGAGCGCGTCCGACGACATCGACGCGTGCGTCGCGAGCGCCTCGAGGAGCGCGCGCAGCACTTTGCGTCGCTCGAGCGAGACGCGCGCCCGCGTCCGCACTTGGAACCACGTGGCGTGCGGACCGACGATGAGCCCGCATGCGACCGACGCGAGACGTCTCCGCAGCAAGCGGATGGCGAAGCGCAAGTCTTCGTTCGGCGGCGAGGCGATCGAAGCGAGCATCGCGCCGAGGCGCTCGGCGGTCGCTGGCTCCTCCGATTCGGCGAGCGCGATGTGCCCGCCATGCACGAGCGCGACGTCCTTCCACGGTCCGCCGAGCTCGCGGCACGCGTGCGTCGCTTCGGCGAGCTCGGCCTTCGCGTCGCGCGTTCGCCCGAGCGCGGCGAGCGCTGCGGCGAGCGCGCCGTGCGTGCACGCGGCCATCTCGCGCATGCCTCCCGCTTGAAACGATGCCGCCTCGCGGTAGCGCGCGATCGCAGTTTCGAGATCGCCGGTCTCGTGCGCGAGCGTCGCCCAATAATGAAGCGTGATCGGCAGCTGGCGCGTGTCGCCTTGTCGCCGCGACGTGCGAGCCGCCGCCGCATAGCGCTGCTCGGCTTCGTCGAAGCGACCGAGCTCTTGTAGCGCGACGGCCAAATAGGCCGAAAAATGCGCGCCTTCGAGGTGCTCTTCGAGCTCGACACGATCCGCCGCCTCGCGCAGCGCACGCTCGGCCTCCGCCAAATGTCCCGCGCCGAGATGTATGCATCCGATCATGCCGCTGTAGACCGCAACGCTCGATGGGTCGACGCGCCGCGCGAGCTCGAGCGCGGTTTCGAAATGTCGCATCGCCTCCGCGGTGCGCCCTTGGTTCGCGCGCACGGTGCCGATCAAACGATGCGTGCGCATCTCGCCGTCGTCGTCGCCGGCGGCGTGCTGCATCGCGATGGCCTCGGGCAGGAGGCGCCCGATGGCCTCGTCGTCGCCCGATTGCACCGCGACGTATCCGAGCGCGCAGACGGCGAGCGCCTCGAGCATCGCGTCGTCCGACGCGGCCGCGATCGAACGTGCGCGTTGAACGTCGGCGCGCGCGCGCGCGGCCTCGAGCGCCGTCGTGCGCGTGCGCTGGTGGAGCACGCGAAACGCGAGCGCGAGTCCGACGAGCGCGCCGTCCTCGCTGCTGGCGGCGAGCGCGCGATCGAGCACCTCCCGCGCGCGCGTGATTTCGCCGCGCGCGTAAAGGAGCGAGTGCCACGCGAGCGCGATCGCGAGAGACGGCCGCCGCTCGTAGACGGCGCGCACGTTCTCGAAATCGACCTCGAGCGCAGCGAGGCCGGCGCGACTCAATCGACCGGGTCCGGGCGCGACCCAGCGTTCGGCGCGCGCGACGAAGATCCTTTCGTGCGCCGCCTCAGCTTCAGCGCGCGCCTCGCCCGACGCGAGGTGTCCGAGCGCGAACTGCCGCACGATCTCGTAAAGCGCGAACCGCTCGCCTTCGACGCGATGCACGAGCGATCGCTCGCGAAGCGATTGGACCATGTCCGCGCCGCTCGGCGACCCGAGCGCTTCGCAAGCGGCGTCGACGCCGAATCCGCCGCGAAATACGGCGAGCCCGACGAGGGCGTGCCGCTCGCGCGTCGAGAGCATCGCGCAGAGCGCCTCGAGCGCTCGCCGCAACGTCTGCTCACGGTCGGTCCGGTCGAGCACGCCGAGCGCGTCGTCGAGCTTGCCGAGAAGCGTCGTCGCGCTCATCACGCCCATCCGCGCCGCGGCCAGCTCGATCGCGAGCGGAATGCCGTCGAGCTTTCGCGCGATGGCGGCGATGGTCGTCGTCTCGGCCGCATCGAAGTCGTGGCGTGCGAGCCGCGCTCGATCGACGAAGAGCGCGCACGCTTCGTCCGCCGAGAGAGGCGGTACCTCGTACGCCTGCTCCCCCGGAACGCGAAGCAGCGCGCGCGACGTCGCGAGGAACCGCGCTTCTTCCGCGACCGCGAGCCAAGCTTCGAGCGCACGCGCGACCGGCTCGGCGACCTCTTCGCAATGATCGAGCACGACGCACGCGCGCCCGAGCGCGCGCAGCCGGTCCGGAATCGCGGCGGCGTCCTCGGTGCGCGCCGGCCCGATTCCGAGCGCCGAGGCGATCGCGCGATCGACGTCCGCGGCGGCAGTGGCACCGGACAAATCGCAGAACACCACCTCGGCCGACGAACCCGCCGCGACGCGCAGCGCGAGCCGCGTCTTCCCGATGCCCGGCGTGCCCGTCAGCGTGACGAGCCGCGCGCGCTCGAGCAGGCCCGCGACGGTTTCGATTTCCGCGCGCCGCCCGTGAAAGCTCGTGACGGGTTGCCCACGCATCGCCGGATATCGAGTGTACCGCCCCCCTGGCTCGCCTTAATCGCCGAATTAATCGCCTTCGCGCAGCTTTTTTTGTGGTGGATCGTCGATGCCCCCGTGGCGAGCATCTTGCGAAGGGACGGGGGCATGAACATGAAGCTCTCCCTCATCGCGCTCGCGTTGGTCGGTTGCTCGGCGTCCACCGAAGGCACGTCCGCGTCGAGCACGCTCCAGACCTCGTCGTACGGTCCGTCGGCCGCGGTCGCCTATGCCGACGCGCATTGGGACGACGGCCAAGGCCTCTGCGCCGAGTTCACCACGCGCTCGCTCTCGGCCGGGCACCTCGGCATCGGCGTCATCACGTACGTGCCGACGCTCGTCGACGCGCTCGCCGGCGTGCCCTACGAAGAGCACACCGCCGGCGATTGGCCGTCGGCCAAAGCGGGAGACGTCGTCGTCTACAGCGACGGCACCGGCGACGGCTTTTGCGACGACGACGCCGACGAGAACAACTGCGGCCACGTCTGCATCGTCGCCGTCGGCGGCGGGAGCGAAAACAGCATCGCCGTCGATTGCCACAACAATGCCCACCATCATCTTCCGCTCGGCGACATCCTCGGCGGCGGCTACTCGACGTACCGCGTCTATCACTTGTCGCAGTCGGCGGCGCCGAACGTCGTCGCGTGCTCGAGCGACGACGACTGCAACGGCGGCGCATCGGGCACGGAGGACGTCTGCGGCAGCGCGGACCATTACTGCATCCGCGCTTGCCACTCCGACTACGACTGCCCGAGCGGAACGACCTGCACCGCGACCGAGCCGCACTGGTCTTGCCAGTGATGCGTCGTCGCTCACTGCGCGGACGGCGAGGCCGCGCGCGCGACCTCGGGCCCGGGAGCTTTGCAGCGCACGAGCATTTCGTTTCGCACGTGGTGACCGAAAATCAAAAACCCGTGCGTTCGCGACTGGACCTCATCGGCCGTTTCCCAGCCGCCCGGACAAAAGTCTCCCGCCGCGCGCCAGCACTCGCGCGCGCTGTCCTTGCACGAGATCGCGACCCACTCTTGGCCGTCCGGGCCTTTGATGGGCGAGAGATCATGTTGCGAGCAAGCGACCGCGAAGAGTGTGGAAGCGGCGAGGACGCAGGCGATGAATTTGTGCATGCTGCTTGGCAGAGCAACCCGCGTGCCTCGCGAAAGTGGCGGCTTTTACGCGGTTCGGTGCGCGGGCGGGGGACGATGTCGTGGACTGTCCACGTCAGCGGCCGGCTTGTGCCCGCGCGCGTGCGGCGGCGAGCACGTCGGCGAACGCTCGCTCGCCGGTGAGCGGCCGCAGCGCCGGGCAGCGCTCGAGCCAGCTCACGTCGACGAACGCCGGCAGGTCGCCGAGCGCGCCGAGACGTTCGAGCGCTTCGCCGCGGCGACCGTTGGCCGCGCTCATCTCGGCCGCGACGCGGAGGGTCTCGGCGCGAAAGCGCGGGCTCTTTCCGGCGGCGAGCAGCCCGTCGACGAGCGCGCGCATCGCGTCCGCGTCGGCCTCGCCGAGAAACGCGTGCGCGACCATCTCGCCGTAAGGAAATCGTCCTGACGCGTCCGACATGCCGGCGCCGCGCGCGATCCATCCGCGCACTTCGTCGCGCGCGCCGTGCCACGAGGCGGCGCGCACGCGCAAGAGATAGGGCGGTGGCGACCACCCGTCGTCGCCGCCGATCGCATCGAGCAGCGCGAGGCACGCTTCGAGCCGACCCGAGAGCGCCTCTTCGCGCGCGAGCGTGACCGCCGGCATCACGGCGCCCGGATCGAGATCGACCGCGAGCCGCGCGTGCGCGATGCCTGCCGCGGTGCGACCCGTTTGACACTCGAGATCGCCGAGCACGACGAGCGCGTCGACACACGTCGGCGAGAGCTCGAGCGCCCGGCCGAGCGCGAGCTCGGCCTCGCGGACCTCGCCGTGCTCGAGTCGAAACACGGCGTCGGCGACGTGCGTCTCGGCGAGCGAGCCCGCGGCGTCCTTCGCGCGCGCGACGCGCTCGGCGCATCGCGATTCCCAGTCGTCGGGCGTCGGGACGAACGGCATGTACCACGCCGTGAGCGAGCGCAGCGCGAGACCCGAGAGCGCCGGCGCGAAACGCGGATGAAGCGCGACCGCTCGCTCGAGCAGCCCGAGCGCCGTCTCGGTGCGCATCGGCCCTTCTTTGAACGAGGCCCCGTCGAGGTACGCGCGCATCGCCTCGGCCGGCACGCCCTCGTCGAACGCGAGCACGGTCACGCGCAGACGGAGCTGCTCGGCGACGCGCTTGGCGATGGTGTTCTCGAATGAAAACAGATCCGACAGGTTCCCGTCGAAGCGCTCTCGCCAGCGCTGCGCGCCGCTCGGCGTGTCGATGAGGCGCGCGGTGATGCAGACGCGCTCGCCGTCGATTTGAATCGTGCCGTCGATCATCGCGTCGACCGCGAGGGCGCGGTGCACGTGCTCGGGATCGCGCTCGCCGCGCAGGCGACTCGCCGCGCCGCTCGCGACCACGCGAAGCTCGCGGATCGTGCAGAGCACGTCGGTGAGCTCGTCGGCGACGACTTCGCCGAGGCCGCCGTCGGTCGCCCGCCCGACGACGCGAAACGGCACGACGACGATGGACCTCCGCTGCGAGCTGACCTGGCTGATGGCTCGAAGATCGCGCGCGACCTCGTCGACCGACGGACGCGCCTCGGGGTCCACGGCGCGGCAGCGCGTCACGACCGCGCCCCATCGCGCGTCGCCCGCGTGCATCTCGCCGAGCACGACGCCCAGTGACCAAACGTCCGCGCGCGGCCCGGCGACCATGCCGCTCGCTTGCTCGGGCGCCATGTAGCGCGGCGTACCGACGATCGATGCGCGCTGGCTCGCGGCCTCGAGCGTGCTCCGCGCGACGCCGAAGTCGGTCAAGACGACGCGCGACTCGCCATCGTCGCGCGGACGCTCGATGAGCACGTTGCTCGGCTTCAAATCTCGGTGGACGATCCCGGCGGCGTGCACGGCC